>NZ_JBBORC010000001.1:2695000-3312500 GCF_038004425.1 Solibacillus sp. FSL W7-1464
AATATAAATGTACCTCAAATTCAGCGTTTATTTCTGATATCGTATCAATGCTTATTGAGGATATTAGAATATGTATACCCTTTATTTAAACATTTTAAAGCTTTATACGTACTCCATCTTCATATGCACCTTCCAAACTACAACATTTAAAACAAAAAAGCTCCCTTCAAAAGAAGGAAGCCCCTAATTACTTTTAAGCATTTACTTTAAGTGCTTTAAACTCTTCGATTAACATTGGCACTACTTCGAATAAGTCACCAACAATACCGTAGTCTGCTACTTTAAAGATATTTGCTTCTGGATCTTTGTTGATTGCAACGATAACTTTTGAGTTCGACATACCAGCTAAATGCTGAATCGCACCAGAAATTCCCGCAGCGATGTATAGGTCAGGTGTTACAACTTTACCAGTTTGGCCGATTTGTAATGAGTAATCGCAATATTCTGCGTCACATGCACCACGAGATGCGCCAACTGCTCCGCCTAGTAAATTAGCAAGCTCTTTTAATGGCTCAAAACCTTCTTCGGATTTAACGCCACGACCTCCTGCTACAACTACTTTTGCTTCTGAAAGGTCTACACCTTCAGTTGATTTTCGTACAACCTCTTTGATGATTGTACGCAAATTTGTAATATCAACCGATACTGATGATACTTCACCAGTACGAGAATCGTCTTTTACTAATGGCGGAATATTGTTTGGACGGATTGTCGCAAAAATAATCCCATCGTTGATTTTTACTTTTTCAAATGCTTTACCAGAATAGATCGGGCGAACGAATACTGTATCATCGCCAGCTCCCTGAATTTCCGTAACATCTGAAATTAAACCAGATTGTAGACGTGAAGCAATTTTTGGCGATAAGTCTTTACCTAAAGAAGTATGACCGAAAACGATTGCTTCTGGATTTTCTTGTTCTACTACTGCTAAAATTGCTTGGCTGAATCCGTCAGATGTATAGTTTTTCAAGTGCGGATGTTCTACTGTAATAACGCGGCTCGCTCCATATGCGATTAATTCCTGCGTTAAACCAGCTACTGCATCCCCAACTAATAAACCTACTACTTCACCGCCGTCAGCGATTTGTAAACCTGCTGCAATTGCTTCGAATGAAACGTTACGTAAGCTCCCTTCGCGAACCTCACCTAACACTAAAACTTTCTTTGACATAGAATATCCCTCCATTACCATCTTCGTAAAAAATTTTTGTACGCTAGTTGACTTTTATTAGACTACTTTTGCTTCGTTATGAAGTAAGTTTACTAATTCTTTTACCTGTGCAGAAAGATCGCCTTCTAATACACGACCAGCCGCTTTTTGTGGCGGTAAATAAATTTCAACTGTTTCCACTTTTACTTCAACATCGTCTTCATCGATGTCCAAATCATCCAATTCCAGTTCTGCAAGCGGTTTTTTCTTCGCCTTCATAATACCTGGTAATGATGGGTAACGTGGCTCGTTTAAACCTTGTTGAGCTGTTACTAATAATGGTAATGATGTTTCTAATACTTCAGCGTCCCCTTCGATATCACGCACAATCTTTACGTTCGTGCCGTCGATTTCCAATGAAGTAATTGTTGTTACGTAGTTAATGCCCAGCAAGTCTGCCAAGCGTGGACCCACTTGTCCCGAACCACCATCGATCGCTACATTTCCTGCTAAAATTAAATCTGCTTCTTTGTCTTTTAAATATTCCGCTAAAATATAAGCTGAAGAATATTGGTCAAGCTCATCTAAATCATCTTCTGTATTAATCAATACCGCTTCATCGGCACCCATTGCTAAAGCTGTACGTAATTGCTTTTCTGCATCTTCGCCACCGATTGTCACAACTGTTACTTTACCGCCTAATGCGTCGCGCTTTTGAATTGCTTCTTCAATAGCGTACTCATCGTATGGGTTGATGATGAATTCTGCACCATCTTCTTGAATCTTACCGCCGGATACGACGATTTTTTCTTCTGTGTCAAAAGTACGTTTTACTAATACAAAAATATTCATAATCTAGACCTCCTAAAAGCTTTTTAATTTTAATCCCGAAAAAAAGGGAAGAATACATTTTTTTATTTGCCAGTAAATACCGGCTCACGTTTTTCAATAAATGCTTGGATTCCTTCTTTAGCATCTTCAGAAACAAATACTTCACCGAAGCTGTTTGCTTCAGCATTTACTCCATCGTAATAAGAAGATGGTTTCGAGTAATTCAGCATTTGGATCGCTGCTTTAAGAGCAATTGGTGATTTCTTCGCAATTTTTTTAGCGATTTTCAATGTTTCAGGCAACAGCTCTTCATCGGAAAAAGCACGGTTTGCTAATCCCCATTCAACAGCTTCAGTCCCGGAAATCGGGTCGCTTGTAAACATCATTTCCGCCGCTTTTGCTACACCAACATATCGTGGTAATCGCTGTGTTCCTGCAAATCCGGGTATTAAGCCTAATGATAGTTCAGGTAAGCCTAATTTAGCCGATGCGGTTACAAAGCGCATATGGCATCCCATCGCTAGTTCCAAGCCCCCGCCTAATGCTGCACCATGTATTGCGGCAATAACCGGTTTACCGAATGTTTCGATACGTTCGAAAACATCTTGTCCATTTTTCGCCAATCCTGTAAATGCTTCTCCTGACTGTACGCTTGTAAACTCTTTAATATCCGCACCTGCAGAGAAAAAACGTCCTTCGCCATGCAAGACAATGACACGTACATTTTCATCTTCTTCTACAGCGTCTAAAAGTGCATCCACATCTTGGATTAAGCCTTGTGAAAGTGCATTTGCTGGTGGTCTTGAAATCGTTGCTATTGCGACCCCTTCTTCTACTTTCCAACTTAGAAACTCCATCCTCTACATCCCCTTTATGCTTTTAGTGCGTTTAGCAGTAACTGCTTTACTTTCGGAGCTTGCTCTAATAAATCATATCGATTTTCATTCATTACCCAAGTTGTCGTAATTTCGTCAATTGTACCAAACACCATTTGTCTCGCAATACGGACATCCATCGTCTGGTTGAATTCGCCATTTAGCATACCTTCGATCAAAATTTGATCCAGTAAAATTAAGTATTCTTTTAGAATAGAATTAATTTTCAGTCTAATTTCTTTATTCGATTGCCGTAGCTCAAGCTGAGTTACAGTTGCCAAGTGACGATCACTTGATAGAACTTGGAAATGATTTTCGATCATTTTACATAACTTATCGGAAGCAGTTTCCCCACTTTTTATTATAGCCTGTAAATTCTCTGCGAAAATACCCATTTTTTCCTGGAATACAGAAATTAGGATATCTTCTTTGTTTTTGAAATATAAGTAGATTGTACCATCGGCAACCCCAGCTTGTTTAGCTATTTTTGAAACTTGGGCTTGATGATAACCATTTTCTGCGATAGCAATGACTGCTGCGTCTACTATTTGCATATATTTGGGTTTGTTTCGTTTCAAGCAGATCACCACCAAAAAAAATATGAAAACATGAATGACCATTCATTCATGTTTTCATATTATAGTTTGTTCTGCATTCTGTCAATAGTTTGCTAAACAATTAATTATTTTGCTTCTTGTTGTGCCATTTTCTGTTTTTCTTCTTCAATAAGTGTACGACGCAAAATTTTTCCTACGGCTGTTTTCGGCAGCTCTTGACGGAATTCATAGAAACGCGGCACTTTATAAGCAGCCAGGTTTTTACGGCAATACTCGTTCAGTTCTTTATCTGTTACAGATTTACCCTCTTTAAGAACAATGTATGCCTTTACGGTTTCTCCACGGTACGGATCCGGTATACCGGCAACAACACACTCCTGGATGGCCTCATGCTCATACAGCACTTCTTCCACTTCACGCGGGTAAATATTAAATCCGCCTGCAATAATCATATCTTTTTTGCGGTCAACAACATAGAAATATCCCTTCTCATCCATATAACCTAAATCACCCGTTAAAAACCAGCCATCTGCAAATGTCATTGCTGTTTCTTCAGGACGATTCCAGTAGCCCTTCATAACTTGTGGTCCTTTTACCGCTATTTCGCCGATTTCACCTACTGGCAACACTTCTGTTTCACCTGAACGTAAAATCACCGCTTCGGTATTTGGCCAAGGTAAACCGATCGAACCGTTGATACGGTGGTCCCAAATCGGGTTCGCATGTGTAACTGGAGAAGTTTCGGTCAAGCCGTATCCTTCTACTAAACGACCGCCTGTCAATTCTTCAAACTTTTCCTGAACTTCCAGTGGCAATGCAGCAGAACCGCTTAGACATGCCTTAATTGACGATAGATCATATTTTGCTAAATCCGGGTGATTCAACAAGCCGATATACATTGTTGGGGCACCGGGGAATAATGTTGGTTTTTGTTTATCAATCGTTTTCAATGCTTGTTCTGCATCAAATTTCGGAAGTAATACCATCTTGCCTTGCTGCATGACCGATAAAATTAATACCGTTGTCATACCATATACATGGAAGAATGGTAATATGCCTAAAATTATTTCTTCACCCTTTTTACATTTATACATCCATGCATCACACATTAATGTATTTGCAATCAGGTTTTTATGCGTTAACATAACACCTTTCGGGTAACCTGTCGTCCCGCCAGTGTATTGCAATAATGCCAAATCATCTTCAAAGTCAAAGTCTTGCTCGATTTTATCCGTTTTCGCCATTTTCATGATTTCTGTGAACAGGTGGTTTGTGCCGCTATGTTCCACCTTTACACTGAAACCGTACTGTTTCTTCTGAATGAACGGATACACCAAGTTTTTCGGGAACGGCAAGTAGTCTTTAATTCCTGAAACGATGACATTTTCAATATTTGTCTCATGTAATATTTTCATTGCCCTTGGATATAAAATATCCATCACTAATATTACTTTTGCACCGGAATCCGCCATCTGATATTGCAGCTCACGTTCTGTATAAAGCGGATTTGTCTGAACGACAACGCCTCCTGCATACATCGTACCATAATAGGCGATTACCGCTTGCGGACAGTTCGGCAGCATGATTGCTACACGGTCCCCCTTCTCCACCCCTAGAGAACGCAGGTAGTTCGCAAACTTCAACGCTGATTCATAAAGCTCTTTGTACGTAAGCTCGCGCCCCATGAAGTGTATAGCCACTTTATTAGGCATCGACTCAAATGCTTGTGTTAAAAAATGGTGCACAGGAATTTCCGGCAGCTCAATAGAATGCGGGACTTCTTTTGGATAGCTTGCCAACCAAACTTTTTCTGTCATAAAACTCCTCCCCTTTGATAAAGCTTTACTTGTTTATAACATTATAATGAAAATTGGAAATGGTTTCAAACTATTTTCATAGATATGCACAATATATTCTCGCTCATACACATATTTTCTCATTAATTATTTTGACTTTTATAGTAATATTGAATTGAAAACATATAGGACCATTCGTTTAGTATGGAAATATACTTTTTCAATAAAGTTTTAAAATAAATAAATATTTTTTTATTTAATCTCATATAAATTTGCCAGCCTAATGAAAAAAGCAAATGAACTGACTAAATGCTAGTTCATTTGCTTTAATGTTTAGAGTGTCATCATGTAGTAAATGCCGACTGCGAGAAAAATGAAACAGACGACGAGTAAGATTTTCGATAATGTTTCCATGTGTATGCTCCTATGAAATACTTGCTCCGATAACAAATGACAAACCGAGAGAAATTGTGAACGAGATAAATCCTACTGAACGGTTGTCTGCAGCAATCTCCTCATCCACATTAAATTTCGGTGTTAAAAACTCAAATAAAAAATAGGCAAAGATCAATAACGTAAATCCGAACAAACCCCAACCAAGCATTTCAATAAATGAAGTATGCTGATTAATTGAATACCTGAAAATATTACAGACGCCTAAAATTTTTCCTCCAGTTGCTAAAGCGACCGCGACATTTCCATTTTTAATTTCATCCCAATTTTTATACTTTGTTACGACCTCAAATAAAATCATCGATACGAATAGGCAAAGGACTACCACACTAAAATAGCCTGCTGTTTCTACGAGAGGATGGTGCCAAAAGTCTAATCCCAGCAATCCATTTTACCCCCTTAAATTATTTTCTTTCTATGTTTAATATTACCGCATCCTTTAAAAGGAGCAACAACTATTTTAGTTCTACAACTGTCACACCGAACCCGCCTTCGCCCGCTTCACCATATCTGTATGATTTGACGCGCTTATGGTTTTTCAGGAAGTTCTGAATCCCTTGGCGTAATGCCCCTGTGCCTTTACCATGAATAATCGATACACGCGGATAGTTCGCTAATAATGCATCATCCAAATACTTTTCTGTGCGAATAAGCGCTTCTTCATATCGTTCTCCGCGTAAGTCAAGTTCAAGTTTCACGACGCTGTTACGATTTTTTACATTCATCATCGGACGAGTAACTTGTTCTTTTTCCGGCTTCACATATTCTAAATCAGATTCGGGCAGTTTCATTTTTAAAATCCCAATTTGAACAACCCATTCATTTCCAGCTTTTTGCAGGAGTGTTCCTTTCTGACCGTAGCTTAAAACTTTCACTTCATCGCCCACTTGCAGATTCTGCTTACGTTCCCGGGCAGCAACAGCCTTTTGAAGCACTTTATTGTTATCAATCGGCGCTGCATTATCTAAACGCTTTTTCGCATCGATTAACTCATGCTCTTTCACCGATAATGCGGCATTTTCTTTCATTTTTCTTAGCTCAGCAATAATCGATTCCGCTTCCTTCTTCGCCTCATCGACAATTTTTCGAGCCTTGTCTTTCGCTTTTTTCTCCAGGTTTTCCTTTTTCTCATCATAAATACGAAGACGTTCTTCCAGCTCTGCACGGATTTTTTGTGCATCTTCCAGTAAAAGATGGGCTTCGTCGGCTTCACGTTCAGATCTTAATCGGCTTTCTTCTAGTGACGCAATCATAGACTCTACTTCATGACGGTCAGTACCTGTAAAGGATTTTGCATGGTCAATTACATTTGAGCTTAATCCAAGACGTTTGGATATTTCAAATGCATTGGAACGACCCGGCACTCCGATCAACAATCGATAAGTCGGGCTAAGTGTTTCAATATCGAACTCTACACTTGCGTTGACAACAGAAGGACGGTTATAGCCATATGCCTTCAACTCCGGATAGTGGGAAGTCGCCATTACACGTGCACCGCGATCGACTGTTTCATCCAGTATGGCAATTGCAAGAGCAGCACCTTCTTGCGGATCCGTACCTGCGCCAAGCTCATCGAATAAAATCAATGATTTTTCATTAAATTTGCTTAAAATGTCTACTATATTCACCATATGAGATGAGAAAGTTGATAATGACTGTTCGATTGACTGTTCATCACCAATATCAGCAAAGATTTGGTCAAACACTGCTAACTCCGAACCATCCATTGCCGGAACAGGCAGTCCACACTGGGCCATTATTGTACATAGTCCTACTGTTTTCAGTGTTACTGTTTTACCACCTGTATTTGGTCCTGTAATAACAATAGCTGTAACATCTCGTCCAAATTCAATCGTATTGGCAACAGCCTCTTCAATCGGCAAGAGCGGATGCCGTGCTCGGACCAGTCGTGTATAACCTTCTTTATTCATTTTTGGCATTGTGCATTTATTTGCTTGTCCGTATTTTCCTTTTGCTAAAATAACATCCAGTTCTCCAAGTAACTGCACTAGAACGAATATTTCATGACCGACTTCCTGTACCTTTAATGTAAGCTCGGATAAAATGCGCTCAATTTCTGCCTTTTCTTTCACCTTTAGACGCTGTACTTCATTGTTCGCTTGAATCACCGCATCAGGCTCAATAAATAATGTTTGACCTGAAGCGGACTGATCGTGGACGATTCCGCCATAATGTGAACGATACTCTTGTTTAACAGGGATTACGAAGCGGTCATTACGAATCGTAATAATCGCGTCAGACAGCATTTTCGTTGCATTCGAACCACGTGTAAGACTTTCCAGCTTTTGACGCACTTTCGATTCTTCTGAACGCAAAGACTGGCGAATTGAGCGTAATGCAGCGCTTGCTGAATCAAGCACTGTACCATTATCATCGATACAATCATTAATTTCATGCTGCAATGCCGTCAAGACAGGCATTTGTTCTTTACGTTCAATAAAATGCGGGATTTCAATAGTATTTTCCGATTCGATATCTTCAATGAAATTTCTTAGAATCCGGCTTGCCCGTATTGTGCTTGCAATTTCCATTAATTCCATCGGGCTGAGCATACCGCCGATTTGTGAGCGTCGTGCATGTGGTCGGACATCAAAAATGCCGCCCAACGGTACATTGCCTTTCACACGCAAAATCGCGAGCCCTTCATCCATTTCTTCCAGGAGTTCGACTACTGTATCGTAATCCGTTTCCGGTACTAGTTCATCGATTGCCTGTTTTCCGATAGAGTTTGTACAAAAGGCTGCTACTTGCTCGCGTACTTTATGAAATTCTAGTGTTTTCAATGCTCGTTGTTCGATCATGAGAACACCTCCTATTACTTTTCTTTATTTTTCGCAATAAATGCTTCGAACTTTTCTTTTGACCATGTATTGACGATCAGATCTTTTTTTAGCCATGCTTTTTGTGCGTATTTGACACCGATGTCCATAAAGCGCAGCTGGTCAATTGCATGCGCATCCGTATTGATGGCGATTGGTACATTTTTCTCCATTGCCAGCATTAAATATTCGATGCTTAAGTCCAGTCGGTATGGATTTGCATTGAGTTCCAATATTTTACCATGTTCTGCCGCCCATTCGATCAATAACGGCACATCCGGATCATAGCCTCCGCGCTGCCCGACAATTCGGCCTGTCGGGTGAGCAATCATATGGACATACGGATTTTCTACCGCTGTTTTTAAACGCGCCATAATTTTGTCCTGCGATTGTGTAAAACTTGAGTGGATCGATGCAATTACAAAATCCAATTCTTTTAAAATATCGTCTCCAAAGTCTAATGTCCCATCAGGCAGAATATCCATTTCCGTACCTCTGTAAAGTCGGAAATTAGGATTTGCTTCGTTAAATGCACAAATATCGAGCTTTTGCTGCTCAAGTCTCTCAGGTGTTAAACCATTGGCCACTTTTAAGTATTGCGAGTGATCGGTAATGACCGCATGGGAATACCCGATATCTATTAAAGCTTGCCCCATCTCGCTAACTGAATGCGCGCCATCAGACCAAGTTGTATGCATATGAAGATCCGCTACGATATCTTCCAGCTTCACCAGCCCGCTCAACTCGTCCAGACGATCTAATTCTTTACCGCTTTCACGTACAGTCGGCGGAATATAAGGTAAGTTAAAATGCGCAAAAAACGCTTCTTCCGATTCAAATGTTACGACAGTGCCGTCTTCCTGCTCGACACCATATTCACTAATTTTCTTCCCCATTGATTTTGCAAGCTGACGCATGCGTACATTATGGTCTTTCGAACCGGTGAAATGATGAAGTGCTGTTGCAAATTCTTCACGCGTCACTAAACGGAAATCCACACTTACCGGTTCTTCACGGTCCAATACAACGGACACTTTTGTATCCCCGGCTGCAACAGTTTCCAATATTGCGAGGCGAGTTAAAATTGCTTCACGTACAACTTCATATTCTTTTGTTGCCACGATAAAATCAACATCTTTACTCGTTTCCGCAACACGCCGGAAGCTCCCTGCAACCGAGAACAGCTCCACTTCAGGCAAACTTGCTAAAAGCTCGTTAATTTCCAATACGACAGGCTCAAGCTGCCAAATAGGTAACCGCTCAGCGCGGGAACCAAATGTTTCAAGTTCTTTTAAAATTTTTTCCTCTGTTTTTGCCGCAAACCCGGCTAGCCCTCTTACTTGTCCAGCCTCACATGCTGCCTTTAATGTGGCTGCATCCACTATGTTCAGTTCCTGATACAATTTGGCAAGCTTTTTACCGCCTAAACCCGGTAGTTTCATTAATGGAACGAGTCCTTTCGGTACGACTTCCTCCAGCTCTTTCAATACAGTCGATTCCCCGATTTCCATCATCTCTGTAATAACCGCTGCCGTTCCTTTGCCGATCCCTTTAATTGCTGTAATATCATCAATTTCGCTTAGGCTGCGCTCATCTGCTTCAAGTGCAGCTGCCGCTTTTCGAAAGGCGGATACTTTGAACGGATTTTCTGCCTGCAGCTCCATATATAAAGCGATTTTTTCCAATGTACGAATAATAATTTTTTTGTTCATCATCATTGTCTCTCCTTTAAAAAAGCTCCTCCCGAAAATCGAGAGAAGCATTCGCATGATTTTCAAATCAATTACGCCTCGGCATAATGGTATCCGATCCGGCTAAAGATCCACGGTTCGCGGATAAGTCAGCTGTTTTAGCACAATGCGATGCTTTCTAGGTTGACTTCCTTCTTTAGTAACTCCTTTTCCGAATTTAGGACACCCGCTAAATAAGTTAGTTTTTTTGAATATACCACCAATTTTGGAACATGCTCGTAATAATCGGTGTATGCTCAAGTATGAGTCCTGCCAAAATCGAACTGTCAATGAATGTCTGAATCGATTCCACAGGCAGCAATGCCACAACATACAGCCCGATAAACAAGACAAGATACATTTCGATAAATCCAAGAACTGCCCCTAATACATAGTTTAGAGAACTTAATACAGGTAAATACGTTAAAAAATCAAACATCGACCCGACTATTTGCAAGGCAATCTTAACTGCAAAGAAAA
The DNA here is from genome assembly GCF_038004425.1 of Solibacillus sp. FSL W7-1464. NCBI lineage: Bacteria > Bacillati > Bacillota > Bacilli > Caryophanales > Caryophanaceae > Solibacillus > Solibacillus sp. FSL W7-1464. The sequence continues at coordinate 2,705,713 of NZ_JBBORC010000001.1, forward strand.
TAATGGCAAACGCAAAGACGCGATAGAATGTACGGTCAACATCGAGTGAATCCAGAACGAGCGTCATTGTTGAACCTTCTGTAAATCCTGGATACGGAATCCATAAAACAAATTTTTCTGCAAGCGGTTTATAATAAATAATCGCTACAATGAGGGCAATAATAAAACTTCCGATATTAATCAGCTGAACAACGAACCCTCGTTTCGCTCCAACTATAAGACTAATGATAAAGACTGCAAGAATAATTAAATCCAACATGTATGTCAACCCTTCAAATGTTTCAATTGTATTTCTAGTTTTTCAAATTTCTCTTTTAATAAGAGATAGTCGTGCACAGAATTAACGGCTGTTAATACAGCAAGCTTCGCTGTATCTAAAGATGGATTATGGGCACTGATTTCCCGCATTTTGTCGTCCACTAATGAAGCAACAAGACGCATGTGGACCGATGATTCTGTTCCTACCATTTTATATGTATTACCATATATTTCTACGGAAATGCGATTCTTTTCTTGCTCAGCCAAAATAATCCCTCCAGAAAAAATAAGTGAACAGTAACGAATAAACTTTTTCGTTCTTTGCCAATAAAAGAGTGAACGCAGAACTGATTGATTCTATTATATAACGATGCCATTTTCCTATTGTACATCATAACATTTCCAATTTCACTATCGCAACACCATGTCCCGAATGTTCCTGTGAAAGAAGCATACATATGTAAGTTCCCCTTTTTTTTCAAAAAAGCTATACTACATAGTAATACATCGTTTTTGAAAGGATCGATTATGACAAATATCGTTTTACTTTGCAGTGCTGAACAACAGCAATCAATTCAACAATTCTATAAAGACGCTCTTATTGAACGAAAAGCTCCCGGCGTTATTTTTGCTGCAAAACTTGCAGATACGGCTATTACTGCATATAAGTCAGGGAAAGTAATGTTTCAAGGGGCTGGTGCAGAACGTGAAGCGGCACGCTGGGGGCAAGCAGGTGCTTCAACGGCTAAAATTGCCTCCACGAAAGGTGATACACTTCCGGACAATTTTGCGTCATTATCAGTTTTAGGCTCAGATGAGACTGGAACGGGCGATTACTTTGGCCCTGTAACGGTTGCCGCTGTCTATGTTCCCGCAGATAAAATAGCGCTCGTCCAGGAACTTGGTGTGAAGGATTCCAAACAATTGACTGATGACTATATGCGACAAATTGCTCCGGACTTGATGAAGGTATGCGTTCACAGTATTTTGACGCTGCGCAACGATAAATACAATGCAATTCAGGCACGCGGGTATTCGCAGGGGAAAATTAAAGCGCTGCTGCACAATCAGGCATTAAAGCATGTACTGACAAAAATAGCACCGGAAACCCCGCAATATATTTTAATCGACCAATTTGCAGAGCGTGGAATTTACTATAATCACATTAAAAATGAAAAAGAAATTGTCCGCCAAAATGTCCTGTTCTCGACTAAAGCAGAAAATCTGCATGTAGCTGTTGCTACTGCATCGATTTTGGCGCGTTATGCATTTCTTAAAGAAATGGATCGTCTTGCCAAAGTGACAGGGTTCCCTCTTCAAAAAGGAGCAAGCGGCAAAGTCGATGAAATGGCCGCTAAAATTTGGTTGAAGCATGGCGAGGAGACGCTTCGTTCCCTAACGAAATGGCATTTTGCCAATACGGAAAAAGCACGCAAACTTCTGCAAAAGAAAAAATAGAAAAATGAGCTGCCGCCATCAATTGGCAACAGCTCTTTTGTATTATTTTTCCATTACCGCAAAATAATTTTCCTCATCATCGGCAAAGTTGAAAACTTTCCCGAAAGGCATCTTCATAAATTCCCCGACCGTAATACCTTTTGCCTTAAAATCTTCATACAGTTCCTCTAAATTTTGTGCATAGAACATTAATGAAGGTGTAGACAAATTCAATTCCGGAGACATTTCTTCAATTTTCTTTTTATCATGTAATACAATGGTTGTCTGTGTTTCATCTTTTGGTGCAATCGTAATAATCCGCATGCCGTTATTGATGTCGGAAACTACAGTAAATCCTAAGTTTTCAGTCCAGAAATTTTTTGACTGTTCCTGGTCTTCTACATACAACATGACTTGCCCTAATTGTTCAATCATTTTTCGAACTCCTTTTTATAAAGCGTACTTTACCCAAGTATAGCAAATAAAAAAACGGCAGGAGTAGAAAACACCCGCCGTTACAATTATTTTATTTTTTTTCAGGAGCTGGTCCCGTATAGTCCTCACGTTTCGTCACATCAACACGTTTAATAAATAAAGCTAACACTAACGCTACCACTGTAATTGCTGCTGCTACGAAGAAACTGTACGTAATTCCGTCCAGCATTGCCTGTTGCATTAATTGTGCTTGGGCCTGTGCAATTTGCTCAGCAGTCGGCTGTACTGCAGATGAAGCGTTCGCTTGCATATCCGCAGCAATTTCAGCTGCACGTGTTTTAGTATGTGAGTTGAAGATTGTTACTAAAACAGCTGTACCAATTGCCCCTGCTACTTGCTGAGCTGTATTGTTCATCGCTGTACCATGCGGATTTAAACGGTTCGGTAATGCATTTAAACCGTTCGTCATAATTGGCATCATAACCATTGAAATACCTAACATACGAATTGTGTAAATCGAAATAATAAATAAGTAAGTTGAATCAACTTCCAAATAACCTAATCCGATCGTTGCTAATGTTGTAATCGTTAATCCGATAACCGCTAAAATACGCGGGCCAAAACGGTCGAATAATTTCCCTGTAATCGGCGACATAATCCCCATTACTATCGCACCCGGTAACATCATTAAACCTGCTTCAAACGGTTCGATTCCACGAACATTCTGCACATAGGCAGGTGTTAAAATCATCCCCGAGAACATCGCTACAGATAATACCATTGATACGACAGATGCTAAAGCGTATGAAGGATATGTGTAAATACGTAAATCCAGTAGCGGCTGCTCTAAACGGAACTGGCGAATGATAAACCATGCTAAGCCAATTGCCCCTACAGTAATTGTTCCCCATACTTCAATTGCTGACCAGCCAGCTGAACTAGCTGTACTGAAGCCGTATAATAATCCGCCAAAACCAATTGTAGACAATCCAATTGAAAGTATATCGATTTTAGCGTCACGATTTGGAAGAACATCTTCCAGTTTCCAAATTGCCAATAATAGTGATAAAACGGCAATTGGAAGAATCATTTTGAACAGTACGCTCCAGTCATAATGTTCAACAATCCATCCAGATAAAGTCGGCCCGATTGCTGGTGCCAATACCATTACTAAACCGAACATCCCCATTGCCTGTCCGCGTTTTTCAACCGGGAAGCTAATTAGCATAACGTTCATTAAAACCGGTGCCATTGTAGCTGCACCAGCTGCCTGAATCATACGGCCTGCCAGTAAAAATCCAAAGGTAGGCGCAAATGAAGCCAATGCTGTACCGATAACGAAAATCGACATCGATATAATGAATAAAGGTCGTGTTCTGAACTTTGTAATTAAATATGCAGAAGCCGGAACCAATACCCCGCTCACTAGCATATAGCCTGTCGCTAACCATTGTACTGTCGAATAATCTTCAATATCAAAGGCAGCCATAATAGATGGTAATGCTACGTTTAATAATGTGTTATTTAAAAATGCTACAAACGCCCCGACGAATAATACGGCGATCATTAAATACGGGGGCTTTTTAAATGTTTTTACATCTTGTGTCTGTTCCATAATTTTATTTCCCTTCTCTAATCTTTCAATCTTCCTATTTCTGTACTCGAACTATTTTATACTCAGAGTCCAATAAATTCAACAATTTTATACTCGCAGTCTAAAAACATTGCGAATACGCGCTTCAAACAGTAGAATGAGAGTATAATTCAGTGTATATATTTCAAAAAAAATCACATTTATTATGTTATATGCAAAGGAAATCGTTTTAATTGATATGGAGGAAGTTCATGAATCAACGAAAAAGACAGGTACTTGATAGTGCATTGCAGCTTTTTATCGAAAAAGGCTTTCATGAAACATCAATACAAGACATTTTAGACAAAGCGCTTATTTCAAAAGGGACATTTTATAATTATTTTTCTTCTAAAGTGGAATGTTTTAAGGCGATTATGGAACAGACCCGGTACGAAGCAAGCTTATTACGCCATGAAATGCTGCTGAATCAAGATATTACCGATGAAAACTTATTATTGGAACAAATTCTCGTTCTTATGCAAATCAACAAAAAACAAAACTTAATATCCGTGTTCGAAAATATTTTCCAGTCGAACGACAAGGAGCTCCGTCATTTATTGGAACGCTATCGCCTATTGGAAATTGAGTGGGTATCCAATCGTTTCACAGATATTTTTGGCGAAGAGGTCCGCCCCTATTCACTTGAGCTTGCCATTATTTATTTTGCGATGGTTCACCATTTAACCTATTCCCACCGCCTCTTCTACAGTGAAATGATCGACCAGAAGAAAATATTGCAAATAGCACTTCGCAATGTGAAAGCAATTTATCCTATTATGTTGGAAAATGGTGAAATCCTCGTTACACAGGACGCCCTTCAACTAGTGGAAGAGAAAACAATTTACCAGTCGATTACAAAGAACGATTTAATCGAAAAGGTTAAGGGCTTCCTTGATCAGTTAAAACTGGATACTGACAATATAGTGGGTGCACAATTCACTGAAAGTATACTGGATGAGCTGCAGCGTAAAGAGCTGCGTCTTCCGGTTATCGAAACATTGCTTAAGCCTTTCCGCGAATCATTCGCAAACACACTGCACGCCGGGGAAAATGTCGAGCTTGCAAATTTATTATGGTACTTTATCAAAAACGTGGACCAGAAGTGATGTTCGCACCTGATTCCTTTTCCAATAAAAAAGTCGTATTGAACGTCATCTGTTCAATACGACTTTTTATTAGTTATTGCTCGTTGAGATGTGGACTTTCAGTTGCTTGCCTTTAATTGGTGTTGTTTTCATCGCTTTTAATACTAGATTACCTTTGCCATTTAAAATTTCCACGAATGTAGATGTATCCAGAATCGTAATAATGCCGATATCTGCAGCGGTCATTCCCGGAATTTTTGCGATCGTTCCAACAAAATCAATAGCACGCAGCTTTTTCTTCTTTCCGCCGTTAAAATAGAGCTTCGTAATGTTGGCATCAACTTTGGCATTCTTTTGTTTTTTCTTTTGTGGTCGGCTTTGCATCTTTTTATCAAACGCTTCCGCCTTTGCCTCTACTTCTTCATGTGTCGGCAAATCCACCTTTGGAATTTCAAATCCGATCAGTTCTTCAATTCCAGCAAGGAAGTCATGTTCAAACGGTGTCACAAACGTGACAGCCTTCCCTTCCTTGCCGGCACGTCCTGTTCGACCGGTACGGTGTACATACGCTTCTTTTTCCATCGGTAAATCATAGTTAATCACCAATGAAATATTCTCGATATCAATACCGCGCGCCGCCACATCTGTTGCCACTAGATAACGGAAGTCTCCGCGTTTATAATCATTCATGACAAGTAGACGAGTTGACTGGTCCATACCGCCATGCAGCTTATCGACACTGTATTCGCGATCATATAAATAATCGTGCAGTGCATCGACACGATCTTTCGTACGACAGAAAATAATGCACGTATCCGGATTTTCCACAACCGCAATTTTTTCAACAGCAGCTGTTTTTCCCTCGTCCTGTACTTCAATAACCGCATGCTCAATTTTTGGCGCAGCCTCTTCTGAATGGACTTCAATATCAATAGGATTATTTAAATAATTGGAAGCCAATTTTTTTATCGTTTCCGGTACTGTCGCTGAAAACAGCATCGTTACTTCACGATGCTCTACATGAGTCAGTATCGCTTCAACTTGCTCGATAAAACCCATGTTAAGCATTTCATCTGCTTCATCAAGAACAACATAGCGTATTTTATCAAGCTTCAATGTTCCCTTTTCGATATGGTCCAGTACGCGTCCAGGAGTACCAACTGCAATATGTGTTTTTTGCTTTAATTCGTCCTGCTGATAACGGAACGGCTGTTTTCCATATAGTGCGGCAGCTTTAATGCGTTTGTAACGTCCGATATTGGTAAACTCTTCTTTTACTTGGACAGCCAATTCACGTGTTGGTGTTAATACTAGTGCTTGTGGCTTGTTTTCAATCCAATCAATATTTTCGCAAATTGGAATCGCAAAGGCAGCCGTTTTCCCGCTTCCTGTTTGTGCTTTTACAATTAGATCTTGTTCCTTTAATGCATGGGGCAACACTTTTTGCTGAACTTCAGTCGGTGTGCTGTAATCCAAATCTTTAAGCGCACGCTGTAATTCTGGTGATAATGGATAGTCGTTAAAATTAGTTGTCATATTTATTCCTCATTTTCTTCTATTAATGAATGATTCCCGGATCAACAATAGCGATAAATTTTCTCGTTGCTTTTGAAAGTGAAACATTTTTCAAATGGACAATTCCTAAATTACGCTTAGGAATTGGCTGTTGGAGCTCAATTTCATATAAAAGCCCTTTATCCAAGTAATCGATCGCAAACTCCTTTGTTACACTTGCGACGCCTAAATTAATTTTTGCAAATTCCAATACTAAATCATGTGAGCCTAACTCGAATTCAGGTGAAATTGTGTAGCCTTGTTCTTTTAAATAGTTTTCCACATAATTACGGGAGTTTGCCTTTTTCTCCAAAAAAATTAATGGCAGCTTCATGAGCATATCAAGGCGAATTGGCTTTTTAGATAAATTTTTATATTTTTGTCCGCACACAAATATATCATGAATTTCCTTACAAGGGATAACTTGAAGCTGTGGATCTTGAATCGGCAAGTTACATATGCCCAAATCCGCTTCCCCTGATTTAATAAAAGCTAATATTTCATTCGTAGTCCCGTTTAAAACCTTTAGTTTAATGCCAGGATATTTAATATGGAACGCCTCTAAATAAGGCAGTAAAAAGTATCTTGAGATCGTATCCCCGACTCCAATACGCAAAACGCCTGTACGCAAATTTTTAAATTCGGCGATTTTTTCTTCACCTGCGTCTAAAATACCAAGAGCTGAATTGACATATTCATGTAACAATTCACCTTCTTCTGTTAAGGTTACCCCTTTTGGTGTTCTGTTAAATAACACTGTATCAAGTTCTTTCTCAAGTTTTGAAATAGACTGGCTAACGGCAGGCTGTGTCATATATAAAGCAATTGCTGCCTTTGAAAAACTTTTGCTTCGGCTCACTTCATTAAAAATGCGATATGCCTCCAACTTTATTATCATATAACCCTCACTTATATCTGATATTAGAATTATTAATTTTACTTATATCACATGAACAGGTTATAGTAAACATTGTGAGATTACTTATGTTTTACTTAATAGTAAGCAAAGACAATTAAAATATAACTTACAGCTATTGAAGGAGAGATTATTTTGGAACGTGTAGTAGGTACGGTTGTACGAGGTCTTCGTGGCCCAATTATTAATGAAGGGGACGATATTGTTCAAATCGTTTTTGATACAGCGTTAAATGCTGCAAAGACAGAAGGCTTTGACATTGAAGATCGTGATATTGTGACAGTGACAGAATCTGTTGTTGCACGTGCACAAGGTAACTACGCTAAAATTTCAGATATCGCATCTGATGTAAAAGCTAAATTCGGTGATGACACTGTAGGTGTAATTTTCCCGATTCTTTCGCGTAACCGCTTCTCGAACATTTTAAAAGGAATTGCAGCAGGTACAAAGAAAATCGTTCTTATGCTAAGCTATCCATCTGATGAAGTGGGTAACCATTTAGTATCATTGGATGAGCTTGATGAAAAAGGGATCAACCCATGGACTGATGTATTGACAGAAGCTGAATTCCGTGGTCATTTCGGTTTTAACAAACATACATTTACAGGTGTAGACTACATCGAATATTATAAAGAATTAATCGTTGAGCAAGGTGCGGAAGTTGAAGTCATCTTCTCGAACAATGCAAAAACGATTCTAGATTATACGGAAAGCATTTTAACATGCGATATTCACTCTCGCTTCCGTACAAAACGTATTTTAAAAGCTGCTGGTGCAGAAAAAGTTTATGGTCTTGATAATATTTTAGCTGAATCTGTAAACGGATCTGGCTTCAACTCTAAATACGGATTACTTGGATCAAATAAATCGACAGAAGATGGCGTGAAATTATTCCCGGACAACTGTCAGCCAATCGTTGATGACATCCAGGCTAAAATTTTAGCAGCTACAGGAAAACTTGTAGAAGTAATGATTTACGGTGATGGTGCATTTAAAGATCCAGTCGGCCAAATTTGGGAGCTTGCAGACCCTGTTGTATCACCTGCTTACACGCCAGGTCTTGACGGTACTCCGAACGAAATCAAGTTGAAGTATTTAGCGGACAATGATTTCGCTAACCTGCATGGTGAAGAGCTGAAAGATGCGATCAAAGAATATATCAACAATAAAGAAGAAGATTTAACTGGTAATATGGCTGCACAAGGTACAACGCCTCGTAAGCTGACAGATTTAATTGGTTCATTATCTGACTTAACTTCCGGTTCAGGCGATAAAGGAACACCAATGATCTACATCCAAGGTTATTTCGATAATTATACAAAATAAAAAATAGACTCAATTCCCCGCTCCGGGAGTTGAGTCTTTTATTTGTATTTAAATAAGTTCAAACTAAAACGGTGCAAATTTGAATTTCACAATTTGCACCGTCACTTTGTTTAAAAGTAATTTTATAGATTTTTATGATTTATTTCTCAATACCTTCTGTCCACTTGTCCACAACGTCTTGGTTTGCTTCAACCCATTGTTGTGCAGCTTCTTCAGGTTTTGTTCCTGAGTAGATGTTCAGCATAACTTCTTCGATATCTTCTGTTGTCCATTCAAATGCATCTAAAATCTTGAATGCATCAGGTGATTCTTTTTCCAAGTTTTGACGGACAAATGTATGAATACTTTCTTCTCCGCCGAACACTCCTTCAGGATCTTCTAAATACTTCAAATCGAAGTTGGCGAATTTCCAGTGTGGGCTCCAGCCTGTTACAACGATGTCTTCTTCGTTTTTAATCGCCTGTTCTAAAGCTACTGTCATCGCACCAGATGAAGATGGCTGTAACGACCAAGATTCCAGGTTTGGATAAGTTTCAAGTGCTTTTTCAGCCGCTGCAACTACACCCGCACCGGCTTCAATGCCTGTAATAGTCGAAGCTGCTTCTGTCGATAAATCAGCAATTGATGTTGCTTCCATATAGCTTGGTACAACTAACCCGATTTTTGCCCCTTGTAAGTTTGGTCCTAAATCTTCTACATCTGCACCGTATTTTTCATACTGTGACGCGTGTGTGGCAGGCAACCAGCCAGATACCATCGCATCTGCTTCACCTTTTGATACAGCTTCCCACATGATGGCATTGTCCAATGGTGTAATATCAACTTTATAGCCGACACTTTCCAGTACTTCTGCCACTACATACGTAGATGCAACTTCTGAGTCCCATTCTACATAGGCTAATTCAATTGAACCTAAATCTTCTGATGATGACGTTTCTTTTTTCTCTGTTGTATCATCTCCACACGCAGCTAATAATAGTGCTGCGCTCATTGCTGTTGCTGCAGGCATCCATTTTAATTTTTTCATTTTACTTTCCCCCATTTGATTTTTCTTTATTTAAACTTTGTGTTAAACGGTCTACAATAATAGCAAAGATTACTAGACTGATCCCCGCAACAAACCCATTACCGATTTGCGCTCGTTGTAGAGCCGATAATACTTCACGGCCTAAACCCGGTGCACCGATCATTGAGGCAATAACGACCATTGATAGCGATAATAATACCGTTTGGTTAATACCGGCCATAATTGTAGATCTTGATAGTGGCAGTTCCACTTTCACTAATTTTTGAGTGAAAGTACTACCATAAGAATCCGCCGCTTCGATTAAATGAGTCGGAACTTGACGGATACCGAGATTTGTAAAACGTACAGTTGGTGGTAATGCGAAGATTACTGAGGCAAATACACCTGGTACGACACCAATTCCGAAAAATGCAACAGCTGGAATTAAATAAACGAATCCAGGCATTGTTTGCATAAAGTCTAAAATTGGTTTCAAAATTTCTTCTAATACTTTTGATTTTGACATGAGGATTCCAAGGGGAATACCGATTACAATCGCGATTAAACTAGAAAACAGCACGAGTGTAAAAGTATTCATAAGCTGATCCCATAAGCCTTGGTTCAATATGAACAGTAAACCAATGATTGAAAAGATGGCTAAGCCGAATTTTTTACCTGTTGCGAAAAATGCTAACACGGCAATGATTAAAATAAATACATACGGCGGAATAGCTGTTAATCCGGATGTAACCAGATCCATCAGATCTTCACCATTATTTTGAATAAAACGGAATTGGGCTGAAAAAGTGTCTGTAACTATATCCATCAAATCTTCAACTTTTTCCGCTACCGGTAATGGCGTTGCTAAATTTAAAATTTTACTCATTGTCTACACCTCCGTTTTTTTCAGAGGCTAACGACTCTAAAACAACTCCACGGATTAGTACTCCGCGCAGTTTTCCGTCTTCGACTACTGCAACCGGTGTCGGAGAATCGGAAATAACCGATAAAATGTCCTGTATTACTGTGGATGGCTCAACAATCGGCATATCATTGCGTAAAATTGTTTGCAGTGACTTTTCACCGGATTGTGCAAGCTCCAGTGCATCATTTGCAGTAATATAGCCTAAATATTTTCGGGCTTTATCTACTGCGAGCAGAACACTTACTTTATCTTCTCTCATTCGCTGCAACGCAACTTTCGGTCCTTCATGATCAATTTGAATTGTCATCGGACGAATCATCGCATTTTCCGCCGTCAATACTTTCGAACGGTCTACATCTTCAAGGAATGAGCGGACATACTCATTTGCAGGGTTAGTCAAAATTTCTTCCCCTGTCCCTACTTGTATGATCTTTCCATCCTTCATAATGGCAATACGGTCTCCAATACGAAGTGCTTCATTTAAATCATGTGTGATAAAGACAATTGTTTTTTGTAAATTAGCTTGTAACTCCAACAGCTCATCTTGCATTTCTTTACGAATGAGCGGATCAAGAGCAGAAAAAGCTTCATCCATTAATATGATTTCTGTATCATTTGCCAACGCCCGTGCAAGTCCTACACGCTGCTGCATACCACCTGATAATTGATCTGGATACTGGTCTTTATAGGAGAGCAACCCTGCATTCTGTAAAGCCTTTTCTGCTTTTAATCGTCTTTCCTCTTTAGGAACGCCTCTGACTTCCAGGCCATACTCTGCATTTTGTAAAATGGTACGTTGCGGGAATAATGCGAAGTTTTGAAACACCATGCTCATTTTTTCCCTGCGAACAAGCTGCAGGCTCTTTTTATTGAGCTTTGTAATATTTTGATCATCTATATAAATATCACCACTCGTCGGTTGAATGAGACGATTGAGTAAACGTATTAATGTAGACTTCCCACTTCCTGAAAGCCCCATAATTACGAAAATCTCACCTTCTTCAATTGTCAAACTAGCTTCATATACACCTACAGTAGCATTTGTCTCTTTTAAAATCTGTTCTTTGGATTTCTCTTGCTTCACGAGCTTTAATGCCTGTGATGTATTTTTTCCAAATACTTTAGTGACTCGGTCTATTTTAATTTTCCCCATAATCCACTTCCTAATAATAATTAATTTCACGCTAGTAACAACTTTGTATTTATCTCGAGTTGTTAAAAGCAACAACTTTTATATTAATAGACGTTGTTACTATTGTCAAATAAGAATTGAGTTTTTTCTCTCCTATCTAGAAATAAAGTCCTTGAAACAGAAAAAACCACTCCCCAGATACAATGAGAGAGTAGTTTGTTTTTGTTATAAATTTGACGATGTTTATCTATTCTGATTGAAAGTTGTTACTTTCTAGTTGTAAAAAGTGTTTTACATTCGAATAGCATTCTTCTTTACCAATAAAAAATAATGTATCTCCGGCGGATAATGTTGCATATGGCCCAGGCGAAACAATTAGCTCATGATCTTTTTTGATTCCTATTATTGTAGCACCTGTTTCCTGCCAGAAATTGATCTCACCAACATTTTTAGATAGGAATGGACAATTATCAGTGATATCAATTTGAAAAGGTACGAACGGGTTTATCGATTGATAGCGGCTTGTCCGGTTGACCATTTCTCCTAATGTATCCTGGAAATGATGCAATTCGTCTATTTGGCGGTCAATACTATCAGTTAATTGCTTTTGCAAATCTCTTATCGATTTAACACCTGTTAAACGCTGAATGTATTTAGCCGCGTTTTCATAGGAAACGATGACAACACCGCTCCCCTTTGTCGCTTCTACTATATTTAAATCCTGCAGAACAGCAATCGCTCTTCTGGCGGTTTCAGACGAAACACTGTATTGAGATGCCAGTGACGAACGGGCATAAATCTTCTCCCCGACAACATATTTTTTTTCAACAATTTTAGCGGCAATATCTTCTGCTATCACTTGATATTTAGGCTGCTTAATTTGGATTTTCTTCTCCATTATTTGCACTCCTTTGTGCTGTGTTCAGTATGCATATGCGAAATTCATGTAATTATACTATACCGAAATTATATACCTTTTTATAAAAACCACAAACAGTTCACTGATTTTCAACAATTTAACTCTAACTGTTTCTAAAATATGGTAGTGATAAATAAGGTTTTTTTTTCTGTAAAATACTAACAATAACATTATTAACTGTTGTATTCGAGTTATTTCTCGTTTTTTCGACAAAGCTCGCACTTTAGCACTTCAACTCAATAAACTTGTTTATTATTCTGAAAAATAATGATAAAATTTTGATTATTGTAAATTAGAAAAAGGTGTATTAATGAAAAAAATATTTAGAAAAAAACCAATCAATGACCTTTTACTTAAAAGCGGTAACATGCAACTGCCCAAAACAATCGGTCCTTTTGATTTGATTATGTTAGGTGTCGGTGCCATTGTCGGTACAGGCATTTTCATTTTACCAGGGACGGTCTCTGCGCTCCATGCAGGTCCGGGAATTGTCTTCTCCTTTACGATTGCTGCAGTCGTCTGTGCTTTAGCAGCCCTATGTTATTCTGAATTTTCTTCTACTGTACCCGTTGCAGGGAGTGCCTATTCATATAGCTATATCGTTTTTGGTGAAATTATCGCTTGGCTTGTCGGTTGGGCGTTATTACTGGAATACGGGCTCGCAACAGCTGCCGTGGCAACAGGCTGGTCAGGTTATTTTGTTTCGCTGCTGGAAGGGTTGAGTATCCATTTACCGGTCGCATTGACAGGGGCTTTCAGTCCTGAAAACGGTACTTATATTAACTTGCCTGCAATCTGTATTATATTCGCCATTGGTGCTTTACTATCATTAGGAATGAAAGAATCGACGCGTTTTAATGCATTATTGGTCGCAATTAAACTTGGTGTTATTTTATTGTTTATTGTAGTGGGTATCTTTTATGTAAAGCCGGATAACTGGACACCCTTCTTGCCTTTTGGAATGAGCGGTGTATTCACAGGTGCAGCGCTCGTATTTTTTGCCTACTTAGGGTTCGATGCTGTATCTTCTGCTGCCGCGGAAGTAAAAAATCCACAGCGGAATATGCCAATCGGAATTATCGGTTCCCTGCTTGTCTGTACAGTATTGTATGTTGTAGTTTCGCTCGTACTGACAGGAATTGTTCCTTATACTGACTTGAATGTAACCGATCCTGTATCTTACGCGATGCAAGTCATCGATCAGGAATGGGCAGCGGGAATCATATCGCTCGGGGCTGTCATAGGGATGATGACTGTTATATTAGTCATGATGTACGGTGGGACACGATTGTTGATGGCTTTTGCCCGTGATGGTTTAATGCCTAAAATGCTGGCGCAATTAAGTGAAAAGCGCAAAATGCCCGCTAAAAATACGTGGCTGTTTACAGTGATTATTTCATGTTTTGCAGGATTTGTACCATTGGACTTGTTGGCGGAACTTGTAAATATGGGTACATTGGTTGCATTTATTTTCGTATCTGCCGGCATTTTGTATTTACGTAAAAATAAAAACTTGCCGCAAGATCGATTTAAAGTACCTTTTTATCCTGTTTTACCAATCTTATCATTTATTTTATGTATTTTTCTGATTACACAACTTTCCTTGCACACATGGATTGCTTGCGGTATTTGGTTTGTTATCGGGATAATCGTTTATTTTACGTATGGTAAAAAACATTCAACGATGAATTCTAAAACTGAATAATAAAAAAGAACAATATCTGCTCTAAAAAAGCGCAGCAAATTACTGGAACTAATTTGCTGTGTTTTTTTTTATTGAAATCCTACCCTGTAGTTGCATAAATTTTCTGACCTTATTAAATTGTTTGTTTTTGAACCTTTTACACAGGCCAACGAATTGCTAATATGAGAGATAATTTCAAGCAAGGGAGCGTCAATTATTATGGAATCGTCACGATCACTCACTACTTCATCAGAAAAAACAAAAGATTTAATTATTACGAGCCTTCTTATATCACTCGTATTCGTAGCCACATTTTTCATTAATATCCGTTTGCCGATTGCTGCAAATGGAGGGCTCGTTCACTTAGGTTCTGCCATGCTTTTTATTATCTCCATTTTATTTGGTCCGAAGAAGGGCGCAATGGCCGGAGCATTCGGTATGGCACTGTTTGATATTTTATCCGGCTGGACATTGTGGGCACCTTTTACATTCATCACACGGGGTCTACAAGGCTATATTGTAGGTAAAATTGCTACAATGCACGGAAAAAATGGCGGAAGCATTATTTATAACTTTGGAGCTATCGTTATCTCGATTCCATTTATGCTTGGCGGTTATTATATTTGTGAACGTGTTCTTTATGGAAACTGGGTCATTCCACTAGCTTCAATTCCAGGAAATCTCGTTCAGAACACAGTAGGTCTTCTCATTGCACTACCTGTATGTATCGCTTTGAAAAAACTGCCTCTTTTCAAATAAAAAATTGAGGCCCGGACATAAGGAATAACCATTAAGAGAAAAGATATTATTAAAAAACGGATATTTGAAAAATTGATTGGAATGCAGGGCGAGTGTTCGTGCTGACGGTTTTACCTTTCGCACTGCTAAAACACCAGCTGACGGCTACGCCTTTCTCTACAAGATTTTCTCTGTGACGAAAGCGTAAGCGACAGTCACAAGCAAAGCTTCCTACGGGAATAGCGTGACGTCTGAGACTAGGAACAAAAGCTAAGAACGCCACGTCCTGTGGCAACGCTTTTGTGACCAACATCCTGTTGGCCTCACGCCCGCGGAAAGCGTCCCGGAATGGAAATCGATTTTAACGTTCAGTAAAAAACGCTATTTTTCTCTGAGAAAAATAGCGTTTTTGGGTTATGTCCCGGCCTCAATCTATTTTATTTTACAAGCTTGCTGATTGCTTTGAATGTATCGCCTTTTGCTACTTGCTGCATTTCGAATAATGCCATTTCCACACTAGTTACTTGGGCACCAAGCTGCATCATTTTTTGGATGCCTACCTCTCGATTACTTGCTGTTCGGGAAGACACACAGTCTGCCAGCACTTCAACTTCATAACCGTTTTCCAGTAATTGAGCAGCTGTTTGATATACACAAATATGCGCTTCAATTCCGGCCAATAAGATCTTTTTGCGTCCTGTTTGCTGTAATGCTTGTACAAATTCCTCAGTATCATAAGCGCTGAATGTAATTTTTTCAATCGGTTTTTCATCTGTTAAATGCTCCGCAACTCGCTCATCTGTCGGACCAAGCCCTTTCGGATATTGCTCAAGCCATAAAATAGGTAATTCCAATAATTTTGCCCCTTGTACCATTGTGGCGATATTACCTACAACGAGTGCGCTTTCCTCAACAACTTGCGCCAATTTCCCCTGAATATCGATCAGTACTAATACTGCTTCTTCTTTTTTTAACATGAATATACCTCCCCTAAGTTGCATTCTTCTCTATTATACTGAACTTTTCCATTAAATGAGTAGTAGATGCTCCATTGAAACGTAACGCATGACGCTGTATAGTAAAAAGAGAAATGGAGGATATACATGTTGCGTCTTAGTTGGCTCATTAGTATGGGCATCAGTTTATTTGGAGTATTGATCATCCAGCACTTTTTCACGGTAAAACCGGATGATGTTGCAAATGGAGGAAATCTTGGTGCACTTGGTTTGGCACTTGTGGCACCATTTATTATACTTAGTTTATTTATTACGTTTCGATTCTTTACGGAAAGTGCAAGAAATGCAAAAGATCAACTTATGCGTATGATTTATTTAGTATTTGGAGTTGCGCTGTTAGTGGCGTTCATCTATTATGCCATTGATTTTTCAAACAATGTGTATGCGTCCCTCGGCGGTGATACGAAGACACCCGGTTCCACAATCTATCGTTTCCCTCTATTAAATGAGTATACGAATCACGTTTTTCTTAACTTTTATACGTTTGGAATTGTCCATACATTAAGTGCTTTAGTCGGCGCTGTTACAGGAATGGTCAAGCCTGCCAAACAATCTCCGTAATAACAAAACCCGAATGGTCATTGAACCATTCGGGTTTTGTTATTGTTAATTAGCGTACTTCTGCACCAGCTGCTGCTAATGCTTTTAATACTTTATTGTGCGCTGCGACTACTTCTTCATCTGTTAATGTGCGCTCCGGGTCGAAGTATGTTAATGAGAAGGCTACTGATTTTTTACCAGCCGTCATTTTCTCCCCTGCATAAACATCAAATACTTTAACTTCTTTCAATAAAGAAGTTCCTGCACCTTTAATAATACTTACAATTTCACCAGCTGGAGCTGCTACATCCAATTCTAGTGCGATATCACGACTCATTGCCGGGAAGCGCGGAATCATTGAATAAACAAGCTCTTCTTGTGTTGCACTTAAAATAGCATTCAAGTTCAATTCAGCTACATATGTTTCTTTTACATCAAATGCTTTTTGTTCTTGCGGATGAAGCTGGGCAATGACACCCACTTTTTCGCCATCTAATAATACATCAGCTGTACGACCAGGATGCAGGCCGTCTGCTTGCGCTTTTACATAGCTTACACGAGATGTTAAGCCTAATTTTGCAAACACCGCTTCTACAATACCTTTTGCAACGAAGAAATCAACATTTTTCTTTTCTCCCTGCCATGTATTATCAATCCATTTACCTGTTAGCACAAGCGCTAAGTGCTCTTCTTCAAATGGTAGCTCTTCGGCAGTTTGTCCAAGGAATACTGAACCAATTTCGTATAATGCTACCGTTTCCGCTTGACGGGCTACGTTATAGCTTGCTGCCTCAACTAAGTGAGGAATTAAGCTTTGGCGTAATGTTGAGCGTTCTTCAGACATAGGCATTAATAATTTTGTCGTTTCTTCAGCTTTTAATGCAAACTTTTGAGCGTGCGCTGCTGATGTTAATGAGTAAGTTACCGCTTGATAAAGACCGGCACCTTCCATAACGTTGCGTACAATACGACGTCCTGCTTGATATGGCGTTAAGCGGCCAACTTGATCACTCGCTGGTAAGCTTACAGGAATCTCATCATAGCCATACATACGTGCAATTTCTTCAACGATGTCTTCAGGAATTTTAATATCTTGACGACGCGTTGGCGCATCAATGATCAATAAGCCATTTGCTGCTTCCACATCAAATTTTAAACGCTCTAAAATAGACAGCATATCCTCTAAAGAAATCTTCATACCTAAACGGCCGTTAATAAAGTCCGGTGATACAACAACACGAGCAGGTGACTTATCAAGTTCATCAACTAGCACTGTACCTTCAAGTACTTCCCCTCCTGCTAATTCAGCAAGTAATTGTGCTGCACGCTCTGCTGCAGGAAGAACACGATTCGGATCAACACCTTTTTCAAAACGTGCGGAAGAATCCGAACGTAAGCCGATTTCTTTTGAAGTACGGCGGACAGAAGCCGGATTGAAGTATGCAGATTCGATTACTACTGTCGTTGTAGTATTTGATACTTCTGATTTAGCACCGCCCATAACACCTGCAACCGCTTCAGCTTCTTGGCCATTTGTAATGACAAGATTGTGGCCAGCCAATTTACGTTCCTGATCATCGAGCGTTGTCATCACTTCGCCATCGCGAGCCATACGCGTCACGATTTCACCAGTTGCCAATTTATCATAGTCAAATGCATGTAATGGTTGACCGTATTCCATTAATACATAGTTTGTAATATCAACTACGTTATTATGTGGTCGTACTCCTGCAGACATAAGCGCATGCTGCAGCCATAATGGAGATTCTTTTACTTCAATATTTTTTACAACTTTTGCTGCATACATCGGGTTGGCTTCTTTATCTTCTACCGTTAATTTTAAAACATCTTCCGCTTTTTCGGCAGAAGCTGTAAAATCGATTTCCGGTAATTTTACCTCTTGAGATAAAATTGCTGCCACTTCATAGGCAACACCTAGCATGCTCATTGCATCCGAACGGTTCGGTGTTAAACCAAGCTCAAGCACTGTGTCACGTAAACCTAAAACATCTAATGCATCGGTACCTGGAACTGAATCCGCTGGCAGTACATAGATTCCTTCAGCATAAGCTTTCGGCACTAAACGGCCTTCAATCCCCAACTCTTGCAGTGAACAGATCATTCCGTTTGATTCTTGGCCGCGTAATTTTGCTTTTTTAATTTTAATGCCGCCTGGCAATTTTGCTCCTGGACGCGCTACAATGACTTTTTGACCTGCATCTACATTTGGTGCACCACATACGATTTGTTGAAGCTCTTCTTCTCCAACATCCACTTGGCATACATTTAATTTATCTGCCTCAGGGTGTTTTTCTTTTGATACAACATGACCCACAACTACATTCGACATGCCTAGTGAACGGTCAATTACTGCATCTACTTCAATCCCCGCACGCGTAATTCTTTCTGCTAATTCATTTCCTTCCAATGAAGAAATGTCTACATATTGACTTAACCATTTTAATGAAACTAACATTTATATTGTCCTCCTTCTTACACTTCTGCCTGGTGGAATTGTGATAAGAAGCGTGTGTCATTTGTATAGAAATGACGAATATCATCCACACCGTATTTTAACATTGCGATACGTTCTGCACCGATACCGAAAGCAAAACCTGAAAGCTTAGTTGAATCGTAGCCAGCCATTTCAAGTACGTTCGGATGTACCATACCGGCACCTAAGATTTCGATCCAGCCAGTTTGTTTACATACATTACAGCCTTTTCCTGAACATTTATGACAAGATACGTCTACTTCAACAGATGGCTCTGTGAATGGGAAGAATGATGGACGAAGGCGGATTTCGCGTTCTGCTCCAAACATTTTCTTCGCTAGCGCATCAAGAGTTCCTTTTAGGTCGGACATTCGGATATTTTCACCGATCACTAGACCTTCAATCTGCATAAATTGATGTGAGTGAGTTGCGTCGTCTGTGTCACGTCGGAATACTTTACCCGGGCAGATTACACGGATTGGTTCGCCTTTTTTGGCTTCCATTGTACGTGCCTGAACTGGCGACGTATGTGTACGTAATAACGTTTCTTCTGAAATATAGAATGAATCCTGCATATCACGGGCCGGGTGACCTTTAGGCAAGTTCATCGCTTCAAAATTATAGTAGTCTTTTTCTACTTCCGGTCCTTCTACGATTTCGTAGCCCATTCCTAAAAACAGGTCTTCGATTTCTTCGATTACACGTGTTAACAGGTGACGGTTTCCTGCACGCACTTTAGCGCCTGGTAACGTAACATCGATTGATTCGTTTTCAAGCTGGGCTGAAATTGCTGCTTCTTCTAATACTGCCACTTTCTTTTCAAGTTCAGCTGTTACATTTTCGCGCACAGTGTTAACTAGTGCACCCATTTTTGGGCGTTCTTCTGCAGAAAGTTTCCCCATTCCTTTTAATAAGTCCGTGATTGGTCCTTTTTTACCTAAGTACGCAACACGAACTTCGTTTAATGCTTTTAAGTCAGCTGCATCGGCAATTTTGGCTAATGCTTCTTGTTCCAGTTGCTTTAATTGTTGTTCCATTTACAAAGTCCTCCTTATAATATTTGTGGATAAAATCTTTCTCTTATACCCCGTTGTTTTCCGTTCCGGCGGACGCGTTTCGCGGGCGGGCGCCAATCCTCCTCGTCGCTTTGGTGCTCCTGTCGCTTCGCTTTCGTCGCAAATAAATTTCCTGCGGTGTATCGGCTGTCCCGCTATTCCCGCAGAAAGCTTGCTTGTGACGAAAGGCGCTAGCCGTCAGTCACACTCGCCGCCTGCACTCCAAACAACTAGTCTCGTTCATAAATAAACTCCACTGTTAACATTAATATCCACAATATCAGAAAATAAAAAATCCTCGTCCCCTAAGAAAGGGACGAGGACGAGTTTCGCGGTACCACCCTAGTTATTGCGCAATTGCAATCACTTCATTGGAGCTAACGACTATGTCTAGCCGGCAATCCTTTCACCACAAGTGGATCCCGGATGCTGCTCGCGGGGTGAACTTCACTATACAATTTGCTAGCAAGCTTTCAGTCATTGGCTTGCATTCCCTAAAACAAATGTTGTATACCTACTCTTCCCGGTCAACGCATTTCGTAATATATTCTCCAACTAGTTTAATGCATTTTTGTACATTTTTCAACTAGCTGGAGTGTTTTTCATCATTACATATCCCAAAGAAGGATTAATAAAGAACCTAAAACAGTCAATACTACTAAACCGATTCCGTATACGATGTTCGAGTAGATAGCCCACTTGTCATTTGTTTCACCAGCGTGCATGAAAACAATAAACTGTAAACCAGCTTGAATGAATGCTGTTACTAAAAGGATAACCATCCCAGTTGTGAATGACATATCTGTAAAGTAAACAAGCATTGCAATCACTGTTAAAATCAGTGAAAATACGAAGCCCATAATTTGGCCTTTTGGAAAGAACTTAGCCATAGATTACATCATTCCTTTCAAGTAAATGAAACTGAAGATGAAGATCCAAACAACATCCAGGAAGTGCCAGTATAGTGAGAATACAAATGTTTTCCCTGCTGTTACTGAGTTAAGTCCACGTTTGGCAATTTGGATCATTATGAAGATTCCCCAGAATAAACCGAACGTTACGTGAAGACCGTGTGTTCCTAACGTTGTTAATAAAGCAGATGTGAAGGCACTAGTTGTAATACCTGCACCAACATGTACATAGTGTACAAATTCATAAATTTCTACAGATATGAATGCTGCACCAAGCAGTAATGTTACACCCATAAATGACAATGTCGCTTTTTTACTGCCAAGACGCATCGCATGAATGGCTAAACCGATTGTAAAACTAGATGTTAAAAGAATGAATGTCTCTGCCAGTACTGGACCGATTTCGAAAATCTCAGCAGCAGTTGGACCGTCACCTGTACGACCAGAAAGAACAAAGTATGATGCGAATAATGTACCGAATAACATAATTTCCGCACCTAGGAAAGTCCAGAATCCGAAGATTTTCAGGTTATTTTCCTCTGTAGAATATTCCAATGGAACATTGTTATTAACTTTACCCATTATTTCGCACCTCCTTCTTTATCATATTTTTTTTCGATTAATTCAACTTCTTCTTTATGGATATGGTAGCCATGGTCGTCTTCTAGAGAACGGTAACCCATACAAGCTAAAATACCGATTAAGCTGATGATAGCTAAAGTAAACATACTGAATACTAGAGCGAAACCACCGATGAAGAAGAATATTGATAAAATAAATGTTTGACCTGAGTTATTTGGCATGTGAATATCTTGAATTTCACCTTTGAATAACTTCGTGCCATTTTTCTTAGCATCCCAGAAAGCTTCTGAAGTTGAATCAGTTACATCTGGAGTAATTGCAAAGTTGTAGTGTGGAATTGGCGTATGTGTTGCCCACTCTAGACCACGTGCATCCCATGGATCTGAACCGATGTCGCGTGGAGAGTTTTTGAAACTGTACCAAATGTTCCATACTAGCATTAAGAATGAAATCGACATGATTCCGGCACCGACGAACGATACCATATTTAATGTACTGAAACCTGAAGCTTCAGAGTAAGTGTACATACGACGTGCTTGACCATCTAAACCAGTGATATACATTGGAATGAATGATAGTACGAAACCAAATGACATTACCCAGACAGTAGCTTTACCTAGTCGCTCATTTAACATGAAACCGAACATTTTTGGCCAGTAGAATGTTAAACCAGCTAACATCGCGTAAACAACACCAGGGATGATTACGTTATGGAAGTGAGCTACTAAGAACATTGTGTTGTGGTATTGGTAGTCAGCTGCTGACATCGCAAGCATAACCCCAGTTACACCACCAAGTGTGAATAAAGGAATGAAGTGCATTGCATACAACATTGGTGTCGTAATAACAATTTTCCCTTTATAAAGTGTGAATAGCCAGTTGAAAATTTTAACCCCTGTTGGGATCGCAATTGCCATTGTTGTGATCGAGAAGATCGAGTTCGTGAATGCACCTTGACCCATTGTAAAGAAGTGGTGAGTCCATACAGCGAACGAGAATACTGAAATTACGATCAGTGACCAAACCATTGACGTGTAACCATATAAGTTACGACGTGCGAATGTCGAAATAACTTCAGAGAAAATACCGAATGCAGGTAAGATCAAGATATAAACTTCTGGGTGACCCCAAACCCAGAACAGGTTGGCCCAAAGCATGTCCATACCACCGTCACCGATAGCAAAGAATTTAGTATCCCATAGACGGTCCATCGTACCCATTGCTAAAGCAACTGTTAATACCGGGAACGCGAATACGATAATTAAGTTTGCAATAAGCGCTGACCAAGTGAACATTGGCATTTTGAATAATGTCATCCCTGGTGCACGCATTTTAAAGATTGTCGTAATGAAGTTAATACCTGTCATTAACGTTCCAAGACCGGCAATTTGTAGTGCCAGCATGTAATAGTTTGTACCAACTGATGTACTGAATTCATTATCCGCTAACGGGAAATATGAAGTCCATCCAGCATCAGGAGATCCACCAACGATGAATGAGATATTGAATAATCCCATACCCATGAAGAATAACCAGAATGCTAAGTTGTTTAAACGTGGGAACGCAACGTCACGTGCCCCGATTTGTAATGGTACTAAAAAGTTAAAGAAGAATGTAATGAATGGCATCGCCATGAATAAAATCATGACTACTCCGTGAGTTGTAAATACTTCGTTATAGTGCTGTGCGTCTAAGAAACCGTTTTCTGGAACAGCTAACTGTAAACGCATCATTACGGCATCGACCCCACCGCGGAAAAGCATAACTAAAGCAGTGATTAAATACATGATACCGATTTTTTTATGGTCAACAGTTGTAATCCATTCACGCCATAAATAGCCCCACAATTTAAAATAAGTAACGATCGCTACTAACGCGATTGACCCTAAAACTATAGAAGCCATTGCGATATAAATTAATGTGCTTGGGTGTGGAACTGCAAACTGTGCAAAGAATTCCGACATAGTAGTACTCCTTTCGAAAAGTTGTTACTTTCAAAAATTAGTGTGAAGAATGATCCTCTTCAACTTCTTCTTCTGAAGATTCATCATGGTTGTGTTCCGGAGCTGGTGAGAACTCTAGATGTGTACCTGTATAAGTTTGTTTACCAAGATGACCTGGCTCTAATAATTCATCAAACTTCTCTTCTGTTAATGGAGCAGCCGTTTCATGAACATCTGACACCCACTCATCAAATTCTGTTTGAGTTAATGCTGTTACATCAAAAATGTTTTCTGCTGTACCACGACCTGAGAAGTTCGCGTTACGTCCCCAGAATTCGCCTGGGTTGTCAGCAGCTAAGTGTAATGTTGTTACCATGTCTGCCATTGCGTATTTCTGACCGCCAAGTTGTGGAATCCAGAAACTTGTAATTGGACCGTAAGAATAAAGTTTAAATTCAATTGCACGTCCAGCAGGAATGTATAGGTAGTTTACTGTTTCAATACCTTGTTCCGGATAGCTGAAGTGCCATTTCCAGTTAGATGATGAAGCATAAATAACTAAAGGTTCCTGATCTTCATATTCTTGAGGAACATTCTCAACAATGTAGTTACTCTTAACAGAAACAAATGATAAGAAAATAACGATGATTACAGGAATACCAATCATAAATGTTTCTACAAGCCAGTGACCATGAATATGCGGTGGCTCGTAATCTGGACTTTGTTTTGATGCACGGTATTTAAATAACATAAACACCAAAATTGCTAATACTGTTAGAACAATCCCTGACATTAAGTAAATTAATAACATTGTGTCATCGGCTTGTCTTTGAGCTTGAGGACCTTTAGGATCAAGTACTGCTAACTTATCGTTACAGCCTGCTAATAGAATAGCACCTAGTCCCATGAAAGAGAGTAATGTTCCCTTCATATTTACTTTCATAGTTGGACTCCTTTCCAATTAAATAGAGCTTGTTAGATTTTGCTTAAGCGCTTTCATGTGAGAGCGAAAATAAAATAACGACGATAGTGCGACTACGAATGAATAATTTCACTTATTACTATTTACACTATGCATATAGTGGCAAATAGCCAGACCATCAATTCATCACCATTTAGAACTTTAAATTGAATCCCATAAATAACAGTTTGCACACTATTTTAAAAAGCATTATTTTATTTTTTTGTTGTGACAACTTAAGGCGTCTGTCTAACCTACTTAGATTTTAGTTAAACATCATATGGGTGTCAAAACATCAAAATGGAAAAAACCCTTCTTTCTGCCATTTTTCGAGCAATTCTTTTTTAGTATTTTAAAATAATGACGACAAATGCAGTAAAATAGAGCAATTGCGAGCAAAAAGATAACCCCATTTCAAAAATGACATTTCTATGAACTCGTTAAAGTTCATATTTTGCGACTAATCAGAAAGCTCAATAACTTTCTATTTATGGATTTTATTACCACTTTTCTCCTTATTTTTTAAAAGAAATGGGATTTTATAAGTATTTGCTTACAAAATCCCTCACCAACTTTTCACCTGTTTATTTTACAAATGAATACAATAAAATTCCCGTTGCAACTGCTACATTCAAGGATTCTGCCCCGCCTAAAATAGGTATGATGATGTTCTGGTCTGTTTTTGCCAAAATTTGCGGATTAATACCACTTCCTTCATTACCCACAATTAATGCAAATGAATCACTTGGTTCCACTTTTTTGTATGAAATCGATTCTTCTAATGAAGTGCCATACACACGGATACCATCAGCCTGCAGGTTTTCCACCCATTCCATCAAGTCGCCACGGACGACTGGAATATGGAAATGGGAGCCTTGTGCAGAACGCAATGATTTAGGATTAAATGCATCCACACTGCCCTTCCCTAAAACAACAGCATCAATTCCGGCTGCATCTGCAGTTCGGATCATCGTACCGATATTTCCAGGATCTTGGACTGCATCGACTAATAATACTTTGCGCCAATTGAATTGCTCATCTTCGGAGATTTGGCGCTGCTTACAATGGGCAAATACCCCTTGGGAATTTTCAGTTTCCGCGATTTCTTTTGACACCGTATCATTAACATGGACTAAAACCACTTCGTCTATTGCCCATAATAATGGCAGATCAACACCATCACGCACAATAATTTGCACGATTTGGTCTTTATGCTTCAAGGATTCTTCCACTAAATGAAACCCTTCTACAATATATTCTCCTGTTTTTTCACGTTCCTTACGTTGGGTAACAAGCTTTTTCCAATGCTTTACTAGCGCATTTTGTGTTGATTCGATTCTTTTCATCATTTCCCGTCCTTTTTTACGTACTCGATTGTATATTCTATCACAATTAATTTGTAATCCATAACGCAATGCTATGTATAAAGTTGATTATTTTGAGCAAAGTATAGGGAAAAGGAGGTTTCATATGGATTTTCAAATTCGACAAGCAATTACAGCCAATGTAACAGGCTCAGATGCCGCTGAATTCCAGGATATTGTCAACGATGCAATTGCACGTGGCGAAGAACATTTACTTCCAGGGCTTGGTGTATTTCTGGAAAAATGGTGGAATGGTGCAAGTGAAAGTGAGCGCAGCGAATTCTCACAAAAACTGGCAAAGCAATTTGTCAGCTAATATTTAGCATAACCACCTATCATTCAATTATGATGCCAAACAAAAAAGCAATCCGGCGTCTCCCGGATTGCTTTTTCTATGTAGTGATGGGGCATTCCATCTTGAATACAGACATCACTTGTAGTTCTTCATGAATCGTCACAGCGTCTCCCGTTGTTATTCATGTTGGACTACTACATTATTCATTTGCCCTTCCTGCCTATAAATAATGTATGGTTCACAGCGGCGACTACAACCCGTAGTACAGCCTGCTGTACCTTGCTTTTTTACGCCAGTAAAGATACTAAAACTGCTTTTTGTGCATGCAGGCGATTTTCTGCTTGCTCAAATATATAAGAATTTGGACCGTCAATAACTGACGTCGCAACTTCTTCCTCACGATGTGCCGGTAAACAATGAAGGAACATATAATCCGGCTTTGCATGGGCTACTAATTCATCATTGATCTGGTAACTTTCAAAATCCTTCAGTCGTTTTTGAGTTTCTTCCTCTTGCCCCATTGATGTCCATACATCTGCATAAACAGCATCTGCATTTGTAACAGCTGCCACCGGGTCATTAGTTACCATAATTGTACTGCCGTTACGAGCAGCGATCAGCTGTGCTTTTTCGATAATACGCGTATCACATTCATATCCTGGCGGTGTGGCTACTGCTACATGCATACCAACATGTGCTGCGGCAACGATAAGCGCATGTGCTACATTATTTCCATCACCTACATAAGCGATTTTTAATCCTTTCAATTCCCCTTTATTTTCGGCAATTGTTTCAAGATCCGCTAATGCCTGACATGGATGATCTAGATCTGTTAAACCATTAATAACTGGAACCGAAGCATTATCAGCCAATTCTTCAACCATTGCGTGGGAGTTGGCACGGATCATGATTCCGTCTAAATAACCTGACAATACTCTTCCTGTATCTGAAATCGGTTCACCACGTCCAATTTGCATATCACGCGCATTCATATACATACCATATCCGCCAAGCTGCTGCATGCCTACTTCAAACGATACACGTGTACGCGTTGAACTTTTCTCAAAGATCATGCCAAGTGTTTTACCTTCCAATAATCGTGGGCATTTGCCCGCTTTTGTTATTATTTTTAATTGTGTTGCAAGTTCAAGAAGTTGCTTCACTTCTTCACTCGTATAGTCAAGCAATGTTAATAAGTCTTTTCCTTTTAAACTTTCAACAGGCTTTAATTGCACCTCTTCTAATAATTTCATCATTACACACCTCTGTGAGCTTTATGTTGTTTTTATTATACAAATGAATAATTATAAAATCAAGTGAATTATTATAAATTATTTAAATTAATTTAATTGTTCAATAATTACCTTCATCATGATACTACTTCTTCAAAACAAAATAATTACTTAAACGATACTTATAATGATTAATGAAGAAAATTTATGATTTTCATTGAATTCCTATTCATTTTTTAGCATACTATTTACAGCGGTACTTTTTGGAAATAATTTACTCGTACTGCTAATTGATTTTAGGAGGAGTTATTATGCCGAACGCTATCCATACAGTGCAATTACCATTATCAAACGATGTAATCTGGAATTTTCTAAAGGATTACAACAACTGGGCACCATTAATCCCAGGTTATATCGTGCATGAAGCACAACATGATACACAGTTCACTTGGACTTTACTTGCAGATTTAGGATTTACGAAAAAAAAGATTACACTTCAAGTCGATATAACGGATTCAATTGAACCAAGTGCTGTAAAGTTTAACATTAAAGGCTTGTCGGACACCTTTGATGGTAACGGCTATTTTAATATTGCTGCCGACAATAACGAATCCGTTCAAGTTACAGGAAGCCTTGATCTATCTGCAGGCGGTTTTATGGGGATGATGATCAACCCTGTATTGGAAAGTTTCGTACCTAAAGCGACGACCGATTTGACGAACTCAATCGAAACAAAGCTTACTGCCCTACATGATGTAAAATAAACAAAAAACCATTAACTTTCCCGATAACCGGAAAATTAATGGTTTTTGCTAATTATAATGAAGGTTTGCTAGCAAGCTTCAACATATGACACACTTGATTTATCAACACTAACGTGACCTCGCTCGCTTAATTCAAATACAAATAGTAAAAAAGATTCCGAAAAACCCCAACCTTTTCTACAAAATCAGTTTAATTATTAAATTCTATTGAAACACCCCATCGCGGACAATTTGTGATTCCACCTTAACATTCACTTTCATTTGCGGATATAACTCATACCATTTTTCTTTATCGACGATTACATTGCGTACCCTTGCCCTAAAACGCTCACCAAAGTTAAATATATCCGAGTTTACGTCCTGACTGTACTTAATAATTCGCTTTATTTCACTTTCGATTTTATGATTGATTTCCTTTTCAAGTTTTTCAATTGTTTTTGGTTCATCTACAATTAAATCAGCATTAATTTCCCTTAAACGACATTCCATTTTTATCGTTAAGTCAAACTCAGGCACTGATGGATCCACAAGTTTAAGTATTGGCTTAGAATCAATTGTATCAATCGCTACTGCCAATTCATCAAATGATTTTTCAGCTAAGCCATCCAGCGTTGATTCGGGCAATTCCAATTGTAATGTACCATTATGAGTTCGCTCTCTGATCATCATTATATACATTGTATCATCAGCAGAAATCTGACCGACGACTTTACTGTCTTTAAAAAGGGCCATACCTGTGATGATAATATTTTCTTCCTCTTTTTTGATTATCGGAAGGGCATAGCTTTTTACTAAAGAATATTTATCTCTATTCACTTCATGGAGAGTTGATGAGAGCGCATGATGATGTTCAATATTTTGCTGGATTAACTGGTAAATATGTTGTCCAATATCCGTTATATTTTTATAGTTATATTCCAGTAACTCTTTTATATCACCTTCAACAATGGCTAAATAGGTAGCGTTACTAATTTCAGCACTCATTTTTAATATGTGTAGATTGTGGTCCAACCCTTCTTTGGCCAATTTCTCACCGAACAATACAACCCGCAATTGACCTGAACCTGTTATTTTTGAGGTTTTTAAGTCAATTTTCGTCCGTGCCCACTTACTTGTTGCAGCTGTTGCAGATTGAATCTCTACCCGGCTTTCCAAATCTTGATTAATTTGTCTAATTACTGCGGTGGAAGACAGCTCTCCTCCATCTTCCAATTCATACCCGACTAATGTCATTAAACTTATATTTTCTAAAATTTTCTGTTCTGCACAGCCACCTAAGATAAATGTAAAAGCGATTACTATAATGAGTTTTTTCATATAGCCAGCTCATTCATTCCTTTCCCGCCCTCTGTCTGGAGACTGATTTTTTTATAAAAGCAATTAAATACAGAACCATCGGATAAATCAGCACAATAATAAATGCTATATATCCAAACTTGTTATTGAATTCATAGATTTCACTTCTTGTTTCAATGAAGAAAGATGCTATAAATATTAAAGAAAACATGCCTAAAATAAATTTCATTTCTGAAATATTGGCAATTCTTTTCATGCCCCTGAAAGCCGACCATGCATATAAACAGAGATTCGGTAATATTACAATCATCCAAAAACAGACAGTAATAAGTTCAATCCTTTCAAGAAAAGGAAGACGAATATTACTAAAGAGGGATAATGTTGCCCAAATTGTACGCTCAAGCTGTTCCCCACTAAAAAACGTTAACGTAACAATCATGACAAACAAATACAGAAACATTGTAAAAAACAACCCTAAAGAAACATATTTTTTTGCTTTCTCTTTTTCCTTAATAAAAGGATAAAGTGTATGAATCACTTCAAATCCCGCTATGGTAAAGGTCATGTAATAGGCGCCTTTAAGTAATTCAACTAAATCAGCGCTGAGTACAGGCAATAAATAATTTACGTTAGCATAATTCAAAGGAATTATTAGCGCAACAGGAATCCATAACCCTAAAAAAAAGCTAAAAAAACAAATCCCGATTATTGTCCGAAGACCTGCAGTAAAGCCGTATAGTACCAGAATCATCAATGTAATCATAATAAAAGAAGGCTTTAAATCCGGAAAAACCCAAGCATTGATAACGTCTGTATAATTCCTTATAATTGCAAAAAAAGCTAAGCTGCTATAAATGACCAAAAGTAAATTAATAAAATTACCGATATATTTGCCGAATAGATCGAGGTTAATGCCAAAAATATCCTCGGTTTCATACATTTCCAATAACTTCAATGACATAAATATCGAAAGATAGGCGACCAAAAAACTAATAATAATGGAAATCCAGGCGTCATGCTTTGCATCTTGATAGATTACCGCCTGAAATCCATGAACCCCTACTCCAATCTGGGAAGCACAAATAATATAGAAAAGTAGCGGGGCATTAAACATCTCATTTGTTCCGATTTGCAATTTATTTTTCATTCTTTCACATTCCCATCATTCTTCTGACCATCCTGGCTTGATGAAAATTCAGCACCGTCTACTCTTGTAGTTGCCGATTTGCGAATAGTAATTCGATATGGAAAGCGAATTATACTGTCGCCCCAGCTTCGAATTCTTGGAGGATAAAATGGCGACAAATAAGGGGCACCCAGGCTTGTCAGTCTCAATAGATGAATCAATAAAATACAAAATGCGAGCATTATTCCATAAAAACCCCAAAATCCCGCAATAATAATAATCGGAAAACGAATAATCCTAATGACATTCCCCATCATGTAACTTGGTGTAATAAACGATGACAAGGCACATAGCGCAACAATAATGATCAGGATATTACTAGTAATTCCCGCTTGTACAGCTGCTGTTCCTAATACTATACCGCCTACAATCCCTATTGTTTGTCCTATTTTTGTCGGCAACCTTGCCCCTGCTTCACGAAGCAATTCCATAATCAATTCCAAGAAAAGCGCCTCTAATATCGGAGGAAAGGGAACTCTGGCCCTTGATTCACTGAGCGGAACTAGCAACGACTGCGGAATGACCTCGTAATGAAAAGTTAAAGCCCCTACATACAGTGGTGTTAAAAAGATGGAAATTAAAATAGCGACGAATCTTAAGAGCCTTAAAAATGTTGCGATTGGCCAACGTAAGTTTTTATCTTCTCGGCTCTGAAAGAATTCAAAAAAGCTGTATGGGCAAAGAATTGCCATTGAACTCCCATCAACAAGAATCCCTACTTTCCCGCTCAGCAATCCATCACAAAATCTGTCTGGACGTTCTGTTATCAACATTTGCGGGAATAAGGAAAGCTTATTGTCATCAATTAATTCAGACAGTTCAGCACTATCTATTATGTCTTGAATATCAAGTGCTTCAATTCTTTGCCTTATTGTATTAACATTCTGTTCCGCCACAATTCCTTTAATATACATTACTGAGAGTGCGGTATTTGTTTGTTTACCAACCTTGAATTTTTCATTTCCCAAATTCGGATTTGCTATATATCGCCGAACAAGTGAAATGTTGGTCGACAAACTTTCATTAAAACCAACTTGTGATCCAATTACTTGCGATTCATTTTCCGGAGGTGTTAAACCTCGTGACTCTCTCGCAGGTATAATGACAAGTATCGCACAGTTATGTCCTTCTACATGAATAACAACTGCTCCTGTCAGCATTGTATGTACACAATCAGTCATTTTATCTGTCTCATTAATTTGTGGAAGCGGCAATTGACTTATGATTGTTTCCGGTGATTCGTTTTTAATATTTTGTAAAGCCGGCAAAAGTTTTAAGTTTAAAATATCTTCTTTAATTAAATTATCCACAAACATAATCGTAATTTTTTCAGTTACATTGCGTACGACCAAATCGGCTGGTGACTGTACCGTCTCACTCATATCCTGAATAAAAATTTTAGTAGTTTCGGAAATGGTCTCACTTTTTTGTGTTTTGTCAGATGCCTGTTCTGGCATTTCTTTTTTTTGAGAAGATGGCGGTAATGTTTCAGTTTGTTTTTTGCGTAGCTCATTTTTTTTCTTTTTGCTAAAAAACATACTATTGCCCCCATTCTTAAATAATTAATAGAACCATTATTTCCCTATATTATTTTTCTATTCATCAAATAACGATTTCTTTGTAAATTTCGTTAATGAAAGGCAAAAAAAAATCAATTTCCCTTTCGGAAAATTGATTTTTATTTTACCTGGTCTCTACATATTCACTATATAGTTCAAGGTCGTAAATTCATTTTTATTCAAATGTGATTTTATTTACCGCATCACGGTCTAATCGTTTAATTACTTCTACAATTAATTTCACTGCATTATCATAATCATCACGGTGCAGGATGCCTGCGTGTGAGTGGATATAACGTGTTGCAACACCGATTGCCAATGATGGTACACCATTTGCTGTAATGTGGATAGAACCTGCGTCCGTACCGCCGCCGGCCATAGCTTCGAACTGGTATGGAATGCCTGCTTCTTCAGCTACGTCCAAAACAAATTCACGTAAGCCTGTATGTGATACCATGGAAGCATCATATACGACAATTTGTGGACCTGCGCCCATTTTTGAAGTCGACTCTTTCGGTGTCACACCAGGTGTATCACCTGCAACACCTACATCTACAGAAAAACCGATATCCGGCTGTACTTTAAATGATGATGTTTTCGCACCGCGAAGGCCGATCTCTTCCTGTACATTCCCGACACCATAAACAATATTCGGATGCTTTTCGTCTTTTAATGCTTTCAGTACATCAATTGCAATTGCACAGCCAATTCGGTTGTCCCATGCTTTCGCCAATAGATGTTTTTCGTTTTTCATTACGTTGAATTCGAAATATGGTGTAATCATATCGCCTGGACGTACGCCCCACTCCATTGCTTCTTCTTTTGAAGTGGCACCGATATCAACGAACATTGATTTAATGTCGACTACTTTATTACGAACATCAGCCGGTAAAATATGTGGCGGCTTTGATCCGATCACACCGATAATTTCTTCCCCTTTGCGCGTTGTAATTGTCACGCGTTGGGCAAGCATTACCTGGCTCCACCATCCGCCAACTGTTTGGAAAAACACGAACCCTTTATCATCAATGCGTGTCACCATGAAACCAACTTCATCCAAGTGGCCCGCAACCATAATTTTCGGAC
This sequence comes from Solibacillus sp. FSL W7-1464, assembly GCF_038004425.1. Classification (NCBI taxonomy): domain Bacteria; kingdom Bacillati; phylum Bacillota; class Bacilli; order Caryophanales; family Caryophanaceae; genus Solibacillus; species Solibacillus sp. FSL W7-1464. The sequence goes on from NZ_JBBORC010000001.1 coordinate 2,739,045, forward strand.
CGTTTTCATCGCCTACTTTTTTTGCGATTAAACTGCCTAAGTTATCTGTTTCTACTTCATCTGCATAAGGTGCGATATATTTTTTCATCACTTCGCGTGGTGCACGTTCATTTCCTGGAATGCCGTTTGCATCTGTTAAATCTTTGAACATTTGTAATGTAGCATCGAGCTTTGTCATGTCGGTTTCCCCCTAATAATTACTCATCTTTATTATAGCGACAATATTTCGAAATGTGAAATAGTTTCTCGACATTATGTAAATTAATAGCCATTTCGTTGCCGCTCATAATTCTTTTCATTCTTTAATTCATATGCCTGCAAAACATCATCAATTGTAAAATTCAAATTATAGGCAATTATACTGTACTGTTTCCACATAGCACTGTAATTTTCTTCTGTTTGGTGCTGCAGAAATGTCAGAATCGTCTGTGTTGTATTAAGAAATGTTTCAGTTAACTCTTGCTTCTCCTTTAAATAGGGCCATTCCTCCAATAGAAAGCCGCGCATATTTCCGAGCGAAAGTATAAAGTGCACCGAATCGACAAACTCCTCCAAAAGTACAGCTCTTTCCGATGGTCCCTTCGTTGACCAAAATTTGAAACAGCGAGTTTCGTTAGCCAGTTCACTTAGCTCGACTAATAATGCAAGCCCTTTTTCGGCAAACACATCCTTATGTACATGTTGATTTTCTTCAATAAACCGGTCAAGCTGCCGCTGCTTTTCAAATAATTGCCGAAATTGCATCAAATCATCCCTCTTTTTCAAAATAAAATGAAACTTTTTATACTACTCAATCGTATAGGAGGGAATCACCGTAAGCAAGGAGGAAGTTTCATGGCTATATTGTTACGAATTGCCATCATCCTTCTCATCATTTACATATTTTATAGAGGGGTACGCTACTTAATCGACCCAAAGCGTAAATTGGATGAGGCCTATGAAAATGGACAATATTATTTTTATGATGATGTGAAAAACATTCGGAAAAACTTTTTCATAACGTATAAGGGGGCATTATTTGAAGGAGAAAAGTATTTAGGTACGACTGACAATGCATTTGAAGTCGTCAGTATTTTCGTCTTTGTCCATGATGCGATGAAACTTCAAGGGTTTACGAAAGAAGACTTTTTGTATTTGGAAAATGAGATTCTCATGAATTATCCAAATGCCTCGATCAATTGGAAAAACCCGATCGAGCAACTTATGAAAGATTAACTGGAGATAGCGAACCTCATAATTGTGAGGTTCGCTTTTTTTTGAAACCTTTTTCTTCTATTTCCGTATAAATGGATGAGGTGAAAGATTATGGAAGTATATATTAAAAAAGCAGGTTACATACCAAATAAATCAAGTATAGAAGAAATTGAATTTTCGATGCAGCCCGGCACAATTATCGGTTTAATTGGAGGTAACGGCGCAGGAAAAAGTACTACCATTCAATCTATGCTCGGTGTTATACCTTATTTTGAAGGAGCAATCACCATCCCCTCCTATAGTTATGTTCCGGAACGCCCATTATTATATGAGCATTTCACACTGCGCGAGCATCTTCAATTTTTAATCGAAGAATATACTGACAGCACACTTTGGGAAAAAGCAGAGCAGTTACTTACACTTTTTCAGATTGACCAGCGGCTGGATGATTTGCCAATCTATTTTTCAAAAGGGATGCAACAAAAAGTCATGCTTGTATTGGCTTTTTTAATCGAACGACCACTCTACATATTGGACGAACCATTCATGGGTCTTGATCCCCGGGCTATGCGGGAACTGCTGGTTTTAATCGATGAACGTAAACAGCAAGGTGCGTCCTTTTTACTGTGCACACACCAATTAGAAATGGCTGAAATGCTTTGTGATCATTACATTCTTCTTCATGAAGGAAATATCCAAGCTAAGGGTACATTGAGTGAGCTTCAACAAATGATCGGGCAACCTCTTTCTTTGCTGGATATCTTTTATGAATTGCAAGGCAGGTTATAACGATGTTTACTAAACGGCTTTATCGCTCGTATCAATTTAATTTCAAACTAATTCAATCAATTACAGATTGGACAGTCCTCCTATACCTTGTAGTGCCCAGCGTCATTATCGGCTTTTTCTTATATCGCGATATTGCTGGTGATTTTCAAGTATTGGAGCTTCAGCCTCTTCCCTTACTCCTTCTGTTATTCGGGATTAGCTTCTTTTTAGTTAAACCATCTTTACGCCTCTTTATATATGATGCAGATCTGTTATTTTATAAGCAGCATGGAAGGAAAATTCATCATATAAAACTATGGGGTTATTGGTATTCATTTTTGCATTATAACTTTGTCCTTGTAATTTTATTATTGCTCGCTTCTCCCTTTATCATATTGCCATTTTGGAAAGTTCTTTTCGCTTTAAATATAATAAGCGTACTCCATATATGGATACAGTATAGTTGTCAAAAGTGGTTTACAAAATGGCCGTTGCTATTCATTGTTCACGCACTCATTATTTTTAGCCTCAGCATTTTGCCACTATGGGGAATTTCTATATTACTTCTTGCTGTTCATCTACTTTTACTAAATACTGTACTAAGCAATCGATACTGGACAATTGAAACACGCTGGGAATATGAGGCCTTTTACAGTTGGATGAAGCGCATTTATCAATTCAGCCTGGAAATGCGTTATTATATGCCAGCTAAAACGAAGCAGCCGCTTATTTTACTTGCGAAAAAGAAAATATTAAGTAGACATCGGATCGATAATTTAATTTATAAAACATTATTGAGAAAACTGAATTACTTAAAATCGCCAGTTCAACTCATTGTCATTAGCATTGGCCTTCTCTTTGTTCTACCTATGTGGGCAAAAGCAGTGGTTCTCATATTTTCTTTTATCGGTTTAAATGTTGCCCTTAGCTCTATTCTCAATGAAATTAAACAAGCTACTTTTTTTCAATTAATGTCTGTTCAGGAAAAAGAGTGGCTACAGGCAAAAAAACGTATCAAGTACCGTTTTTTTGCTCCGATTAGCGTTGTCATGATGCTCCTATTCATTATCATTTAACACAGAAACGGATGCTGCATTTTACTGCAGCATCCGTTTTATCGATTATGTCCGTAATGATCTGGATTCGCGACCGCCCCAATTGTACTTACCCAGCGGTTTGTATAATTGAAGAAACCGGCAACAAATGCGGCTTCCAATATTTCATGATCATTAAAGCCAGCCTCACGTAGAAGATCAACTTCTTTTGTTGTTATTTCATTTGGATATTTTGTTACACTGTAGGCATAATCACATAATGCACGCTGCTTTTCCGTAAGTTTTGCAGAGCGGTAATTGTATGTTAATTGGTCTACCCACCCAGGATTTTTTGTTATTCCGCGAAGGACATCACTATGTGAAGTGAGGCAATAATTGCAATTATTTGTCGAAGAAACTACGAGGCCGATCATTTCCTTGTCCGCTAACGACAAATACGTTGTTTCTTCGTTGAACAAAGAATATTTAAATTCCAAAAATCCTTTAAACTGATGCGCATTCAATGGAAGAATTTTAAATAAATTATTCACAAAACCATTTTGCTCCAGCTGCTTTTCAACATGCTGATCAAAAAGTTGCTGTATATCTTCCGGTATTTCTCCTTCGCTTGGCTTTTGTAAATAAGACAGCTGTTCTTCGTATTTAGTCATTTCATTACTCCCCGTTTTTAAATTTACTGAATTCATTATAAATTACAACTATTAATCTAACAAATGAACAATCTGTTACTCAACATAAAAAAGCATAGACAATTTTAGTCTATGCTTCCGGATGATATTAAAATAGCTGAACGAGTAAGAATACGTGAATTGCTCCAAGTAAAGGAAAGCCAAATGCAAATTTGTTGTGCTTTGTTTTATGACGGAATAAGTACATTCCTAATACACCGCCAAGTGCCCCTCCTAGAACGCCTAATGTTAATAATGTCCGTTCGGAAATACGCCATTCCTTCTTTTTAGCGCGCTCCTTATCTATGTACATATATACACATAATACGAGTGAAACCACTGCCACATATGAAAGTGCTGCTAATTCCATCTGAATCCCCCTAGTCAAAAAAAGACTGATAAGGAGCAAATCCCTATCAGCCTTTATTATATACTAAAATTATTTAGCGACTGCTTTTTTAGCTTCTTCAGCTAATTGAGCGAATGCTGCGCTATCAGTTACAGCTAAGTCAGATAACATTTTACGGTTAACTTCGATACCCGCTACTTTTAAGCCGTGCATTAAACGAGAGTAAGATAAACCGTTCATGCGAGCTGCTGCGTTAATACGAGTGATCCATAATTTACGGAAATTACGTTTCTTTTGACGACGGTCACGGTATGCATATTGACCTGATTTCATTACTGCTTGGTTAGCTACTTTGTATAAAGTATGTTTTGAACCGTAGTAACCTTTAGCTAATTTTAAAACTTTTTTGCGACGAGCGCGTGTTACTGTTCCGCCTTTTACGCGTGGCATAGTAATTACCTCCTGCTAATTCTTTCGAATGCTTAATTTTTTATTTTTGTTATTAATAATCTTTTAAACGGTCAAGATTATTTCATGTAAGTTAATAATGTACGGATACGCTTGAAATCGCCTGAAGTTGCAACTTTCGCTTTACGTAAGTGACGTTTTGCTTTAGTTGATTTGTTAGCGAATAAGTGAGAGCCATAAGCACGGTCAAATTTTAATTTACCAGTACCTGTTTTTTTGAAACGTTTCGCAGCTCCACGGTGAGTTTTCATTTTTGGCATGTCGATTTCCTCCTAAACTTGTTACTACATACGTATTATTTCTCTGTCTTCGGTTGAAGAACTAAGAACATGCTTCGGCCTTCCATCTTCGGTTTTTGTTCAACCGTAGATACTTCAGCACAAGCTTCAGCAAAGCGATCTAGCACACGCTGACCGATTTCTTTGTGTGTAATTGCACGACCTTTAAAGCGAATTGACGCTTTAACTTTGTCACCTTTTTCAAGGAACTTAATCGCGTTACGTAATTTCGTTTGAAAATCATGTTCATCGATCGTCGGGCTCAAGCGAACCTCTTTCATTACGATTACTTTAGAATTTTTACGAATTTCACGGTCTTTCTTTTGCTGATCAAACTTAAATTTACCATAGTCCATGACACGAGCGACTGGTGGCTTGGCTTGAGGGGCCACAAGGACAAGATCCAAGTTAGCACGAGCGGCAATTTCCAACGCTTCAGTACGCGTTTTTAAACCAAGCTGATCACCATTGTGATCAATTAGACGAAGTTCTCGCGCGCGGATGCCTTCGTTTACATACATGTCTTTGCTAATATTAATCCACCTCCAAGGGTTTGTCGCGAATACATGAGTTGGTGTAAAGTATAACCCTGTCGAACGGTACACCTCTGCGTGATGTCCATATGTTCTTTTCATTTTTACAAACAAAAAGGACGGACATTTGAGATGTCCGCCCGCTATATGTGCATACGCATTCATGCGCAAAACAATTCAACGTTTCTGATACCTGCTCGTAACTTTTATAAAAGCACTTGTCAGGTGAGAAGCGGGCAGCCTCTACTTTCAAACTTTAGTATTCATAACTTAAACAATCTTACCATGTGCCCAAAATAACGTCAAGCATTTTTATATAATTAATTTTATTGTTACTCCATTTTTTGAAAAATAAATGAAACTAATTTTCAGTTCCAGGTTTTACTTGGAAGATTCGTGGTATCTAATTAGGGACTCACATTTTATCGATAGGAGGAATTTTTAATATGTTCAGACATCAAAAAGAATTACAATTTGAGGTAAAAGTTGAAAGACCAGATCCATTATTAGCGAAACAAATTCAGGAAGTGCTAGGCGGGCAGTTCGGTGAAATGAGTGTAATGATGCAATATCTGTTCCAAGGCTGGAACTGCCGTGGTGAAGAAAAATATAAAGATTTATTAATGGATATCGGCACAGAGGAAATCGGTCACGTTGAAATGCTTTGTTCTTTAATAAGTCAATTACTTGACGGTGCATCACCGGATGACCAGCAAAAGATTGCACAGGACCCAATGATGAACTCAATTATGGGCGGCATTAATCCGCAACATTTAATTGTCAGCGGTTTAGGAGCTACTCCAAAAGACTCGAACGGTGTACCATGGAATGCCGGTTATATTGCAGCGAGTGGTAACCTGCTGGCAGACTTCCGCGCAAACTTAAATGCAGAATCACAAGGCCGTTTACAAGTTGCGCGTTTATACCATATGACAAAAGATGAAGGTGTACGTACTGTATTCAGAAAAATGCTGGCACGCGACCGTTATCACCAATATCAATGGATGGCAGCTATTAAAGAGCTTGAAGAAAAGAAAGGTTTCGTCGTTCCTGCTTCATTTGCACCGGAAGACGAGTTGGAAGCTCAGCCGCATGCCTATGAATTATGGAGCTTATCAGAAGGTACAGCTTCTAAAAATGGCCCGTGGGCACAGGGCACAGCACCAGACGGAACTGGGGAATTTGTATTCTTGGATAACCCGGCACCAATGGGACAAGTACCTAACCCAGTCGTACCGCCAACAACTTTACACCATGATATTGATGTAAATAAAAAATTATAATCCACTATAAAAACTGTCCTTGACTTGTTATCACTTACAGGTCGGGGACAGTTTTTAGTTTTACATCATATTTGGAGGTGTATCGAATATAGTTGGAGGTGCTGGCCGCAAAGCAGGAGCCGGCGCAAAAGGTTGTGGGTGCTCCACATAATTAAAGACACCTTCCCCGTCCATACTTGGTCCGTGTGCCCAACGCCCGTGCGCACTTTCATTGCCACGGGAGAAGTTAAATAATGTATAGGCAACTTCTCGTTTTTCCAGCTCTTTAGGGAAAGTACTTGGCACGACAATATTTTCCTGTGCCTCTAATTCTTTAATCGCTGCAACCCACTGGTTCTGATGCATTGTATCTCTTGCAAGCAACCACGAAAACATATCACGTACCCCCGGATCATCCGTCTCATAATACAGACGCGCTACCTGTAGGCGCCCTTGTGATTCGGCATTCAGATTCGCACGGAAATCCGCCAGTAAGTTTCCGCTTGCTGCAATATAGCCGGCATTCCATGGCACACCATTGGAATCCTTCGGTGCAGCTCCTAGACCACTAACGATTATATGTTGCGGGTTACTGCCGCCTAAAATTGCCGCTATCAGCGGGTCCTTTGCAGCCTCATCTAATAGTATCGGTTCTACTCCATCCAGCAATCTCGCAATCATTGTTGATATCATTTCTATATGTGCCAGTTCTTCAGTGCCAGTATCCATCAGTAAGTCACGGTATTTTTCGTTACCTCTCGTATTCCAGCCTTGAAACAAATATTGTAAGGCTACCGACATTTCTCCAAACTGACCTCCGAGAATTTCCTGCATTTTACGGGCCATAACCGGATCCGGTTTACACGGCTTGGCTTCATATTGCAGTTCCTTTATATGATAAAACATTCATTCACTCCTTTTATATTTCCTACTATATGCTTTTACCAAAAAAATGCTTTTAAAATATAGAGAATGCAGCCTAAAAAATTGGGGCAATAAAAAGAAGGCGTCCCACACAAAGCAGGACGCCTTCTTCTATACTATTTCTTCACTTCTGCTGTAATGTCTGCAAGGAACTGTTCAAAGCTGATTGTTTCCGAATCCTTTGAACCGTAGCGGCGGATATTAACTGCATTTTCTGCCACTTCTTTATCTCCAAGTACAAGCATGTACGGAATTTTTTGCATTTGTGCTTCACGGATTTTGTAACCTAGTTTTTCTTCACGGTCATCCATTTCTACACGGATACCAGCTGCTGCCAATTTTTCTTGTACTTCGCGTGCATAATCATAATGCACTGCGTTTGATACAGGAATAATTGTTGCCTGCACCGGTGCCAACCATGTTGGGAATGCCCCTTTGTATTCTTCGATCAAGAATGCTACGAAACGTTCCATTGTTGATACAACACCACGGTGGATAACTACCGGACGTTGTGGCTGACCGTCTTCACCAATGTAAGAAAGGTCAAAGCGTTGTGGCAATAAGAAGTCAAGTTGTGCAGTCGATAAAGTTTCCTCTTTACCAATTGCAGTTTTTACTTGAACGTCCAGTTTTGGACCATAGAATGCTGCTTCGTCTTCTGCGATGAAGTAGTCATACCCTAGCTCATCCATTGCTTCTTTTAACATTGCCTGTGCCGTTTCCCACATTTGATCGTCATCAAAGTATTTCTCTGTGTTGTTCGGATCGCGGTAAGAAAGACGGAATGAGAAGTCTTTTAGATCAAAGTCTTTATATACTTCTAAAATCAGTTCCACTACTTTTTTGAACTCGGCTTTAATTTGGTCCGGACGTACGAAAATGTGCGCGTCATTTAATGTCATCCCGCGTACACGTTGCAGACCAGATACCGCACCACTCATTTCATAACGGTGCATTGTGCCTAGCTCCGCGATACGAATTGGTAGGTGGCGGTAAGAGTGCAGACCATTTTTGAATACCATCATATGGTGAGGACAGTTCATTGGACGTAAAACAAGTGTTTCATTGTCCATTTCCATTGGAGGGAACATGCCGTCTTGATAGTGCTCCCAGTGTCCTGATGTTTCATATAATTTTTTCGAGCCAAGTACTGGTGTATATACATGTTTGTAGCCTAAAGATAATTCTTTGTCTACGATATAGCGTTCAATTGTACGGCGGATTGTTGCACCGTTTGGTAACCAAAGCGGTAAACCTTGACCAACTGTTTGGCTAGTCATGAATAAATCCAATTCTTTACCGATTTTACGGTGATCACGTTCTTTTGCTTCTTCAAGCATTTGAAGATGGTGTTTCAACTCGTCTTTTGTGAAGAATGCAGTACCGTAAATACGTTGCAGCATTTTGTTGTCTGAATTACCGCGCCAGTAAGCACCCGCTAATGATAATAGTTTGAACTCTTTTAATTTGCCTGTAGATGGTACGTGTACACCACGGCATAGGTCAAAGAAATCACCTTGGTAGTAGATTGATACTTGATCATCTGCCGGAATTGCTTCAAGTAGTTCCAATTTATACTCGTCGCCAACTTCCTCGTAAATTTTCTGTGCTTCATCACGAGAAACGTTTTTGCGCTCGATTTCGATGTTTTCAGAAATGATTTTTTTCATTTCTTTTTCGATTGCCGGTAAGTCTTCTGCAGTAATCGGTGTTGGTGAATCGATGTCATAGTAGAAGCCTGAATCGATGACTGGACCAATACCTAATTTTGCGTCCGGGTATAGACGTTTTACTGCCTGTGCTGTTAAGTGGGCAGTTGAGTGACGAAGGATTTCTAGGGCTTCGTCTGATTTGTTTGTAATGATTTCGATCGCACCATCTTGTTCGATTCCTGTTTTTGCATCGATTAGTGTGCCGTTGATTTTACCTGCTAATGTTGATTTTTTAAGTCCTGGGCTGATTGAGCCTGCAACGTCCAATGTAGATGTTCCCTTGGCGAATTCCTTTACTGCGCCATCCGGGAATGTTAATTTGATCATTTCTGACATGTTGTTGTCCTCCTTAATATTATTGTGGCAAAATATCCATTTACTTATCCGTTAGTCTCCGTTACGGGCGAATGCTTTCCGCGGGCACGGCCTGAGCCTGTAGTCTCAGGCGTCGTGCTGTTCCCGCAGGAAACGCAGTTTGTAGCGAAAGGCGATAACCGTCAGCTACACTCCTCGCCCTTCACTCCGACTAACTATATTTTTACGTATCATCAATAAAATACTCATTTCAAAATGATAAGCAAAATAGGCAAAATAAAAAGCACCGTCCCAACAAAGGGACGATGCTGTATGCTCGTGGTGCCACCCTTCTTCCTTCTTCGTTAAAACGAATCAGAAGCTCTCGGTCAGTTAACGTACTGAGAAACGATGACGGATTGGCCCCGTCACTGCTCGAAGGTAGTAAAGTATAACGCTTATGCTAGGAAGCTTGCAGCCATGTCTTCCCTCTCTAAAAGCCAGTTCGTTAAACTTGTTGTCCTTTTCAATGCATTTATTGTTTATTTACGTACAAAGTATACGCTCGATTTTGCAGAAATGCAATATTGAAAATTAAAACTCTCAAAATTTTATTTTCTGCGGTTTGTTCCCGTAATTTCAAGCGGTGTCGTTAATGCTTGTACTCGCTGTAAAATACGGCCCGATTTCATTTCATCAATTGCCCCATGTTCAGTTACGGACCATTGTTCTTCCAGCTGTTTGTAATTGAAGTTTGAAGAGATGAATGTCGGCAATTTTTCCGCCATACGGTAATGCAGGATCGAGCCGATAATTTCATCTCTTGTCCATGTAGAAATCGGCTCAGAACCTACGTCATCGAGCATTAATACCGGTACCTTTTTTACAAAGTCGATTTTCTGTTCAATCGATCCTTCTGTTACCGACGACTTCAACTCACGGATGAATTCCGGCATATATACTAATAAAGTTTGAATACGTTCTTTCGACAAAGCATTTGCGATGGCGCCTAAAATATAGGTTTTCCCAACACCAAATGTGCCGTATAAATACAGCCCTTTTGCAGGAAGCTCTTTCGTCTCACGGTATTGCTTTCTGAATTCAACCATAAACTGTGTCGCAGCCATGCGGGAGTTATCGTTCATATCCATTTCATTGAAGTCTGCGTTCAGGACATCTTTCGGCATATACATCGTCTTCATCATTGAAGCTAATTCACGCTGATCATCTTCTTTAATCATTTGTTCGCACTTGCGGTAAATAATATTAATCTGACCATTAGAAAGCATTAATTGCGGAACATGGCCTTTATAGAAATTTTGACACTGTGATGTAGAACCGGCTCCGCAGCAAGTGTGCTTTTGCTCTACAAATTCGAAAAGAGTCGTCATTCCATATTGGATAACAGCCGAGTTTTCCGTCATATTATGGTCATTCATAAACTGCTTTACACTTGGATGTGAAAGGACCCGGTTTTTTAGTTCATTATATTTTTGCTCAAATGATGGGATATTTATTTTATTGAGCGAATCTTTTATTGGTTCGATCGTACTCACCTGCTTTTTAGTCACTATTTAATTGCTCTAATAATTTTTTGCGCTGCTCTTCAAAATCAATCTGGTTTTGAGTATCGCTGGAATTAGCTTGCTGTACAGGTTCCTGATCTTTTTCTTTAAACCAATCCGGAACAACGCCAACTTTTCTTGCCCCGCGCTGTTTGTTTTTCTTATCTTGCATTTCAGTATAAATCTTCGCTTGATTAATCGTCTGAATTTTATTGTTTCGCCATGTATTTGCGACACTGTTAATATATTTTTCAGGCAATGCACCTTCTGTTTTTTCCATTACATACTCTAACATGTAATTTACGACAGCCGGGATCATTTTGTAATGCAAGATTAATTTTTCCGCTGTTGCGACAACATACGCAAACGGCTCATGACCTTCGTTCAACTCTTTTGTAAAAACATATGGTGTCGCTTTTTCATAGCGGGCCAATTCTGGTGTGAACACATAATCCTGAGGATAATATTTCGGTAAATCCTGCTCGGTAATTTTTACGTCCACTTTATTTTCTTTATAATTCGATTCAATGTAAGCAAGTGCATCTTTAGCCAACAGGATATTTTTCAGCTGCATATTCAGTGCAAGCGTCTGAATTTGGTTACGTCCGAAACGGCTCGTTTTATTCGTTAAAATAAATTCAAGAATGGCGTTGACCACTCCGACTTTAATACCGTGTTTCAATACGAGATCATCCACTTGCTTCACCAGCATTTCAACAGGTTCTTTCCCGTTAAGCAGATTTTTCATGAAATCATATGGCAATGTTTCATCAAAAGCCGGAATCCATTTTGACATATCCTTAACGGTAACTTTAAATGCAAGCGGTGTATCCATCGTAATTTTAGAAGCCTTCAACTGTGTTCCATCGCTTTCTTCTACAATACGGAGTGCTTCTAAAGCATTTGCAGGCGGGTTTAACATCCAGTTTCCAGCGATAGACTGCACAAAATTTTTCGTCAGTTTCCCATTGCTCTCATTATAGGCATACTCCATCAGCACATTGACTGCACCTACCGATAGGCCTTGCTGCAATACGAGTTCCTCGGCTAAATCAACAATAAATTTCACCGGCTTTTTCCCTTTATACAATGATTTCAGGAAGTAATAAGGAAGCGTTTTATCATAGTGAATCGATTGGTCATCTACTGTTAAATAATCTTCTGTCACTTTAATAAGGTTGCGTTCATTCCGCTTCTCAATATAGTCCAAGGCTTGCTCAGCTGATTTGATTTGATTGTACCGGATTTCAGATGCCAGCGCTTCTACAAACGATTCCGGCAAGTTGCCTTTTGTCGAATCCCATACATGACGAATGATGACGTTTGCCACTTCAATCGGGATATCATAAGAACTGTAAAGCGATTCTGCTAGTTTTACATGCCCTGAAAATGGTTCTTCACCATGTGTCAAAATCAGCAAATACTGATAAGGTGTAGAATTTTTAAAGTCAACGAGTGCAGGGTCAGGAGAATCGGTTTTCGAGTTATTATTTTCTTCAACTTTTTTCAAGTCGTCATTCGTAACCGTAATTTGAGATAGATTTTTCGACTTACGATCCCGGTAACTATGTTCAGCTTTTGCAATTTCCATTGTATTTCCAGCGGTTTTCGCACCTTTTTTCAGCCAGTTGTTCATGACAACCTTCATAAAGTTTTTATTATAATTCAATTCATCATTCATTGAAATATAATGGATCAAAACATTCAATGTGCCGTAAGAGACCCCTTTTCTAATGAAATTGTTAAATTCCATTACAATGGATTCCGGGGGCAAATAACCATTAAATTTTTGGAAAACTTCAATCGGTGAGGTTTTTTCCAAATACTCAATTAAACCTTCTTTATCATTTATATTTTGCTGTTTTTTTGCAGGAGCGGTATTAACTACTTCTACTGAATGGAAGATGTCCTGTTTTCTGACCAGTTTGGGCTTTGCGACACCTACGTTCAGCTGGTAGTATTCTTCACAGCGTTTTTCAAGCTCTTTTTTCGTTAATCCTTCATCTGTATCCCATGCGAGTAACACGATTCTTTGCATATCCGTAACAGAGAAATTGTACATAAATGCTAATTTGGCAATGGCGATTTTAATATCCAGTGTAAACAATCTACTTGGAATTAAGTTTTGGCTCATGCCCATCATGAAGCCTTTGAAATCAAATAAGTCATACTCAAACGGGTACGACATTTTTGAACGTTCATTTACCGAACCTGTATTTTCCTGCATAACTTGCTTTAGCTCAGCTTCCGTTATTGCAACAAATGCATCATTAAAACTGCATGTCACATCCTTGTATCCATGTAAAGAAATATCATGTTTCGTTAGTTTACTTCTTAACGACTCATACTGTTCACGGCCGATTTTTCGTAAAAGCGCTACAGAAAGAATTGAATCGTCAAAGAAGTCATGGCCCGTCAATGGCGGATATAAAATATATTTCATCGATTTATAGGAATCCATCATCTTTTCAAATGTCTTCACTAAACCGATTGCTTCTAATACAATTCTTGCTTGCAGTAATTGCTTCGGTTTAAAACTTAATGAATCGAGCAGGTTGCTGTGAAAACAAGTAGCTTTTTCGTGTTGCTGTGTTTCAACCCATAACTTTAAATATAGTGCGGTAGCTTCAACACCGATAATCGGCTGATAGCATAATTGCAATGCAAGCTGATGCTCACTAGTGATAGTTTGAGGGCAATGAATTTCACAATGGTCATATGGATTTAGCTGATTCATCATTACCATTTATCCCTCCTAACACTTATTTGTCGTTTGACTGACGGGTCATGATTTCTTTCAGTTCCTCAATAAATACAGTAATATCTTTAAATTGGCGGTAAACAGATGCGAAACGTACATAGGCTACTTCATCAATTTTCGCAAGTCGATCCATTACCATCTCCCCGACATCTTCCGAGCGTACTTCCGCATTACCTAATCGGCGCAGTTCTTTTTCAATTGAAAGAACGATCTCCTCTAATTGTTCTAATGCAACCGGCCGTTTTTCACATGCGCGAATTAGTCCTCGCAATACTTTTTCACGGCTGAACTCCTCGCGTGAGCCATCCTTTTTCACAACGATTAACGGGGTTTCTTCAATTTTTTCAAATGTCGTAAAGCGAAAGGCACATGATTCACATTCACGACGTCTGCGAATTTCTTTATTATCATCAACAGGTCTTGAGTCTACAACGCGTGTCCCATTGTATTGACAAGCTGGACATCTCATATAATAATTTCTCCTAAAAGTTAGTTTAATCCTATTATAACAAAAACAACGCGCTTGAAATAGTGCTTCACGCGCGTTGAAATTTTCCAATGGAAAGTCATTCAATTATATAGTGCATTGTTGCTTCACACAATAGAAAAAGCCTTTTGCAAAAATAATTTACTTTCTGCAAAAGGTTCTTTCTGTATCATTAAGGCGCGTGCTTATGCCTTTTTAAAATGAACAACCACACTTAATAAAGCAATAAATTATGCATTTACTACAGCTAATTCATTTGCAATTTTTTTCGTTAAGTCTACTACGCGAGCAGAGTAACCCCACTCATTATCATACCAGGCGATGACTTTCACTTTACGGTCACCTAATACAATCGTAGTTAAACCGTCTACAGTAGATGAGTATGTTGTTGTATTGTAGTCAGAAGACACTAATGGTTCCATAGAGAAGTTTAAAATACCGTTCATTTTGCCTTCAGCTGCCGCTTTAAATGCTGCATTTACTTCTTCTACTGTTACATCTTTTTCTACATCTACAACTAAATCTACTAAAGAAACATTTGGTGTTGGCACACGTAATGCCATACCGTGGATTTTCCCGTCCAATTCCGGTAATACAAGACGCAATGCTTTTGCCGCACCAGTTGAAGTAGGGATGATTGATGATCCACAGTTACGTGCACGACGTAAATCTTTGTGAGGATTATCAATGTTATTTTGATCGTTTGTGTAAGCGTGAACCGTTGTCATTAAACCGTTTACAATACCGAACTCATCGTTTAATACTTTTGCTACAGGAGCTAAACAGTTTGTTGTACAAGATGCATTTGAAATGACATCATGCTTTGTTAAATCCAACTTATCGTCATTTACACCTAAAACAACCGTAATATCTTCATTTTTACCAGGAGCAGTTAAAATAACCTTTTTCGCGCCAGCTTCAATATGTTTTGCTGCTTTATCACGGTCATTGAATTTACCAGTTGCTTCAATTACGATATCAACACCCATTTGAGCCCATGGTAATTTTAATGGATCACGTTCACTAACTAATTCAACACGTTTGCCATTTACAATTAAGGCACCTTCGACTGCTTCAACAGTTCCAGGGAACATTCCATGATTTGTGTCATACTTAATTAAATGTGCTAACGTTTCAGATGGATAGCTTGCGTTCACTGCTACGATATTCACGTCACCGCGCATCATTGCTTGTCGGAACACCATACGACCAATGCGGCCAAAACCATTAATTGCAATAGAAACTGTCATATTATTTAAATCCTCCTAAAAGTACGATTCATTCATTTTATTTATTCGATGATTAGTATAACACATTTTCTAAAAAGGTGAACATATTTAATACACTAAATTAAATTTGTTATTTTCAGATAATACATACCCGCAAAATTAAAACCTCAACCAACTTTTTAATAAAATTTGTTGAGGTTATTATTTTACTTCAGTACATTCCACTCATACAAAATATTTTGAAGCTGAATAGCTGTATCTTCCAGCGTGCAGTTATTATGTATAACCGCATCAGCTAACTTCTCTTTTTCTTTGACTGGAATCTGTGTTGCAATACGGGCGTTTGCTTCTTCTTCCGTAAAGCCGTTTCGTTCCATTAAGCGCTTCAGCTGCACCTCTTTGTTTACGGAAACAACAATAATTTTTTCAACGAAATGTTCCAGCTTACTTTCAAATAACAGCGGAATATCCATGAAAATATTTTTTTCGCCAAACGAGATAAACTCATCACGCTGACGCAGCATTTCTTCACGAATAGCCGGATGTATGATGCCGTTTAAAGTTTTTCGCATTTCTTCATTATGAAAAATCATACTACCCACTTTTGCCCTATCCATTGAACCATCCTGTGCTATGACTTCCGGTCCGAATGCTTCTGCAATCTTTTTTAATGTCGGTGTGCCAGGCTCGACGACTTTTCGTGCTACTACATCTGCATCAACGATTGGCAATCCGTATGACTCAATCATTTTTGCAACTGTGCTCTTTCCGCTGGCAATACTACCTGTTAACCCAATAATCACAGCAATTCCCCTTTACTTTTGACATTGCGGACAATATGTCGATGTTCTTCCCGCGATGACGATCGATTCTGTATTTGTTTCACATGCAACACATTGCTTTTTTCCATACATTTTCAGCCGATGCTGCATTGTCCCTGCACCGCCATTAATACTGCGGTAATCCGAAATTGTCGATCCGCCCGAATCAATGCTTTCCTGCAACACATCACAAATGACATGAAAGAGTTTCGTCTTTTGCTCACGACTTAACTCACTTGTTATTTTCCCCGGATGAATAAGCATTTTGAACAATGCTTCGGTTGCATAAATATTGCCGCAACCGGAAATCACCTGGCCGTCCATGATGACTTCCTTAATCGGTTTCTTTGAGAACTTCGGTTTTTCGCTTTGCATAAGGAAAAAATCACAGGCGATTTTATCAAATGGCTCCGGCGCCATTTTTAACAATGGAGGATGGTCGGCAATTTCCTTAATAAAGCGCAGTTCGCCAAAACGGCGGATATCAGCATAGACAAGCAGCTCTCCGCTTGCCAATGTGAATATCGCATGAATATGCTTACGGAATTTTTCTTCTGTTATTTCCAGCACATCATTCACAACAAACCATGCGCCACTCATACCTAAATGATTCACTAATATAAAACGTTCATCATTTTTCTTGAGATGAAAGAATATATATTTCGATCTGCGCTCCAGTTTATCGATTGTCATATCGCGTACTAATAGTTCAAATTGTGAAGGCTTTGCATTTTTTACAATCGCCTGTTTACCTGCTTCATGTGATGTATAAACGACATCCGATAAAGAGACAGATTCAATCGTTTTCCCTTCTACGATTGGTCGTAAATCACGTACGACCCCTTCTACTTCTGGTAATTCCGGCATAAATGGTACTCCTTATTTCGCATCGTACCATGTAGGACCATATGAAAACTCAACCTTTAACGGCACACTTAACTTAATTGCATTTTCCATAACTTCAGGTACGATACGTTCTAAAATTTCAACTTCTTCTTTTGGTGCTTCAAAAATAAGCTCATCGTGTACTTGCAATAATAGCTTCGTCTGTAATCCTTCTTGTTCAAGACGAGCATTCATGTCAATCATTGCTTTTTTAATAATATCCGCTGCACTTCCTTGGATCGGTGTGTTCATCGCAGTACGCTCCGCAAAACTTCTTAAATTGAAGTTCGAGCTTGTGATGTCCGGCAAGTAGCGGCGGCGATTTAAAATCGTTGTAACGAAGCCGGCTTTTTTGGCCTCTTCAATACTTGTGTCCATATAGTTTTTTACACCCGGGAAGCTTTGCAAGTAGTTTTCGATAAAAATTGCCGCTTCTTTACGTGTAATATCAAGGCTTTGCGATAAGCCATAATCACTGATTCCATATACGATTCCAAAGTTTACAGCTTTTGCTGTGCGACGCATTAAGCTTGTCACATCGTCCGGGTTTTCAAGATCAAACACATCCATTGCCGTACGCGTATGGATGTCCATTCCTTGCTGGAATGCCTCCACAAGCGCTTCATCACCGCACATATGAGCCAATACACGCAGTTCGATCTGAGAATAGTCAGCAGCAAACAGAATCCAGTCTTTTTTTGACGGAACAAATGATTTTCGAATTTTACGCCCTTCTTCCAGGCGAATCGGGATATTTTGTAAATTCGGGTTTGTTGAGCTTAAACGCCCTGTTGAAGTTAATGCCTGCTGGAAACGGGTATGCACTTTGGAATCCTCTTCATGAACTTCTTTAATCAACCCTTCAATATACGTTGACTTCAGTTTTGCGATTGTTCGGTATTCCAGAATATGCTTTACAATATCATGCTCGGACTGCAGCTTCTCCAGCACATCGGCAGCTGTTGAATATCCTGTTTTCGTCTTTTTAATGACAGGTAAGCCAAGCTTATCAAACAAAATGACACCAAGCTGTTTCGGTGAATTAATATTGAATTTCTCGCCTGCCAGCTCATAAATTGTCGCTTCCATTACTTCAAGCTTCGCCTTCAGTTCATCACCCATTTGACGCAATGTACCGATATTGACCGTTATCCCTTCACTCTCCATCTTTCCTAAAATATGTGCAAGCGGCAGCTCCAGATTTTTGTATAATTCAAACTGTTCATTTTCCTTCAGCTTTTGCTCTAAAACTGGCTGCAGCTTCCAAACTGCCACGGCTTTTCTGCTTACATGTTCAGCTACATGATCTGCCCCAGGAACAATCCACTTTGCCCCTTTCCCGTAAATTGCTTCATTGGACTGAACGTCCTGATAACCGAACTCTTTTGCAAGTGTTGCAACATCATCACCTGAAATCGAAGGCTTTAAAATGTATGAAGCTAACAATAAATCAAACTCCACACCTTTTAGCTCAATCCCTAAACGATGGAGCATTGCTTGTGTCGCTTTGCTGTCTACAATGTATTTCTTCTTTGTTTCATCTTGTAGCCATGCTTTTAACTCAGCATTATCAATCACATTATCAATCGCTGTATATACCGTACGTTCCCCGTCTGCCAAGGCTAAACCGAGAGCATTACAGCTATGGTAATGTTCATTTTCCAACTCCAGGTGGATCGCCATCGTATCTTTTAACATGTCGGCCGTAATAGCCTGCACATTTTCAAATACTAATTCAGCTTGTTCCGTTTCCACTGCTTCAAAATCGCTCTTTTCGATTAATGATTTAAAGCCAAGCTCCTGCCATACATCAAGAAGTGATTCCTCATCCGGACCTGAATAAGCTAAATCATCCAGTTTAATCGTAAGCGGTACATCTGTATGAATTGTCGCAAGCTTTTTTGATAAGTGCGCCATTTCTTCATTATCTATCAGTTTTTCTTTCATTTTCGAAGCTTTCAATGTATCCATCGCTTCATATAGTTTTTCAATCGTACCGTGTTCCTTTAATAATTTAATCGCTGTTTTTTCACCAACGCCCGGTACACCCGGAATATTATCCGATTGATCGCCCATAAGCCCTTTCATATCGATAATTTGCTCCGGCGTCAGTCCATACTTTTCTTCAATATGTGCTGGTGTATATTTTTCGATATCGGTAATCCCTTTACGGGTAATATATACTGTGACATCCTCTGTTGCGAGCTGCGTTAAATCCTTATCCCCTGAAACAACGATAACTTCCATCCCTTGTGCGGCAGCCTGTTTCGCCAGTGTTCCGATAATGTCATCTGCTTCGTACATTTCCAGCTCATAGCGTTTAATCTTATACGCATCAATCAGCTTTCGAATATAAGGGAATTGTTCGGAAAGCTCTGGCGGAGTTTTTTGACGTCCCCCTTTATATTCACCGAATGATTCATGACGAAAAGTCGTTTTGCCGGCATCGAACGCAACAAGCATTTGTGTCGGATTTTCCTCACCGATAATTTTTTGCAGCATTGTCGTAAATCCGTAAGTCGCATTTGTATGAATTCCACTGTCATTCGTCAGCAGCGGCAATGCAAAAAAGGCGCGATAAGCCAATGAGTTTCCATCTAATAAAAGCAATTTTTGTTTTGTCATGCGCGTTCCTCCATTAATCAATTTCACCTCGGTGTGATTACGCTCAGATTCGAGTCAGGTTTGCAGGATACGAATCAGTCGTCCGGCGCTTCTAACCTGATTTTCTTTTAAATACTCTTTGCCGAATCTGTTGCTCCAACCGGAGGCATCAACTTCTGGCGTGTGTTCAAAACGCACCGAAAGAAGTTACATTACGATTGTATGTTCTCCTTCTACTTTAGCGATTATTGCGGTGAATTGCCAACATAAACGCAATTTCTTCTTCAATAAAATTCATATTCGCCACAATTAAGCAGGACACTAAGCGACTGTCGCTCCAAAGGACTTGGGCATCAGCAGGCAATATCCTCTAGTCGCAATGACTCATATCATCTAAAACTTCACCTTATAATCCTTCTACAAACGGAAACCTTCCAAAACATGTATTCCCCGACTAAAAAGAAAAAATCCAGATGAATGCAATATAGCATAATCTGGATTTTTCCATCATTGGATTAAGTTCATTTAGTCTAGAAGTTATTTATACAATTAAAGAAAATCTTTATATTTTGAAGTGATTAATTTGTCCTTTTAACTTAATAATCATTTCATTCAATTCGTGTGCGATACTCAGCATTTCTTCAGTCGATGCTGTCTGTTCTTCTATTGATGCAGCAATACTTTGAGAATGCTCATTGGATTCTTCCAATGACTGAACCGTTACATCCGTTGTTTCAAGTACCAGATTAGAGTCCGTTGCGATGCCTTGGAATGCATCGGTTACATTTTGAATTTCATTTTTCATATTATCCACTAATTTAGAAATTGTATTAAATGTTTCAACAGCCGAATAGATCGTAATGCTTTCCTGCTCGATTTTTGTCACTACATTATTAATTGCAACAACAGATTCATTTGAGTCTTTCTGCATTTCATTAATCAACGTCGTAATGTCGCTCGCCGAATTCGCTGATTGTTCTGCCAATGAACGAACTTCATCCGCTACTACTGCGAACCCCTTCCCGTATTCCCCGGCTCTAGCCGCTTCGATTGCCGCATTTAACGCAAGTAAGTTGATTTGATCTGAAATACTTGAAATAATTTTCGTGATTTTACCAACTTCTAAAGAACGGCTATTCATTTGTTCTGTTTTCATTAATGACATTTTTGCCGTTTCATTAATTGTTTCGATTCCTGCAACAGACTTATGAATAACTTCTATTCCTTGTGTTGCGACAGTATTGGTATCTATCGCCTCCTGTGCCACTATTTTCGTGACATTAGAAATTTCTGCAATTTTAAACGCAATCTGTTCTACTGCCACCCGGTTTTGAACAGCACCTTCTGTAATCAACTCAGTGCTAGAAGCAATCTCCTGAATCGCGCCCGATACCTGATTCGATGTAACTGTTAACTGTTCGACCGTTTCTTTCAAAATCGAAGAACCTTCCTCGACATGATCGGATGTGTCGACTACATGATAGATAGTCTCTCTCAATTGCGACTGCATATCCGAGAAGCTAGTCGATAAACGACCGATTTCGTCATGATTATGAACTTCCAATTGTTTGGATAAATCACCCTGTGCCACAATTTCAGTGTGATTTAAAAGCTGATTTAAAGGATTCACAATTTTGTTTGAAACGATAACCGCTATAATTGAACCTATAATCAATGCAGCAAGCAGTGAAGCAAAAATAATTGTAATTAACAATCTATTCAATTCATCAACAAAATCTGCATCCGCATCCAATCCCAGAACAGAATCCGTCCCGGGAATTTGAAGAAAGGTTGATTGATGTTTACCATAATCATCTTCATAAATATCGCTCGCCACTATTTCCGTTGTGGAAAGTGCTGCTGTCTGATCTTCTGTAAAAGGAAGCGGTGTCAGGTAATCTTCCGAATTCCCCAATACGAGAATAACTTCCTCTCCGTCGACTTTACTCATAATATAGGCATTTTCCAAATCAAACTCATTTTGGAAATCGGTTGTGAATGCCAGTAATTTTTCATATGAAGCCTTGTTTTTCTTAGCATCATTCACTATACCCGTGTCAAAAAGCGTACTGAATTTTTCCATACTCAACAATAAGTTTTGATTATGCTGCGGAATGATCTGATTATTGATCAAATTGCTGGATACCAAGAATAGAACCGAACTAAAAACAATACCTAACAAAATAATCGGTACTAAAATTCCTAATAAAATTCTGGTTTTTACTGAATTAAATTTTTTTAACATTTATCTTGCTCTTCAAAACAATTATGAAATTGTTTTAACCAAGCGTCCCCCCCAAATTTAGTTATTCGCATACAAGTTTTCTTCTTTTTCTACATATTTCATAATAAGATATAGTCATTTTGTGCCAGTGATTCACTACAAAAGAAAATGACAGCAAACGTCGCGCCCTGCTCGTAAGGAATACGACAACTTCTATGTATGGATCATTAATGAAAAAACACGCATTATTACCTAATTTTTCTGAATATATAAGTATTTTTACCCTAAAAAAAATCATTTTATTCTATGCACAAATGACTATGCTTGTTATATTATACACATTTTTTTAAATTTGCCTATTTATTTTCAATTTCTTTAAATAATCTTGTTATAAAAAAAACCGCATGGGATAAAATCCCCCGCGGTCTAATTATCTATTTAATTTTATTTTTGAACTTCACAACATGTACACCGTTTTTTTCTTCTTTATAAAAAATTTCTTCAAAAATAACCGTTAATAAAAATGCATTTAAAAATGGAATGATGACATACATCGGCATCCCGCCTAAATCGTATGGCATTAACCCGCGCGCAAATACTTCTACGAATCCAATCTGTGTGAAATAAAAGATCATGCCAATACCTACTTGCCAAATTGGTCGTTTATCTTCACGTTTTTCAAACCATAATACTTTTTTGAATGAATCCCGTACATCTTCTGCAATAAATAAACTTAATACTAAAATAGCAATAAATAAAATTGGTATATGAAAAATTTCCACCTTCACGAAATTAATATTAGATTGATAAAAAAGCGCCGTTACAGATGTTGCCATAATAAAAGCGATTAAACTATTCTGTATTACTTTACTCAAACTTCGCCACTCCCCCTGTATGAACTAACTATACTATAGTATAACAGTAAAATAATAGTTTCCAATAATATAATTTGAAAATTTAATGAAGTTAAATAATGTAATTTTTTCCACACAAAGAAAAAGCCATTTGGAACGGTTACATTCCAAATGGCCTTCACATATTTTAATCCAATTGACCGGATAAAAGTTTAGCATATGGCGAGTCTGACGGGATAATAATCATTGTCTCATTGCCGATTGTTTTCTTGTATGATTCCAACGTTCTGAATAGACTGTAGAATTCCGGGTCTTTCGAGTAAGCGGCATTATAGATTTGTGCAGCCTGTGCTTCACCCTCTGCACGGATGACAGATGCTTCTTTATTTGCTTTCGCAAGTGTTACCTGTACTTCCTGATCTGTTTTTGCCTCTTTACTGCGCTTTTCCGCATCCCCTTCAGAAAGATACTTTTGCGCAATCGATTGACGTTCCGAAACCATTCTTGTATAAACAGACTGCTCGTTTTCCTCCGGTAAATCCGTACGGCGAATACGGACATCAATTACTTCAATACCGAAATTGGCTGAATCGATTAACTCATTGACACGCTGTGTAACACGGTCATTAATATTCCCGCGTTTCGAATCTTTTTCATTAATAATATCGCCGTATTCCGTCTGACCGAACTCTGTACGAAGTGCCGAATAAATGAATTCCTCCATACGATTCTCCGCATTCAGCAACTGTCCGGCATTTGAAATTAACGCCTTTGGATCCGTAACACGCCAAACCGTATAGTTATCGATTATAATTCGCTTTTTATCCTTCGTACTGATCTCTTCTTCTGTCATATCATGTGTCATTAAATTGCTTGGAAGAGTCGTCACACTTTGAATGAACGGGATTTTCATATGAAGTCCAGGTTCACTTTCGTACTTCACTACTTCCCCGAACTGGCGAACTACTTTATATTCGTTTTCTTTTACGATATACAGATTCGCAAATACGATGATTAATACAGCAAATACAACAGTTAATACAATTGCAGAAGATACCCATTGCTTTACATTTATCGGCTTTTTATCTTTCTTTAATGGTGTAGGTGCTTTTTTGGCTTTTGTCTCACCATTATTTACTTGTTGATCAGAATCATTTGCTTTCGGTACTTCCTTAACTTCTTTCGATCCTTTTTTGTTGCCGAACAGTTTTTTCACAAATTCATCTAAATCGCCATCAAAATTATTTTTGTTGTTACTCATTCACTTTTGCTCCCTTCTTTTTTCTCTTCTGTAGAAGGAGGTGTCGTTTGCATTGGCTGAATCGGCAAGTACTTCATCGTACCACTGCCGTCATCATTCATAATATAAATTTGGGCATTCGGTAAAACTGCCTCCAATGTTTCGAGCACTAATCGTTCACGTGTAATATCCTTATTCAGTCGGTATTCATCATAAAGCTGGTTAAATAGCGCTACTTCACCTGTCGCTTGCTCGATACGCGTAGCCTTTTCACCTTCTGCTTTTGAAAGAATTGCAGCTGCTTCACCAACCGCTTCACTAACACGCTGGTTTTCATACTTTTCAGCTTCGTTAATCTTTGTATTTTTTGTCTCCCGTGCATCGGTTACATCTGTGAATGCTGCACGTACTTCCTCATTCGGAACTTCTACATCCTGCAGCTTTACTCCTAAAACTCCAATACCAATATCGTATTTATCGATTAACGATACTAGCAATTCACGTGTCTCTGCTTCAATATCCGCTTTACCATCCGTTAATGCCTCATCGATTGTCGAGCTGCCAATGATTGAACGTATCGCACTGGATGTCGCATTATGTAAAATTGTTCGCGGCTCCTGTGAACTAAATAAATATTTTTTTGGCTCAACAATACGCCATTGAACTACAAGATCTGTTAAAACAATATTTTCATCACCTGTAATCATTTTTGTTTCTTTATCGAATGTTTCCACCGTTCCATCCGGATTTTGCTTATAGCCGAACTGTAAACTGTATGTTTCTTTTGATAAAATCTCTACAGACTGAATTGGCCACGGCAATTTAAAATGAAGTCCTGAATCTTGTATTGTTTCATCCGCTTGACCAAATGTAATCACTACTGCCTGTTCCGATTCATCTACTGTATACCAGGATGTCGTCACAACAATAACTGCTACAACAGCCATGAGAATAAGTGCTACCCACATTAATGTTCTTTTTACACTCATCGTATAAAGCCTCCTTACTTTTCAATTTCTTCTTACTTCTACGGGATACCAATTGTAAAAGTTTCATATTTTTTCAAATTGAGTAGGCAAAAATTTCAAACACGAAAAAACTGCGCAGTAAGCCTTCATTTTTCTGCGCAGTTTCTTCATTATAATATTTTAATCTTTGCTAAGCGTTACTTTCTTTTAGAAACGGGGGTTTCTATTAAGAACTATAACACCGCAATATAAAGTTCAATTGAATGTTTTGTAAATATAATGTTAAATTTTAATCTTTCAATGGCAGAAATACTTTAATGCTTGTCCCTTTTCCTACTTCACTTTCTACCATGATTTTACCGTTATGTGCTTCAATCAAATGTTTCACGATAGACAAACCAAGACCTGTCCCCCCCGAATTTCGGCTTCGGGCCCGGTCCACCCTGTAAAATCGCTCAAAAATACGGGAAATCTCCGCTTTTTCAATACCGATTCCTTCATCTTTCACTTCAAATATCCCGTATTGATCATTGGCACTAATACGCAGTGTAACGGTTGTTTCTTCTTTAGAATAGGCAATCGCATTATTAATTAAGTTCGTAAAAATTTGCATCAGACGATTGACATCACCTAAAATAACCGCATCCTGCTCTATCTCCACATCAAACTGCATATTTTTATTTTCCAATTGCGCGCTTGTCAAATCAACAACCCGAACTAAAATATCCTGCAGCTTTGTCGGCACTACATCGAGTGTAAAGCCATGTCGTTCAATTTTTGATAGCTCGAGCAAATCATTGACGAGCACCTGAATCCGATTGCTTTCATCATGTATAATCGTCAAAAAAGATAACAGCATCTGCTCATCTTTAAATGCACCGTCCAGAAGTGTCTCGGAAAATCCTTTAATCGATGTAATAGGTGTACGGAGCTCATGCGAAACATTCGCTACGAAATCTTTACGAATCTGCTCCAATCGCACAAGTTCACTTATATCATGCATAACAATTACGACACCCAGCCAGCGTCCATGTTCCCCAACAACCGGCGCTCCGTAAACTTGCTCATAATATTCTTCATTTGCGATTTCCATTTCAAGCTGCTGTCGATATGGTAATTCTGTTAAAAATACATGATCGATAAACTTTTCAAGCTCTTTCGGCAATCCGAGCATCATAAAATTCTTGCCAATGAGTTTTTCTTTAGGCAGCTCAAACAATGTTTGGAATTTCCTGTTCACAATTGAAATATTGCCTTCGCGGTCAATCATCATTAATGCACTGCCCATATTCTCGATTAAAGTTTTCAGACGCTCTTCTTCAATTGCTCTTGTTTTTGTAATATCCTGTAAATTACGCGCCAAAATATTAACTGAATTTCTTAGCTCGACAATCGTAGTCGGTCCATTCGCAAAAGCGCGAGCACGATAATTCCCTTTTGAGAGCTCTCTGGCAGTTTTCGTAATATTAATAATCGGTGTAATAAAATTGCTCACAACACGGTATGCCATAAAGCTCATAATGACTAAGCCGCCTAATAATAATGCGGCAATAATTAAATAGATTTTTTGCTTTGTACTTTGCAGTCCTTCTGTATGCCGATCAATTGCATAAGTGCCTATAATGGCTTCTTTCTGGGTTTCAGTAAGTTCAATCTGTTCCTGAACGATCACTTGCTCCAATTGCTGTTCAGAATCCTTTGTTACCTCATGGACAAACTCATCTGCGAAAAATGGAAAAAGCTGCCCTATGAACAGCCCTAGAACAGCTAAACTTGACCCAATTACTAAAATAAACGAATAAAATAAACGATTTTTCATTGCGTTCATTATTTTTTTGGCTCCTCAAATTTATAACCTAAACCACGGATTGTTTTAATAAACAATGGTTTACGACTATTTTCTTCGATTTTATCCCTTAGATGACTAATATGTACGTCTACGATTCGAGTATCTCCGGCAAAATCATAGTTCCATACAGCACTAAGCAACTGATCTCGCGTTAATACGCGGTTTTTATTTTCAAGTAAGTAAACGAGGAGTTCAAATTCTTTCGGCGTGAATTCCAAAGACTCTTCATCGATAAATGCTTCAAATCGTTCAGGGAAAACTTTTAAATTGCCGAATGAATAGACAACTTCACTCGATTCAACTGTTTCTTCCACTACCGGTCCAGAAAAACGTCGCAATACAGCCTTCACACGGGCAATTACTTCACGCGGGCTGAATGGCTTTGTCATATAATCGTCAGCACCGAGCTCCAAACCTAATACTTTATCAAATTCATCGTCTCTCGCAGTCAGCATAATAATCGGTATATTGATGCGCAAACGTCGTAATTCTTTACAAACTTCAACACCATCAAGTTTTGGCAGCATTAAATCCAATAAAATCAGATCCGGTGTTTGTGCTACTGCTGTATCAAGACCCGCCTGACCATCATGGGCCAATAGAACGTCAAAACCTGCTTGTTCCAAGTTATATTTTAATAATGTTGCAATTGGCATTTCATCTTCTACTACTAAAACTGTTTTAACCATTATAAGTTCCTCCAAAATCGATTTGAAACCCCCATCTCAAAATCAATCTTCCAGTGGTTGGCTATCAACTATTTCGTAAATATGTACTGATTAGAGCACTAAGTTCATAGTAACAACTTTTTTTGAAAAGTACAATTATTCCTCTGTCCAGCAACTTATTTATCCATTATTAACTACTGCAATCTTTAATTCTTACTAATTCTATAAGGAAAATTACTTTCACTATTGACTGAATATTTATTATTATGGTAACATTTAGAAAAATTGCTTGTGCTGTTGATGAATTGACAGTGAAAATTTTTTAAAAACAATTCCGAGTAATTCAATATGTTAAGTATTTTAACGGAAAGTAGGTGCTTCCATGACAAATGGAATCAATATTGAGTTAGTAAATTTAACAAAAAGTTTCGGTGAAAAACAAGTGTTAAAGGATATTAATCTAACAATTCCCGCAGGACAATTTGTTGCAATCGTCGGGAAAAGCGGATGCGGAAAAAGTACGCTTCTTCGTATTATTGCTAATTTAGAACAAAAAACTGCCGGGGAATCATTAAAGGACGGTATTCAACAGGAAGACTTTTCAGGTGTTCGCGTCATGTTCCAGGAAGATCGTTTACTCCCATGGCTGTCTGTTTTAGAAAATGTAGGAGTTGGCACAGAGTTGAAAAAGGATTGGCAGCCGCTCGCTTTAAAGTCACTTGAACACGTAGGTTTAAAAGACCGTGCAAAAGAGTGGCCACATGTACTGTCAGGAGGCCAAAAACAACGTGTTGCATTAGCACGTGCGCTCAGTGCACAGCCGAGACTTTTATTATTGGATGAACCGCTTGGTGCTTTGGATGCATTGACACGACTGGAAATGCAAAATTTAATTGAACAATTATGGTTAAGTCAAAAATATACATCGTTACTTGTGACACATGATGTGGCAGAGGCAATTACATTGGCAGATCGAATTATTTTAATCGAGGACGGGAACGTGGCTTTGGATTTGCCGGTAAAACTTCCTCGTCCAAGAACGCGGTCAAATCCGCAATTTGCGGAGCTTGAGGAAATTCTGCTTCAACATTTATTGGGACGACAAACAAAAACAGAAACACCTATCAAACAAAAAGAATTACAGGCAATTATATAAGGAGGCATTACAAATGAAAAAACTATTATCTGTCTTTTTACTTTTAATCTTATCTATTATTTTAGTCGGGTGCTCGTCATCGAATGCCGAAAATAAAAAGGTTCGAATCGGTTATCAAAAAAACGGGACTACATTGTTATTAAAGGCGAATGGAGAACTTGAATCACGTTTAAAAGAATTAGGCTATTCAGTGGAATGGTCTGAATTCAATACTGGAAGTTCCATTATGGAAGCATTAAACTCAGGAGCAATTGATTTTGCCAATGCAAGTGATGCCCCTTCCATGATGGCATTATCAAAGGGTATGAATTTCAAATATATCGCAGGTGAAGAATCATCTCCTCAAACAGAAGGGATTTTAGTAAAAAATGATAGCTCAATTCAGTCAATCGAACAATTAAAAGGCAAAAAGATTGCATACAATAAAGCTTCCATCTCCGAATATTTACTAGTTACTGCTCTGGAAACAGTTAATCTGACACTGGATGATGTAGAATCCGTTATTTTAAGTCCTGCCGATGCGACGATAGCATTTCAAAACGGTGAGGTTGACGCCTGGGTTACGTGGGATCCGTATATGACGGTTTCCGAAAGTAAAGGCAATCGAATTTTAGCTACAGGCGAAGGCATTGTGGAACATCGCGGCTTCTACTATGCATCTGATAAATTTATTGAATCCAACAAAGAAGCAGTAGTTGCCTATGTGGAAGAACTATCTAAAGTCGGTGAAGCCATCGATACAGATTCAAGCGATGCAGCTGAAATTCTTGAAGAGAATACAGGTATCGCTGCTGATGTTTGGGTAACAAGCTTAGCCCGCCGTTCATCTGTCGCTACTTATCTGGATGAAGCTGCACAGGCAGATTTACAAAGATTAAATGAAGATCTTTATGACATTGGGTTAACGACTGATCTTGTAGAAAATCTCGAAAACTATATTTGGAAACCATAAGAGGTGAGATAATGAAGAAGAAAAAATGGATTCATTTGATTGAGCCGTGGATCATTCCTATTTTAATTATTGTCATATGGGAAGTATCGAATAAAACAGGTATCCTTGCTAATACAATTTTGCCTGCCCCTTCCGATGTAGTAAAGGCAGGCTATGAACAAGCCGTTTCCGGAGTTCTGTTTGAACATCTTCAAATTAGTACAACACGTGCTTTAATCGGATTCCTGATCGGCGGAAGCATCGCTTTTGTAATCGGTATTTTAAACGGAGTCGTCCCTTTTGCACAGCGATATTTGGATACAACTATTCAAATGCTGCGTAACATTCCGAATTTGGCACTTATTCCATTAGTTATTATATGGTTTGGTGTCGGTGAAGAAGGAAAGATTTTCTTAGTGGCCATCAGCGTATTTTTCCCGATTTACGTCAATACATACCATGGCATCCGCAATGTTGATCCACGGTTAATCGAAATGGGGAAAATTTATAATCTTTCGAAATACAAATTGTTTTTTAAAGTAATTATATTAGGTGCAATGCCATCCATTTTAGTAGGTATCCGCTACTCATTAGGAATAATGTGGCTTACTTTAATTGTTGCAGAAACGGTTGCAGCAAGTTCGGGAATCGGCTATATGTCGATGAATGCCCGAGAGTATATGCAACTTGATATTGTTGTATTGGCCATTATTTTATATGCTATTTTAGGAAAGATTGCGGATTCCATCGCAAAACTATTGGAGAAAAAATTATTGAAATGGAACCCCGTGTATCAGTAAACAAAAAGGGCTTCGGTGTAATAACCGAAACGCCCTTTTTTCGTTATTTCAGTGCTTTCATTACATCTTTAACAGCATCTGCAGATTGATCAAGCGCTGTTTTTTCATCTTCTGTCAGCTCAAGTTCGAATATTTTCTCAATACCCCCGGCACCTAATAATGTCGGAACACCTAAGTATATTCCTTCATATCCATACTCGCCTTCTAAATAGGCAATTGCCGGCAATACTCGTTTCTGATCTTTTAAAATTGCCTCTGCCATTTCCACCATCGCCGCAGCCGGTGCATAATAAGCTGAACCATTACCTAACAGATTCACGATTTCGCCGCCACCTACACGGGTACGCTGTACGATTTCCTCTAAACGGTGTGCAGGGATTAAACTTTGTAAAGGAACGCCGCCAACCGAAGCATACCGTGTTAAAGGCACCATTGTATCCCCGTGGCCGCCTAATACAAGAGCGGATATATCTTTTACCGAGACATTCAGTTCCTCGGCAATAAATGCGCGGAAACGGGCAGTATCCAATACACCGGATTGACCAATAACCCGATGTTTTGGGAAACCTGATTCTTTAAATACTGTATAGGTCATCGCATCAACTGGATTTGTGAGTACGATGATTGTTGCATCAGGTGAGGTACGGGCTATTTCTGATGCAACGGCTTTCATGACCCCCTGATTAATCTGAACTAAATCGTCACGACTCATTCCTGGTTTACGGGCAACACCCGCAGTTATTAAAACGACATCCGAGTTTGCTGTATCCTCATAATCGGAAGAGCCTTTTACATAAGAATCAAAACCTTGTACCGGCGCTGCTTCCCACATGTCCAATGCTTTCCCTTTCGTAGGATTTTCTGCTGATGGAAGATCAATAATTACTACATCGCCTAATTCTTTCTGCGCTGCTAAAAATGCTGCGGTTGCACCAGTAAATCCACTGCCAATAACTGAGACTTTTTTACGTTTTAATGTCATCTAGAACCACTCCTTCATCGTAATTATCTGTACACATGAAAAATTATATAATCGAGTAGGAGGCTAGCCATTAATTGGCTAGCCGACCTCTCACACCACCGTACGTACGGTTCCGTATACGGCGGTTCAACCTTTTGAGTATCTTTGCTCGTAAAATTGGGACAGGTCTTTCAGTCCCCATTTTACGAGCCTTTTATTTGGAATGGCTTGGTGTAGAACCTCGCTTCGTGATATTCGCCAGTACCCTTTTCTTGAATGCGCCGTTTTCATCGCTTCATCATGTTGGATTCCGTATTGGCGTAATTTCACATATTTAGTTCGTGGTAGCTTCCACCGTTTCCATATTAATTGACGTAAGCGATGGTTTAACCATCCCTGTAATTCTTGGATGAAAGTTTTCATGTTGGCAACTCCATAGTAATTAATCCAACCAACCGTTGTTTGATTGATTCTTTTCACAATCTCACTAAATGTCCCTGTTCGTTTACGACTCGTCAGTATTCTTAGCTTATCTTTTAGTCGTTTCTTGGCGGACTTGATTGGTCGGTATCCCACTTTCCCGACAGATTTTGTAGATGAAACCCTAAGAATGTAGCTGCTGTTGCGCCACACACTTTACTTTTCTGCTCATTGATTGTGAGACCCAGTTCATCTTCGATAAAATTCTTGACACTGGTCATGACGCGTTCACCTGCTCTTGGTGACTTTACATAAATCACAAAATCATCCGCATAGCGAATGAATCGGTGTCCTCGTTTTTCTAACTCTCTATCTAGCTTGTTTAAATACACGTTTGCTAGAATTGGAGAGAGTGGACCCCCTTGGGGTGTACCTTCTGTCGTTTCAATGAGGATGTCCTTGTCCAATATGCCTGAGCGTAAGAATTTCCATATTAGCTTAAGTACTATTTTATCTGTTATGAATTCTTCCAAATAAGCTCGTAGTCGCTGGTGATGAATCGTATCGAAGTAACTTTTCAAGTCACAGTCCACCACTGTTCGATAACCTTCCTCGTAATATTTCTTAGCGAGGGCAATTGCCTGGTGTTGGTTTCGACCTTTTCGAAAGCCAAAACTTTTGTCTGAAAAGTGTGGATCAATTATTGGTTGGATGACTTGTAGAATGGCTTGTTGAACAACTCTGTCCAATACACATGGTATACCTAGATATCGTTTGGAGCCATCCGCTTTTGGGATAGCTACTCGTTTCACTGGTTGAGGTTGGTAGGAACCATCTTTTAATTTCCTTTTCAATGGTTCCTCATATTTTATTAAATGCGCCTTCAGTCCATCAACCGTGATACCATCGATTCCAGGTGCTCCTCCATTTCCTTTTACTTTCTTATATGCATTCCATAGGTTTCTATGGGACGCAATTCTGTCAATTAAATTGATACTTTCTTGTTTCTTCATTTCCATGTTTACATCCCTACACGCTCTTATATACTCTTTCGCTTCCAGCTTATCCCTCTATAAGTAGCCATCTATTCGGTCTATACCTTGATGTTTTCTGTGTTTTGGCGGGATGTCTCCACCTCCTTGTTTCTTTCAAGATTTAAAAGATTGTTCGGCCCTTCATCTTTTGTCGAAGACTACTATGGCTTCTGCTGACTTCTCTTGATTCATCCATTTATCACTAAACAAATTGTTAATTGAATAACCCTCAAGAGACCTCCCCGGGTAAGCACAACCGCCTTCCTCTCATGTAACTGCCAGATTTACTGTATGGGATTTGGGCAGTATTGGACTTCGCTTTGTTTGGCAAGCTCATCCGTCCCAAGTCAGCCTTTTATCTGATTTCTGTTCGTCAGTTCGAGAGTTTGCGTCCGACTTCCTTCAGATTCCACGTCACCATGGACACCCTTGTCTTTCGCTAACAGTTCCTACTGCCAAGCCTGTAGTGGACTTTCACCACCAGGCTGTTGTGCATGCCGGGCACACCAAAAAAAGGGAGAAAACATAATGTTCTCTCCCTTTTCAACAATATTTGACTCTAAAATCAAAAGTAATACTTTTCCATTATTGTAAAATTATATAACAATATTATTCATTGCTAAACAATTTGTTCATAATTTCACATATATAGGCAAATGAGTAAAACTTTTAATTAGAAGTTTTCGATTAATTTTGAAGCGAATTCAGAACATTTAACTTCTGTAGCGCCATCCATTAAACGTGCGAAGTCATAAGTTACATATTTAGAAGAGATTGTTTTCTCAACTGAATTAGTAATTAAGTCCGCAGCTTCTTGCCATCCTAAGTGCTCAAGCATTAATACGCCTGATAATAATACTGAAGATGGGTTTACTTTATCTTGTCCAGCATACTTAGGTGCAGTACCGTGAGTAGCTTCGAAAATAGCGTGACCAGTTAAGTAGTTAATGTTAGCACCTGGAGCGATACCAATACCACCAACTTGAGCAGCTAATGCGTCAGAGATGTAGTCACCATTTAAGTTCATAGTTGCTACTACGTCAAACTCGTTAGGACGAGTTAAGATTTGTTGTAAGAAGATATCAGCAATAGAATCTTTTACGATGATTTTGCCTTCTGCAACAGCTTTAGATTGTGCTTCGTTAGCAGCAGCTTCGCCTTGCTCAGCTTTGATTGCATCGTATTGGTTCCAAGTGAATACTTTGTCGCCGAATTCAGCTTCAGCTACATCGTAACCCCATTGTTTGAATCCACCTTCAGTGAATTTCATGATGTTACCTTTGTGTACTAAAGTTACTGATGGACGGTTGTGAGAAATAGCATACTCGATTGCAGAGCGTACTAAACGTTCAGTACCTTCTTTAGATACTGGTTTAATCCCTAAACCAGAAGTTTCTGGGAAGCGAATTTTGTTAACGCCTAATTCGTTTTGTAAGAAGTTTAATAATTTCTTTTGCTCGTCAGAACCAGCTTTGTACTCGATACCAGCGTAGATATCTTCTGTGTTTTCACGGAAGATTACCATGTCAACATCTTCTGGACGTTTAACTGGTGAAGGAACACCGTCAAAGTGACGTACTGGACGTAAGCAAACATATAAATCCAACTCTTGACGTAATGCTACGTTTAGAGAGCGGATACCGCCGCCGATTGGAGTTGTTAAAGGACCTTTAATAGCGATTAAGTATTCGTTGATTTTTTCTAAAGTTTCAGCTGGTAACCATTCGCCAGTTTTGTTGAATGCTTTTTCACCTGCTAATACTTCTAACCATTCGATTTTCTTTTCACCGTTATAAGCTTTTTCTACAGCTGCGTCAATTACGCGAGATGCTGCTGCCCAGATATCTGGACCGATACCGTCACCCTCGATGAAAGGAATAACTGGATTGTTTGGAACGTTTAATTTACCATTCTCTACTACGATTTTGTTAGTCATTGGAAATTTGCCTCCTAATAATCATAAATCTAGGACTGTGTCAAATCACAGTCCTAGATATTTTAACATACTTTTTTAATTAGCGCTCGTTAATTGGAACGTATTTTTGCATATCTGGACCAACATACTCCGCACGAGGACGGATTAGACGGTTGTTTGCATATTGCTCTAAAATGTGCGCTACCCAACCTGAAGTACGAGATACTGCGAAGATTGGTGTGAATAAGTCATGCTCGATACCTAAAGAATCATATACTGATGCTGAGAAGAAGTCTACGTTTGCAGGTAATTTCTTTTGCTCAACGATCATGTCATGGATTTTCACTGACATATCGTATAATTCTGGTTTGCCTGTTAATTTAGTAAGCTTTTCAGACATTACACGTAAGTGAGGTGCACGTGGGTCGCCTTTACGGTATACGCGGTGACCGAAGCCCATGATTTTTTCTTTGTTATCTAATTTGTTTTGAACCCAAGATTCAACTTTATCGATTGAACCGATTTCAGTTAACATTTTCATAACTTGCTCGTTAGCACCACCGTGTAATGGGCCTTTTAATGCGCCGATTGCAGAAGTTACGCCAGAGTATACATCTGATAATGTCGCAACACATACGCGTGCAGTAAATGTAGAAGCGTTTAATTCGTGGTCAGCATGTAAAATTAATGCTTTATCGAATGCTTCAATTTCGATTGCTGCTGGTTCTTCACCTTTAAGCATATATAAGAAGTTTGCTGCATAACCTAATTCTGGTTTTGGAGCAACTGGTTCTTTACCTTGACGTACACGTGCAAAAGTAGTTACTACTGTACCAATTTTCGCTTGTAAACGGATTGCTTTACGGTAGTTTGCTTCAGCATCCATTACATCAGCTTCTTCGTCAAATGCACCTAACATAGATACCGCTGTACGAAGTGCTGCCATTGGGTGCACTGTGTTTAAAGGCATAGATTTGAATAAATCTGTGATTGCCGCTGGAATTTCCATATTTTTAGCTAGTTCTTCTTTTAAGTTAGCTAATTCTTCAGCGTTTGGTAAACGCGTGTTCCATAACAAGAATACTACTTCTTCAAAAGTCGCATTGTTAGTTAGGTCGTCGATGCCATACCCTACATATGTAAGTGTATCATCGATAATTGAAGAAATTTTCGATTCTGCTGCTACGATACCTTCTAAACCTTTTGTTGCTGACATAAAAAATCGCTCCTTCACTTAGTAAATTAATTTTGTAAGTGCTTTCTTTTTACTCTATTAAAAAGTCGCACACTCATATCGTTCTGCTCAATTGAACCTATAAGTAAATCGCTTACAAATTTCATTATAATCAATTTTGACGGCTTTGTGAATGAATTAGTATGATTTTAGGAAAAAACCACATATGTGATAGAATTCATGCAAAAAAGAGAATTTATAATTTGTAATGAGTTAATCAAGGTATTAATTAGGAGTGAGATAAATGGATTATACAAATAAAACAAACCAATGGCTAGTAAAAAGTAGGAACGTTATCGTTCTTTTACTTTATTTCATCCTTTTTTATTTCATTCCGCCTATTATT
This sequence comes from Solibacillus sp. FSL W7-1464, assembly GCF_038004425.1. Taxonomy (NCBI): domain Bacteria; kingdom Bacillati; phylum Bacillota; class Bacilli; order Caryophanales; family Caryophanaceae; genus Solibacillus; species Solibacillus sp. FSL W7-1464. Next base: position 2,775,502 of record NZ_JBBORC010000001.1, read on the forward strand.
TTTGGTCTGTTTTTCGCTTACTTACTATTTCCCGTCTTCCTCTTTTTCAAGCAGCAATTTAGACTGCCTTTCTTTCTCGTAGTCATCATACTTTCCGTCTTTCTATTTTCGGTTGTCGTCTCGGTAATCATGCTCATCATTCACAGCTTTATCACCATTCTTCCTCAGCTGCAGTCAACACTCTTGTCACTGGACAGCACTTATATGAAACATCCGCTCCTTCCATTTATTGTAGAAAAACTACAAAGTTTAATAAGGGACTTGCTGTTCTATACAATCAATTTTATAAAAAATAGTTTTCAATCTATATTTGAATTTTTCATTTTCATTGTGACATTCTACTTTGCTTTGATGGAAAGCTATAAAAACCGATTATGGTTTTTCGCTTATATTCCGAAAGCTTATCGCACTACATGGGCCCGCTACTTCCAGAAAGGCATGGAGCTTATTGGCCGCTTTATCGTAGTGGAAATGCAATTGTTTACGCTGACGTTTATCCTGCTATGTATAGGGTTTTATTTTTTAAAGTTTGAAGCATTTGTTATTAAAGCTTTTTTAATTGCTTTTGCGGATTGCCTGCCTTTTTTAGGAATCGGAATTTTCCTCATTCCCGTTTCTATTTATTATTTTATAGTAAACGAACCGATAATGGGCATTGCTATCCTGGTTCTGTACTTCACTGTACAAATGATAAGGCAGCTAACCGAATCCATGCTTTGGTCCCATACGTTGCATTTACGTATGATCCACACATTTCTGATCAGCGCTGCCTCAGTTTTATTATTCGGTTTTTACGGTATCATCCTCAGTCCGATCCTGCTGATGATTGCCATTAAAGTGAAACAACATGCTATTTTTGCAAAATAACAACTTGTCCTCTTTTCATTTTTTTACGTAAAAAGTAAAAGATAACCGGCTTAAATAAGTTGCGAGTAATACCAGATACAAATAACAATCCAAGAATATCCGTTATAAAGCCCGGGACTGCCAACAAAATACCGCCAGCAAAAATCATAAATGTTTCAATGACCGGTACTGCAGGCGGCTGACCTTGCTGCATGCTTTTCTGAATATCCTGTATCGATTTTGTACCGCGTTTTTTGGCGATCAACAGTCCTGCAATGGATGTGAAAAGTATTAATAACAATGTATAAAAAACACCGATCGCGTTTCCAATTACGATAAATGCCGCAATTTCCGCGAATACGAGTGCAAGAAATCCAAATAAAATCTTTTTCATTTATGAACCCCCTCTTCTTCTATTTTATACGAAACAGCGAAGAAAAAGTTTCAAAAGCTTAAGAAGAGGCTGGTACATAACCCAAAAACGCTATTTTTCTCTGTGAGAAAAAATAGCGTTTTTTGCTGAGGTTAAAAATATCCGTTTCTTAATAAAGGATTTCCTGTTATTTTACGGTCATTTTACTGTCCCAGCCTCTTTGCTGTAGTCCATTAAATTTTACGGTTATTCATCTTAAAGAACGCTGGCGTGTCCTTTGTAAATGACACCTGTTTCGGCATCCATTGTGATTTCCTGTCCGTGCTGAATTAAAGTAGTTGCTTCTTTTACACCGACAATTACAGGAATACCTAAGCTTAAGCCAACTACTGCAGCATGGGAAGTTAACCCGCCTTCTTCAGTAATAATACCTGCGCATTTTTCGATCGCCGGCATCATTTCACGGTCAGAGCCAACTGTTACAATGATTGCTCCTTCTGTTTCGTAAGCTAATGCTTCTGCTGCATTGTTGGCGATAATTGCATTACCAACAACCGACAGTTTACCAATACCTTGTCCACGTGCCAATAAGTCACCAATTACATGTACTTTCATTAAGTTCGTTGTGCCTGCTTCACCCACAGGAAGACCGGCAGTAATCACAACTACATCTCCATGGCTGACAAAATCATGTTTTAGCGCTTCATCAACAGATAACTCTAAAATCTCATCCGTTGTAGATACACGCTGCGTTAAAATTGGTTTAACGCCCCATACTAATGTCAATTTCTGTGCGACATTTGGCTGACTTGTAACTGCGATGATCGATACACCCGGTCGATATTTTGCAATCATTCTTGCCGTATTTCCGCTTTCAGTCGGAGCTAATACTGCTTTTACACCAAGGTTAATCGAAGTATAGGCAACTGCCTGAGAAATAGCTTCTGTCATATTTGCTTCTTTTTCACGGCTTCGTGTTGATACAATTGCACGGTAATCCAGAGCATTTTCAGTACGAATCGCAATTTTGTTCATTGTCGCTACTGACTCTACCGGATAAAGACCTGCTGCTGTTTCTCCCGAAAGCATGATTGCATCTGTACCATCCATAATTGCGTTTGCAACGTCTGATGCTTCTGCACGAGTCGGACGCGGGTTGCGTTGCATGGAGTCCAGCATTTGTGTAGCCGTAATAACAGGTTTCCCTACTTGGTTACATTTTCTGATTAATGATTTTTGTACTAGTGGTACTTCTTCTGCAGGAATCTCTACACCCAAGTCCCCACGTGCCACCATTAAACCGTCTGAAACTTCGATAATTTCATCGATGTTGTCAACGCCTTCCTGGTTTTCGATTTTCGGGATAATTTGAATATGGCTGCCGTTATTTTGTTCCAGCAGCTCACGAATTTCGAGTACATCCTTTGCTGTACGAACAAATGAAGCGGCGATGAAATCGATACCTTGCTCAATACCGAATAAAATATCCGCTGCATCTTTGTCTGTAATACCAGGTAATTTCACAGAAACGCCCGGTACATTCACACCTTTTTTATTCTTTAAAATACCAGCGTTTTCAACGATTGTATGGATCAACCCATGTTCCGTATCTTTCGCAAGTACACGCAATTCGATTAAGCCGTCATCCAATAAGATGATATCGTTTTGATCTACGTCTTCAATCAGCTGATCATATGTGATGGAGAAACGTGATTCATTTCCTAAAACTTCTGTCATTGAAATATCGATTACTTGTCCTGTTACTAAATGCAACTCACCGTTTTCCATAGTGTGTGTTCTGATTTCAGGTCCTTTTGTGTCCAATAAAATTCCAACCGGTTTTTTCATGCGTTCTGCTGCATCTCGTATTGCAGCAATACGGTTTGCATGTTCTTCATGATTACCGTGTGAGAAGTTTAAACGGGCAACATTCATCCCTGCATCAATTAACTTTTCTAACATTTCTGGTGATTCACTAGCTGGTCCAATAGTACAAACAATTTTAGTTTTTCTCATAGTTTTGTCATCTCCGTTTTTATGCACTTTAAATTGAAAGCTCTTTTGATAATGTATACAAACTTAAGTCTGCTTGGTGCTTTGTTTCAAATGCTTTTCTTAAATCATAATCGATTATAGCGTGATTTTTCACGCCAACGGCTCTTCCACCTTTGTTTTCCAACAATAGCTCTACCGCTCTTGCACCAAATCTACCTGCTAAAACGCGGTCCCGAGCAGATGGAGAACCTCCCCGTTGTATATGACCTAATACAGATGTACGAATTTTAATTCCTGTACGTTCTTCCAAAAGCTGCGCAAGTTTATGACCATTCATTACACCTTCCGCTACAATAATAATACTATGGCGCTTTCCACGAGCTGCCCCACGCTCAAGACGTGTTACAATATCATCCAGCTCATACGATTCTTCAGGTATTAAAATCGATTCCGCACCCGCGGCCAAACCTGCCCAAAGAGCAATGTCTCCTGCGTCGCGGCCCATTACTTCAATAACAAACGTATTTTCATGACTTGTTGCCGTGTCTCGGATTTTATCGATTGATTCAACGACTGTATTAAGTGCCGTATCAAAGCCAATCGTATATTCTGTACCAGGTACGTCATTGTCGATTGTACCGGGAATGCCAACACACGGGAATCCTTTATCTGATAATTGCATGGCTCCACGATAAGTACCATCCCCGCCTATGACAACTAACCCTTCGATTCCCTCTTCTCTCATGCGTTCGATTGCTCTATTTTGAATATCATCCTGTTTAAATTCAGGGAAACGTGCTGAGTACAGTTTCGTTCCGCCTCGTTGAATAATATCGCCAACAGAACCAATATCTAAAAGTTCGAAGTTCCCATTATAGAGACCTTCATAACCATGATATACTCCGACAACATCTACATTATGAAAACTCGCTTTACGAACGACTGCACGAATAACAGCATTCATTCCCGGGGCGTCTCCACCACTCGTTAAAACCGCAATCTTCTTCATACGACCTTTTCCTCCTATTACGCTGTTACTAACCACATTAACAGAAAATACGCTCATATGTAACTATTCTAGAAAACAAATTGTAAAGCTTTTGAAAAAAATGAAGAATGCGCTCGCACGCATTCTTCAAAGTATACTACTGTTATAAAACAACCTTATTGTTCTATATACTGCCCAATATTTTTAAATTTCATATAACGATTTTCAACTAATTCTTCTGCATTTTCTTTATTTAAATCATTTAAAACGTTTGTAAGATATTCTTTCATAAATACCGCCTGCTGCTCAATATCCTTATGGGCACCGCCGGCAACTTCCGGAATAATCCCATCAATAACTTTAAGCTGCTTTAAGTCGAGGGCTGTTATTTTCATCGCTTCAGCCGCTTCTTTAGCATAGCTTGCATCCTTCCATAAAATTGATGCAGCTCCTTCAGGGGAAATTACCGAATACGTTGAGTTTTCAAGCATCAAAATCTTATTTGCAACCCCTAGTGCAAGCGCACCGCCACTTCCACCTTCACCAATTACAATACTAATGATCGGTACCCGAATTCCGGCCATTTCAAACAAATTCCGCGCAATCGCTTCACTTTGTCCGCGTTCCTCAGCTGCTTTCCCCGGATATGCCCCTTTCGTATCGATAAAGCAAATAATTGGGCGTTTGAATTTTTCTGCCTGTTTCATTAAACGTAACGCCTTACGGTAGCCTTCAGGATGAGGCATACCAAAATTGCGTCGAATATTTTCCTTTGTCGTTTTCCCGCGTTGGTGGCCAATAATCGTAATTGGCTGACCATTGAATGATGCAATCCCGCCGACAATTGCTGCATCATCTTTAAATGTACGATCCCCATGCACTTCGATAAAATCTTCAAAAATACGCTCAATATATTCAAGTGTTGTTGGACGGTCAGCATGGCGGGCTACTTGCACACGGTGCCAAGGCTCCATATTTGCATATACGTTTTTTTCAAGTTCCTGCAAGCGTGTTTCCAACTTGTCAATTTCACCGCTCATATCCACATCTGCTTCCGTGGCAATTGTTTTCAGCTCTACAATTTTTTCACGAAGTTTTACAACCGGTTCTTCAAATGCCATTAATTTAGACATGCGATACGCCTCCCTGTACATGCAGCTTAACGATTGTTGCAATTTTGTCGCGCATTTCTGTCCGGTTAAAAATTGCATCAAGCTGTCCATGATCTAATAAAAATTCTGCAGTCTGGAAATCATCCGGCAGCTTTTCACGTACCGTTTGTTCTATTACACGACGTCCCGCAAACCCAATCAGACTTTGAGGCTCTGCAATATTATAATCGCCGATCGATGCAAAACTTGCCGATACACCACCTGTAGTCGGATGCGTTAATATTGATATATATAGTAAGCCTTCCTCGCTATGGCGCTTTAAAGCAACGCTCGTTTTTGCCATTTGCATTAATGACAAGACCCCTTCTTGCATTCGCGCACCGCCACTTGCCGTAAAGATAATGAACGGCACTTTCAGCTCTGTCGCCTTCTCTACAGCACGGGTAATTTTTTCGCCAACAACGGAACCCATCGACCCCATTCGGAAATGAGAATCCATTACCGCAACAACGACCTGCATCCCTTTCAATGCACCTACACCTGTCAATACAGCTTCATTTAACCCTGTCTTCTTAATATCCGCTTCCACTTTTTCAACATAGGCAGGGAAGTTTAACGGATTGGTAGTTTGAAGATGATCATCCATTGAAACAAACGAACCCTCGTCTAAAAAACAGGCAATTCTTTCATTGGCTTTTAAAGTAAAATGATGCTGGCACTTTGCGCATACTTTTAAGTTTTTTTCGAGTTCTTTTGTGACATGAATCGTTTTACATTTAGGACATTTTGTCACGATGCCTTCCGGAAAGGATTTTTCATCTTCTTTTTTAGTAATATTATCTGTATTTTTTTTACGACTAATTGTAAATAAATCACGAATCGCCATCGTAATCCCCCTTTATATTCACATAATCATTCTTTAATAATGACCATCCATTTTTCATATGAATCAATTGCTTCGTGTATATAACCCATTTGCAGTGAAGCAAGCAGTATTTTTAATTCCATTTTCTCTTCTTCTGTAATCTCATTTGCCAATAAATTATTGCTGAAAGAAAGAAGCTGGAGCCAAATTTTTAATGCAAGCCGGTTACCTGAAACGATCATACACTCACGAAGTATGTCTTCTCTTTTTAACTCCTGCCCTAGCTCTACTTTTATAAAAAAGCTCTCCCAAATCGGCAGTGCCCTCAAATTTTCAGACTGGCAAACAATTCGAATCGCTTCTTTTTCATGCATTTCTCTCGTTGCATGCACATCCGCAATCGATTTTTCGTCCTGCAAAATAAATGATCCGACGATTTCAACAAACTGATGGTGCTGCATACTTGCCAAATATGTACCACCGCCATGCCTTGTTTCGATTAAACCAAGAAGCTCCAGACTGCGGAGTGCCTCCCGAACCGAAGACCTTCCCACTTGCAGCTGTTCGCTTAACGTTCTTTCTGAAGGAAGCTTTTGCCCTTCCTGAATATTTTGTTCCGCAATTAAATCGTGTAATTGCTTAACAATTTGAATAAACATCTTTTTTGCGGGCTTATCTTCCACATATTTCACCTCACCGTGACTAACGAGTTCCATTATTATTAACAAAAGTGGTCAGACCAGTTACTAAAGTAAGAATACAAAATGTTTTTCACATTGTAAAGAGAAAATATAAAACTTATATTTTATATATAATAAAATTTGCGAATATATAACCGGATTTACGTTTTTTCGATAAATTTAGATGAATCCATATAAAAAGAGCGCCTCTAAAGCTAGTAGAAGGCGCTCTTTAATACTATTTATTTTATAATAATCTGTTTAACTTTTATTTGTTGTTTATTAAATCGATGCTCGTAAAACCCCTCGATATAGAGCAGTCCCTCTTCCTGAATTTTCCCGGCAACTAGCTCATATTCTTTCGGGAATAATGTTAAAGACACCGTACCAAACTCATCTTCCATCTGAACAAATGCCATCAGTTCCCCGCGCTTTGTGCGGAGCTGACGCATTTCCCGAACTTGACCGATCATTTTTACGAATGCATTGTCTTTAAGCTGCGCCAACGTCTGAACAGTTGCGGTTACTTCCGGGTAATGGCTTCGCAATTTTACGATCGGATGATCTGATAAGTAAAAACCGAGCACGTCCTTTTCATACTGCAGCTTGATTTTTTCCGGCATTGGGGATGTTTCACTATATTTCGGTTTGCCGAATGCGAGCAGTGCCCCTTCAAACAAGTCATCCCCGCCCGGTCGTACGAAATCGGCCTGTTTTTGCGCACCTTCAATAGTAGCGAGTAAAGTGGCACGATCCTTGCCGAATTCATCGAGTGCGCCTGCTTTAATGAGCGGTTCGATAATTTTTCTGTTGAAATTCGCTGTCGTCAGCGTCACTGCCAAATCAAATATAGAATCAAAGGACTTCTGCCTTTCTTCCCGCGCAATTAACAGCTTTTGCATAAATGGCTGCGGTACTCCTTTAATCACTGATAAACTAAATCTGATTTTCCCGCTTTCCACTTTAAAGTGGCGCATACTACGATTGATCGACGGCGGCAAAATTTCGATTCTCTTAGCTTTTGCCTCCATTAGGATTTGAGCAAGCTTTTCCGGATTCCCCGTTGCATTTGTAAGAAGGGCAGCATAAAAATTGACCGGATAATTGGCTTTCAAGTACGCCATCTGATAAGAGATGACACTATATGCAACAGCATGGCTTTTCGGGAAGCCATAATCGGCAAACCGGACGATCAGTGCATACACTTCTTCTGCCGCCTGCTGTGTATAGCCTTTTGTTAACGCGCCTTTTACGAAAGAGGCTCTCTGCTGTTCTAGTACATCCCGATTCTTTTTGCTCACAGCTCGACGAAGTAAATCAGCCTGTCCAAAAGAAAAGCCCGCCATCACATTCGCAATGCGCATGATCTGCTCCTGATAAATAATAACGCCGTATGTTTCTTCCAAAATCGGTGTTAAATGCGGATGCGGCATGATTACCTGTTCTTTTTTATGTTTTCTTCTTGCATACATCGGAATAAATTCCATCGGGCCCGGTCGATACAATGCATTGACTGCAACAATGTCTAAAAAGTGGGTCGGTTTAATTTCACGGAGTGCATTTTTCATGCCATCCGACTCTAGCTGGAAAATACCATTCGTGTCGCCATTTTGTAAAAGTTCAAATGTCTTCTCATCATTGAGCGGAATTTGATTAAAATTGATTTGAGTATTATGGGTAAACTGAATCGACTTCCGTATTTGCTCTAAAATCGTTAAATTCCGGAGCCCTAAAAAATCAATTTTCAATAATCCGTTTTGCTCTACTTCCTGCATCGGCCACTGCGTTAAAAATATTCCGTCATGTCCTTCTTCGATTGGTACGACATCGACTAATGGAACAGGACTTAAAACAACTCCTGCTGCGTGTGTCGACGCATTTCTTGGAAGTCCTTCCAGCCGAAGAGATGTTTGAAACCACTTTTGGCGGATTGGCTCTGCTGTAATCCAGGCTCTTAAGTTTTCCGACATTCCATATGCTTCTTTCAGTGTAATTCCGGGCTTATTCGGTATCAGCTTTGAAATCATTTCCAATGCTTCACTTTCGAAATTAAACATACGGGCAACATCGCGGGCAACCGCTTTTGCAGATAGTGTACCGAACGTAATAATTTGTGCGACATATTGTTTGCCATATTTTTTCGCAACATACTGAATCACTTCATGCCGTCTCGTATCTAAAAAGTCGATATCGATATCCGGCAATGTAATACGCTCCGGATTTAAAAAACGTTCAAACAGCAAATCATATTGCAATGGGTCCACCTGTGTAATCTCGAGTGCAAATGCGACAAGAGAAGACGCGGAAGAACCACGGCCAGGGCCTGTTAATATTTGCGCTTCACGGGCAAACTTCATAAAGTCCGCAACAATGAGAAAATAATCCGAATAGCCCATCGATTGGATCACATGAAGTTCATAGTTTATCCGTTCAACATACTGAGTTGGCAATGTGTGCATATTTAAACGATGCTGTAAACCAGCCACTACTTGCTGCTGCAGCAAGTTTTCCACTGTCTCTCCTTCGCCAACCGGAAACTTTGGCATATAGACATTCGTTGTGTTTATTTCAATTTGACAGCTCAGTAATAGATTTTCCATTTGTATGAGCCATTGTTGCTGATCATGAAACTTCTGCTGCCACTGTTCTGCTGTCAGTAAATGATTTTCCTGTTTATTGCTTTCTACAGCATCACTAAGTTTTACACCGGTGTGAATGGCCTGTGCCACTTCATAGGCAAAAAAATCCTCGTCATTAAAAAACAGACTTTCATGTGTCGCAACAATCGGCAGAGCATTTTTTTCAGCAAGCTGCACTGCCGAACTTTCCAAACCTGCCGTGGCGGATAAACGGGAAATCCCGATATATACTTCAGCCGGATAGGCCTTAATAATTTCGTTCAATAGTGGTTCTGCTTTCTGCTGCAGCCATAGTGCCTGCTTTTCAAGCACAGGTACCATAAATGCAATCCCTTTCCCATAGGCAAGCAGCCACCTTAACGGAATCGTTTGCTCCGGTCGAATAGCGATACTACTGGAAATTTTTAATAAGTTACGATACCCTTCATTTGTTTTAGCATATAAAACAAGCGGTAATGATTCGTCTTCCGTCATTTCAAGTTGAATTGTCAAGCCTACTACCGGATGAATTCCTGCCCTTTTCATTTCAAACCAAAAAGGCAAAAGTCCGTACAATTTCGTATTAACAATTGCACAGCTTTTTGCCTTTTGCTGATGTAAAAAAGGGATGAGCTCATCTATACGAATTGTACTTTTCAATAAATCGGCACTTGTCCGTACTTGCGGATATACAGCCACCCGTCATCCCTCCATCATATTATTTATATTCACTGCAAATGACTTTTAAATCTTCAATTACTCGATCAGCTTCTTCCCAAGAATAAGCTGTGGCACCGGATGCCAGCGGATGTCCGCCCCCATTATACTTTTTCGCCAAGCCGTTGATAACCGGACCTTTCGAACGTATACGAACGCGTATTGTATCATTGTCTTCAATGAACATCACCCATGCTCGGATATTCTTTACATTGCCCAATGAACTGACTAATAGCGATGTTTCGGATGGTGTAGCATCATATTGCTGTAATATGGCTGCAGGCAATTTAATCGAGGCCGCACCGTTTTCGTCCATTTCAAAATGCTGGTATATATAACCTTGAAGATTTAATAGTTTACGTTCCATTTCGTACATACCATCAAATACTTCATTTCGGTCGAAATTATATTGTACAAGCTGTCCTGCAGTTTCAAATGTTTTCGGGCTCGCACTCGGATATAAAAAACGCCCTGTATCGCCGACAATTCCTGCAAATAACAGGCGTGCTGCTTCATCTGACATATTCCAATCTGCATACGTATTACCTTCTTCGTATAGTTCATAAATCATTTCACTGCATGAACTAGCATCCGTATCCACCCATAACAAATCACCGTAAGCATCATCATTCGGGTGGTGGTCTATTTTAATAAGAAAGTCACCGTTTACATAGCGCTGATCATCAATACGTTCTGTATTCGCAGTATCTGTCACAATGACCAGTGCATTTTTAAACTGTGCATCTTCAACTTGCTGAGGAGATGCCATGAAAGATAATGAGTCGTCATGCTCACCGACTGTGTATACCGCTTTCTCCGGATAATTTGCCCGGATTAATTCTGCCAGCCCTATTTGTGAACCATACGCATCGGGATCCGGTCTTACATGGCGATGCAGTACAATTGTTTCATATTGTTTAATTTTGTCAATTATTTGACGTTTCAATACATTTCCTCCTCGTCCATAATGAATACCTATATCATTTTCCTTTAAAAATCGTTACAATATTTAGTAGTTTGGCTATTAGGAGGTTCAATATGGTTTACTTAAATTTTCTGTTTGTTGCCTGTATTATAGCGTCACTAGTATTTTATTTTTATTTTAAAACTAAGCAGTTCCGTTCGACACTGCCTATCCGTCGTAAATGGTATACTGCGAAAGCCGGAGTTGCGCTTGCCGCGTTTCTCATCTTCTTTGGTCTGAATGCAACGATTTTGTATCCGGATATTCTCGGGTTTGCCGTTGCAGCTGTTTTCCTTATCATTGGTGCCGGTTTAGGCGTCAATAACTATAAACGGATGCAGCATGAAGGCCGATACATAAAAGAAGAATATGAACTAAACAGGTAATAGTACGGGGTCAGTTGAAAGCGATTTACTTTCAGCATGACCTTTTTTTATCGTTCTAATAGCTGGAATGTCATCATCGCTTTTCCTACAAGATTTGTCGCGCTGTATACTTCAAAGTCCATTTTCACGAATTTACGGGACATGTCCAAAATTCTAGGACGGACCGTTAATACGCTTTCCATCTGAACTGGCTTGATAAAGTAAATATTCATATTTTCTACTACCGCTTCCCCACGCTTACGGCGCTTCAATGCAAAAGCACCGACTTCGGATAATAGGATGGTAAAGGCTCCATATGAAATTGCACCGAATTGATTCGTCATTTGCGGTGTAACCGTAAATTCTACTTCAATGTCCTCTTCACCCATGACGCGCATTTCATTTTTCACTAAATCATCAATCGTCTCGCCATGCTGAGGTTGCCGCTGTGCTAATTGAATCGCCTTCAATACATCCTGACGACTGATAACCCCTTTTAACAGCCCTTCTTCATCGATAACAGGAAGCAGGTCGATTCCTTCCCATATCATTCGGTGTCCCGCAGAAGCGACACTTGTTTTCATCGATGCAGCAATCGGGTTCTTCGTCATTACTTTATCAATCGGCTCTGATTCTTCTTTCCCGATTACGTCCTTGCTCGTGATCATACCGACAAGTCTGTTTTGACCTGTTACTACAGGGAAAGCCCCGTGTGTCGTACGACGGTTCTGTCTATGGAAATCCTCAATTGTATCATTATTTTTTAATACAGCCGTATCTTCCATCGGGACATATACATCTTCAATCAGTAAAATATCTTTTTTAATCAGCTGGTCGTAAATCGCCCGGTTGATCATCGTCGCCACTGTAAATGTATCATACGTTGTCGAAATTATCGGCAGATCCAATTCATCGGCCAGGTCTTTATTGGATTCTATTGTATCAAAACCGCCCGTAATTAAGACAGCTGCTCCTGTTTTCAATGCATATTCATGGGCCTGTGTACGGTTTCCGACGATGAGCAGGCTCCCTGCATCTGTATAGCGCATCATATCATCAAGCTTCATTGCACCAATTACAAACTTCGTCAATGTTTTATGGAGACCTGATTTCCCGCCTAAAACCTGTCCATCTATAATGTTTACAATTTCAGCAAATGTTAAGCGTTCAATATTTTCTTTCTTTTTCTTTTCAATTCGAATCGTTCCTACACGTTCAATTGAGCTTACAAGACGTCGATTTTCAGCTTCTTTTATCGCTCGGTAAGCTGTTCCTTCACTCACTAGCATTTCCTTTGCAATTTGACGAACCGAAATTTTATCGCCAACTGGTAGTGATTCAATGTATTGTAAAATCTTCTCGTGTTTCGTTGACAATTACATCACCTATTTCTCATCATTCATTTATGTCTTTAGTGTACCATATTTAAACAGCGCAATTATACTAATTTCAATACATATACCCGTATAATTGCTTATAAATGTAAGGAAAAGCTCAAGGAATAAATAAGACAAACTGCCCAACAAATTAGTGTTGGGCAGTTTAAGTGTTAAGTTTCAATTATAGAATTGATACAGACAGCCGGAAGTTAGAACTTCACAAATTCACCTGGCTGCAATACTTGGACTTCTGCGTCTTCAACAAGTTTCGCAAAGTCGGCAGGATCTTGTTGGATCGGCGGGAATGTATTGTAGTGAACCGGTACTACAATTTTCGGCTTCAATAACGAAACCGCATAAGCAGCATCCTCAGGTCCCATTGTAAAGTTGTCGCCAATCGGTAAAAAGGCAATATCAATCGGATGACGTTTTCCGATTAACTCCATATCCCCAAATAATGCCGTATCACCAGCATGGTAAATTGTTTTACCCTCTGCCGTAAATAAAATTCCGGCAGGCATTCCCATATAGATAATTTCGTTGTTTTCCGTTACGTATGAAGAGCCATGAAATGCCTGGGTAAATTTCACTTTCCCGAATTCAAATTGGCGGGCACCACCAATATGCATATTGTGGACTCTGCATCCCTGCCAACCTAAATAGTCCGCAAGCTCATTTGGAGCAACTACAAGTGCATCATGCGTTTTTGCCAATTGGACAGTATCTCCAACATGATCATTATGTCCATGTGTCAGTAAAATGACATCCGGTTTTTCATTTTCAACCTTTAAATCTGTCTGTCCATTTCCATTAATGAAAGGGTCTATTAAAATCGTAGTCCCATTTGTCACAATCTTTACGACGGAATGGCCGTGAAATGAAATTTGCATATAACATACCTCCTAAAATAACCTTCCCTGTATCATTCGATATTTATGCATAATTCTCCTTTTTTTGATATGCTTATACCGCGAATTCATTATTTGAATAACAAAGGAGTTTATACAATGTCGAAATTGAAACAATTACAAAATCATTTATTTGAAAATGGTTGGGATGCTGCTTTTATTACAACACCTGACAATGTCTTTTACTTTTCCGGTTTTAGAAGTGAGCCGCATGAACGCTTACTTGGAGTTATGGTATTTAAGGATGCAGAACCATTTTTAATTTGTCCGAAAATGGAAATGCCGGATGCGGTAGCAGCAGGATGGACTTTTGACGTTGTCGGACATGAAGATACAGAAAATGCCTGGGATGTTGTCGCAAAAAGTGTAGCGGATCGCAATATTGCCTTTGACACATTGGCTATCGAGAAATCTCATTTAACGGTTGAGCGTTTGGAAGCGATTCAAGAACGTTATGAGCAATTGAAATTTGAAGGTATTGATGAAAAAATTAACGCGCTCCGGATTTCAAAAGACGAAACGGAACTTGAAAAATTACGTAAAGCTGCCCAGTTAGCAGACTATGCAATTCAAGTTGGTTGTGATGCAATCGCAGAAGGTGTAACAGAAATGGAAATTTTAAATACAATCGAATCAGCTATTAAGGCAAAAGGCTATGCAATGAGCTTCGATACGATGGTATTGGCAGGAGAAAAAGCAGCTTCTCCTCATGGCACACCTGGCAACCGCAAAGTAAAAAAAGGTGACCTTATCTTATTTGACCTAGGTGTTATTTACGATGGGTACTGTTCAGATATTACGCGAACAGTAGCATTCGGCCAGCCAAATGACGAACAAATTGAAATTTACAATGCTGTTCGCCGCGCAAACGAAGCAGCAATTGATGCAGTTAAACCAGGAGTCCGCGCAATGGACTTGGATAAAATTGCCCGAGATGTCATCACAGATGCAGGCTACGGCCAATATTTCACACACCGTTTAGGTCACGGTCTTGGTATTTCTGTTCACGAGTTCCCGTCAATCAACGGGGCCAACGAATATACCCTAAATGAAGGTACAGTATTTACAATTGAACCCGGCATCTATAAAACGAATGCTGCAGGCGTGCGTATCGAAGATGATGTAGTTGTAACAAAAGATGGTGTAGAAGTACTTACATCATTTACAAAAGAACTTGTAATTCTATAATATATTATTAATAGTTATTTTGATTGAATAGAAACTATTAGATTTGCATATACTAAGCGAGCAGGCCCTTTTGAAAGGGTTGCTCGCTTTTTGTTATGTACTTTACAATTTTTAACTGGTTTTCTAACAGCAAAAATGTGGAATAGAATATTAATTACTTAAGAATAACCGAAAGGAAGTGGTGCATTATGAAAAAATGGTCATTTACAACGCTACTTATAATTGTGCTTACACTATTGCCAATAAGTCAAATTGAATGGGGTACGCAAGCCGAAGCTAGTCAAACAGGTAAAACTAATAATGAAGCCATTTCAAATAATGCATCAACGGACAAAGCGGTAAAGGAAAAAGCCCCTGTCTCAAATAGCTTTATGCCAAAAGTAAATCGCAGTTATACGTATAAACCATCTTTTGAAGATGCCGGTCAAAAAACCTATACGGCTTCTAAAAATAACTCGATCGAAAACTCGGTAGAATTGCTGGAAAATGATTATATCGGTTATACGTATATTGAAGATCAGCAGCAGCTTGCATTAGGTGTTGCGTATTCAGAT
The DNA here is from genome assembly GCF_038004425.1 of Solibacillus sp. FSL W7-1464. Lineage (NCBI taxonomy): Bacteria > Bacillati > Bacillota > Bacilli > Caryophanales > Caryophanaceae > Solibacillus > Solibacillus sp. FSL W7-1464. The sequence continues at coordinate 2,791,054 of NZ_JBBORC010000001.1, forward strand.
ATTTTTTTCTTCTCATTAAGCTATCCGATGAAAGAAAAGACAACAATTACCGATACGGATTATTTATATGATGGCACGACTGAAACAACACCAGTATATGTTGAAAGTACAAGTGCAACAGTTAAAACAAAAGCAGGGACGTTCCACAATGTAGTAGTGCTAAATTATCCAAACGGCTCGAAAATCTACTTGGCAAAAGATCACGGTATTATTCGTATTACCGATTTTGAAGGTAACATTACAACTGAATTAATTTCGGTTAAATAAAATGACCTCATAAAAAAATCCGCTACGTTTGGTTTCGTAGCGGATTTTTGCTGTAAAATGCTTATTAATTTAATCCTGTCAGTGCACCTAATACATCTTCTACTTCTGCAAATTCCAGCCCTTGTGCATCTGCTACTGCACGGTATACAACTTTACCGTCCAATGTATTGACACCGCGTTTTAAAGCAAGGTTGTCCAGGCATGCACGTAAAAAGCCTTTATTCGCAATTTGCAATGCATAAGGAACCGTATTGTTTGTTAACGCGATCGTCGACGTACGCGGAACCGCTCCTGGCATATTTGCCACAGTATAATGCACAACACCGTGTTTCACAAATGTTGGATTGTCATGCGTTGTTACTTTTTCAGATGTTGCAAAACAACCGCCTTGGTCAATCGCAATATCAACAACAACAGATCCAGGTGACATCGATTGGATCATTTCTTCAGTAACTAGCTTTGGCGCCTTCGCTCCAGGAATCAGTACTGAGCCAACCACTAAATCCGCAGAACGAACAGCATCTGCAATATTATACGGATTGGAAATTAACGTTTGAACATCACGTCCGAACAAATCATCAAGCTGGCGTAATCGTTCAGGATTCAAATCGATAATTGTAACATCCGCTCCCATGCCGACTGCTACTTTAGCTGCATTTGTTCCCGCAATACCACCGCCGATTACTGTTACTTTACTGCGAGGAACGCCTGATACTCCACCAAGCAAGATACCTTTACCGCCCGGCAGCTTTTCTAAATAATGTGCGCCGATTTGTGTTGCCATTTTACCTGCAACTTCACTCATCGGTGTTAATAATGGTAAAGAACCGTTTGGTAATTGAACTGTTTCATAGGCGATACCGATTACTCGATTTTCAAGTAAAGCTTTAGTCAACTCTGGCTCTGGCGCTAAATGCAAGTACGTAAATAGTATTAACCCTTCACGGAAATACTTGTATTCGCTTTGTACAGGTTCTTTTACTTTTAAAACCATTTCTCCAGCCCATGCTTCATCCGCTGTTTGCACAATATGGGCACCCGCATCAATATAGTCCTGATCCGTAAATGCAGAACCTAATCCTGCACCTGTTTCAATGTATACTTCGTGACCATTTGCAATTAATGACAATACCCCTGCTGGTGTCATCGCAACTCGATTTTCGTTGTTCTTTATCTCTTTCGGTACCCCTATTTTCAACGTAATTCCTCCCTTTAACAATCACTTAGAAATATGCTTAACATAAATCAAATCCATTTTACCAATTTTACCAGCAAATTAGTAGAGGATTTTGAATGTAAATTCTATTCTGAAAAGTGATAGGGTCCTCATGCCTTACAACTGTATGGAAAATCCTATTATTTTGCGGAGAAAAATATTTTATAATAGTAAAACAGAATACTAAACATCCAATATTTGTGACTATTTTATGGAATTTATAGTATTTCATTTACATATCAGCGCAGAAATTATGTTCATAGGAAAATTATTTGGTATAATATAGTTATAGATAATTAGGAGGTATGGAAAATGGCAAACCAATATAAAAGCATTGTAGTAGCAGTAGACGGCTCGAAAGAAGCAGAATATGCATTCCGTAAATCAATCGATGTTGCAAAACGCAATGAAGGTGCAACACTCAACCTAGTAAACGTTATCGACACACGTTCTTTCGCAGCTATAGAAGCTTATGACCGTTCAATTGCTGAGCGCGCCCAACAGCATTCCGAAGAACTGTTAAGCGGTTACAAAAAACAAGCTGAAGCAGAAGGCGTTGAAAACGTTAACCTGATTATTGAATATGGCTCTCCTAAAAATATTATTACAAAAGATCTTTCAAAAGTTGTGGAAGCAGATTTAATTATTTGTGGCGCAACTGGTTTAAATGCAGTTGAACGTTTCCTGATCGGTTCTGTATCTGAAGCAATCGTTCGTTCAGCTACATGTGACGTATTAGTAATCCGTACACCGGAGTGATTTAAACAAGTAAAATACAAAATGCCATCTTCTCAATTTGAGTCGATGGCATTTATCATTTATCGTTTCTGATTATTGCTTTCTTTCCACATGCTGACTTTTTCAAAGAACATCGCAAGAGCATCACGGTTTGACATCTTCGGCACTTTTGCCAGTAAAACCTCACGCGGTGCTTTTAACTGCTCGCTTTGCTTTTGTAAAATTAGGATACTTTTCTCGTGCGCTTTTGATGAGAACAGGTTGTCCGGCAATTGGATGACCGCCTGAATCCACGCATGTCCTTTAATATACTGGTGAAGCTGTTTTGCCTGATCGGATTCGAATAAATTTGCCGGAATCAGGAAAAACCCAAAGCCACCTTCTTTTGTATAATTTAAAGATTGCTCGATAAACAGATGGTGTGCATAGCTCATTCCCTCTGCCGCGCATAATTCGTAGTCAAGTGCTACTTCTTCATTCGGATAATACCCTACAGGCAAGTCGCATACTACCGCATCAACCGGATCCACTAACAGTTTTTCCAGTGCATCCTGACGGAATAGTGTAACAGGTTGTTCGATAAGGTCTCCTGTCGCTGCCGCCAGTCGAATTAATAGATCATCGACTTCCACACCGGAAGCAACCACTTTTCCTTCCAATGAATTCATGACCGTAAAGAGTAAATTCCCTGTACCGAGTGCCGGGTCCACAATAGAGATGGTCCCGTCCGATAATTCCTGGTCAAAGCACTGCTCTACAAAATGGCTTACAATAAGCCCCAGTGTATCAGGTGTCATTTGGTGGTTTGGCTGTGCACTTTTACGCATCCCTTTTAAAATCGCAATTTGGATTGCTTTACGCATATCTTCCTTCGTTGCACCTTCTACTTGCCACTCAAATTTTCCGTCCAGTGTGTCTTCCAAAGTTTGCAGTAACGCTTCCAAATAATCCTGCTCCTGCTGTGCTGCAATATTTTCCGCGTTGTCATTAATATATTTGAAAATTTGTTCAAACTTCTCCATTAACTTAACTCCCTCATTCCAATCATTTGGATTTCTCGCTCGATTGCGACATATCCGCTAAATGAACAACCCACTCAATCATGAAACATTGAGTGGGTGTTAATCATACATGTAATTACTTTACAACAAAATCAATCAAAACGAAATTATTTTGATAGTGCTTTTACTGCTTCGATGGCAGCATCATAATTGGGGTGGTCTGTACCTTCTGGAACATATTCCACATAAGCAACTTTCCCTGTTTCATCAACAACAAAAATTGAACGTGCTAAAAGGCGTAATTCTTTCATATGTACGCCATATGCTTCACCGAATGATGCATCGCGGTGGTCTGATACTGTTACAACATTATCGATACCCGCAGCTCCACACCAACGTTTTTGAGCAAATGGTAAATCCATTGACACTGTGTAAATCACAACATTGTCACCTAAGTTTGCCGCTGCTTCGTTAAATGTACGAGTTTGCTTATCGCAAACACCTGTTTCCAATGAAGGAACAACCGAGAATAAGCGAATTTTACCTTCAGAATCTTTTAAAGTTACTGGTGATAAATCGTTTGCAAGTACTGTAAAATCCGGTGCTTGATCACCAACTTTTACCTCATTACCGATTAGTGTTACTGGATTGTTTTTAAATGTTACTTGTGCCATATTAAACGCCTCCTTTATATTCCCTAATATTACTAAAAAAGATTTAGCAATTGCAACTAACTGAGCTCGTATTCAGAAACAAAAAGAAAAGAGCTGTTTTTATAAGATAAATCTTACAAAACAGCTCTTCTCCAGCTTAGAAGGTGTCGATAGTTATTTATTTCCCTTGCTACTATTTTCTAAACATCTTTTGTATAAATATTTTCATGAACAACGACCGTGTCGGCAAAATAATCGGCAATGCTTTTGTTGTTTGGTGAAAATGCGACAATTAAGTATGGTAAGTATAATAATGTCCCATTAATGAATCGGCCTACCCCTTCACGGAAAAGTACGGTCATCCAATCCAATGATTCCCCGTCATCTTTTTCAACCTTTATTCCAAACGTCATCTTCCCTAATGTTTGCCTGAAAAACTTTGTCATAAGCACAAAATAAGCATAGAAAATAATTCCCGAAAGAATTGTCATCGGCGCATACCAGACATCGCTGGCAACGTCCCAATTCATCAATGCAAATACCGGTTTGATCGATACGCCGATAATGGCACTAATGACAACCGAATCCAACAGGAACGCCCAGAAGCGCATCCAGAAGCCGGCTGTTTTTTGTTTAATAGAAGGCGGCTTTACGACAGATGCCTCATCCACTACTTCGATTATGTCAGTCATCGTAATCCCTCCTATTAGTAGTCACCATATAAATACATCATACGAGGTGAATTTGTCGTCGAAATAATTTTGGACAATACTTCAGACTCGGCAGATGGTCGCAACATCGTTCCCAGCTTCACTCCTAATAAAGAACCCCAGCTTGATGTATCCATTGTATATTCAAACAGCGCTGCATCTTCCAATCCATAATCCGCGCGTAATGCATTGATCGTCGCTTCTTCATTTCCGATTTCATCAACTAACCCTGCACGCAATGCCTGAGTACCGCCTAATACACGGCCATCTGCTACTTTCTTTACTTGCGCTTCAGACATATTACGTCCAGCCTCGATAATATCAACGAAATGCTCATAAGATTCATCGATCATTTCCTGCAGCATCGCCAGTTCCTCTTTTGTGGATGGTCGTACACCGCCAAACATGTCTTTATGTTCACCTGATTTGATTGTTTCAAATTCGACTCCAAAGTTTTCGGCTAATTTCCCATAATTAATCGATTGCATAATAACACCGATCGAACCGGTAATTGTTTCACGTTGAGCAAAAATCTTATCTGCCGGTGCTGAAATATAATAACCGCCAGAAGCAGCCATTGATCCCATCGATACATAAATTGGAATTTGTTTTTCCTCTTTTATTTTCAATAATTTCTGGTATATTTCCTCTGATTCAATGACACCGCCACCTGGAGTATTTACAGATAATACAATCCCTTTAACAGTATTGTCTTCCAGTACAGCATCCAATTGCTCCATAAACAGCTGGTGGTTGTAATCGACCGTTTCCCATATGCTCGGTTCTCCAACATCCTGGATTACGCCATCTACTGTTAAATGTGCAATTCGTGTCGTTAAGTCTCCTTTTTCCACTACGTTTTCGTATGTGAGCGATTCCGTACCCATAAAATTGTCGATACTAGTAAAGAAATCGGTCTTAAAAATCGAAATGATCGTATTGATCCCAATAGAGAAAAATAATAATACGGCGGCAATAATTAGTGCCACAACTCGTTTTGTCTTCATTTTCACGCCTCCTCAATATATGTACGAAACTATTTTACAAAAAGTTTCATCGAACTCCATTTTCTTCAGCGATTTTGACACAACAGCATTTTAACAATCAACCTTTAGCTGTTTTCAAATGGGGAAGCCTTATTTTTATTAATTCAGCTTATAAGTACTGGCATAAAGAAGTTAAAAAAAGGCGGCAAATTTCGCCACCTTTTTTAATTACCCGGGAAATAATTGTCGAACAATGTTATTTCCCTTATTTTACGCGCAATTCTACTCGACGGATTTTCCCTGAAATTGTTTTAGGTAATTCGTCTAAAAACTCGATAATTCGAGGATATTTATATGGTGCTGTCAGCTGTTTCACATGGTTTTGCAGTTCTTCTACAATCGTCGGACTCTCTTTTAACGAGACTTCTTTAAGAACGATAAATGCTTTTACAACATTCCCCCGAATTTCGTCAGGACTTGCAACAACAGCACATTCCTGTACTGCAGGGTGCTTTGTTAACGCATCCTCTACTTCAAATGGTCCGATTGTATAGCCTGATGAAATAATAATGTCATCATTGCGCCCTTCAAACCAGAAATAGCCGTCTTCATCCTTTGTCGCACGGTCACCTGTTACATACCAATCCCCGCGATATTGAACCGCTGTACGCTCAGGATCTTTATAATATCCTTTAAATAAAGCAGGAGTCGATTTGTGTACGGCAATATCCCCGACTTCACCAGCCGGTACAAGGTCACCATCTTCATTAATCAAATCAATGATATTTCCCGGTGTCGGTTTCCCCATCGAGCCAGGGCGCAATTCCATATTTAATAATGATCCGATTAACAATGTATTTTCTGTCTGACCATAGCCATCACGTACAGTTAATTGATGCTCACGCTCAAATGTTTCGATCACTTCGCGGTTAAGAGGCTCACCAGCTGAAACGGCGCTGCGCAATGAAGTTAAATTAAATGAATTTAACTGATCTAATTTCGCCATCATCCGGTATTCTGTCGGCGTACAGCAAAGTACATTAATTTGTTGCTGTTCGATTAAGTGTAAAAACTGTGTCGGATCAAACTTCCCTTTGTACACAAACCCTGTTGCACCACTGCCTAATACAGCAAGAAACGGACTCCAAATCCATTTTTGCCATCCCGGAGCTGCAGTTGCCCATACTGTATCGCCATCACGTACTCCAAGCCACTCAGCTGCCGTTGTACGTAAATGTGCATATCCCCAGCCATGTGAGTGCATTACGGCTTTCGGATTCCCAGTCGTGCCTGACGTATAGGCTAAAAACGCCAGATCATCGGCTTTTGTCTCAACAGAATCGAACTCGTTTGACTGCTTCCCTGCAAGCGCCATTAATGAAGTCCATCCTTCTTTTTCATTCCCGACGATAAAGCATTCTACATTCGCTAAATTTTCTACCTGTTCGAATTCATTTACGAACTGTTCCATCACGATAATTGCCTTGGCCTCTGAATGGTTTAGACGATAATCGATATCTTTTGCCCGCAGCAGTTCCGAACTTGGAATAATGACCAAACCTGCTTTTAGTGCCCCAATATAGGAAATATATGCTTCTAAACAGCGAGGCAGCATAATTAAAATGACATCTCCTTTTTTTAATCCTTGTGCATAAAAGGCATTTGCAGCCTGGTTTGCTCTTTGTAGCAATTCTTCGTATGTATAACGCTCTTGGTGTCCGTTTTCTTCCTGAAATACTAATGCTGTTTTTGAGCTTTTATTATCATGCTTTTCAAATTCATTCACAATATTATAAATTTCTGGTGCAACTAATTGATTTTCATTCATTTTGATACTCCCCTTTGTTTGAAAAAAATGAACCTTACATATTTAGTATAATAATCATTTTCCGTAATATCAAAATATTCCGCCACTTTTTATTGCATAACTAATATTATTTATTAACAAAATAAAAAAGAAGCGCTACTTTAAAAGCAGCGCTCCTTTCTTTAAAACGTATTATTATTATTGGTTTTGGTTGCCGCGTAATTGCTGCTCAGCCATCTGTACTAGGCGTTTCGTAATTTCGCCACCTACAGAACCGTTTGCACGAGATGATGCGTCTGGACCTAATTGTACACCAAATTCTTGTGCAATTTCATATTTCATTTGATCTAAAGCTTGTTGTGCACCAGGTACACGTAATTTGTTTGAGCTGTTGTTGTTTGCCATCTGTCTCTCACCTCCTTGTGACATTAGAATGCACCGGGAGGAAAGATTAATACATAAAAAACACAGGTAAATTATAGCTCGATTAGGAAATCATTATCAGTTCCAAAAAATTATAATAAATCAGCGAATTTATCTTCTTTTACTTCCTTCTGAGGGAACTGATATACTTCGCGGTTTTTAACAGCACGATCAATTAAATCATCGAATTCCGTAAAGCTTTCAAAACGCTGAACCTTTTCTAGTTTTGGTTTTGTTTTCGGACTGGATGGTGTAAATATTGTACAGCAATCCTCAAATGGTTGAATTGACGTTTCGTATGTGCCTATATCTTTTGCAATTTTGATGATATCGTTTTTATCTGCTGAAATTAACGGACGTAAAATAGGTGTATTTGTCACATCATTAATTGCCGTTAAGCTTTCCAATGTTTGTGAAGCGACTTGCCCTAAGCTTTCGCCTGTTACAATACCTAATGCGCCAATGTCTTCACGTACTTTATCTGCCACTTTCATCATCATACGACGTGTTGATGTCATTGACATATTATCTGGCACCGCGTCTTTTACTGCTACTTGCAGTTCTGTGAACGGGATGACATGCAGGCGAATATTTGCACCGAATTTTGTTAATTCATTTGCAAGTTCCTTCACTTTTTGTAATGCATTATCGCTCGTATATGGCGGACTGAAGAAATGAATCGCATCCAATCGAACACCGCGTTTCATCATTAAGTAACCGGCAACAGGGCTGTCAATACCGCCTGAAAGCATTAACAGTGAACGTCCGTTTGAACCAATCGGCATACCTCCAGCACCTTGGATCACTTGAGCCATCATATAGATCGCGTCTTCGCGAACTTCAATTCGAAGTGCGAAATCCGGTTTCTTTACCTGTACTTTAAAGTTCGGGAAATTCGGTAAAATCGTAGCTCCCATTTCACGTTGTAATTCATGCGTGTCCAACGGGAAAGTTTTATCTGTACGATGCACTTCAACTTTAAACGTCAAATCGCCTTTATCGCGATAGTCTTCTAAAATTTCAAAGGCCAAAGCTTTCATCACATCCAGATCTTTTTCACAAGATGCAACAGGGCTGATTGATTGGATTCCGAAAACATGTGGTAAACGATCCATTAGTACATCAAATTTTTCCTGATTTTCTACTTCAATAAACATACGGTCACGCTCTGCACGGATTTTCAGTGGTGCAATATCGTTAAATGAATAACGTACATTATCACGTAAACGGCTGATAAAATCTTTTTTGTTACGACCTTTTGTTGATAATTCACCATAGCGAACCAAAATTTCTTTAAAAATCATTGCGTAATATCTCCTTTTAATTCTTTCATTACGATTGTGAATTGCTCTTTGAATGAAACAATATCTTCGTCTGTATTGATTGCGCCCAAGCTTAAACGGAGTACTCCGTTTTTATAGCGGCTATCGATATTTAATGCTTCCACAACATGGCTTGTTTTCGTCTGTTTTGAAGAGCAGGCACTTGATGTTGAAACGATAATATCACGTTTTTGTAGTGCATTTATTAAAATCTCGCCTTTAAGTCCTCTTACACTGAACGATAAAATATGCGGTGCACCGTCTTTTGGTGAAAGGACATATACTTCCTGCCCGAATTGCTCAAAGAAATGATGGAGATCTGCAGACCATTTTCTAAAGTTCTCAACATTCCCCGGCATGCCCTCAATAGCTAAACGGGCCGCTTTTGCCAATGAAACGGCTTGCGGCACTGCAACCGTACCACTTCTTAATCCAAACTCTTGTCCACCACCGACGATAAATGCCTTCAGTTGTGGTTTTTTACGGAATGCTAACAAGCCACTTCCTTTTAAGCCTTGAATTTTGTGACCTGAAATGGAAATGACATCTGGACCATTGTCTCCGTCAAAAAAGACAGGCAGCTTTCCGAAACTTTGAATCGCATCCACATGGAACATCGCCTGGCATGTACGGTGAATGATTTGGGCTGCTTCCTTAATTGGCTGAACAGCTCCGATTTCGTTATTCACATGCATAATGCTCACTATAATAGTATCTTTGCGAAGCTTTTGCTGCAGTTCCTCTAAAGATATGACTCCATATTTATTTACTTTTAGGTAATCGATTTCATATCCTTCTTCTTCCAATCGCTTGACCGCTTCCAAAATCGAAGGATGTTCTATTTCTGTCGTAATAATATGCTTGCCTCTAAAATTGCTAGATTTAGCAAGACCAAAAAGCGCTGCATTATTTGATTCCGTACCTCCGGAAGTAAACAAAATATTCTTTTCCTCTGTATGAAGAATATTCGCCAATTGCTCCCGAGCTTTTGTGAGTAAGGCGTTTGACTCGACACCTGCACGGTGAATCGATGCAGGGTTGGCATAATATTGTTCATTCACTAACATAAATGTCGCCAAGACATCTTTGTGCGGCTTCGTTGTTGCACTATTATCTAAATATATCATCTATACTCAACCTTCTTTTTAAAACTAATTTGTCTTAAACTTACTGATATTACAGTGTCCTGCTTATATTCATCACTTACCAAAGAGAGAGGTTGTGTTAATCGTCAATTTGACGATTAACACAACCTCATAAATGTGCTTATTTATTATAACGCTAAATGGATCAACATGTAACCGTTATGCTTATTATTTTGTAAGCAGCTGCTCCTGAACGAGCTCCTCAATGCGTTTGATTGCATTTGGATCGATGATTTCAACCGCTTTCGCTGCATCTTCCAGTGCTTTTATGTAGCGGAATTTCTTGAATGCGTCTTCAGCTTCAAGTAAATTTTCATGTACTTGTCGATTCGTTGCCCTGTAGCGATTTCCAAACTGAATAAGACGTTCAATAATTAATACGTTCTCAATCATTTCCTGTGCTTTTTCATGTGTTTCTTCAATCGATTGCTTTGCATTAAGTAAATGCTGGTTTACTTGGATAATATTTAACGGTACTTCCTGCAAGCTTTGGACAACTACAAAAATCTGTTCTGCTGCTTCTTCTAATCTAGCATCCATCTCTTCCGGAATTCCAGGAATATTGGCACGTCCAAGCAGGCGCTCTGTATCTTGCAATAAACGCTTCAATGTTTCCAATTCGGCTCTTGCTTTATTTTCATCAATACGGAGATTTTTCAGTTTATTCGAGAATTTTTCCTGCTCTTCGGCGATTTGCTCGATTTCATCAGTAATTTCTTTTAGCTCTTCCTGCAAGCTCGAGTAAGCAGATTTTTCTTCTTGAACACGTGTTGATAACAATTCATAGCGTCTTTGTAAAACTTCCAAATGCTTTAGGCCTACTTTAGGTATTTCCGCTTCTTTATCCTGTAAACGGTAGCTATGCTGTACATAAGCGACTTCATCATTGATGTCTTTTGTAAGACGCATCACATCATTAATCACGCTGTACATGCCGGAACAGTTTCGTTCCACATACTTTCTTGCCATTACTTCTTTTTCCAGCAAATTATAGAAATGGTCGATTTCATCATTAATTGTTTGGATTCGTGGCGAAACAGCTGGCAGGTTTAGTTCAGCAATTGCCGCTTTCAACATTTCCAGTTCACTCTCAAGCCCATTCAAATATTCAGTCAGCTCTAAATGGCGTAAATAATACTTTTGTTCTTCCATTTCACGCTGGCCATTACGAAGTTCATAAATTGCAGTTGGGATTTTAGTTTGAATTTCCGTAAGGAGTGTCGGCACATCATTTAATAAACTGAAAATTTCCTGTGCTTCATTGTTAAGTTGGAGGACTATTTCACGTGCCTGCAAATAGTTGCCGTCTTTTGTTAACTCATCAAACTCTTCAAATTTTGGTGTGAATTGCTCAAGCTTTTTTTCCAACGCTTCCAAAGCCGGTCCAAATGAATGCTGGTGTGCCAAAATTGTTTTGCGTGCAGAACGGTAATATTCTTTCAGCTGCTCGATTTCGATTCGGTTTTTCTCTTCACTGCCGATCAATTCATCCAGTTCTGTTATAATCTGCACTCGTACTTGCTCACATTTTGTAAGCTCTTGTTCAATGTCGCGTTCTGTATTTGTTGCTTTGTTAAATTTAAATCGGTCGACAAATTCTTCCGCATCAAATAACAATTCGTCAATTTTCGGAATTTGCTTATCGACAACATCCAACCAACGATTACGCCAGTTTTCAAACAGTTCTTCTGTTTGACCGTTCATATTAAGGGCTTTTACTTTCGCCAGCTCCTCAAAAATCGGATAATGTTGTATTTGTAGTTTTTCCTTATCTAATCGTCCTATTTCTGCATTATGCTTGCGCCTTACTACTAAGCCTGCCATTAATAATGCTAATAGTACGACGACAACAATGATGATATACTTTATCATTGTAAGCCCCCTAATCCCAAATAAAATCAATATTTTTAGCTATATACGTAATATTAATAATAACATGTTTTTTTATATTTGTTTAACTATTTCCAGCTTTTTTTACTTTTAAATTCCATAATTTTGAAGGAAGGTCATTCAATTGAAACGAGACGGTCATATACACACACCTTTTTGCCCCCATGGTACTACAGATTCGATAGAAAAATATGTCGAAAAAGCGATAGCAAGCGGTTTTAAAGAAATTACTTTTACGGAGCATGCTCCTTTACCCGAAAACTTTGTCGATCCAACGCCTGACAAGGATAGCGGAATGAATCCTGCTTATTTGATGGATTACTTTAAAGAACTGAAGCGAGCAAAAAAACAGTATCAAACTGATATTAAAATCAATATCGGCTTAGAGGTCGACTATATTGTCGGCTATGAACACGAAACAAAACAATTTCTTAACGACGTCGGTCCATTACTGGATGATGCGATTTTATCCGTACATTTTTTACATTTCCAAGACGAGTATGTATGTATTGACTTTTCACAAGAAATATATTTACAATTTGCCAATAAGGTTGGCGGCATTCTTCCTATGTATAAGCTATACTACGAAACTGTGAAAAAGTCGATTACGGCGGATTTAGGCTTATACAAACCTAAGCGTATAGGACATCCTACATTGATTCATAAATTTCAGCTTGCACACAACGAACAAATCGATGATACAGCTGACATTGATGAACTATTAAAGATGATGCAGACCGGTCATTATGAACTGGATTTTAATAGTGCTGGTCTAAGTAAACCGTATTGTAAGGAGACATACCCTCCTTATCCGTTTGTGAAACAGGCAATTAATTTACAAATTCCAGTTATTTTCGGTTCTGATGCCCATACAGTAGCGGATTTACATCAGCATTATGAAATATTACAGAAAAAAATAACTTTTTAATCGGAGGATTCTATGTTTGGAAATATTACTTATAACGGAACACTAACAGAACAGTACGAACAGCTGTCGAAACAGCTGGATGCATTGCTGGAAGGCGAAAATAACTTAATCGCAAACTTGAGTAATGCATCAGCTTTATTAAATACTTTTTTAAAAGAAATTAACTGGGTAGGATTTTATTTAATGAATGAAGGCGAATTGGTGCTTGGTCCATTCCAAGGCTTGCCTGCTTGTGTACGAATTCCTGTCGGGCGCGGTGTTTGCGGCACAACGGTTGCCAATAAGCAAACAATGGTTGTAGACGATGTTCATGCTTTCCCTGGTCATATCGCTTGTGACGCGGCATCAAAATCGGAAATTGTTATACCTGTAATTAAAAATGGTGTCGTTTTAGGTGTTTTAGATATCGACAGCCCGGTTGAAGCACGTTTTACTCCAGAAGATAAAGATGGTTTGGAAAGATTTGTGGATGTACTGTTAAAACATATTTGATCGCTAAAAAGGGAGTGCCCGAAAAATGATTCCGGGTACTCCCTTTAATATTGCAGTTCCATTGGTTTTTCATATACACACAGACGGTTTTTTCCATTTCGTTTAGCATGATATAGTGCAATATCCGCTTGAACAAACATATTTTTAAAATCCGGACGGCTGCTTTTATGCCACGTAATCATGCCCGCAGAAACCGTAACCGAAGGATTAGTTACATTTGGCACCATTTGTACAATCGAATCCGCAATTTCAATTGCTTCTCTGTCTGAAATATTCGGAATATAGACGGCGAGCTCTTCACCGCCCCACCGCGAGCAGATGCCCCTTTTCCCTATTTCATTTTGCAGTCGTCTAGCAATTTGTACGATTACTTCATCTCCGACTTGATGCCCATATGTGTCATTAACCTTTTTAAAGTTATCAATATCAATTAACAGGAACATTCCTGAATCGTCCGTTTGAATGGACTTTTCCACGTATGAATCGGAATAACTTCTTGCGTATAGCTTTGTTAAATGGTCCCGATCCACCATCTCCTGAAGTTTTTCACGTAAAACAGAATTAGAAATAGCTAATGAAGAATGATGAATAAGCGATTGCATTAATTTAAAGCTATCAAAGGAGAAGAAATACGGCTCTTTATGCAATACGATACTAAACCCGATAATATCTTCTTCAACAATCATCGGAATAGCCATTATCGACTTATACACAATGTCTCCTGGAATAAGACGGCTGAAATCCGCAATAAACACTGGCTCTTGGGTCGTCTGGAAATGTTTTTCCACATGTTGGATATATACATTGCACGCTGCTTGATTGAAGAGCTCTGTACACGCTTCGGTCATGACATACTTTTCACCTTCTTTAAACAGGAAGCCAATTTCCATAGGCTGAAAAGATTTCAACATTTGCTTTTGTAAAAATAAAAGCATTTCACTGATCGGCAATTTCATATTTAAACGGTGGGAAGTTTCATTGATTAACTGTAAGTCCGTGATGAGACGATGTGATTGATGATAGAGTTTTGCGTTTTCCAATGCATTTCCTGAAGCTTGGGCGAGCATCCGGATAAATTCAATTTCTGAACTTGTGTATGAGTAATTGATGGGTGCATTTACTTGTAAAATCCCATATATTGCTTGTCTTCCTTTTATAGGTACATTTAATAATCGACGGTTTTGTTCAACGGCTATATCTTCTTTCACTTCACCCGACACGAAAGACTCGATTGTCGCAGGCCGCTCTGACAAATAATCGAAAGGCTTTATTTTCACTCTCGTTTGACGGTCTTGGTCATTTGACAAAATCAGCTCTACCTCAAGACCCGGGAAATTTTCTTCGATTGTAATAAGCACATTTTCCAAAATTACATCAATATCCATCGTCGAATGGAAAAGGTCCGTCATCCAATATAATTTACGGTACTTTTGCTCATTCGAATAAACTTCGTACTTTTTTGTTAGAAATTTATAGGAAGCGGATATCTCCCCTACTATATCTTCTGTCAGCACTGTTTGTAGAGGTGCGTTGACAGGGTTATATTTAAATATAATAATAGCTTCTATTTTATCATTTATTATAAGTGGCATAACATCTGTATGATTTTCAAAATACGGATGTTCTCTTAAAAACCCAGGTAACTTCACAACTTTATTACCATTAAAATAGGGCTGAATAAAATCTAATGTTACATCAACATTCAGTATTTCTAAGTTGTCGATCGGTTTCAATTTATTTTCGCTTACATGAAATAAAAAACAATGCTCCATATTAAAGTGTTTAGTTAGACTTTCTTCTAATAGGAAAAAGTATTCATAAAATTTACTTCGTCGTAGTTTCGAATTTATACAAAGGCTTAATATATCCGATTTAAATTGATCAATCTTGTGTTGATTTTCCACCATTAAATCACCTTTTCTTTACTATTGCGATGTCGGTTCATTCACTTAACCTCAAGTATACACGCTTTATGTCTTATTGACTATTCAAATTTGTTATATTTTTCTAATAATCACCTCAATTTGATTTGTTTTTTATGTATTCAAGAATTTTACCGTCCTTATCTACTACCCACTTTTATGCTTAAATACCCACAAAATTAATAATTTTTTTTCATTTTATTTTACTTCATATTATATTTAAAAAATAATACTCCTTTGTTGACGGATGAATAAAAAAAAGATACAATAGCCTTTGTGTAAAATGAATGCAGTAGTTGTATAACTTAAATGTAGTATTTTATTCCTTCTGTCTAGACAGAATGGTGTATTGCGTAACCCTTTCGGCTGCATGGGCGAAGATACATGAAAATAGAATACCGTTTAATGTCGGGTACAACTGGTTTTTTCTTTTACAACAAAAACCAATTTTAAGGAGGAGACACAATTATGTCTCGTTATACAGGTCCATCTTGGAAACTATCTCGTCGTCTTGGTATTTCATTAAGCGGCACAGGTAAAGAAATCGCAAAACGCCCTTACGCACCAGGTCAACACGGCCCGAACTCTCGTGGTAAAAAATCAGAGTACGGTCTACAATTAACTGAAAAACAAAAATTACGTCATATGTACGGTATGACTGAACGTCAATTCAAAAACACTTACCTACGTGCTGGTAAATTACAAGGTGTACACGGTGAAAACTTCATGATTTTACTTGAAACTCGCCTTGACAACCTAGTTTACCGTTTAGGTTTAGCTCGCACTCGTCGTGCAGCTCGTCAATTAGTTAACCACGGTCACATCTTAGTTGATGGTAACCGCGTTGACATCCCATCTTACTCAGTAAAACCAGGTCAAACGATCTCTTTACGTGAGAAATCAGCTAACCTTTCAGTTGTTGCTGAATCAATCGAAGTAAACAGCTTCGTACCAGAATATTTATCATTCGATGCAGACTCTAAAGTAGGTACTTTCGTACGTTTACCAGAGCGCTCTGAATTATCTGCTGAAATCAACGAACAATTCATCGTAGAGTTCTACTCTCGTTAATCTTTCGAGTTTCAGATATATTCGAATCAAACCATCAAGCCCTGTTCATCAGGTGCTTGGTGGTTTTTTTATTCCTTAAATAAATTTCAGCAAAACTTTTAAAAATTTGTTCAATCGCCCCGATCAACCTTTCTTCGTTGAATAGGATAACGAGGAAAGGGGGTGAATTTAATGGGTTACGGATATGAAGGGTATCAACAACAAGCAAACTACGGTGGTTACGGCTGTGGTGGCGGTGGTAACAGCGGCGGTAATAGCTCAACTTTCGTTCTGATCGTTGTTCTATTCATTCTTTTAATTATTGTCGGCGCTACTTTTGCTTACTAATAGCATCGATTCACAAAATCTTTAGCTAGCCAGTAATAATTCCAACTACTTATTACTGCTTTTCACGCCATTAGGGTCACTTCCCCCAGTGACCCTTTTAATTTTTAGTTTTTAATTTCTGCACAATAGACAACATACAAGCCCGCCAACAATAAAAAAGATGCTGTACGCTCATATAGCGGCAGCATCTTTAAATTATATTTTGAATACATAGTAATTTTATAAATGTATTTTAAAACACAAAGCCAAAGTACATTGCTCCTAGTACAGCAATTACTATAAATGAAGCAAAAAATGCTTTCCACTTAGAAATACGGTGGACTTCCGATATTCCAATCACTGTAATGACATATGTCCATATACTGCTAATAATAATCAGAGTTCCACAAACAAATTGCAGAATCAAATCACCTAGTGACGTCTCCATATACGAAATCGAGAAAAAAGATTGTGGTGCGAATTGCATCCAGAAAAGCAGAACCGGCAATATCCAAATATAAGGAATCATTGTCACACTGATCATGCGGAACATTTCTTTAAACTTCCCTGTACCACCGAAAGCTTTTGCTGAAAGTGTCAATACGCCTGCCGATAAAAATGTAGAAATAAAATACAGTAGTAGACTAAATAGAAATGTTGAATAAACGATATCCCCCAATGTAAATTGTCCTGTAAATTCTTTGCCGATAAAGCTGATTAGATTGCTAGCAAACACACCGATAATACCAACGAAAATGAAATAAGATAACTTTTTAGTTGTTAACACATAACGAATAGTATCTCGGGGTTTAACAGCAATGCTTAATATGGCATGTCGATCATCGACTGTACCTGTTAATTGCTCGCTCAAAATAACATCCCCCTAAAAATATGTATATATTCTATTATACTGATACTTTTAAGGTGATACAAAGTTATTGCTCCTTTAGTAGCATACCAACCTTTTACTAATCGGCAATTTTAAGAGAGACATAGCCGGCCTTTTCCACTAATGCCTGTCCTTCTTCCGAAAGCACCCAATCCACCAGTTTCTTAACATTTCCTGTTGGCTCTCCTGCTGTCACAATATAAAATTCGGAAGCGATCGGATACGAATTATTCCGAATCGTTTCTCTTGTCGGGGCAACTCCGCCAATTTCCAAAAGTTTGATCTCTTTATTTTTAACCATCTCATTTGAATAGTAGCGGAAAGTATAACCTATTGCATTTTTATAATTTTTATACTGGGAAACTTCATTGATAATTCCGCCCATTCCTGTCGCTATATCTTCAGTTGGCGCTTCCATCAATGGGGTATCCCCCATTAGCCGTTGCAGTGCTGTTTGCGATCCGCTGTCCTGAGGTCTTTGGAACGCCCGGATTGCATCATCTTTTCCGCCCACTTCTGACCAGTTTGTAATTTCTCCGGCATAGATTGCTTTAATTTGATCGAGTGATAAACGATTGACATTATTTTTACTGTTGACGAAAAAGACAAATGCTTCTTTTCCGATTGGCGTCATATGAAGTGTAATCCCCCGTTGTTTCGCCTGGTTAATTTGTGCATCGGAAGGGCCCGCTGCAAAAATCATATCCGTATTTCCGAAAATCAGATTTGTATAGGCTTCATGCGTCTGGTTGACCACAACTTCACTCTCGTAAGGATTGTATTCTTTTTCCGGATATACATGCTCTGTAATGGCGGCATACAATGGATACAATGCCGTTGCGCCATCGATTTTCGGTAAAGGTTCCTCCAGCTTTAAAGTCGGCTTTTTCTCCAATTGAACTAGTTTATTTTTGTCAGTAAATGGCTCATACTGATAAATATCCACTTCCGCGTCAACAGTCGGCACTCTATTATCGAACCACTTATAAACAGGTTGGACCGAACTGGCGACTAAGACGATTCCGGCGACTGCCCAATAGATTTTTACACGTTTACTGTTATTATAAAATACATTAAAAGTCACAAGCACATAACCAATATATATTATGAATGCAGCGGAAATTACTAACGGGATATAATGAAACTTGCCGCTAAACGCAACAAAAAATAGCACTATGAAAGTAAAAAAACAAACAGTCAGCAAGACAAATATTGAAATGACAATTTTCCCTAAATACGATTTATTTTCCATTACTATCCCCCCTAACCTATACGTTCTTTATGAAACAAGAAATTCCTTTAAAAAAACGTCTTGGAATACTGCATTCCAAGACGTTTTAATTAATTAAGCAAATTTAACCATATGGTATTTCTTCTTACCCCGACGGATAATAGCAAATGCATCTTCCAAACGGTCTTTCGCATCCATTACATATTCCAGATCGGTAATTTTTTCACCGTTCACACTAATCGCTCCATTAGTAACATCTTCACGTGCTTGACGTTTCGATGAGGAAATCCCTGCTTCTACGATTAATTCCACGATATTTTTATCCTCTTTTGCCACTTCTACAGAAGGTACACCAGAGAAGGCTACTTTCATTTCTTCTACTGATAATGCTTTTAAATCACCAGAGAATAATGCTTTTGTAATACGCTCTGCTGCTTCCAAACCTTCTTCACCGTGAATCAGACGTGTCATTTCTTCAGCCAACGCTTTTTGAGCTTTACGTAAATGCGGCTCTTCTTCGACACTTACTGCCAGCCCTTCAATCTCTTCACGTGTCAGGAATGTGAAGATTTTCAGGTATTTCACAACATCTGCATCCGCTGTGTTGATCCAGAACTGGTAGAACTCGTATGGTGATGTTTTGGCAGCATCCAGCCATACAGCACCACCCGCTGTTTTCCCGAATTTTGTACCGTCCGCTTTTGTTACAAGCGGAATTGTAATGCCGAATGCCTTCGCATTATCATCATGAGTTTTACGAATCATTTCCAAGCCCGTTGTAATATTGCCCCATTGATCCGAACCACCTACTTGAATACGAACGTTGTGGTGATCGTATAAGTGATTGAAGTCAATACCTTGGATTAATGTGTATGCAAATTCAGTGAATGAAATACCCGAATCCAGGCGTGATGCAACCGTATCTTTATTTAAGATGTAGTTAACATTGATCAGTTTCCCGTAGTCACGAAGGAAGTCGATTAATGTCATTGGACCGACCCAGTCATGATTGTTTACAAGAACAGCGCTGTTTGCCGCATCCGATGAAAAGTCGAATAAGCGCTCCATTTGCTTTTTAAGGCCTTGTACATTTTTTTCGATTTGGTCCATCGTCTGTAATTGACGCTCTTCAGAACGGCCAGATGGATCCCCTACTGTGCCTGTCGCTCCACCAACTAATAAAATCGGTGTATGACCTGCTTTTTGGAAACGACGTAATGTGAGCAATGGCACGATATGCCCGATATGCATCGAATCCGCTGTCGGGTCAACACCTACGTATAGGGAAACCTTTTCCTCGTTTAACAGCTTTTCCATACCTTCCGCGTCTGTTTGCTGGTATAACAGTCCGCGCCATTCCAAATCTTGCAGTAATTCGTTTTTCATTTGTTTTCTCTCCTTTTACATGATGCGTCATTTACTTGTAAGGAAACGAAAAACGTCCCTACACGCAAATGCATGCAGGGACGTCAAATTATTATTTAACGCGGTACCACCCGGCTTGAAGAAATTTCAGTCTTTCTTCCACTTTAAGCGTCTATAACGTGACGACCCGTTCAGGCTCCAAGTACGTAATTCATAAATGCGCTATGTCTAGCTTTCACCAACCGCTAGCTCTCTATGCAGGGAACACATTTACTACTGCAAACTCTTCGTTGCCGGAAATTTATATTTCTATTCTACCTAGAATATAGTTGATGTCAATATTTATATTCGCTTATATCTCAAATATGCTATAATAAACAAGATTTTAGGAGGTCGATGATGTGAGAGAATGGCTCGAAAAATTAAATAAAAAAATCGAAATCCTTGCTTCTTCAGAACGAATGCGCTACATCCGAATTGGAGGCGGTGTATTCTGGAATTTAACATTGCTGGCGATTATTTTTACAGCTGCGACACTGTTGTTTGTCGGAGGTGTCGGCGCAGGTTACTTCGCATCATTAACAAAGGATGAACCTTTGCGATCGAAAGAAGAAATGCGCGAACAAATTTTCAGCTATGAAGAAACAAGTGAACTTTATTTTGCGAACGATATTTACATAGGAAAAATCCGAACTGATTTAGACCGACGTGAAACATCGCTTGCCAATATATCCCCATCCTTAATTAATGCTGTACTTGCTACAGAGGATGAATATTTCCGGGAACATACCGGGATTGTACCAAAAGCAGTATTACGTGGATTACTGCAGGACGTATCCAACTCGTCAACACAGACAGGTGGCTCTACCCTTACACAACAATTAATAAAAAACCAAATATTAACGAATGAAGTTTCATACGAACGTAAAGCAAAGGAAATTTTACTTGCGTATCGTTTGGAACATTTTATGACAAAAGAAGAAATACTTGAAGCATATTTAAATATTATTCCGTACGGCCGAAACTCTTCAGGTCGTAATATTGCCGGCATCGAAACGGCTGCACAAGGTATTTTTGGTGTGTCCGCATCTAAACTAAACTTACCGCAGGCAGCTTATATTGCCGGCATCCCACAGGCACCTTTCACATACACACCTTTTACAAATAAAGGCGAGCAAAAAAGTGCGGAAGGGATACAGCCGGGCATTGACCGTATGAAAACGGTCCTTTATCGCATGCAGGAAGCAGGCTATATTACTGAAAAAGAGTATAACGAAGCAATTGCCTATGATATTACACAAGACTTCAAAGGTTATGAAATCCGTCCCGAAGAAAAATATCCTTGGTTGACTGCTGAGCTTGAGCTGCGTTCGAAAGAAATTTTCGCGGAAATACTCGCTGAAAAAGACGGTATTGACCCGGACCGTTTAAAAGAAGAAGAAAATTTAAAAGAAAAGTATACAATACTGGCTGACCGTACAATACGTTCCGGCGGTTATCGTATTTACTCAACGATCAATAAAGAAATGTATGATGCGATGAGAAAAGTGACGGAAGAATTCACTTTATATGGACAAACATATAAGAAAAAAGAAAAAGATCCGGAAACAGGCGAAGAAATCGAAGTGGATGTTCCCGTACAAACCGGAAGTATTGTTATTGATAATAAAACCGGCCGCATACTAAGTTTCGTCGGGGGACGCGACCATACTATCACACAAGTAAATCATGCAACGAATGCCTTCCGTTCAAACGGATCGACAATGAAGCCGTTACTTGCCTATGCACCGGCACTCGATTATGGTTTCATCGGTGCAGGAAGTCCAGTTGTCGATGTAAAATTTGTACGTCCAACTGACGGCTATGACCCTATAAACTATAACCCGAATCAGGAATTGGGAATTATACCAGCAAGACAGGCCGTTGCATCATCTCAAAACTTGGCCGTCCTTCGTTTATATGATTCCATTTTAGATCGTCGACCGGCAACCTATCTGGAAAAAATGGGCTTCTCTAAATTACAGCCGCAAGATTATGAAAACCTCTCTACCGTTCTTGGCGGTTTGAATATCGGGGCTTCAGTTGAAGAAAATACAAATGCTTATGCAACATTTGCCAATAACGGACAATTTATCGATGCATATATGATTGAACGCATTGAAGATCTGGACGGCAATATTGTTTATGAACATGAAGTTGCTCCGGTTGATGTATTTGCACCGGAAACAGCATATATAATGACCGATATGCTGCGCGATGTTATGAAGCCGGGTGGTACAGCTACATTGGCGAAAAGTCAGCTGAAATTCTCGTCTGACTTCGCTGCAAAATCGGGTACAACGCAGGACCATAACGATGTCTGGCTAGTCGGTTACAACCCGAATATTTCGGTAGGAGTCTGGATGGGTTATGAAAAGCAGCGTACCCTAAATGTATTCAATAACCGTTACCAGCATCCAAGTAACCGGGTGAACCGTTTATGGGCAAATTATCTGAATACACTTTATGACATCAACCCGGAACTCGTAGGTACGAAAGAAACATTCAAAAAACCTGAAGGCGTTGTGACAAGATCATTTTGTGGCATTTCTGGCCTGGCACCTTCTACTTCTTGTGCCAATGCCGGTTTAGTCACTTCCGATTTATTTAATAAAAATGTATTTTTACCGACACAGCCTGATGATAGCTTTGTATCTTCCACATCAGTTGTTATTAACGGCAACACATATGCTGCATTACCGAATACACCTACTGAATTTGTCCAAATGAGCGGTTTCGGATTAAATCAGGCCTTCGTTGACCGTATGTTAGGTTGGCTTGGTGGAGATGCATCAAAATTATTGTCATTCAGTTCAGGCAAGGGCGTTGTAACCGGTGCTCCATTCTCGGCAGACAGTGCACCGCCGCAATCTGTATTTGCGACATTGGCAAACGGTTCACTTTCATGGTCAGCTTCACCATCAAATGATGTTGTTGGCTATCGCGTGTACAGTGTGTCCGGCCAGGGAAGGTCACTTGTACGTTCATTAAAGTCTTATGAAGGTTACCGGGTTCCTGTTTCCCCAGGCGTTCGCTATATCGTTGTAGCGGTCGATATTACAGGATTGGAATCAGGCGCTTCGAACGAAGTCGGAGAAATTGTGGAAACTGCTCCACCTGCTCCACCGGAAACAGAAGAAGAAAATGTTGAACCTGAAGAAATAATCGAAGAACCTGAAGAACTCGATGAAATTGAGGTTGACGTTGATCCTGCTGAACCATCAGGAGAATAATATCAAAAAATCTCACCAACTAGAAAAAAGTTGGTGAGATTTTTTATTGCAATTAAATTGATACATGTTCCTCTTTTAATACATCTTTTAATAAATTAACCGCTTCATCGATTTCTTGTTCGCTAACCGTTAAAGGTGGTAATAGACGAATCACTTTCGGGCCGGCTGCAACCGTTAATAGACCCGCTTTATCCAATGCGGCAACATATGGTGCGACATCTTCGCCACCAAGGCTCAGACCAAGCATTAGGCCTTTACCCTGAACCGAATATTTATCTTCCGGAAAAGCTTCTTCCAGTTTTTTAATTAAATATGCCGATTTTTGTTCAACATTATCCAAAAAGGCATCATCGAATATTTGATCGATAACTGTTTGTGCAACGGCCACACCCAATGGATTCCCGCCGAATGTTGTACCGTGTGTCCCGGCACTAAACGTGTTAAACAGCTTTTCTGTCCCGAGAATCCCCCCAATCGGGAAACCGCCACCGAGACCTTTTGCCATTGAAACAATATCCGGTTTGATGGCTGTCTGCTCAAATGCAAAACGTGTCCCTGTACGTCCGATGCCTGTTTGTACTTCATCAACAATGACTAAAATATCCGATGATTGCTGAATTTCATGAATAGCTTTCGCGAACTCATCCGTTGCAGGATTTACTCCGCCTTCACCTTGAATCATTTCAAGCATAATTGCAGCAGTATCTGCATCAACTGCAGCTTTTAATGCTTCGACATCATTAAACGGCAATGTAATAAACTCGCTTACTAAAGGGCCGAAGCCGTTACGTACTTTATCTTGTCCGGTTGCACTCATCGCACCAAATGTACGTCCGTGAAAGCTCTGTTCAAACACAATAATCTTATGTTTTCCTGTATGTTTACGTGCTAATTTAATAGCTGCTTCATTCGCCTCTGCACCACTATTACAGAAAAATGCATACGATAAATGCAAATCTTTCACTAATGATGCAGCAAGTTTTTCCTGTCCCGGACTTTCAAATAAGTTACTAATATGCCACAGTTTCTGACTTTGTTTTTGAATCGCTTCAACGATTGATGGATGTGCATGCCCTAAACTACAAACAGCAATGCCGCTCGTGAAATCTAAATATCTTTTCCCTGTCGTATCGAATACTTCTGTTCCTTTTCCTTCGACAATAGCAAAAGGTCTTCTCGCGTAATTTTGGAATAATGCACTCATTTCACTAGCTCCTCACTTAAAATAGTCGTCCCGGTTAAAGTCTCATTGACAATTTGTACAGAAGGTATACCCGCCTTCAAACAATTAAGAGCGCCTTGCACTTTCGGAATCATTCCGCCGTAAATATGCCCTTCGTCAATCCATTGTTCGATTAAGCCTGGTGTCACTTCTTTCTGGTATTCATCCTGTATGCGAATACCGGCGACATCCGTCACAAGCAGGAGACAATCCGCCTCAACGGCCAATGCAATTTCACTTGCCACTGTATCGCCGTTAATGTTCAGCGCCTGCCCATCCTTTGTTGCACCGATACATGCAATGACAGGTACAATTCCAGCATCTATCAAAGAGTTTAACATATTAATATTAACATGCTTCACTTCGCCTACATATGCGTAAGTTTCATAATCTAAATATTCACTTTCCAGCAGCCCGCCATCAAAACCATTGAGTCCGATAGCAGAAATATTCGCTGAATGGAGCTCATGGACGAGCAAAGGATTTACTTTCCCAATTAAAGTTGACTGCACAATACCGATCATTTCTTCACTCGTTACACGCAGTCCGTTTACTGTATGGGACTGAATTCCGGCAGCGGCTAATTCGCGGTTAATTGCAGGACCTCCGCCATGTGTAATAATGAGTTGGATTCCTTGTTCCTGCAATGCTTTGAAATTGCGAAAGAAGGCCTCGTTAAGACCTTCTAATGTGCTGCCACCAAGCTTGATGACCATTTTACGAGCGGTATGATGCGTTGATTTGAACGTAGTCATAAGTCAAGTCACACCCCCATGCAAACCCGTGCCCTTTACCGACTTCCAGTGACACATATATTTTTACTTCATGCTGTTTTAAAATTTCGATGAGCTCTTCTTCCGAAAATTTGATTGGTTCGCCGTTTTCCACCATTGTTGCTCCACCGATTTTAATTGTAATTTTATCGGGATCGATTACAGCGCCAGAATAGCCAACTGCTGCAATAATACGCCCCCAGTTTGCATCACAGCCAAACACTGCTGTTTTTACAAGTGGTGAACCTACTACTGTTTTTGCGATTTTACGAGCTTCTTCATCTGAAACCGCTCCATCCACTTCTACTTCAATCAGCTTTGTCGCGCCTTCCCCATCACGTGCAATTGACTTTGCTAAATCTTCTGCTACAAGACGCAGTGCTGTGTAAAAGTTTTCCCAGTCAGGATGTGCAGGAGATAGCGGTTCATTTCCTGCTAAACCGTTTGCCATTACAATAACCGTATCGTTCGTTGATGTATCACCATCAACTGTAATCGAGTTGAATGTGCAATCCGTTACACTCGATAATGCTTTTTGCAGCTCTTCTGATTCAATATTGGCATCTGTTGTAATAAACCCGAGCATTGTCGCCATATTCGGTTCAATCATGCCTGAGCCTTTAGCCGTTCCTGAAACAATTATTTCCTTGCCGTCAATGATCGTTGCATAAGTTGTATTTTTCATTACTGTATCCGTCGTTAAAATTGCCTGGGAAAAATCAATCCCGCTTTCAAGCTTTGAATCCGGATTTAAAAGCTCTACACCTTTTTTTACGGGTTCCATTTTCATTATTTCCCCGATGACACCTGTAGAGGCTACTCCTACCAGATTAGATGCGATGCCAAGCTTTTGTGCGGCAAGCAGTTGCATTTCATATGCATCCAATAGTCCTTGTTTGCCTGTGCATGCATTGGCATTTCCTGAATTTACGATGATCGCCTGCATTTTTTTCGATTCATAAACAACTTCTTTTGTTACTTTCAGCGGTGCTGCCTGGACTGCATTTGTCGTAAATACACCGGCAACGCTAGCTGGTACTTCGCTTATTAAAATTGCTAAATCTTTTTTCTTATGTTTAAGTCCGCAATGAACACCTGCTGCAGTAAACCCTTTTGGCGATACGATATTTTTGCTTGATAATTTTTTCATCTCTATTGTTGAAGTCATCTAATGACCCTCCCCTAATTGTCCACGTCATAATATACGGGTGATTTCCATTCCAGGTCGGACGCTTTCCGCCGAGGATGGCGGCAATTTATTGCGGCCACCGCAGAAGCAGCGTCCTGATGAATGAGAAGGCACAATCCACTCGCCTCCCCTCCATTCCGATCAACTTGTTTTTCATTTTTTCTTATCTTGATAAATTAAATAAAATACGGAACGAGTTGTAAGCCCGTTTGCTGCGGGAGACCGAATTGAACATTCATGTTCTGAATTGCCTGCCCCGCTGCTCCTTTAACCAAATTATCGATCACACCGACAATCGTTGCCCGATTTGTCCTTTCATCGAGCTTCACGTATATGTCGCAATAGTTCGAACCTTTTACGCGATTTGTTCCTATTGCGGAAGCTTCTTGAATGACACGGACAAATGGATGGTCTTTATACGTTTCTGTTAAACAGTCCACTAATTGTGCTTGTGTCACACCTTCAGTTACTTGAGCATAGGAAGTTGCTAAAATACCTCGTGTCATCGGGACTAGATGTGTATTAAACGTGATTGTTGTTTCAATATCGGTAAACATTGAAATCGCTTGTTCGATTTCGGGAATGTGCTGGTGTTCATTAATTTTATAAATCGAGAAGCTTTCATTTGCTTCACTGAAATGTGTTGCTTGTGAAGGTTTATTACCTGCCCCTGAAATTCCGCTCTTTGCATCAATGACCAGGAAGCCAGGGTCAATTAACCGATGTTTTATAAGAGGCAGGATAGATAATAATACGGCCGTCGGATAACAGCCCGGATTGGCAATTAAATCTGCCTTTTCTATAGCTGGCTCATTCCACTCCGTTAATCCGTACACACTTCGCGCCACTACTTCCTGTGGAGCCGGATTTTTTTTATACCATGTTTCATAGCTTGCTAAATTTTTCAGTCGGAAATCCCCTGATAAATCAATTAGTTTTGGTCCTCTCTCAACTAAAGACGGGAAAATCGTACTTGATACCCCCGAAGGTGTACTTGCAAAGACGACATCATATTCCGCCAATGCATCATCATCCAATTTGAGTAATGGCTGATTATAAATATCCGTTAAGTGTGGAAATTTATCCGAAAATTGAGTCCCTTCATCCGAGGAGGTAAATAATCCAATTTCTTCTATTTCCTTATGATTATGCAAAAATCGTAGTAGTTCTAATCCACCGTAACCTGTTGCACCAATAATACCTGCTTTCATGTTGTCACCCCGTCATTTTTATATGGCTAATACTTTTCTACGAATCTAAATGATAAAAATAAGTATAAGTATGTATAATTATTTAGTCAACTGTATTTTTATATAATTGTAGATTATTCTAAATTATCGTTCAATAATAATACAAAAAGGCGCCTACATATGTAAGCGCCCCGATTTAAGAAGTACCGGCATATAAAGTTAATCTTCCATTGTAGATAGATCGCCTGCCGGTAAGTCCAGTTCCCATGCTTTTAACACACGGCGCATTATTTTACCGCTTCGGGTTTTCGGCAGCTTATCTTTGAATTCAATTTCACGTGGTGCTGAATGGGCGGATAACCCTGTTTTTACAAAGTCCCGAATATTCGCTTCTAGCGTTTCGCTCGGCTCCACTCCTTCACGCAATGAAATAAATGCCTTAATAATTTCTCCTCGTACAGGATCTGGTTTTCCAATTACACCCGCTTCCACCACATCAGGATGTTCAAGCAGTTTACTTTCCACTTCAAATGGCCCAACCCGTTCTCCTGCCGTCATAATAACATCGTCCACGCGACCTTGAAACCAGAAGTAACCTTCCTCGTCCATAAATGCAGAATCTCCTGAAACATACCATTCTCCTTTTAAAAAATAAGATTCATAGCGTTCTGGATTACCCCAAATTTGCCGCATCATCGCAGGCCATCCTTTTTTGATCGCCAAATTCCCCATCGTATAAGGCGGTACTTCATTGCCTTGATCGTCTACAATCGTTGCATGAATACCCGGCACTGGTTTTCCCATTGAACCTGGCTTAATATCCATCGATGGATAGTTACAGATTATATGGCCTCCCGTTTCCGTCATCCACCATGTATCGTGAATACGATGGTTTAAAATCTCCATTCCCCACTTCACTACTTCCGGGTTCAATGGTTCACCGACCGATAAAACGTGACGAAGTGTAGAAAGGTTATATTTGCCGATAATATTCGGACCTGCACCCATCAACATCCGAAATGCAGTTGGCGCACTATACCATACCGTGACACCATATTCCTCAATTGCTCCATACCAGGCTTGCGGACTGAAGCGCCCCCCTATGACAACATTAGTCACACCGTTTAACCAAGGTCCAAAAATTCCGTAAGCTGTACCGGTCACCCAACCAGGATCGGCTGTGCACCAGTAAATATCGTCCTCCTTTAGATCCAGTACCCACTGTGCTGTCTGGTATTGCTGAACCATTGCATAATGGACTTGCAATACCCCTTTTGGTGCACCCGTTGAGCCGGATGTATAATGCAAAATGGAGCCATCTTCCTTATCGACCCATTCAATGTCAAAATCCCGAGATGCCTCTGCAAAGTATTTATTAAAATCTAAAATCTTATCCGTTTCTTCAATATTTTCCCCGACTACAAAGACCGTTTTTAAATGCGGTAGCTTTTCCAGCGGTACTCTGTTCAACAATTCAGGCGTTGTTATGATTGCTGTCGCCTCACTGTCCATTAAACGGTC
Source organism: Solibacillus sp. FSL W7-1464 (assembly GCF_038004425.1). NCBI lineage: Bacteria > Bacillati > Bacillota > Bacilli > Caryophanales > Caryophanaceae > Solibacillus > Solibacillus sp. FSL W7-1464. The sequence continues at coordinate 2,820,583 of NZ_JBBORC010000001.1, forward strand.
ATACACGGCACCTTCCATAAATGCTTCGAATAATGGACCTACTATTGCGCCAATCTTCAATGCACCAATTAAGCTGAAATAAAGTTCCGGCGAGCGCGGCATAAAAATAAAAATACGTTCACCTTTTTTTAAATCCGCCTTTTCTTTCAACACATTCGCCGCTTTATTCGAAAGACGTTTCATATCATAAAAAGAATATGCCTCATTCCGGCTCCCATCATTATAATAAAGAGCCACTTTGTTTTTGCGGTGTGTTGATGCATGCCGGTCAACTGCCTCATAAGCAATATTGACTTTCCCCGTTTCAAACCAAGAAAATGCTTTTTCACTATGTTGCCAATCATGATTTGCAGCTGTTTCCTCATAATTTTTTAAATTATGTTCCCCCGGAATAACTGCAAGCTTTTCCATTGTTTTCGTCCCCATGAAAAATCCCCTTTCATTAAAAACTACAATCATTTTACAATAAAAATACTATAATAGGCAAAATATTTAAAACTTTCAATCAATTTAGTTACATCTCGCGAATTTAAGCGTATTTTCGCATGAAATAGAGTATAATAGATGTATTAAAAGCAGGTGGTGTGATTATGATTCATGTGAAAAATTATTATAGTCTTGAATTCAAAACGGGGAATGGTAATGTTTTAGTAGAAGGACCCGTTTCTTCCGAAAAACTTGCTACCTACACATTACATGAAGATTTAAAAGCTTTTAGACCTTCCCATCAGCAGCATGAAGCACTTGTCGGAATTGCTAAGCTTGAAGAAGGGCGCATTGTTGTCATTCGGCAGGATAATATAATCGTCGGCTATGTTACGTACCTCTATCCGGATCCGCTGGAGCGCTGGTCAGAAGACCGGATTCCAAATATGATTGAGCTTGGTGCCATTGAAGTCATACCTGCTTTTAGAGGATCAGGTGCAGGCAAAAAATTATTGGAAGTATCATTTATGGATGATGCTTTGGAAGATTATTTAGTGATTACAACTGAATATTACTGGCATTGGGATTTAAAAGGAACAGGTTTATCTGTATGGGAATATCGGAATATGATGGAGAGAATGATGACCTCTGTCAATTTCGAGTATTATGCAACAGATGACCCTGAAATAACTTCCCATCCTGCCAACTGTCTAATGGCACGTGTGGGGGCACGTGTGGGAAATGAGACATTGGAGAGATTTGACAGACTTCGCTTTAGAAATCGTTTCATGTATTAATTCTTATCACAAAGGGGAATGAACTATGATCGTCGAAGAAATTATGCACAGAAAGATACATACACTTCTGCCTGAAAATACCGTGCGGGATGCTGTGCGTCTTATGCGGGAAAAAAATATACGCCATGTACCAATTGTAAACAAAGACAATCTGGTTGTAGGAATCATAACAGATCATGACTTAAAAAATGCTTTACCTTCCCGGTTGCGCGAAGAACCGGACTCTACGGTTTATGATGCCCCAATCGGGGAAATCATGGTCAAAAATCCGATAGTCGGTCATCCGCTAGACTTCGTTGAAGAAGTTGCCATGACTTTCTATGATGCTAAAATCAGTTGCCTGCCTATTGTCACTGCCGGAAAACTGGTTGGTATCGTAACAACGACTGATTTACTGTATACCTACATCGAATTAACAGGCGCTCATAAACCCGGCTCTAAAATTGATATCCGGGTAAATGACAAACCCGGCATGCTGTTTGAAATAACGAAAGTCTTCCATGATAATAAGGCAAATGTATTAAGTGTTCTCGTATATCCCGATGGTGAAAATGTGAAGTCCCGAATTGTAAGTGTCCGTCTGCAAGTAATCAATCCGCTGCATATTATTGAAGAGTTGCGAAAGCAAGGATACGATGTATTGTGGCCAAACCTGCCTGGCATTACATTATGAAAAAAGCTGTATTTATTTATTCACCGGAACAACTTACTTACAAATTTTCGGACACCCACCCGTTTAACCATAAACGATTACACTTAACGATTGATTTACTGAAAAATATCGGTGCACTCCAAAATGAGGATATCGTCCCTGCCCGTATTGCAACAGATGAAGAAATTGCACTGGCCCACGACATGCAGTATATCGAAATCGTAAAAAAAGCTGGTCATGGGGAGTTAACCGTCCAGCAAGGGGAACCATATGGTATTGGAACAGAGGATACACCGATTTTTAAAAATATGCACGAAGCAAGCGCGCTGTTGGTCGGCGGGACCTTACAGGCGGTCGATCAGGTACTGCAGGGAAAAGCCCAGCACGCATTAAACTTGGGCGGCGGTCTCCATCACGGATTCCGCGGAAAAGCATCCGGTTTTTGCATTTATAATGACAGCAGTGTAGCCATTAAATATATTCAGGAGAAGTACGGCCTGCGCGTTTTATATGTAGATACTGATGCCCATCATGGGGATGGCGTTCAATGGTCCTTTTATGATGATCCGAATGTATGTACATTGTCGATTCATGAGACGGGCCGCTATTTATTTCCGGGTACAGGCAATATTACAGAGCGCGGGAACGGTGAAGGATACGGTACTTCTTTTAACTTCCCGATAGATGCGTTTACAGAAGATGAAAGCTTTCTGGAAATATATGAACAGTCAATGCGGGAAGTATTTGAATTTTTCAAACCCGATGTCGTACTGACACAAAATGGTGCAGATGCCCATTATTTTGACCCGCTCACACATCTGTACGGGACAATGAATATTTATAAAGAAATACCGAAGCTTGCGCATAAATTGGCACATGAATATTGTGAAGGCCGCTGGATTGCTGTAGGTGGCGGAGGGTATGATATTTGGCGGGTCGTTCCGCGGGCCTGGTCCCATATTTGGACAGAGATGACCGATCAGCCTGCTCCGACTGGACCGTTACCGCAGCAATGGCTTGATAAATGGCAAGCGGAATCACCTGTTCCGCTAATCCCGACCTGGAATGACCCATACCCATTATATGACCCTATTCCGCGCAAAGCTGAAATTGAGGAAAAAAATGCACGAATGCTTGAAAAAGCACTACATATAATTCGGACAGAAAAAAACCGTTCGTAACGGTTGCAATAAATATCGTAAAAATTTTGAAGCGATAAATAAAACAAAGCGCCTGTCAGCTGTAGACAGGCGCTTTGTTATTTACTCGAACCACGCTTTTCAATGCGGTGAGGCAAGATGACATGCTGCTGTTCAACTTCCTCTTTGTTCATATACTTCGTTAATAATCGCATTGCGACCGCTCCAATATCGTATAAAGGCAATACAACACTTGTAAGTCTTGGGCGTACCATGCGCGCTAGTTTGGAATTTTCGAAGCTGATGATTTCAACATCATTCGGTACATTTTTTCCTTTATCTTGAATGCCATGTACGAGTCCAATGGCAAGCTCATCATTTCCGACAAAAATGGCTGTAGGCGGTTGCTGCAGTTCACTTAAATTCGCCCAGCTTTCCAACCCGTCATCATAAGAGCCGTCCCCGGCAACAATTAATGCTTGGTCTATTTCGATATTTGCTTTTTCCAGTGCATCTTTATAGGCTGCAAGTTTATGCTGGCCATTTACTGTATACTGCAACGGACCTGAGACAAACGCAATTCTCGTATGTCCATTATTAATTAGTGTTTCTACAGCTTCAAATGCCGCATTATAATAGTCAATGTTTACAGAAGCCACTTTTTCAGTTGAACTGATGGAACCTGCCAATACAATCGGTACAGGACATGCTTCCACCGCACGTTGAATATTTTCAGTTACCTCTTCACTCATCATGACAATACCGTCAACTTGCTTTCCTAGCATCGTATCAAGTAAAGACAACTCTTTTTCTTCATTTTGATCTGAATTTGCTAAAATAATATTATAGCGATACATTGTCGCAATATCTTCAATGCCTCGTGCAAGCTCAGCATTTAAATTATTCGAAATATCAGGGATGATGACTCCTACCGATGTTGTTTTTTTGCTTGCCAAGCCACGTGCTACTGCATTTGGACGATATTCAAGACGCTCAATCACTTCCAGCACTTTTTTTCTTGTTGCAGGCTTAACATTTTGATTTCCATTTACTACGCGAGATACGGTTGCCATTGATACATTCGCCTCACGTGCAACATCATAAATTGTGACAGTCAAAAGTTTCTCCCCCTTTTTATTATAGTGATACAAGTTTTTATAAACGACTAGTAGAACTAATTGTTATGTATAGCTTCATCATATAATATTTTCAATTCTATTTTCAATCTAAAACCTAGTGAATACCTGGTTTTTTCATCAATTGTCTTAAAATATTCAAAAAATGTGCTATCAACATGATAGCACCTGTTTAAATTCGCCTTTTTTTATTGAACGGTGTACCCGCCATCCAATACAATGGCCTGTCCCGTCATCCCTATTGCTGCATCACTGCATAAGTAATTGACTAGTGCTGCAATCTCAGAAACATCAATGAGCCGCTTTTGGGGCACTAAAGGATAGAGTACTTGCTCCAATACATCTTCAACCGCTATATTACGTGTTTTCGCTAAATCCTGAAATTGATTTCTAACCAATTTCGTATCGACATAGCCGGGACAAATTGCATTTACTGTGATTCCATCTGCAGCTGTTTCTAGTGCCGCTACTTTTGTTAATCCGATTACACCATGTTTAGCGGTATTATAGCCGGCTTTTCCTGCAAATCCGACTAAACCATTGATGGATGCGATATTAATTATTCTGCCAAAGTTTTGCTGTTTCATAATAGGTAACACGTACTTCATGAAAATAAAGGGTCCAACAACCATTACCTTCTGCATCAATTCAAAAATTTCCGTATCAAATTCCTCTATCATCGATACATGCTGAAAACCTGCATTGTTGATCATGACATGTAGTGCACCAAACTGTGAAATAACTGTATCGATCGTTTCCTTAATTTGGCCTTCATCGCTGACATCACACAGAAGGTAATTTAGATCCGGCCGTTCTGTAATTGCTTCTTTTAGTCTTTCTTCATTTTTATCTGAAATAATAACTGTCATCCCATTGTTTGAGAGCTCTTTAGCAATTTCAAAACCGATTCCTTGTGCTGCTCCGGTAATTAGCGCAATTTTTTGCACAATGTCATTCCCCCTTAAATAAGGTATTTAGAAAAAATTGTAATTTATTTCACTGCTCTTCGTCAAATTAAAACGAGCACAAATACATAAAGGCCCATGTTGAATGACTCAACATGGGCTTATTAATGATTATTTTGACACTTCGTATTGCTTCATGAATTTTAAAAGCTCATCATAGTAAGCATTGAATGTCGGGATATCCATTTGCTGTTGCTGATCCGATAATGCAATTGATGGATCTGGATGCACTTCCGCCATTACACCGTCTGCTCCAATAGCGATGGCCGCTTTAGAACATGGTAATAATAAATCACGGCGACCTGTAGAGTGCGTCACGTCCACCATTACCGGTAAATGTGTTTCTTGTTTTAAAATCGGAACTGCCGAAATATCAAGTGTGTTACGAGTTGCTTTTTCGTATGTGCGAATACCGCGCTCACATAAAATAATATTTTCATTACCTTTTGACATGATGTATTCTGCTGCATGGATGAACTCATCAATCGTCGCTGCTAAACCTCGTTTTAATAAGACTGGCTTATTCGTTGCACCAGCAGCTTTTAATAGTTCGAAGTTTTGCATATTACGTGCACCGATTTGAATCACATCGATGTAATCCAATGCATGATCTAAATCTGCAGGTGTTACGATTTCAGTAATAACACCTAAACCGTATTCTTTTGAAACATCTTTTAAAATCTTTAGCCCGTCCAGACCTAATCCTTGGAAATCATACGGAGATGTACGTGGTTTGTATGCTCCGCCGCGGATTAATTTTAAACCTTTTTCTTGGATTGTTGCAGCTACTGCAGCAACTTGCTCATATGACTCAACCGCACATGGTCCAAATACGAAAGAAGGAGCGCCTGTACCGATTAACTCACCGTTAACATTAATGACAGTATCTTCTGACTTTTCTTTACGTGAAACGAGTAATTCTTTTTTCTTTTCTGCTTCTAGTTGTTTAAGTGCTGTTTTGAAGATTTGTTTAAAAATATAATCAACCGTCATTTGATTTAACGGACCGTTATTGTTTTCTTTAATTAAGTCAAGCATATGGCGCTCACGTAGCGGATCATAGCGATTGACACCTTGCTTCTCTTTAATCTTACCAATTTCTTCTACTACGGATGCACGTTCATTTATTAAACGTAAAATTTCTAAGTTCAAGCTGTCAATCTGGCTGCGTAAGCTTTCTAAATCTTGCTGATGCATATTCCTCTACCCCTCTTCTTTGCGTATCCGGCACTTTCAGATAAATAAAAAGTATGATACATTTTTAAGTAATAATCTTATTATAATCAAACTATTGTAGAATGTCACGCATTTTTAATTTAGCGCTTCAACTCGTTAAAGTATATTGTGATAATAATAGAAAGGAAGCGTTTTCATATGGCAAACAAATTGTTCGCACTTGATATCGGAACACGCTCCGTTGTCGGCATTATTCTAGAGCAACATGCACATACTTACCATGTCGCCGATATTTTAGTAAAAGAACATAAAGAGCGTGCAATGGTTGATGGCCAAATACATAACGTCCTGTATGTAGCACAGCTTATCCAGGAAATTAAGACCGAATTAGAAGAAAAACACGGACCTTTGGAGAAAGTGAGTGTCGCAGCAGCCGGACGTGCATTAAAAACCGAACAGGCCAGTATTTCCGTCCCTATCAAAAACCGACCGATCTTTACGGAAGAAGATATTAATCGCCTGGAACTGCAAGCCGTTCAACAGGCTCAGCAGCAACTATTGCTTCATAAGGAAGAGACAAAAAATAATCATTATTACTGTGTCGGCTATTCTGTTTTGTATTTCCGGCTGGATGGAGAAGAAATCGGGAGCCTGCTCGATCAGCAAGGCGATGAAGCATCTGTTGAAGTCATTGCCACATTCCTTCCACGCGTAGTTGTGGAATCATTGCTTGCGGCATTAAAACGTGCCGATCTAGAAATGGAAGCCCTCACTTTAGAACCGATTGCCGCTATAAATGTTCTTATCCCTCCTTCCATGCGCCGCCTAAATGTAGCACTTGTTGATATTGGTGCCGGAACTTCGGATATTGCTATTACAGATAAAAGTACGGTTGTAGCATACGGGATGGTGCCAACTGCCGGTGATGAGATTACTGAAAGTTTAAGTGACCATTACTTACTGGATTTTCCGGTCGCTGAAATAGCAAAAAGACAATTACATACGAGCGAGGAAATTCTCATTCAGGATATTTTAGGATTTGACCAATATTTCCCGCGTGAAGAAGTGATCAAAGAAATATATCCCGCCATCGAAAACTTGGCAAAGTCCATAGGTGAGGAAATTTTACGGTTAAACAACAACACGCCTCCAAAAGCGGTCATGTTAGTTGGTGGCGGGAGTTTAACACCTTACTTGCCGGAAGAAATCGGGAAAACATTAAATTTACCGTCTAACCGTGTAGCGGTCCGTGATGTGAATGCCATTCAGAACCTGACTCGCGCAGAACATATTGCCGCAACCCCTGAACTTGTGACACCGATCGGGATTGCGATTGCAGCACAAAAGTCACCGATCCATTACATGTCCATAAAAGTAAATGAACAAATTATAAGACTATTTGAGTTGAAGGAAATGACAGTCGGGGATGCATTTTTGGCTGCGAACATCCGGGCAAAACAATTATACGGCAAACCTGGACATGGTTTGTCGATTACTGTGAACGGTCAAAGTATTCTTGTACCAGGAGAGCATGGGCAGCCGGCACAGATCATTTTAAATGGTGAAAATGCCTCCATTAAATCCCTTATTAAAAATGGAGATCAAATAGAACTGATTCCCGGAAAAGACGGGACAGGCGCTTCTGTTACGATAGGAGAAATAATTGATCTTGCTTCTTTAAAAACTGTGACAATTGAGGAAAAGCAATACACTATTGAACCTAAAGTACTTGTAAACGGTAAAATCGTAAAATTGGATACACCTTTACAGGACCGAGACGTAATTGTCATCGAAACAATCGAAACAGTGGAAAATATATTGGAATCATTGAACCAATCTGTGAATATACAACAGTTCCAATCATATTTTGTTCATATCGACGGGAAACCTCTATCCTTCCCTGATTTTTCATCACAGCTTTTCATTAACGGAAAGCCGGGGAAACTTCATTACCCTGTTCAAAATGGAGATATCATTACATTTGAACAACGTCATTTACCAACAGCTGAACAACTTGCAGCACATTTAAATTTGTTATTGGAAGAAAAAGCGGTTGTAACGTTCCAGCAAGAACAGGTGGAACTTGTTAAAACAGCCCGTGAGTTTTCGGTAAATGGTCAGGTAGTACACCATGAAGCATCAGTGCCGAATGGGGTTACAATTAATATTATCGAAAAAGATACAAGCAAATGGATTTATCAGGATGTCTTTCGATTTTCAAACTGGCAGCTTCCTGCTACATTTAAAGGATCATTTACGATTTTACGTAATGGACAGCCCTCTTCATTTGATGCTGAAATATTCGGTGGCGACCAACTTGAAATTCAGCTGACTGATCCACCGGTTGTGGAATAATAAAAAACGGCTCCCAATACTTTTGGGAGCCGTTTTTTCTTATTCTACATCTGTATGGCGTGTTGAGTTTGGTGCGATATCCGGGTCTGTATTTACGCTATCGGGATCCGGAGATTCAGCAGCGAGTACTTCTTCATCTACCATTTTATCAAGTGGCAATGGTTCTTCGCCTTCTGATGAAGCTGTCCCATCCAGGACAGGAGGCTGTTTTGCTGTTTTAGCTTTCACTTTTTCAACAATTGAAGAAGATTGCTCTTTTAACTGCGTTGATAGCTGTGCTGTCTTCTCCTTTGCCGTGCCGGAAAGTTCAATACTTTTATCCTTTAATGTTACAGCTTGTACCGCTACATCATTACGCATTTCACTGCCCGTCTTCGGTGTAAGTAATAAAGCTGTTGCAACACCGACAATCCCGCCTACTAATGCGCCGATAACAAAATCCTTAACATGAATTTTTTCATCATCATAAATTGAATCATTTAATCGGTTATAATCATAGTTTACGCGTTTTTCTTCCATTTCAAAAACTCCCCCTTGTGATTAAGTATCATTTTCCCTTTACTTACGTTTTAAGAAACCGAATTTTGACTTCTCGCCTAAACTTGGTGGTGTTTCATTTGTTTTAGTACTCGTATAAATAATATCTTCTTCATTGATCGGCTTGCGCTGACGCCATTGGTCTGCAATCCCCATCGCTACATTACTCCATTGAACGACTTGCGCAATTTTATCTTCATTTTTATGCACTTCTGTTGAAATCGATGTAGTAATGCGTTGAACTGATGAATTCAAATTATTCACAGAATCCCCCACACCTTTTACAGCATGCATTACTGAATTTAACTTCTCCGATTTATCTGAAATATCATCTGCCAATGCATTAGTTTTTGTAAGCAGGCTTGTCGTCTCACGTGTAATGCCTTCCATTTGCCCTTCAATACCGGCAACTGTTCCCGCGATTGAATTCAATGTATTCTTAACAGAAAACAACGTCATACCAATACTTACACATAGGACTAAAAATCCGATTGCAGCCACCAATGCCGCAATATAAAGTAATACTTCCATCAAATATAACCTCCTCTATCTAGTTCCATTTATTACATTCGACAAAAATTGCGACAATCCTTTTCCTAGAAAAGCATTTTTTCCACAAAACCCTTAAGAAATACTAGCTTTTCTTACGTGAATACTGTTAATTTGTTATTTATTTATTCACTAAAGGCGAATGACATTTTGTCCATGCTTTCATATTCCCCAATCTCTTGATGAATAAAACCCTTTATGAATAGAAGTTCGATCAATTATCCCGCCTTGACATCAAAACCCGGTTGCGTCGGACCAGCACGATGTTGGTCGTTACAGGACGTTTCTCTTTATGTATGGAAAAACAGCTTATCCTTTTACTTATAGGTTAAGCTGTTTTTCAATTAGTTCAAAATGGCTTCAAATGCATCTTGATATTTATGAACATCTCCCGCTCCCATAAACAGGAACACGGCATTTTCATGTTTTTTAAGTTGATCAACTGTATCGGTTGTTAAAACAGTACAGCCTTCGATTAAGTTAGCTAAATCATGAATCGAAAGCTCTCCTTGTTTTTCGCGTGCTGAACCAAAAATATCACATAAATAGGTTGCGTCGGCACCGCTCAAGCTATCCGCAAAGTTTTGTAAAAATGCTTTCGTTCGAGTAAAGGTATGCGGCTGGAATACCGCAACAACTTCACGATCAGGATATTTTTGTCTCGCTGATTGCAAAGTTGCCGCAATTTCTGTAGGATGATGTGCATAATCATCTACTAAAATCGCATTACCTACTTTTGTTTCAGTAAAGCGACGTTTTACACCGCCATACGTATTAAGACGTTCTTGAATCAGCTTGGCTGGAACCCCTTCATAATGACAAAGTGAAATTACCGCCAACGAGTTTAAAATCGTATGGTCACCGAATAACGGGATGAAGAATTTACTGTAAAACTCATTACGTACATAAACATCAAATTCCGTACCTTCCGATGTTTTAACGATATTACGCGCTGAAAAATCATTAGCTGGATCAAAACCATAGTAGACTACTGGTACATTGGCTTGAATCTTCTGAAGCTGTTCATCATCTCCGCAAGCAATAATAGCTTTATTCACTTGTAAGGCCAGCTGTTGGAAAGCATCATATACATCGTCAATGCTTGTGAAATAATCCGGATGATCAAAATCGATATTCGTCATAATCGCATAATCCGGATGATACGCTAAAAAGTGGCGACGGTATTCACATGCTTCCATAACAAAATATGAAGCATCTTTTTTACCTGAACCAGTACCATCACCGATTAAATACGATGTCGGCATATAACCGCCTACAACATGGCTCATAAGACCAGTCGTAGACGTTTTACCATGTGCACCTGTAATGGCAATAGAAGTATAGCGGTTGCTGTATTCACCTAAAAACTTATGGTAGCGAATGACCTCAATCCCTAACTCGCGTGCACGCACTAATTCTGGATGATCATCGTTGAACGCATTCCCTGCAATAACTGTTAAATCTTCTTTAATATTATTTTCATCAAAATTTAAAATTTCTATTCCTCGGTCACGTAATGGTTGCTCCGTAAAATAGTATGTTTCATAGTCGGAACCTTGAACTTGCTCTCCTGCATCAAATAGAATCTGTGCCAGGGAACTCATGCCTGAACCTTTAATACCGGTAAAATGATAGCGTGTCATTATTTATAAAACCCTCCTAGGATACGAAGACCCCATTGAATTATCCATTTATTGTTTCAAAGTATGCCTACATTATAGCACTAAATACACGTTACGATAATTGAACGACAATTCTAATTTTTTATTTGTTCAATTTACTAGTGCTTTAGCCTCCAAATTGTTCAAACAGCTCTTCTTCTGTGATATATACATCTCTCGGTTTGCTTCCTTTTGGTTCTGAAACATAACCATGTCGCTCTAACATATCGATTAATCTAGCTGCCCGATTATAGCCAATATGATAACGGCGTTGTAAAAGGGATGTCGATGCTGAGCCTTGTTCAAATACAAATCGGCATGCCTCTTCAAACAACTCGTCTTGTTCCTCGATTGTTTCTGAGCGTTTTAATAATTCTTCCTGTTTAAAAATATATTGTGGCTCACCTTGTTCACGTACATACTCGATTATTTCTTCGATTTCATCATCTGTTACAAATGTGCCTTGAATACGGGTTGGAGCCGACATTCCATTTCCTAAATATAGCATATCTCCGCGTCCCAGCAATCGTTCTGCACCCTGTGAATCCAATATTGTACGGGAGTCGATTTGTGAAGATACCGAAAAGGCGATACGCGTTGGAATATTGGATTTTATCAGGCCAGTTATAACATCTACGGATGGGCGCTGTGTGGCAACAATTAAATGGATGCCTGCAGCACGGGCCTTTTGCGTTATTCGCACAATGCTGTCTTCCACATCCTGTGGGGACATCATCATTAAATCCGCCAACTCATCGATGACAATTAATAAGTAAGGAAGCTTCTGTGCATACATACCATTTGCATCACACATTTTATTATATGCTTCTATTTTACGTGCACCGCTGTGCATAAATAACTCATAACGTCTTTCCATTTCCTCAACTGCCCATTTTAACGCTGCAGTCGCTGCTTTGACATCTGTAATAACAGGGCTGACTAAATGCGGAATATGGTTAAAAGGCGCAAGTTCCACCATTTTCGGGTCAATCAGCATAAGCTTTAATTCATTCGGGTTTGCCTTATACAGAAGACTGACCAAAATCGAGTTAATACATACCGATTTACCCGATCCTGTCGCACCGGCGATCAGACCATGCGGCATTTTCCGTAAGTCGATTGTGACCGGCTTCCCTGTTAAATCCAAACCAAGTGCTGCCTCCAACGGTGAATCCGAATCTTTAAACGATGCTGATTCTGTCACTTCCGAAAGGCGCACCGAACGAGAAATCCGGTTAGGAATCTCAATACCGATTGATCGTTTCCCCGGAATTGGCGCATCGATACGAATGTCTTTTGCAGCTAATGCCAATTTTATATCATCCGTTAAATTGCGGACTTTGCTAACCTTCGTTCCGTGCCCTACTGTAATTTCAAATTGGGTAACGGCCGGTCCTTGGACAATCGATTCAATTTGTGCCTGCACTTGGAAATGCGACAGTGCTTCGACTAAATTTTCGCCCTGCTCATCCATCCAGTCGCGGTCTTCCACCATTTCCTCCGGCGGTACTAAATATTCAAGAGGTGGTTTTACATAAGGTATTCTTTTAACTGGAGGTGCTTCTATTACTGTCTCAGCTTCCTCTGCTATCACTTCTTTAGTAGAATGTGCTTTTTCGTCTGCTGTTTCTTCAACAATTGGCTCTTCCTCTTTAATCGTCGGAAGTTCTTCCACCTCTTGGATTTCCGGTACTTCTTGAACGTTCAAGGTTTCCGGAACTGCTTCCACTACAGCTTCCGTAGTTGCCGAAACTTCTAATAGCTCTTCCACTTTTTCAGGTATCTCGGATTCACGTTCCAGTAATCCTACAGATGTAGAAGTCGATGTCCTCATCATTTCCTCTTCATACTGATTAGTTGGTTCATGTTTCACCACTTGCTCGTTAAAAGTAGTGACTTCCACATTTTCCTGCACTTGTCGTACTTCATTCTGAGTTGGCTCTGTTTCTTGATTCACAGTTTCTGTTTCATCATTCTTTACATGCTGCACGGTATTCGCCAGTTCAGTATGAACTTCATCCGTCTCTTCAACCGGATGAATAATATCTTTTTGCTTTATTTCGTCTACTTTATTATTTTTACTTTGCAAGCTAAGCTGCTGTTCAACAAATTGCTTCGTCATCAGTTTTTGTTTGTCTGATTTCAGCATCACCACATTAAAAGGAACACGGCTTCTTGTACTGATTGGCTGTACTGAATCCGTTTCTTCCTTCTTCTCTTCTACTACGATAGCGTCTTCAGATGGGGGCATTTGCTCCACATTTAATTGACCGATGTGTATCGTTGAATTTTCAATTGTTACATGCTTCACTTGGACATCATTGATTATTTCTGCAACGGAAGATTCATCTACTACAGCCTCTTCCAATTCATTTTCTACCTCGATAACCGCTTCTGTCAGTTGTTCAACTACCTCTTCTTCCAGCGGTTGCTGTTCTTCTTCAATTGATTCTTCCATTTCGACTAAAACCATTTCTTCTTCACGCTCACGTGTAGGTTCTGCCTCAGGTTCTGATTCTGGTATAAGTAATTCAGTTTGTGTAATTTCTGCTTCTGAACTAGAATCGTATCTTCCATGCTCAGGATTTGCCGGAGCTTGCTGTTCTTCTTCGTTTGATGGTATAACAACCGGATCAGTCGGCTTTTTTGCCGTTTCATTATGTTCTGGTTCAATTATTGATTTATGTTCCTGCTCTTCTTTTTTAAGCTTTTCATCCTGCTGCTTTTCAATTAACTTTTCAATTGGTGACGGCTTTTTAAAACCATGTACAGGTGATGGTACATCTGTAGGAATAAAACGTTTCCTAATTTCGATCGGTTTTAAAATCTGTTTATTTTCAGTTCTTTCAGAGCGGACAGGCTTATTGTGACGTATCGCTTCCCGTTCCTCTTTTAAATTCGGCATTCGGCGGACGGGGTCTCTTGTATGTACGACATTTGTGTGGCCTTTTCCTTTGCGGCGGCGTTCAAGTAAATCTCGGATACCGGATATTTCAACATCATATACTTCCTTGGCTGTATGCTTTTGCAAATAATTAGGAAGTGTAAGTTCTTCCTTTTCATCATCATAAAAACGCGTCGTCTTTCGCTGTCCATCATCTTGCTTTACCGTTTCCTCGTAATCATCTTCTATTAGAGGGAATCGGAATGTATTTTTCGGCGCTTCATTTTCTTCCTGATATTTTTGCTGCTGTGTTTGTTTTGTTTGGTGTATTTCATCCGATTTTGGAGATTCTTCATACTCATCATATTCTTCATCTGAATCCATTTTAAATAATTTATTAAATTTATTTTTAATCCAACTCATAAATACCACTTCTTTCCTTAAAAACATTGCCGTACAAATTCCACTATTTGCAACGGTCTTTATTCTTATTTAAATTGCGGTGTATAAATAATATACACCTCAAAAGCATATCATATTTGCTCGGTAAATGCGCTTTGTCGCTAATATTTTTAAGGATAAAAAAAAGTTAGTATGAGAGACTCAGCTCAACATACTAACTTATCGTACTTATTAACGAGATGGGACTTCGAATGGGCTTCCTACTTCTGCAGAATCGTCCAGTACTAAAATCCCTTTTACTTCAGGTGCGCCTGGAATTGCCAGTTCACGCGCAGAGCAAAGCATACCGAATGAATCTTCCCCACGTAAGTTTCCTTCTTTGATCAATAAACCAGAAGGCATCACAGCGCCCACTTTAGCAACAACTACTTTTTGGCCTGCATCTACATTCGGTGCACCACATACGATCTGTAATGTTTCATCCCCAACGTTAACTTTACAAACACTTAGTTTATCTGCATTTGGATGCTTTTCTTTTGTCTCAACATAGCCAACTACAAATTTTGGTGAAAAGTCTACATCTAAAGAAATTTCCGCGCCGTTTGCTTTTAAAGCCGTTTCTAATTTCTCTACAAGTTCCGGTGTTACTTCCACATTTCCTGCAACATCCAGGTCTACGTATTTGCTAGCATTAAAAAGGTTAAATGCTTTCACTTCACCAGTTGTTTCTTCTTTTAAAATGGCTACATCGCCAGCGCGCTCCATCGCTGTTTTAACGATTGGCTCCATTGATAATTGTACTAATAGGACATCTCCTACATGTGCTTTGTTGTAAGCTACTTTCATTTTTCGTCTTGCTCCTTTTTTACTTTGTTTTTCGCTAGGATAAATATTGGTTCTAAATGACCGTTTTCATATACAAATGACAGGCTCGTAATCGGCACCGCGCCAACTGTAAAGAAATGCATTGTCATCTGCGCTAATACATCATACCCTACTTCATTCCGAATATCACCAATAATTAATACATCCTGATGCGGGACAGATACCGTCATTTCGCCTTCAATTTGGCTTTCCATTTCCTTTAAAAAGCTTTCGTTTAAAATACGGCTTGCATCATAACCGTCATTCTGATTTAAAAAGTAATAAACATTGCCCGAAACTTCATCACGTTTTACAGAGGTCGGCAATTTTTTTACAGAAAAACGGGCTGCTTCTCGTATATGCTCCTCTGTTACATTTAACTTCGGCAACATTGATTCGTCAATTAAGCGATACGTTGTACCTAGATCAAGCGCATAATAAATACGTGTTTCTGCCGTATGATCTGTCATGATAAAAGCATGGCCATCATTCGATTTTTTTGGGAAGGAAGTTGAGCGGATAATCGGATAAACAGAAGCAAGTCTGCCAAAGCCCTGTTCTTCTTCCCGTTGCATTGCTAAAAATGTTTGCTCAATTGTATAAATCACTTCATCGATTGCCTGCTGTTTTTTCGTTTCGTACTTCGTTAAAATTTCGGGTAAAGAGATATCCATTCCTCGCCCGATTTTTTTATGTTCAAGACGTAATTTATCATGTTTTTCATCGAATGTGAATGTGAAGTTTGCCTCACCTAACTTAGTCTTCAGTTCAGCTACTAACTGTTTCGATTCCATTCAACCACTCCTTTATCTAATCAAAAACGGCTCACAAATGTGAACCGTTCCATTTACTTCATCTATTGTAACAAAAAAGCTATGTGATTACTTTATTCGACGCTTCAACTAGTTAATCACTTTCACTGTTTTCACAATCTCCATCATTTCCTGTATTTTCTCGTCAATTTTCTTACCCTCGGAAATAGTAGACAACTTAACGCCTCCTAAATTGACGATCAGCTCATATTTCTCTTCAGGAAATTTTGTGACAGCAGAAAATCCGAATTGGCCATCCGATTCGAAAGTTTTTTCTTCTACAATTTCATTTTTGTTCTCCTGCTTTAACAAGTCATACTGCAACTGACTGTTTTCCGGTTCATTCTGATTAACGAATAATATATAGGAATCTTTACCATTCAGAATCGTATAATTCAATTCATCGATTCCTTTTTGAATACTATATCCTTTTGGCAAGTATAGCTGTATATGTCCAATCGTTTTGTTTACTTCGTTCGGTTCGCTGCTAAACATTATTTCAGCATTTTCCATCCCTGCCTGTGCTTGTTCTTCGACTGTTTGATTGCATGCTGATAATATAACAACAAGTGAAGTAAGCAAAAACGCATATATCCATTTACGACTCATTGTATTCCCTCTCTTTCAAACCTTCAAACGTATCATAATAATTTTCCGAGCCGTAATGCAACGAATGTGCTCTACATCCGGTCCTATTGCTCTTTATTTATTTTAAATAAAATTTGACCGACTAATAACTTAACGATATGTTCAAACATTTCTTTTCGGTCGATTAAATTATTAGAGAAAATACCAACTGCTCCCTGATGATGACGAATATTTTCGCTATCTGTATAGACGTCCATCACCGGTCCAAGTTCCTTCCCCATACGAAGCTCCTGAGCTATTTCTTCAGGTAGGGCAAATTGAGCTCCTGAACTGGCAATGACCGTGCCATCCTTTAAAACAGCCGCTCCCCAGTTACAGCAATACATAGTTCCTTCGATTTCATCGACACCGCCTTCAAGTCCAAATGTCATATCCGCATTTGTCAGCATCATCGTGTGACGCGCACGGTTGATCGCACCTTGTCTCGTTTCTTCGTTTGAGAAGGGCTGAATCGATACATCTGAAGGTACTTCCATATTTTCGATTGTGGCTTCAGGGAAATACTGTTGGACAATTGCTTCCACAGCGCCTAATTTCGCCTTATTTTTCGATCCTACTGCTACTCTCATTATTTCATCTCCAAGCTGTTCGTTTTTAAACCGTCTATACCTGTAAATTGGTTTCCCGATTTTTATGTAAGTCACGTTAAACCTATTGTCCGCAACCCAAAAACAAGAATGCGATAAGTTCGCATCCTTGTATTATAATATAATATTGAATTTTTTTATACGTTTGCACGAATAGATTCGATTGTGGAACGGTCTGCACTTTGAATTAATTTAACTAGCAGTTCTTTAGCCGCCGCGTAGTCATCCACATGAATAATCGAAGCAGATGTGTGAATATAACGTGAACAAACCCCGATTACAGCTGAAGGAATGCCGTCATTTTGAGTGTGCACACGTCCTGCGTCTGTACCACCTTGGGAAACGAAATACTGGTACGGAATATTGTTTGATTCTGCTGTGTCCAGCACGAATTCACGCATACCACGGTGTGTAACCATTGAACGGTCCAAAATTCGGAGCAATGTTCCTTTGCCCAGTTGACCGAATTCATTTTTATCGCCAGATGTATCATTCGCCGGTGATGCATCCAATGCAAAAAACAGATCAGGCTTGATCATATTTGATGAAACTGCTGCACCGCGTAAACCGACTTCTTCCATAACATTCGCCCCAGAATAAATATGGTTCTTCACTTCCTGACCGTGAATCTCTTTTAAAAGTTCAACCGCCAAACCACAGCCGTAGCGGTTATCCCACGCTTTTGCCATAATTTTTTTCGGATTGGCCATCGGTGTGAATGGACATACCGGAATAATGGATTGCCCTGGACGTACACCTAAATTCATCGCATCTTCTTTTGAATCTGCACCGATATCGATCAGCATATTTTTAATATCCATCGGTTTAGAACGTTCCGCATCCGTTAATAAGTGCGGCGGAATTGATGCAATAACACCCGGAATTTCACGGTCTTTTGTATAGACCGTAACGCGTTGTGCCAGCATAACCTGATTCCACCAGCCGCCAAGTGTCTGGAAACGGATCATGCCGTTTTCAGTAATGGAAGTAACCATGAATGCGACTTCATCCATATGACCAGCGACGAGTATTTTTGGCGCTTGTTCATCTTTTGCTTTACGCACACCGAATACGCCGCCTAAATTATCCTGGATAACTTCATCAGAATATTTTGCTAATTCCGAGCGCATAAAATTGCGGACTGCACGCTCATTCCCTGGCGCACCAGGAAGTTCTGTTAATGTTTTAAAAAGAGCAAGTGTATCTTGATTCATTCTGCAACACCTCTAAATGTAGATTTGCCTTCATTATAACACAAATTGCAAGCAATATTTCGACTTTCGAACCTTCTATTATTTTTACTCTATTTTCAGAATATGATAAAGTAAATGTAGTCACTATTTTGAGGAGGTATTTTGAAATGAATTTAAAAGACTTTACAATAGGGGTAGTAACAGGGATGGCAGCAGCTGTCATTGTTAAAGAAATGAGCAATCGCGTCGCACCATTTGCGAATCCAGATCATATTTTAGCCAACATCAAAGATGAATTTAAAAAACATGCACCAATTGATGGTTCTTGGATTTACATGAAAACAGAAAACTTCAGTAACGGTTTTACAGAAACTCCGGTCTATCGTGGAGGAATTTCCCGCACTATCAACGGCGAGCTTGAAAACTATGAGTTCGCAGCAGATGCCCGTTCCGGTGCCATTGTAGATATTAAACAAATATAATGTAACGGATGCGATGACGTAATTTCAGTCATCGTATTTTTTTGGGCATCGATAAAAGTATTTTAGTCCAACCGATAATAAAAGCACCTGCATCGAAAATTATGCAGGTGCTTTCGTGTTTACTTAATTAATGCCGGTTTCGAACGTTCCAAGCTGTCTTTTACTTCCTTGCCTGTTGCATCCCACTGAATCATGCGGTAATACGCATCATGGTAGAAGATAAAGCGGTAGCCATTTGCCAGCGCTTCTTTCATTAACTTTTCTTTCGCAAATACGCTTGTCATCGGGTAATCATCATATGCCAATACCCAAAGCGGATTTTGATGGGCATGTGTCGGCATAATATCCGCCATATGTAGCGCCACTTCACCATTTTGTTCCAGACGGATAATCGCATGTCCTTCACTATGGCCGCCCGTATGAATCATTTTCAAACCTGGAGCCACTTCCAGCTCACCCTCATATGTTGACACTAAATGCTGAACAGGCTCCCAGTTTTCTTTCCAATACGTATTCTTTGAACGGATATTCGGATTGCGCATTTCGTCCCATTCAATCTGTGTCGTGTGAATAACTGCATTCGGGAAAACCGGAACAAGCTTGTCCCCTTCCCACTTCGTTAAGCCGCCAGCATGATCAAAATGCAGATGTGTCATTAAAATCGCATCAATATCACTTGGCTGTAATCCAGCTTCAGCTAAGCTTTTTTCAATTGTTGATTCTTCGGAAACTCCGAAATTGCGCAACTGCTTTTCATTTAACTTACCGGCACCTACACCAGAATCGATTAAGTAATTTTTCCCCTCGTATTGAATTAAAATCGGTTCACATGCTAATTCAATCTGGTTCAATTCATTCACCGGATATTTACGAGACCACAGTGCTTTTGGCACTACCCCAAACATAGCCCCGCCATCCAGTGCTGTAACACCCCCATGTAACCATGTCAGTGTCATATTGTGAAATTCAAATCGATCCATTTCTCCATCCCCCTAAACCGTTATTATTTCGTCTTGTATTGGCATTCTAGTCGATATATTGGCTGACCGAGCTTCGAGAATTTCTCCTCGTATTCTGTCATAATATTATCTTCCGGCATATTCGCATGTAAGTCTAGTGATACATAATTTAATGCCATACCATACTCGTTCATACTTACGAGTGAATATTCAAAAAGACCACGGTTATCCGTTTTGAAATGGATTTCACCGTTATCAACTAAAATGTTCTCATAAATTTTCAGGAAACCTTCATGTGTCAGGCGACGTTTTGCATGTCGCACTTTTGGCCATGGATCCGAGAAGTTCAGATATACACGGTCCACATCCCCTTTTCCGAAAAACTCTTCCAGCTTCGCGCCATCAACTTTTAATAAACGCAAATTCGATGGTTTGTTAGCTGCTTCAATTTTTTCAAGGGCACAAACGATAACACTATCAAATAATTCAATTCCGATATAGTTAATATCCGGATTTTGCAGTGCCATCCCTAAAACGAATTGCCCTTTACCCGTACCAACTTCGATATGAATCGGGTTGTCGTTGCCGAATACTTCATTCCACTTACCTTTATAATCTTCCGGATTTGGAATAATTACATCAGGATGTTGTTGAATATATTCCGCTGCCCATGGTTTATGCTTTAATCTCACTTACTTATCCTCTTTTCTATTGTGTAGCTGCCTCATATTATAACGGAAAATAGCTTCGTTTGCTTTTATTTTGCTAAATTCCATATATTTTTATGAACGGTTATTTGAACTTTATTTTGACCGAGTGCTAATTTTTGTATTTCTCCATCTGCATGTGCCATGACCGGTTCATCAAAAATCAACTGTGCTTCCGTTGCTGCAAATTGCTCGACTTCCTTTAAAAGGGTATGCTTCCCAAAAAATACGGTCCCAAACAGGAATAATAATTTCCACTTCGATAAATTGGAGACGACTGTCAGTTCAAACTGACCATCGGATGTATTTGATTCAGGAGACAACTTCATTCCCCCGCCAAAATAAGGCTGATTGCTTGCCGTTACAAACCATACATTTTGATATTGCTTCTTTTTCCCTTCTTGGAAAATCGTGAGCTTGAACGGTTTATATGTAAAAAGCGCGTGAATGACATAAAAAGGATAGCTCAGCTTTCCTAGTTTCCATTTATTAAGCGACCTCTTCAGCGTGGACTTGTTAGCGATGTCCGCCACTAATGCATCAAACCCCACACCAAAATTATTAACAAAGTATTTTGTTGACCCGTTGAAGTTTACTACTCCACAATCATGGGAGGTGCTTTTTACTGTTTCTATAAACCGCTCTAACTGTTTATTCGTTTCGAATGCTTCATACCCCCTGGCAAAATCATTGCCAGAGCCGGCTGAAATTGCCCCTAAATAGACATTTTCAAAATAGACTGCACCATTCAGCACTTCGTGAATTGTTCCATCTCCGCCAATGGCAATAAGACAGATGGGGTTTTCCTTTTTTGCTCGTCTGGCAATATCATTTGCAAGCAATAGCGCATGCCCTTCGTATTTTGTCCTATGGATTTGATACGGGATTGCCAACTGCTGTTCAAACTGACGCCAACGCTTCATTCCCTGACCGTTTCCTGCGCAAGGATTAATAATAAAATGAACTTCCATTTATCAATCTTCCGTATTTTCCGTATTCCAAATATCCCGATGAAAAGATGTCGTTTGGACTGTATTTAGTAGGGCTTGTGCACCCCGTATTTGCATATGCTTCATGGGCGAAACAGTACGCGCTAATTGCCCCATCCATTCAGGAAATTTCCGTTTATCCACAAATGAAACGCCATACATTGTTCCGGGATAATCGATATAGCCATTTCGTGTTAATAACACTTTACGAATTGGCAGTTCAATATCATTCTGATGAAAAATCTGTTCGACCACTTTTTCCATCCGGTTTAATTGAATTAAAGGGCTAAGCACTTTTTTTTCATTTTTCCCGACCTTTTTTAACCAGAAGCGTTCGCTATTTGCTATATATACTGCCTGACTTTCCTGTTCCAGAACCGTAATACATAGACATTCTGTCGGTGTCATAATGATAATATCCAATTCTATCGGCGCTTTTTTCACACGTAAAATCGGATAATAGAAGATTAAGTAATTGTCCGGTAATGTTTGTAACATAGATCGCAATAATGTATCGCGCATAAATTTTGGATCGACATAAGATTTTTCGCGTAATGTCGAGCTCGCCCACTTCATTTGGAAATGAAAAAACTGATCGATGAACATTTTCTTAAGTTCTTCTAATGTTTTTGGCGTATAGACAAGATTCGGTTCAAAAATCAGTGTTGTATCCTCTTCTTGATGTAAATTTTCTTCTACTGCCCACTCATTGGAAATGGTCACTTTTTCGATATCTTCTTGTTCTTCTTCGATAACATCTACTTCTTTTTTGAAAGGAAAAAGTTTTTGGAACAGTGATTTTTTCTTCTCTTCCTGTACTTCTTCCTCTATATGTTCCCAACGTTCAATTGTTCCTCCGGTCTGCCATTGATACTTTATTCGCTCCCACTGATTTTGCTTTAAGCGAATAAACTGTGTTGGATAGCGTGCCAAGTCAATTTCGTATCGTGAAATATAATCTTGAAGTTTTATTAACTGAGCCATTTTATCTTCTCCCTAAGTTCATTCCTAATCTTCATTACTTTATATTTTACAGGTTATCCGCCAAAAAAAATAGCGCATTGCCGATAAGCAATGCGCTATTTTTAAATTAAGGAATTATAATTTCCCCATAACATCGGGGTTGATTTCCATTCCGGGTCGGAAATAGATTAAGCCTTAATCCCTTTTGGAATTTTTGTTTCAAATTGAGCTTGTAATTTACGTGTCCATTCGCCTGGTGTACCGTTGCCGATAACAGTACCGTCAATTTCAATAACCGGAGTTACTTCTGATGTTGTTGAAGAAACGATTACTTCATCCATTGAAAGCAGCTGCTCTTTCGTCATTGCCTGTTCGTTTACAGTAAGACCGATTTCCGCTGCACATTTAATAATTACTTGGCGTGTAATTCCATTTAAAATCAGGTTATTGGCTGGGTGTGTATATAGTACACCTTCTTTGATTCCGTAAATGTTTGAAGATGAACCTTCTGTAATAATTTCATCACGGTGTAAAATCGCTTCATAGCAACCTTTTTCATAAGCTTCCTGTTTTGCAAGAACCGCACCAAGCAAGTTTAGTGATTTAATATCACAACGTAACCAGCGAATATCTTCCACAAATGTAGCTTTTACACCTTTTTCAAAGTTTTCTAATGGGCGTGGATTTTCTTTTGCATTGCCTGTAATTACCGGTTTCACATCATCACCTGGGAAAATATGGTTACGAGGGCCGGCACCACGTGTAATCTGGAAGTATACATGACCTGTGTCAATGTTGTTCGCTTCTACAAGTTGATGCAGTAATTGGTGTAATTTATCTTTTGTATATGGAATCGTAATGCGGATCTTTTCAGCACTGTCATAAAAACGGTCAATATGTTCAGTTGCTGTGAACAGTTCCCCATTATATACTTTCACGACTTCATATACACCGTCACCGAATTGGTAACCGCGGTCTTCCTTGTCCACCAGTACTTCTTCATTTTTTACAATTTGATCATTCCATAAACTAAAGCTCATCTCAAATACCACCTTTTAATTAGTTAGTTGCTAAATTTACGATTGCTTCTGCATAAATGGCAGTCGCTTTTATCAAGTTTTCAATATCAACAAATTCATCTGCCTGATGGGCAACATCCTGTTCGCCTGGGAACAGCATTCCGAATGCTACCCCTTTTTCCATAACGCGCGCATAGGTGCCACCGCCAGTTGAAAGTGGCTTCGAATAGTCATTGCTGTATTTGCGATAGACTTGTAGCAATGTTTGAACCAATCCATCTTCCTCGCTTACATAATGCGGGATTGAATTGCTCACTACATCTAACGAAAAAGCTTCGTGCTGTAATAACGTCTGTACTTTCGTTATTTTTTCTTCAAACGGATACGTCACCGAATAACGCATACTCACTTCAATTGACGCACCACGCTCATCAAAGTTTACGATTCCAGGGTTTAATGTTGTCGGTCCCGACATCGCATCTTCAAATTGGAAGTCCAATGCTGTTCCAAAATGATCGTTGTCAAAAACACGGACGATAAAATCAACAAACGACTTGCTTTGTTTTGTCCCCAAAACATTTTGTAAAAATTTCGCTAAATAAACCGCTGCATTTCGTCCCTTTTCCGGTTCCATTGCATGAGCTGATTTACCTTTCACAACAATTATAATCCCATTATCATTTTTAGTGAAAGTACCTTCAACATCATTTTCTTTTAAATATTTCAGAAAATTCTCACTTGTGCTTTTTTCGGCATATTTTAAAGTAGCGGTTGCTTCATCCGGCACCATATTTGTGCGGCTGCCTGCATAGAATGACAGTAATTGCTCATTGCTTAATCGTTTTTCTTTACTAGAGAACGTTAAATGGGCAATACCTTTTTCAGCGTTGATTAGCGGAAAATCAGCATCAGGTGCAAAACCAATTGTCGGCATTTCCTCTTTTTCGAAGTAGCGTGTTACGCATTGGAATCCGCTTTCTTCATCTGTACCAATAATCATACGTACACGTTTTTTCAAAGGGATTTTCGCATCGTGGATCAGTTTCATCGCCAGCCAGGCAGCCATTGTCGGACCTTTGTCATCAATCGCACCACGGCCAAATAATTTTCCATCTGCCACTTGTCCTTCAAACGGAGGGTATGTCCAGCTTGCAGCATCTCCGGCAGGTACTACATCTACATGGCAAAGCACACCGACAAGCTCTTCACCTTGCCCCATTTCAATATGGCCGGCCATATGGTCAATGTTTTTTGTAATCATCCCTTGCTCGATACCTTTTTGAAGCATGAATTCCAATGCTGCTTTCGGACCAGCACCGAAAGGCATTATTTCAGAAAAATTACTCTCATCTTTTACACTTTCTATCTGAATCAATTGCTGTAATTCTTGAATAAGCTCTTCTTTTCTTTCCTGAGCCAGTTGTAACCAATCCATCACTACACCTCATTTTTATAATATTGTTATTGTACTCCTTCTTGTTAAAATTACAATAATCATTTGACAAATTCATTGCTATCTCTATTTCTAGGAATATTAAATATATGAATTTTCTGTAAAAATAGTGTTTTTCGTCTCTCATTTCTGGAAATCTGTTTAGTTTTCCGCTATAATGTATGTGTCAGAACATCTATTCTGACCAAACTTTCAGAAAAGGGGATGTCTAAGGCAAACTACTAAAGCCTAAGTGCACTCCGCACATATTTTGTCGTCCGCTAGTCTTATGCCATGAGAATTTAAGATCGAAGGAGTGGTTTTTAGAAATGAAGCCAACTACTGATAGAATGCTTAATCGTATTAAAGACGTGTATATGTTTATCCTGAATAAAGGAGAAGTGACTACACAGGATTTAGTCGAAGAGTTTAACATCACTCCTCGCACCATTCAAAGAGATTTGAATGTGTTAGCCTTCAATGACTTGGTAATGAGTCCAAGTCGGGGTAAATGGACAACGACGAAGAAAAAAGTAAAAATGACATCTTAGAATTCTTGAAAGCGGCTGATTCTTTATTTTGTGAGAAAGGACTAATTGTCCCAACATAACGTAAGGTGTCGATCAGTTACACATGAAATATTATGAACATTGCTGAGTCAGCAAGCGTTCACTTAGTTCTTGACACATAGAACTAAAAGAAGCGAATGCCTTTTCGTCGGGGCATTCGCTTTTCCTTTGTTTATTATTTTTTCGTTAAAAGATCAAGTTCCTGTTCTGTCAGCTCACGGTATTCACCTAATGGCAACTCTTCATCAAGCTGCAATGTTCCCATCGACAGACGTTTTAAATACGTAACCTTCTTGCCTACCGCCTCAAACATGCGCTTCACTTGATGGAATTTACCTTCTTGGATCATCAGTTCAATTTCCGATTGTTCACCAGACATTAATATTTTCAATTCCCCGGGCTTTGTATGATAGCCATCATCCAATGTAACCCCCTGTGCGAATGCTTCGATATCGGCTTCCGTTACTACTCCGTCAATTTTCGCGTAATACCATTTTGGCACATGCTTTTTAGGAGAAAGCAGATTATGTGCTAAATTACCGTCATTTGTAAGTAGCAGCAGCCCTTCCGTATCTTTATCCAAACGACCGACAGGGAATGGCTCAAAATGCCGATAAGCCGGATCGAGTAGATCAATGACCGTTTGATCGTAACGGTCTTCTGTAGCTGAAATGACACCCGGTGGTTTATTCATCATTAAATAAATAAACTCCACATACTCCACACGCTCGCCAAATACCGAAACATTTTGCTTTTCAGGATTCACATGCATTGCCGAATCATTTACTGTAACACCGTCCACTGTTACAGCTTTTTGCTTTAATAATAGTTTAACTTCTTTTCTTGAGCCGTAGCCCATATTAGCCAGTAATTTATCTAAGCGCATAAAGTCCTCCATGAAAAAAGGGGACGCCTTTTAGTGAGACGTCCTCATTTTTATTTTACTAATTTTAATTTACGTGCAATTTTTGTGAATTTTTCACCTAATAATAGTTGGGCTAACCCTAGTCTATAAGATATCGCACCATAAAGAATCGCACCGACCCCTGCACAAATAATTGCATACAGTAGTGCCAGCATTTTCGTAGTGGCCGGAGCAATCGCTGTTAAAACAATATGTGTAATCCATACCGCTAACGCCATCGCGATTGTCAAAATAATAATTAGTAGAATACGTCGTAAAACAACTGTCGCATCGTAATCTGTCACTTTTTTCAGAACAAAAATATTGATTGCGATTGTCGCTCCATAGCCAAGTGCTGTCGCTAAAATAGCACCATCAACCGACATAAGATGAATAAGCGGTGTATTTAAAATTGTTTTTGTAAGCAAGCCGACAAGTAAACTGAAGATTACCCACTTTTGGTAATTGACCCCCTGTAACATAGCAGCAGTTACTGAAAATAGAGCAAAGAAAATGGCAAGCGGTGCGTAGTGACTTAATACTTGTGTTCCCATTTCGCTGTAGGAATAGAAGAAATGATATAAATCTTCCGCTAAAATTGAAATTCCGATCGCTGCAGGTACAGTAATAAACAGCAGTACTTGATACGTTTTATCCATCGAACTATGTACTTGCTGCAAATTGCCCTGCGTATAAAATTTCGTCACCGTCGGAATAATGGCCATCGAAAAGCCTGTAGCCAAAACAACTGGAATCATGACAATTTTTTGAGTTAACAAGTTAAGCATTGTAAAATACGGCTCATAAATTTCCGCCGGAATTCCACTGGCATGCATTGCACGATTAAATGTCAGCAAATCGATAAGCTGGAATAATGACCCCCCCAATCCGACGAATACAACAGGAATCGAATATTTAAATATTTCTTTGTACATCTCCGAATAAGGAAGTCTCTGTTCTCTTGGGGCTACAACCTGAACAGCCTTAATCTCGGGACGCAGCTTTTTCCAGAAATAAAACAATGTCAAAAGCCCGCCAAGCGCGCCAATAAATGCGGCAAATACCGAGAAATTAATTGCTGTTATCTCATCACCGTCCATAACTTTGACGACAATGAACGCTCCAACTAGTAAAAAGACGATGCGCACAATCTGTTCAATCAGCTGTGAAACAGAAGTCGGCAAATAATGTCCGTATCCTTGCAAGTAGCCACGTACTAAACTCATAAACGGCACAACAATTAATGCATAGCTCACCCACTGGATAACGTTCGCAACTTGCTCCACAGTAAATGTCTGTTCTTCACTGCCAATCACTATATTTGCCAGCGGCGTTGCCAGCAGATTCATTAAAATAAACGCTACAATTCCTGTAAGCGTCATCAGTAAAGCACCTGTTTTTACAAGTCTGCGGCCGGCATCGAAATCCCCGAGCGCATTATATTTCGATACGAATTTTGATACTGCAATCGGCAGTCCCGCGATGGCAATACTCAACATAATATTATAGGGAATGTAAGCGTAATTGTATAAAGCAATATTATCTTCACCTACAATGGCATAAAACGGGAAAATATAAATTAACCCTAAAAGCTTTGATAGAAACAACCCGATTGTTAATATGGCTGTTCCTTTCATTAATGAAGACATGAAATAACCTACCGTTCTATATGAAATTCTCTCTGTATAACAATTCACTTACAATACGAGTTCGTAAAGCAAGTTATTTATTTACATTATTTAACTTCCTTCTTGTGACGGTCCTTTCATTAAAAAGTTCCCGTACATTTCCTTTTACAAGTTTACATGTGAAAGACCATTTACTCAAATAGTTTCTTCACTTCGTGTATAATAAGTAAGAGAAAAATCCGTTGAACGAAAAATTATCGCAAAAGAAAGTGAGAAATTATCTATGTATGATGTAATTGTAATAGGAGGCGGTCCATCAGGATTGATGGCAGCAATCGCCGCAGCCGAACAAAACAAAAAAGTGCTCCTCCTTGAAAAAGGCTCAAAACTTGGTAAGAAATTGGCTATATCAGGCGGTGGACGCTGTAACGTAACAAATCGACTATCAGCGGAAGAAATTATTAAACATATACCCGGAAACGGACGCTTTTTATATAGCCCCTTTACCGTTTATAATAATGAAGATATTATTGCATTTTTCGAAGGACTTGGCGTGGCATTAAAAGAAGAAGATCACGGGCGTATGTTCCCTGTATCCAACCGCGCACAAGATGTCGTTGATGCACTTGTCAATGAAATGAAACGATTAAAGGTGGAAGTCCGTTTACACACGGCAGTTAATAAATTGCTCATGGATGATGAAAAAATATATGGTGTACGATTGGAAAGTGGCGAAGAAATCCGTACAAATGCTGTTGTTGTAGCAGTCGGTGGTAAAGCTGTTCCTCAAACAGGCTCAACTGGAGACGGTTATCCGTGGGCGGAACGTGCAGGTCACACGGTTACTACGCTTTACCCTACAGAAGTTCCGGTAACATCAAAGGAACCGTTCATTCAATCACGTGAGCTACAAGGGCTGGCATTACGCGATGCCGCAGTCTCTGTTCTGAATAAAAAAGGAAAAGTTCTTGTAACACATCAGATGGATATGCTGTTTACACACTTCGGTTTAAGCGGTCCTGCCATTTTACGATGCAGCCAGTTTATTGTAAAAGAACAGCTGAAATCTGGCAGCGCACCCGTACAAGTACGAATTCAATCATTACCGGAGTATAACGAAGAAACATGTTTCCAAATGTTAAATAACACAATTAAGGAAGATCCGAAAAAAGCGGTGAAAAACTTATGGAAATCACTTGTTCCGGAACGTTGGCTCTTATTTTTAATGGAGCGTGCAGGTATTGACGCACAGTTAACAGGCATAGAATTATCTCAGGAGAAGATTCGCAATTTTGCACGTGAACTTGTCGCATTTACGATGGACGTTCACGGTACCCAACCGATTGAAAAAGCATTTGTTACAGGGGGCGGTGTTTCGGTAAAAGAAATAGAACCAAAAACAATGGCTTCCAAGAAAAAACAGGGACTCTACTTCTGTGGTGAGATTTTGGATATTCACGGTTATACAGGGGGTTATAATATTACTTCCGCGCTTGTAACAGGTCGAATTGCGGGTATGAGTGCGGGTCAACAGTAACATTTCTGATTTTAATCGAAAAATACTAGAACTGCTCATCATTCCCTAGTATCATAAGAGGTATGTACACTCAGGAGGATACGGCACGATGAATAATTCTCAAAATAACCAGACCATGCTTTATTTAGCATCAGATGAGCTAATGCAAACGCATTTATCTTGCACTAAAATAAGCAATCGTAATAAAGATGAATTCACCTTTTCCATTCGTGTTTTTTGCTATGTCGAAAAAAATGACTCCTATGCGAAAAGTGTTCCATTATATTTGATACTCGGCTTAAATAAACAAGGTGTCGGCATGACTTTGGCTGTCGATTTAGTCAATATCCCAAATGTGTGCCCGACACAATTAAAAAAGATTGTTGAACATTTGCAAAAAAGTCCGGCACTATTGCTAATCGTCTGTCAACAGCTCGATAAAATTGCTTCTTCTTCATCAATCGAAGAGGCGGTGCAAGCAAAACTGGCAAAGCATTTCTTCATTGAAAATGCGCCGAAAGGGATTACAAGCTTTACGACAAACCGTCAGGCAAATAAACTGTACTGGCTCGCGCATAAAAATCAAATGATTTCAGATATGGATTCATTTAAATTAGATGGTGAAGGCGGTCATATTGGATTCACCGTTCAGGTGGGCTTTAAACATGATTTTATTATGCAATGCTATGAAGTAGATTGCATGATGCATATGTTCAATGAAGACGAAAAGCTCGGCTATTATTTTGAGCTATATTTGGATCAGGAAAATTACCATCATCAGCTACTATATGAAACGTTGCCGGATCAGTTCATGGAGAACAAAACATTTTTAAATCAGGTTTTGGAAGAAATGAAAAAACGCAACGAAGAACAGTACGACGATTATTTACAGGATTTAATCGAAAAGTTTACAGCGAGTATATGAAAAAGAGTCAATCCCCAATAGCGGGATTGACTCTTTTGATTTATACATATAAGTAAATTGCGAAGAACATCGCCACACTGCCGCCCATAACAAATAAGTGCCAAATTGCATGGTTGTACGGAATGCGGTCATTTTTGTAAAAGTAAGTGCCGACCGTATACGAAAGCCCACCGATTAATAATGTGGCAAAGCCTGCGATGCCTATGTGTGCAAATAACGGCTTGGCAACAAAAATAATAAGCCAGCCCATCCCGATATAAACAAACAGTGACAGTAATTTAAAACGGTAAACAAAAAATTGTTTCAGCACAATACCGATTGCTGCTAAAATCCATTGAACCGCAAAGATTGTCCAACCTAATTTGCCGCCAATTGCGACTAATACGATCGGTGTATATGTTCCTGCAATCAGTAAAAATATTGAGCTGTGATCGAGCTTTTTCAGAAATGTTTTATGTTTCGGCCATGAATGATACATCGTTGAAGCAAAATACAGGCAAAACATGGAGATACCAAAAATAATATAGCTGACAAGCTCTAATGTTGTGCCTTGATGCTGGGCTTTGTTTACTAACAGCAATGTTGCGGGAATTGTCAGCAATGCGGCAACTCCGTGTGTCAGCCCATTCCAAAATTCTTCTTTTGTACTATATCCACTTTGTTCCATCATGATTTGTGTCATAAAGCCACCTCTTTCATTGTTCAATTATAAAAAAATGTATCCAGTTGTTATAGAAGAACTTGTCATACTTTACATATGATATTTATCATGGATTTGCTGGAAACCTTTTATTATGACTAAATAATATGTTCTGTTGACTAAATTCATTAAAGTATTGACTAAATTCATCCTTATAGTGACTAAATCCCTCCGTTTATTGACTAGATTAATGATTTACGATGAATTGTGCATGATAAACAGACAATATCCGTATGAAAGATTTTTAAAAAAGGAAGTTTCGGCAATTCACTTCCATTCAAGAAATAGGCTATATAGAATTGATTTGGAGGTGTTTTTTTGAAAAAATCGAATCATTATTTATTCATTGAAGCAGCCATCCAGCGGATTCTCCCAAATGATCCGGAAGCTGTCGCATTTCAAGAAGAATTTTACCGTATGAAAGCCGGGTTTGCAGGTGAAAAAAAGCTGAAAAATGCCCTAAAAGATTTCCCATTTAAAAGCGATTATTCTATTTTTTATAACTTTGAATGTGTAAATGACCGCGGTTTTACCCATCAAATCGATGCCCTGCTCATTACTCCGTATTTCATCCTCATTTTCGAGGTAAAACAACTTTCAGGAAAACTCTATTATAAGCCTGTTTTTCACGAATTTACCCGCATAACAGAAAATCAAACGCGCGACAACTTTCCAAATCCCTTTGATCAAGTGTACCGCCATAAACTTTTTATCAAACAATTTTTACAAAAATTAAATATAACGATGCCCGTCCTTCAATTAGTTGTGATAGCCAATTACCGCGCAGAGCTTGACATCTCATTGGAAGGTTTCCCGATTATCCATTTAAGCGGATTGCCTCGTCATTTAGAAAAACTTTATGCGGAAAATAACCATAAAAAGGTCAATATAGCGTATATATGCTCCCAACTGAAAATGTTAATACAGCCTTTGCCTGCCAGAAAAGCCATTTCACGCTGCCGGTTAAAAACGGGTGTGTTATGCCAAAAATGCGAGTATATAAGCCGGATGCATTATCAGCGCGGAATTTGGCAATGCGAAAAATGCCACTCAAAATCCCGGGCAGCTTTATTTGAAGCACTGCATCATTACCGGGTGCTGATCAGTCCTCGTATTTCAAATAAAGATTTTCGTGAATTTACGGGCATAAAAAGTACTTTTGCTGCTTCAAAAATATTGTCGAAGCTCAATTTAGAGAAGTATGGTGCAACAAAAGGCCGCTATTATCTAATTCCTGAAGATATTTATTATAAGGGCGATGACTAATATGAGAAGCATTGGCAAAATAACAGCGTCCGTTGGCTAAATAAGAGTCCCCATTGACTAAATCATTACAGGTATTGGCTAAATTCCCTCCATTTTTGGTAAAATTCCCGGTACCTCTGACTAAAAAACCCTACCGGATATATTTTTCCGGTAGGGTTTTGCGGTCATTACGCTTGAATATGACGAGCGATTTTTTCTGTTAAGCGAGTCGTTACTTTCGGCAATAATACTTTAATAGCCGGATTTAATACTGCACCTGAAAGACCGCCGGCAGTTACTTCAACTGTACCTGTCATATATGTACTGCCATCTTTCGGCTCGGCTGTAAATTCACCGCCGCCTTTAATATTATCCGATAGCCCCGTAATCTCGAATTTGATTTTAGAAGGCTCATTCATTTCGACAATTTTAATCTCGATTTCAACTTTTTTCTTTAAGCCTTTAAAGTTTCCTTCGAATGTCCAATGTGATGTTTGGGCATCCAGTTCTTTATGCTCTTTGTAAGCCGGAACTAATACAGCCCATTTTTCAATTTTACTTACAAAAGCCCATACTTTATCCTGGCTAACCGGAATTTGTACTGAATGTGATGCTTGTGCCATGTTGTTACACTTCTTTCTTCAATTCATTTAATGTGACCATTTACTATTCTAGTATTACATAGAAACCGTGTGGACAACATAGTTATTTTAGCTTTTCATGCAAGATCTAAATAAAAATGCACGGTGATTTTTTATGAAAACACCGTGCATTTATTTTATTTATTATTTAACAACGATATTGACTAATTTACCCGGGATGACAATTACTTTCACAACTGTTTTTCCTTCGATAAATTCTTGTACTTTGCTGTCTGCTAAAGCAACTTTTTCCAGCTCTTCTTTAGTAATATCTTTAGCTACCGTTACTTTTGCACGTACCTTACCTAAAACTTGTACAACAACTTCGATTTCATCGTCTACTAGTTTCGACTCATCGAATGTTGGCCATGTTGCATACGTAATTGTATCTTCATGTCCTAAAATTGACCAAAGTTCTTCGGCAATATGCGGTGCGATTGGTGATAAAAGCTTCACGAAGCCTTTTGCATATTCTGTCGGAATTACTTCCGCTTTATAGCAATCATTAATGAAGACCATCATTTGTGAAATCGCTGTGTTGAAGCGAATGCCTTCATAGTCTTCCGTCACTTTTTTCACAGTTTGGTGATACACTTTTTCCAATGTCGTATCAGAAGAATCCTGAATTTTTGCAGCCAGCTTTCCTTCATCTGTTACGAATAGACGCCAAATGCGATCTAGGAAACGACGTGCCCCGTCAAGACCGTTCGTGCTCCATGCAACAGAAGCTTCCAATGGCCCCATGAACATTTCGTATAAACGTAAAGTATCTGCACCGTGTGAAGCGATGATGTCATCCGGGTTTACTACGTTGCCTTTTGATTTAGACATTTTTTCATTGCCTTCACCTAGAATCATCCCTTGGTTAAATAACTTTTGGAACGGTTCTTTCGTATGAACAAGTCCTAGATCATAAAGCACTTTATGCCAGAAGCGCGCGTATAGCAAGTGAAGTACCGCGTGCTCTGCACCACCGATATAAATATCGACCGGAAGCCAGTGTTTTAATAATTCCGGATCTGCAAGCGCCTGATCATTTTTCGGATCGATATAGCGCAGGAAGTACCATGATGATCCAGCCCATTGCGGCATAGTATTCGTCTCACGGCGTCCTTTTTTGCCTGTTACCGGATCGACTACATTCACCCATTCTTCAATATTTGCAAGTGGTGATTCACCTGTACCTGAAGGACGGATATTTGTTGTTTTCGGTAATTCCAATGGCAGCTCTTCTACAGGAATCGTAGTCATTGTGCCATCTTCCCAGTGAATGACTGGAATTGGTTCACCCCAATAACGTTGACGGCTGAATAACCAGTCGCGTAGACGGTAAGTAATTTTCTTTTCCCCTACACCATTTTCCACTAACCATTCGATTGCCTTCGCAATGCCGTCCGCTTTGTTTAATCCGTTTAAGAAGTCCGAGTTAATGTGCGCACCGTCTCCAGTGAATGCTTCATTCTCGATGTCTCCGCCTTCAAGAACCGGAATAATTTCTAAATCGAACTCTTTCGCGAATTCATAGTCACGCTCATCATGTGCAGGAACAGCCATAATTGCACCAGTTCCGTATGTTGCCAATACATAATCCGCAATCCAGATCGGCACTTGCTTACCGTTGATCGGATTCACTGCATAAGCACCTGTGAATACACCTGTTTTTTCTTTTGCTAAGTCCGTACGTTCCAAATCAGATTTCAATGATACTTTTTCCAAGTATGCTTCTACCGCTTGTTTTTGCTCCGCAGTAGTAATTTCAGCTACTAATTTATGCTCTGGAGCTAATACACAGTATGTCGCACCAAATAATGTATCCGGGCGTGTTGTGAATACTTCGAAGTTTTTGTCTGTGTCAGCAACTGTGAATTTCACTTGTGCGCCTTCAGAACGGCCGATCCAGTTACGTTGCATTTCCTTGATTGATTCCGGCCAGTCAACATCGACTAAATCATCGACTAAACGGTCTGCATACTTTGTAATACGCAGTACCCATTGTCGCATCGGACGACGTACTACCGGGTGACCGCCACGCTCAGAAACTCCGTCGATTACTTCTTCGTTTGCAAGTACTGTACCTAATGCTTCACACCAGTTTACTGCCACTTCATCTACATATGCTAAATCCATTTCCACTAACTTCGTGAAAATCCATTGCGTCCATTTGTAATATGACGGATCCGTTGTATTAATTTCACGGTCCCAGTCATAAGAGAAGCCCAGCTCATTAATTTGACGTTTAAATGTCGCGATGTTTTTTGCCGTAAATTCAGCCGGGTCATTTCCTGTATCAAGTGCATATTGCTCTGCAGGTAGACCGAATGCATCCCAGCCCATTGGATGAAGAACATTATAGCCTTGCATACGTTTAAAACGTGATAGAATATCTGTCGCTGTATAGCCTTCAGGGTGTCCTACGTGCAGACCCGCACCTGATGGATACGGGAACATATCCAATGCATAGAACTTCGGCTTATCCATTTCATTTTCAGTTTTGAATGTTTTATTGACATCCCAGAACGTTTGCCACTTTTTTTCAATTTGCTGATGATTAAAACTCACAATAATTCCTCCTTAAAATATATTCTTGCTGTGGTTTATGTATTTTAGGCGCATTATCAATGATTTAACAGAATATTTAAAAAATAAAAAAATCCCGTCCCATCTTATGATAAGAAGGGACGAGAGGTATTTTTACTCCCGCGGTACCACCCAAATTAGTGACGCAGCACTCAGCTTCATTTCTTAACGCGAATACACGGCCATTAGCTACTATTACTTCACTAAAGCAAACTCCGAGGCGAGTTCAACTTGACACTTACCGGCTTCCACCTGCCGCCAGCTCTCTATAAAGTGCATCCGTTTACTATTCCTCATCACAGTCAATATTATTATTTCATTCATTTTAACGAATTCAGCACAAAAGTACAAGTAACTGTTTTATGTTTGTTCTTTTCTTAGCGTACGATCAAACACCAGACAAGGAATAATTGCGATGACAATGAGTATCGATAATATAAGCATTAAAATTTGCATACCATATAAATCTACCATTAACCCGCCAAACACAGGCCCGATCATCCGTCCAATTGTTGATGCACTATTGACGAGCCCTTGATAGAAACCTTCTTGTCCATGTGGCGCCAATTTATTGGCAATCATCGGAATTACCGGTGTAAAGAATACTTCCCCGAACGTCAAAATGACCATCGCCGCAGCAAACATCTTAAAGTCCTGGGCAAAATAAACAACGATATAGGATAGCGACATCAATATGAGCCCAAGCACCAGCTGATGTTTTATTTTGTTTTCCCAGCGTGTGACAAGCGGGCGGATAATCGGTTGAACTGCAACGATCATGAAGCCGTTGATCGTCCATAGTAAACTGTATTCGGACAGGCTCATTCCCAGCCCTTGTGTATAAGAAGAAATGGTCGCACTCCATTGAGAGTAGCTCAACCAGCAGACAATTAACGAAATACTTAATATACTGATTGCCACAATCGGTCCCCTGTTTCTTCTTTTTGTCTCATTACCTGAGAACGGTTTAGTGGTCAGTCCCCTCATATCAAACCGCTTATAGGTCGTGATGACAAGCACAAAAAATACACAATAGAAAAATAGATTCGCACTAAATACATAGTCAAATTTAATATCGGCAACAATACCTGCCAGTGCCGGACCAATTGCGACCCCTACGTTGTTGGCCAAGAAGATCGAATTAAACGCACGTCGACCCCCTTCTGGCCAGGCACTCCCTGCTATCGCATAAATCGCCGGGTATACAATCCCTCCACTAAAGCCCAACATCGTTAAAAATACAATGTACTGCGGCCAGTCATGCCAAATGGTCAACAGAGTGATTGAGATTAAATTAAATACAACCCCAATTAAAATTGCTTTATAGCCACCTAATTTATCAAATAAATAACCGCCCACTAGATTGCCGAACACACCTGCCAATGAATTTAGCATGAGGACAATTCCAGCGGTAGTTAAAGATTTTCCTAAATGATCATGAATATAAATACTATTTAAAGGCCATAAAAATGAATTTCCGACCGTATTTACGAATGTGCCAATAATTAAAAACCATACTTGTTTCGGCACTCAACTTCCTCCTTCAATATTTGCTCAATTTACTAGTTTATTCTTTAACAGGAAATTGTACAAGAAAAAGATTTCTAGTAGGACACGATGTTCTGTCCGTGTTAGAATAATACGTTAGAGGAGTGAACAAGGAATGACTGAAACAAATTTCCCTTTCCCGTCAGACGGGAAACGTTATTATACATGGAACCGCTATTTACGAAATGAATTCGGAAAAAAAGTTTACAAGGTTGCTTTGGATGCCGGGTTCGATTGCCCAAACCGTGACGGTACGGTCGCTTTTGGCGGTTGTACATTCTGTTCGGCAGCAGGATCAGGAGACTTTGCAGGCAGTAAAGTCGATCCGATTCCCGTACAGTTCGAAAAGATCAAAGCAAAAATGGAGAACAAATGGAAAGACGGCTTAACTATGGCGTACTTCCAGGCGTATACAAACACACATGCTCCACTGGAAGTTTTAAAGGAAAAATTCGAAGCCGCACTTGCATGTGAAGGAGTAATGGGGCTTTCGATTGCAACAAGACCAGATTGCCTTCCGGATGATGTTGTAGAATATTTGGCTGAGTTAAATGAGCGTACGTATTTATGGGTTGAACTGGGGCTTCAAACGGTTCATGAAAAAACAGCGAATTTAATTAACCGCGCACATGATTACGCTACATATGTAGAAGGTGTTAACAAACTGCGCAAGCATGGCATTCGTGTCGTAACACATATTATTAACGGATTGCCTTTAGAGGATTACGAGATGATGATGGAAACAGCCCGTGAAGTGGCAAAACTTGATGTACAAGGAATTAAAATCCATCTGCTGCACCTTTTAAAAGGAACACCGCTTGTGAAGCAATACGAAAAAGGCATGCTGGAGTTTATGGAAAAGGATGCTTATATTCAGCTCGTTGCAGATCAGCTGGAAATTATTCCGCCTGAAATGATCGTCCACCGTATTACAGGAGATGGTCCGATCGATTTAATGATCGGTCCGATGTGGTCTGTCAACAAATGGGAAGTTCTGAACGGAATCGATGCGGAGCTGGAACGTCGCGGTTCTTACCAAGGTAAGTTTTATAAGGCGGATGTGACAAAATGAAATTAGAACGTGTTCTTCAATATGCCCAAACCTTATTGGAAATGTCCGTTTCCGAAGGTGATATTGCGGTAGATGCAACAGCAGGAAATGGACATGATACGCTTTTTCTGGCAAATCTCGTTGGAGATGACGGCTATGTATATGCGTTTGACGTACAAAAGGAAGCGGTTGATGCCACACTGCACCGTCTGCTCGACAATGCACTTGAACACCGGGCAATCGTTTTAAAAGACGGGCATGAAAATGTAGCAAACTATATTCACAAGCCTGTTTCAGCCGCAATTTTCAATCTTGGGTATCTGCCAGGCAGCAATCATGAAATTGTGACAAAGCCGAATACTACGATCCAAGCCATTGAAAGTCTATTAAAGCTGTTAAAAGTTGGAGGAATGATCGTTTTAGTCGTTTATCATGGGCATGAAGGCGGAAAAGACGAGCGCGATGAAGTGATTCGCTATGTAAGTGATTTACCGCAAAAACATGTACATGTTTTACGCTATGAGTTTATGAATCAGAAAAATAATCCCCCGTTTATCATTGCGTTAGAAAAAGTAAAAGAATTTCCGATAGAGGGCTAAGTTTTCTTAGCTCTTTTTCATATCTTTAATGAGGTGAAATAATGCGTTTATGGCATACCGAGTTAATCCCTTTTATTCCGAAAAGTCAGCTGCTTGCCCAGTGGCGTGAGCTGAACAGCATTTTCGTGAAGGAAGACAATCATGTACTGATCAATTATATTTACGAGTACCCGAAAGAGGATTTATATATTTATACACAAATCGTTCTGGAGGAAATGCGTGCCCGCGGCTTTACGATTCGTACAATCGATAAGATGGATCGTTATTTTGCCGATCTTCGTATTCCCGAAAACTATCCGCCATACAGCCGGCATCATAATGATGAATATTTAACAATTTGCTACTACAATTTATATGAAAAGTATATTCGCGGCCAAAAAGATTTTACTACCGAACAGTTCGAAGCATTGCAGCAGTATTACTCAATGAAAAAAGGAGCAGCTTTTTAAAGAGCTGCTCCTTTTATTCTATTGATCTCTCTTATATGTCTCCCAGAAATCTGCATTTTTAATACCGAGTTTTTTCGGATCAAATACTGGGTCTTTTCCTTCTTTTTTCTGTTGCTCATAATCTTTCAGTGCAATGAGAGCCGGCTTCATGATGAATAATAGCATAATGACGTTAATCCATACCGTTAATCCTAAACCGACATCACCGAATGCCCAAGCTAAATCGGATGTTTTAACTGTACCGTAAAATGCCGAAGCCAATAACACGAATTTCATTAAGAAGATACCGATCCGTCTTGCACTTCCATTGAACATATATGAAACATTCGTTTCAGCAATATAGTAGTATGCCATTAATGTAGTGAATGCAAATAGGAATAATGAAATTGCGACAAACCCTGAACCAAAGTTATTCAATGATGGGAACGCATCATTTACAGCAGCTTGTGTAAAGCCTGAATACGTAATCGTCTCATCCATTTTCGCCTCGATCAGAGCCCCGTCCTGACTACCTTCATGGACATTGTAAGTTCCCATGAATAAAATCATTAATGCTGTTGCAGAACATACTAAGATTGTATCAATATAAACTGAAGCCGCCTGTACCAATCCTTGCTTAGCAGGATGCGAAACTTCTGCAGCTGCCGCCGGATGCGGTCCAGTACCTTGACCGGCTTCATTTGAGTAGATGGCACGTTTTACTCCCCAGAAAATCGCACTACCAATCATCCCGCCAAATACAGCATCTGTAGCGAAAGCGCTACGGAAAATTAAAGCAAATACTTCAGGCACAGCTGTAATATTCATAATAATAATAATACCTGCTACTAACAAATAAGCTAATGCCATGAATGGTACTAAAATTTGCGCTGCATTTGCAATTCGCTTAACACCACCAAAAATAATGACTGCTAATAAAAGAATCGTAACAAGACCTGTAATCCATGGTTCAATCCCGAATGCATTATCAACCGCACCTGCAATGGCATTTGCCTGAACACCAGGCATTAAAAATGCGACGGATGCGATCATTGCCACAGCAAAAATAACTCCTAATGCACGAATTCCAGTTGTTTTTTCAATGTAGAATGCCGGACCACCTCGATATTGCCCATCTTTTTTCTCTTTGTAAATCTGGGCTAATGTCGACTCCATATACGCCGTCGATGCTCCGATAAATGCTGTAACCCACATCCAGAACACTGCACCCGGTCCACCGAATGCAATAGCAGTTGCTGTACCTACGATGTTCCCGGTACCTACACGACCTGATAATGCGATCGATAGTGCTTGGAACGAAGATACTCCTGCTTCCGACTTTTCTCCCTTAAACATTAGCTTGAACATGTCTCCAATTAACCTGACTTGTGCAAACTTTGTAAGGATTGAGAAGAACAAACCAACGATTAAAATACCATAAATCATTACTGGACCCCATAAAATATCATTGGCCCATCCTACAAAATCATTCAAAAAATCCATGTTATACCCCCTTGTTGAAATAATGTATTAATTCGAAATTTAGTATATTACAAATATTCCAAAATTTCGATATATTTTTTTATTTTAAAAAAAATAACCTAACAAATTGCAATTTTGTTAGGTTTATTTCTATTCAATAATATATCCCAAATCTCTTAAAACATTGTTAATATAATCAATCGTAAATTTAAAGACATCTTCCCGTTCCAATTCAAAATACAGGCTATGAAGGCAGCCCTTCCACTGTTTGTAGTGAAACTCGGAAAGCGTATGCTCAGTAATCCACTTTTTTGATGTACTGATGTCTGTTACTTTATCATTTTCACCCGTCATTAATAATACAGGGATATCCGGAAACTTCAATTCCGGGTTACGTATTGTCCGTGTCATCTGCTGCCAGTCGCGATACCATTTCACGGTCACCATACTCGTTAACGGCAGTTGTTCTTTCAGCTCCATTAACACATCTGTATTCCGGGTAAGGTGGTAAGGCTCCAACTCATGTTTCAGCTTAACATTCGAAGTAATGGCGCTGAAGCTCGATAAAGCATTCGACAATTTTCCCGGTGCCAGTTTTAAATTAAACCAAGGGGATGTTAAAACAACACCCGCACATTCTATTTTATTGTTCTGGAGCACATACGCAGCGATTGCAGCCCCCAGCCCATTGCCTACGATAAATAGCGGTAAGTTATATTCAAGTGCCACTTTCAACAACACTTTTGTATACTTGTAATATTCTTTAAAATCTTCGTCATGATACTTTGTATACTTTCCTTGCTCTCCATGTCCCGGCAAATCCCCCATTACAACATGAAAGTGGGAACTGCGGAACTTTTCGATTAACCATGCGTACCACCGATGATGTTCATATGCGCTATGAATAATAACGACTACGGCTTTTGGTTGTTGCTCTGTTTCCCATTTCCACATGGCCATACTCCTTTTACATATAAATTATTTTTATGACATAAACACGAGACCTTTAAAATTAAGTCTGAGTTTGCCGATATCAAAAAGTTATGATGTTGCACCTTCTTTAATATCGGCATCATTATATTACTATTTATTCGTTTAATTATAATACATTCCGATTCAAAAGAAATGTTAATTGAAAATTCTTCACGTTTTGTTACGATATCTATAGATTTATCTACAATTCTATAGAAGAAATGAGGAAATGAAAATGATTTACCCCTATAAGGATAAAATACCGACAATCCACCCTTCTGCATTCATTGCCGATTATGCCACAATTACCGGTGACGTAACAATCGGGGCCGAAACTTCAATTTGGTTTAACACGGTAATCCGCGGCGATGTGAACAAAACTATAATTGGCGACCGTGTCAGCATCCAGGATTTGAGCTGCCTTCACCAAAGTCCCGCTTACCCTCTCATCATTGAAGATGAAGTAACAGTAGGCCATCAAGTTACATTACATAGCTGTACAATTAAGAAACGCGCTTTAGTTGGTATGGGTTCCATCATACTGGACGGGGCAGTTATAGGCGAAGGAGCGTTTATCGGTGCCGGCAGTCTAGTACCACCCGGAAAAGTGATTCCTCCCAATTGTTTGGCGATGGGGCGCCCGGCAAAAGTTGTGCGTGAAGTAACAGCTGAAGATCGCGCAGATATGGATCGGATTATTTCCGAATATGTGGCGAAAGGACAATACTATAAATCCCTTCAGAAATAGTTTCACAATCATATTGTTAGTCGAAATCTCTACCTATAATATAGGATGTTTACTGGAAATCATAAAAAAGGAGCTATCCATTTATCTGGATGCTCCTTTTTTTATTAAATTCCTGCTTTTGCTTTTAATTCAGCTGCTTTATCCGTATTTTCCCATGGCACATTCAAATCTGTGCGGCCGAAATGTCCGTATGCTGCTGTTTGTTTATAGATAGGGCGTCGTAAATCAAGCATTTTAATAATGCCTGCAGGACGTAAATCGAAAAGTTCACGAACCCAGTTTACGATTTGTGATTCTGCTACTTTTCCTGTACCAAACGTATCAACTGCGATTGAAACAGGTTGTGCAACACCGATTGCATACGCCAACTGCACTTCAGCACGGTCTGCTAAGCCCGCTGCTACAATGTTTTTAGCAACATAGCGTGCTGCATATGCTGCAGAGCGGTCAACTTTCGTTGCATCCTTACCAGAGAATGCTCCGCCACCGTGACGTGCATAACCACCGTAAGTATCAACGATAATTTTACGACCTGTAAGTCCTGCATCTCCTTTAGGGCCGCCGATTACGAATCGACCTGTTGGGTTGATGAAGTACTTTGTAGCTCCATCCAATAAATGAGCAGGAACTACCGGTTTAATAACGTGTTCCTTAATATCTGTTTGGATTTGTTCCAATGTTGCTTCTTCATCGTGCTGTGTTGAAATAACGATTGTATCCACACGAACAGGCTCATTGTTTTCATCGTATTCGATTGTTACTTGTGTTTTACCATCCGGACGCAAATATTCCAATTGGCCTGATTTACGTACTTCTGTTAAACGACGCGCTAGTTTATGAGCTAAAGAAATAGGCATCGGCATAAGTTCGGGAGTTTCGTTACATGCATAACCGAACATTAAACCTTGGTCACCGGCACCGATTGCTTCAAGTTCGTCCTCTGTCATTGATCCTTCGCGTGCTTCCAAAGCCTGGTCAACACCTTGTGCAATGTCAGGTGATTGTTCTCCTACAGCTACTAGTACTGCAAGGTTTTCAGCATCAAAGCCGTACTTACCGCGTGTATAGCCGATTTCTGCTACTGTATCGCGTATAATACCTTTCATATCTACATAAGTAGAAGTTGTAATTTCACCAGATACTAATACTAAGCCTGTTGTTACCGTAGTTTCACAAGCTACACGTGCATTTGGATCTGCAGCTAAAATAGCGTCTAAAATGGCATCCGAAATTTGGTCACAAATTTTATCCGGATGTCCTTCCGTTACACTTTCTGATGTAAACAGTCGACGATTTGTCATGTCATTTCCTCCTAAATCACTTTGGCA
The DNA here is from genome assembly GCF_038004425.1 of Solibacillus sp. FSL W7-1464. Lineage (NCBI taxonomy): Bacteria > Bacillati > Bacillota > Bacilli > Caryophanales > Caryophanaceae > Solibacillus > Solibacillus sp. FSL W7-1464. The sequence goes on from NZ_JBBORC010000001.1 coordinate 2,864,778, forward strand.
ATTGTTTTTTATTGATACGGTACTCATTACCCATGTCCGTTATATTGCAGCAATTACACAAATGCGTATCCGCTTTTTAACGTCAAGCTATATTTGCTTTAACACGAGGGTCTGAAAGGCTGTAACTATCTAATTTTCGCTTAGCACGAAATTGTAAATCAAAATAAAAAAAATCCTTTCTCTCATAGCCGTGTTCATCACACGTGAGGAAAGGATATTACGTTTCGTTACCTTTCACTCTTATCGTTCAAGGGAAATTTTGCCCTTGCATCAGGTTGGCACCAACACGTATAAAATATACGCAGGTTGCCGGGTTTCATAGGGCCTGCCCCTCCACCAGCTCGGGATAAGAGTATCCGTTCAATTAAACATCTTACGCAAAAAAGCAAGTGCTGTCAACAAATTTTGACTTTTTTCGATACGTAAAAAATTGCGAAAAAATAATTTGCAATTAGTATAGATTATTTCACTTAATGTGTTATACTATTTTTGAATTAGGAATCAACTCCCCTCTATAAGGGAATACTATAAAAAAGGATGGTATTTAATAGATGAATTCGGTAGAAATTGCTAACGAGCTGAAAGAACTTTTAAACGGGGAAAATATCAAAACTCAATTATCTGTTCCACAACTAATTGAAAAAGCTACATCACGTGGAGAAGCAACGCTAACAGTTGAAGGCGCATTACGTGCCGAAACAGGCAAATATACTGGCCGCTCTCCTAAAGATAAATATATAGTAGAAGAAGAAATTTCAAAGGACAAAATCGATTGGGGTAAAGTAAACCGTCCGATCTCAGCAGAAGTATTTGATAAACTTTATGTAAAAGTTGTAAATTACTTAAAAGAGCGCGACGAGTTATATGTATTCAACGGTTTTGCTGGTGCAGACAAAGAGTCTCAATTATCTATTAAAGTAATTAACGAATATGCTTGGCATAATCTATTCTGTCATCAATTATTCATCCGCCCAACAGCAGACGAATTGGCTAAACACGTTGCCGAGTTTACAATCGTATCTGCACCAAACTTCAAAGCAGATCCGGAAGTAGACGGTACTGGATCGGAAACGTTCATTATAACATCTATCGAAAAGAAAATCATCTTAATTGGCGGAACTGAGTACGCTGGCGAAATGAAGAAGTCCATCTTCGGTATTATGAACTACTTGTTACCTGAACAAGGTATCTTCCCAATGCACTGCTCTGCTAACGTTGGTGAAGAAGGCGATGTAGCATTATTCTTCGGTTTATCCGGTACAGGGAAAACAACGTTATCAGCTGACAAAGACCGCAAATTAATTGGTGATGACGAGCACGGCTGGTCTGACAACGGTGTATTCAACATTGAAGGTGGTTGCTATGCTAAAACGATCAACCTATCCGCTGAAAATGAGCCGGAAATCTACAATGCGATCCGCTTTGGTTCAGTATTGGAAAACGTTGCGGTAGACCCTGAATCACGCGAATGCGACTATGCAGACGGCTCATTAACTGAAAACACACGTGTCGCTTACCCAATCGACTTTATCGACAATATTGTCTTACCATCAGTAGCAGGGCATCCAAATACAATCGTCTTCTTAACAGCCGATGCATTTGGTGTATTACCTCCTATCTCTAAATTGACTAAAGAGCAGGCAATGTATCACTTCCTAAGCGGCTTCACTTCTAAACTTGCCGGAACGGAACGTGGTGTAACAGAGCCGGAACCAGTATTCTCTACATGCTTCGGTTCTCCATTCCTACCGCTTGCTGCAACAGTTTATGCAGAGCAATTAGGTAAGAAAATTGATGAGCACGGTTCACAAGTATTCCTAGTAAACACTGGTTGGACTGGTGGCGAATACGGTGTAGGTAGCCGTATGAAGCTTTCATACACACGTAAAATGGTCCGTGCTGCAATTGAAGGGCAATTAAATAACGTTGATACTACAAAAGATGCTGTATTCGGATTAAACATCCCAGTAGCAGTGGAAGGTGTACCATCTAACGTATTAAACCCTCGTGATGCATGGGCAGACAAAGCTGCATATGACAAAAAAGCTGCTGAACTTGCTGAACTGTTCAAAAACAATTTCAAGAAATTCGAGAATGTTGATGAAACAATCGTTCAAAAAGGCGGCCCATTAGTATAATTTACTAATCAGCTATGTTTATTCAACTGAAAGAGACTTGGACATAACCCCAAAAACGCTATTTTTCTCTGAGAAAAATAGCGTTTTTTTGCTGCGCGTTAAAATTGATTTCCATTCCGGGACGCTTTCCGCGGGCGTGGCCTGAGCCTGTAGTCTCAGGCGTCACGCTATTCCCGCAGGAGTCGCCCTCCATTCCAATCAATTTTGCAATATATCCGTTTCTTAATAAAGGCTTTCCTCTTATTTAACAATAATTCTACTTATGTCCCTGCCCTTTTTTGTTGTGTATCTATTGGCGTTTCATCCATTCACATAAGTTTTTCACAGTGTCACGGTTTAGGTTTGGAGGATAATGATGCTTTAATCCGGATGAGTACCATGTCACAACAGATTTCCCTTCTTTTTTTAAGTACTGCTCCAATTTATAGGCATGCTCTATATCAACATGCTGATCTTCTGTTCCATGAATAATAAGTACGGGGTTTTGAAGTTTATCGATTTCAAATAATGGTGTACGGTTATCATAGTTTTCCGGTACTTTATTTGGAGTACCGCCTACTATTCTTTTTAAGCCGCGCCGCATATCAACACGTTCCCAATATGTCGCTGTTGCATCCGATACACCTGCCCAAGTTACGAGCGATTTAATATCATTACGTAAAATCGCTGTCCACAATACCATTAACCCGCCGCGGGAAAAACCATATAAATTCACTTTGTCTACCTGAATAAATTGTTTCAGGACTTCTATGCCGTTAACCGCATCATAACGGTCATCGCCGGCAAATTCGTCCTTACCTTCCCCTCCGCGATTTCCCCGATAATACGGGGCAAATACAACGAAGCCTTGCATCGCAAATTGAGCAATGCGTGCAGGTCTGACCATGCCGATTGATTGGAGTCCCCCACGCAAATATAAAAGCGCCTCATATGTACCAGAGACTTTAGGACGCGCCAATAATCCTTTTACACGCAGCCCTTGTGACCAATACGTGATTTCATCTAATCGGATATGAGGATTGGGTGACGGGTAATTGCGTATCGAAAAAATCTTACCATTGTCGTTCATGATTTTTCACTTCCTGCAACATCTTTTTCATTCCTGCATCCCGCATATAAAAACTTAATTTTGGCTGCTGCCAAAGTTCTTCTTCTGTCAGCCATAACATGCCTTCTGTTTCATGGTCTCCCGTAAAAGGCTCAATGTCCTTTACTTTAGCAGTAAAGACCGCTTTGCAAAAGGGAATCTCATCATGCACAATATAGTAGGCAAACCATTTTACATCTTCTATGACCACATTTGCTTCTTCGTAAACTTCACGGATAGCCGCTTCGTATAATGTTTCGCCGGGCTCCTGCTTGCCGCCTGGAAACTCTACGCCACGACGATGATGAATCGTGCATAGCCATTTCCCCTCATATTGCACGAGTGCCAATACATGCTTAGGTTCAACTTCGAAAGGACCTTCATCAAATCTTAAATCTACTTTTAAATTATTTTCATCGATAAATGTAAACATCTTTTCGCTCAACTCCTACTATACAGTGTAACGAACAGATGTCTCCCGTTCAATCAAATCGCCTAATTAGCGAGTAAAGTACGGCAGTTGCTCTACGAATTTCTTCGCTTCCTCATCACCGAATTCATGAATGAGGGCATAGACTTTTTTTAGACGGTGGTCGATCTCATGATTTAATCTGTCCAAATGATATGGAATAAACGGCATATGGGCGCGAAAGGCATTTGACGCCTCCAACTGTTGCATCTGATTGAACAGTTTCATAAATACTCGCGCTTTTAAAGGTTCCATTTTCAATACGAATTCATAGGATGATCCCGGATGCAAATTGCAGGTTAAATTGGCGACGGATATATAAACATTATTTTTTTCCATTATTCTCACCTCATAGTTAAGGTGGTCTGCAATAATCTCGTTTATACATTGGAAGTAATCGTGCAGTCAGTCTGTAGTCCAATGACCTCTGAAATCGAGTAGGAGGCTAGCCATTAATTGGCTAGCCGACCTCTCACACCACCGTACGTACGGTTCCGTATGCGGCGGTTCAACCTTTTGAGTATCTTTGCTCGTAAAATTGGGACAGGTCTTTCAGTCCCCATTTTACGAGCCTTTTATTTGGAATGGCTTGGTGTAGAACCTCGCTTCGTGATATTCGCCAGTACCCTTTTCTTGAATGCGCCGTTTTCATCGCTTCATCATGTTGGATTCCGTATTGGCGTAATTTCACATATTTAGTTCGTGGTAGCTTCCACCGTTTCCATATTAATTGACGTAAGCGATGGTTTAACCATCCCTGTAATTCTTGGATGAAAGTTTTCATGTTGGCAACTCCATAGTAATTAATCCAACCAACCGTTGTTTGATTGATTCTTTTCACAATCTCACTAAATGTCCCTGTTCGTTTACGACTCGTCAGTATTCTTAGCTTATCTTTTAGTCGTTTCTTGGCGGACTTGATTGGTCGGTATCCCACTTTCCCGACAGATTTTGTAGATGAAACCCTAAGAATGTAGCTGCTGTTGCGCCACACACTTTACTTTTCTGCTCATTGATTGTGAGACCCAGTTCATCTTCGATAAAATTCTTGACACTGGTCATGACGCGTTCACCTGCTCTTGGTGACTTTACATAAATCACAAAATCATCCGCATAGCGAATGAATCGGTGTCCTCGTTTTTCTAACTCTCTATCTAGCTTGTTTAAATACACGTTTGCTAGAATTGGAGAGAGTGGACCCCCTTGGGGTGTACCTTCTGTCGTTTCAATGAGGATGTCCTTGTCCAATATGCCTGAGCGTAAGAATTTCCATATTAGCTTAAGTACTATTTTATCTGTTATGAATTCTTCTGTATTTCGCAAGTTAAATATGAGCCAATTGTTAATTAAAATATGAGCCACTAAAAATTGCTCTGTTCGATCCATTCTTTCGTTTCTAAAATTCGATAGGAGCCACCAATCATGTTGATGATGTGCGCTCGATGCGTGAGTCGATCGGTTAAAGCTGATGTTAATACTGGATCGTGGAATACTTCTTCCCAGCGTTCAAACGTTAGATTACTTGTTATAATTGTCGCTGCTCGACCGGCACGTAACGATAAGTGCGTGAACAGAAGTTCTGCTCCTTCTTTATCGAATGAAATGTACCCGAGTTCATCGATGATGACTAAATCATACTTCTCAAATTTTAGTTCAAAGGAGCGCAATGTTCTCGCAGAACGGCTTTCCTTTAATTGATTCACAAGTGATGCTACACTTGTGAAATACACTTTATAGCCCGCTAAACAGGCTTCAATGCCTAATCCAATCGCAAGATGGGTTTTACCGGTACCAGGTGAGCCAATTAATAATACATTTTGCTTCTCCTGTATAAACTTTAGTTCCTTCAAATGAGGAAGGCGAACCGCCGCATTTTGCGGCAGTGCCTCTACATCTAATTCCTCTAATAGCTTTTTCTCTGGGAAGTTGGCTAATCGAATTCGATTAGCTTTTGCTCGCACGTATCGGTCCTCCATTTCCTGTTTTAAAGCGAAATAGAGAAAGTCAGCCGGGGTTGTATGTTGTTCAAATAATACTTCTTGTTCAAGTAAAGAACGAATACTTGGTAAACGTAATTCTTTACACATTTCAATCATCTCTTTTTGCTTGTCCATTAATGAACCACTCCTGTTCCTTTAGAATGAAATAATGCTGCTAATGAAGATAAATTATCTAAAGATTGACTGGTGACATCATCTTGGCCAGTTAAAACAGTACGTACTTCAGCTGACTGTTCTGCTAAGAAAATGATTTTTTCCGTTGTTAGATGAACCAAAGGGTTCTTTTCTAGTTCAGTAATGACTTCTAGTACTCTTGTTAGGCAATCTCGTTCTTTGACATAAACAAGTAGTTCTAGAAAATCTTTTTCATTTCCGATATAATAGCGGTGGTAGATATTTTTTATATCTTTTGGTGCTTGGCTCAAACATTCACTTTGGGCTAAGGCACCTTTTTTCTTTTCCAAGGTGTTTAAATAGTGGTAGATATTCATCACCCAGGCATGAACTTGCCAGCTTCGTTTATGCTTCGCGATGCATTCACCTTCGCTAAATAGAAGCACTTCCTCTGCACGAGCTTTTAACTTAATGTATTCTCCTACATGCCCCTCGGGTACAGAGTAGCGATTGTGACGGTAGGTAACCGTACTATATTTATCCACACGTAGCTCCACTAATTCTGCAGGGTCGAACGGTGCCGCTGTTAAACTGCCAGCTCGTTCAGCTTTTTCTTCCAACATCAATTCATGATGTGTTTTCTCTTTCAAATAATGAACGCGACCATTTAATTTTTCGATAATAGAAACTAAATACTCCTGTGCCTCTTCTAAAGAAACAAACGTATCTCGATGCGCAAATGCTTTGCGACGTATGTATTCCACACTTCGCTCCACATGGCCTTTTTCATTGCCTTTACGAGGCTGACAAAGTCGTATTTGAAAATGATAATGCAAGGATAAACTTTTCATACCGTCGGTAATAAAACGATCATAACCGATAAAGTTTTTGACAACTGTACGCATATTATCGTATGTAAAAACGTGTGGCACAAAGCCTAAAGCTTCGATACATTTTACGTGTGCATCCTGTACACAAACCATTGTTTCTGATTCGTAGAGTCGCGCAAAGCGATCGTTACTATAGGCTAGAGTAAATACGGCCATTGAAAAACTTCTTAGTTTTCCATCGATAAATAACTTTACTTCTCCCCAATCAAACTCAATTTCACGACCAACTTTAGGCTCTTGGCGGATGAATACTTCCTTTTGCTTCTTTTCCTCACGATTCACGAAATTGCGAACTGTCGTATAGCCGATTTTAAACCCTTCATCTAAAAGTTTGTCATGTATATCAATAATCTTTAATTGCTGCTTATGCATATTTACTTCACGCTTATTTTCATTCTGTTTCATCATCTCGCGAATACGCTTCATCACCGTATTTGTTAAAGCTCTCTTTTTTCCCTTACGCTTTTTATATGCCGGAGGCGTAACGTAATTATCTGTAATCGGTAAATTCCTTGTATCTTGTTGTCTTGCCGCTAAGTCTTGTTCGATATATTTCTTAACAGTATTTCGTGACATATTAAGCTTCTCTGCAATTTGACGCTGACTTGTATTGTGCTGGTAGTACTCAATCAATACCAATTGCTTTTTCTCCAAACTGATCACCTCTATATCCTCCTAACTTTTAACAGTTAGGATTATTTTGATATAAAGTGGCTCATATTTCAATTGCGTTTGTGGCTCAGTTTTAGCTTAACAAATACATTCTTCCAAATAAGCTCGTAGTCGCTGGTGATGAATCGTATCGAAGTAACTTTTCAAGTCACAGTCCACCACTGTTCGATAACCTTCCTCGTAATATTTCTTAGCGAGGGCAATTGCCTGGTGTTGGTTTCGACCTTTTCGAAAGCCAAAACTTTTGTCTGAAAAGTGTGGATCAATTATTGGTTGGATGACTTGTAGAATGGCTTGTTGAACAACTCTGTCCAATACACATGGTATACCTAGATATCGTTTGGAGCCATCCGCTTTTGGGATAGCTACTCGTTTCACTGGTTGAGGTTGGTAGGAACCATCTTTTAATTTCCTTTTCAATGGTTCCTCATATTTTATTAAATGCGCCTTCAGTCCATCAACCGTGATACCATCGATTCCAGGTGCTCCTCCATTTCCTTTTACTTTCTTATATGCATTCCATAGGTTTCTATGGGACGCAATTCTGTCAATTAAATTGATACTTTCTTGTTTCTTCATTTCCATGTTTACATCCCTACACGCTCTTATATACTCTTTCGCTTCCAGCTTATCCCTCTATAAGTAGCCATCTATTCGGTCTATACCTTGATGTTTTCTGTGTTTTGGCGGGATGTCTCCACCTCCTTGTTTCTTTCAAGATTTAAAAGATTGTTCGGCCCTTCATCTTTTGTCGAAGACTACTATGGCTTCTGCTGACTTCTCTTGATTCATCCATTTATCACTAAACAAATTGTTAATTGAATAACCCTCAAGAGACCTCCCCGGGTAAGCACAACCGCCTTCCTCTCATGTAACTGCCAGATTTACTGTATGGGATTTGGGCAGTATTGGACTTCGCTTTGTTTGGCAAGCTCATCCGTCCCAAGTCAGCCTTTTATCTGATTTCTGTTCGTCAGTTCGAGAGTTTGCGTCCGACTTCCTTCAGATTCCACGTCACCATGGACACCCTTGTCTTTCGCTAACAGTTCCTACTGCCAAGCCTGTAGTGGACTTTCACCACCAGGCTGTTGTGCATGCCGGGCACACCAAATAAAAACGACCCCGCATTTGGAGTCGTTTGTCCGATATTATTTGCCTAAATAAGCATTTAACATCCATGTATGTTTCTCGAGGCTTTGGAATTGGGCGTTCAGTAGATCCTCTGTACGATCATCGCCTTCTTCTGAAGCTGTTTCCATAGCCTTATTTAAAGCGTCCATAATCGTATTGAAGTCTTTGATTAAGATAGAAACCATTTCCTCTGTTTCTTCTTTTCCTGATGCTTCTTCAATTAAAGAAAGGTCTAAATGTTCCTTTAATGTTGCAACAGGTTTGCCGCCCTTCGTTAAAATACGTTCCGCGATTTCATCTAAATTTAATGTTACTTCATTGTAAAGCTCTTCAAATTTTACGTGTAATGTAAAGAATGATGGTCCGTTTACATACCAGTGATAGTTATGTAACTTTGTGTACATTACCGACCATGTTGATACTAAATCATTTAATTGAGTGTTTAATTGTTTCTTTGCCATTGTCCTTCACCTCATAAATTATATTTAAAATTTCTAAGCGAAATTTTAATCCTGATATATAATCAGCTTACTATTTCTATTATTTTTAGAAATGTATCATGCTTGTATTATATCCGTTCTTCCACTTCTTAAAACATTTAGTTCAACCATTATTCACATCCTCCACATTTTTTCCTGTAAAATGGAAGGAAGCGAGGTGAAAAATATGAGTTTACCTATTGTATTGATTATTATCGTAACGATTATGGGAATATTCGCATTCTCTATTATTTTACTTGCCCGAAAAAACAGCGTATCATTAAAACAAACCGTTGATGCCAAACCAGTTCGGACTTATAAAAATGGAGAGCAAAAATAGCAATGAAAAAACTGTTTATCGGATTAATTCGTCTTTACCAAAAATATATTTCGCCTATGACGCCACCTTCTTGCCGGTTCCATCCGACATGCTCACACTATGGAATTGAAGCAATTCAAAAACATGGTGCAATTAAAGGATCGATCATGACCGTTATTCGAATACTAAAATGTCAGCCGCTACATCCAGGTGGATTCGATCCAGTACCTGAAAAATGGCCTTCGAAAAAAAAATAATTTTCGAAGCCTTTTTTTATTGTTTTTTTTTATCGAATCCTGTAAGATTAAAAATGTTCAAAAATACAAATCGTAATTATTACTATTTAAGGAGATTTATTTACAATGAAAAAATGGTTTTCAATCATTTCGATGTTTACACTTATTTTATTATTAGCTGCTTGTAACGCAGACGATACTAAAAAAGATACAAGCGAATCACAGCAAAATGAAGATGCCCTTTCTGTTTATACAACTGTTTATCCATTGCAGTATTTCACAGAACAAATTGGCGGGGAATTTGTTGATGTCTCTTCTATTTATCCAGCAGGTGCAAATGAACATTCATTTGAACCAACCCAAAAAGATATGATGGCGTTGGCAGATGCGGATTTATTTTTCTATGTCGGTCTTGGATTAGAAGGTTTTGTTGAAAATGCACAAAAAACTTTGGCAAATGAAGATGTAAAATTAGTTGCTACAGCTGCTAATGTAACGGAAGATCAGCTCCATATTTCAACAGGACATACACATGCCGAACAAGAGGAACATGATGACCACGGACATGATCACGGCGAAGAGCACGCACATGAAGAACATGATGCCCATGTATGGTTATCCCCGGTTATTTCACAGCAATTGGCATTAACGATTAAAGATGAACTTGTCGCGGCATTACCTGAACATGAAGCTATATTCAATTTAAATTACGAGCAATTAGTAACAGAACTTGCAGCATTGCATTCAGAATTTGAATCGATGGCCGCAGCTACGACGAAGAAAACTTTCTTTGTATCGCATGCTGCATTCGGATATATTGCAGGACATTACGGTTTCAATCAAGTTCCTGTAGCTGGTCTTAACTCACAAAGTGAACCTTCGCAAAAGGAGTTAACGGCAATTGTTGATTTAGCAAACAAAGAAGATATCCAATATATTTTCTTCGAACAAAACGTTTCATCAAAATTAACGGAAATAATTCAAAAAGAAGTAAATGCAGAAACATTAACATTGCACAATTTAAGTGTTTTAACAAATGAAGATATTCAAAACGATGAAGACTACTTTACATTAATGCGTCAAAATATGGATGTCCTCAAACAAGCTTTAAGCAATTAATAACAAAAAGGTCCAAGCATAAAATAGCTTGGACCTTTTTCTTTCGGCATCACTCTTCCAGCAGCTGCATCAGCTTTCTTCGCAAAAGCTTATTGGAGCCGCTTCGAGGTAAGCGGCTGACAAAATGAACTTGTTTCGGGACTTTATAATTTGCTAAGTGATGTGTGCAGAATTCAATGATTTCTTGTTCTGTCATCTGTTTTTTTACAACAATAAAGGCAACAGGTACTTGCCCCCATTTATCATGCTCGATTCCACAAACACCCGCCTCTTTAACATTCGGATGTCCGAGGAGAATATTTTCAATTTCAGCCGGATAAATATTTTCGCCACCTGAAATGATCAAGTCACTGCGGCGATCGACGACATATAAATACCCTTGTTCATCTAAATAACCGACATCTCCTGTATGAAGCCAGCCATCGATGGTCGTCGGTTTGTCTTTAAAGCGTCCGATATATTTCGGTGTTACATGAGGTCCGCGGATTAAAATTTCACCTATGGCATCCCCGTCTTTTTCATCAATTTTAATTTCATTGAAAAACAGCGGCTTCCCGGCCGAACCGATATGTGTCATGGCATCTTCGTTTGCCAATGTTGCAGTTTGTGAAGATGTTTCAGTCATACCGTAAGTTTGGGCAACACGTAAGTCCAATTTTTCCGCACGCTTTAAATAATCGACCGGTACTGGACCCCCACCTGCCAATGCAGTTGTAAAATGCGGATGCGCTTTTTGACCAGCCTGCTCCATTTCAGAAAGTATATTTTCCAATATGACCGAAACGACCGACATTTTTGTAACCGTACCTTCGATAATTTCCTGAGCACACTTTTTGGCATCGAATTTTTCATATAAACGTATTTTCATCCCATACAGCAATGAACGGACAACAATCGAAAAACCACTTATATGAAAAATCGGAACAGTACAAAGCCATGTATCCTTCTCTGAAATGCCTAAGTTCAATGCCGAGCTGATCGCGCTGGAACTATGGTTCGAAACAGTTTGGCAAACGCCTTTAGGAAACCCTGTTGTTCCGGATGTATACATGATCGTCAGTGCAAAGTCCTCTTCCCACTGGGCTGCAATTTCATATTCCGACTCGGCTGTCTCATAGAGCTTGGAAAACGCAATGATCCGGGAATCATCCGGAAGTTTGGCAAGCTCCTCATCGGCCACTAATATCGCGTCCACTTCCGCATCTTCAACTTGATACGCAAGCTCCTGCTTAGCTAGTCTTCCATTTAAAAGCACCATTTCACACTGTGCCTGCATACATGCATAAAGCAGTTCGATTAAAGGAGGTGTTGAAGGTGCTAATATCGCTACCCTTTTTCCATTCGTTAAACGAAGTGTATTTAATTTATATGCTAAGCCGACAGACTTTATATAAAGCTCATTAAATGTCCATTGCTCGTCATGAAAGCTCAGTGCAACCCGATTCGGTGTTAAATAGGCCCGTTGCTTTATCCAGTTTGGCTGCATCTATTTTTTCCTCCTATCGTAAAGAAAAGGGATGTCCAAAGTTTTCGGACATCCCTTTTGAATAGTATAACGAACAAATCAAGGGAAACGTGGGAATTGACCGAAGTCTGGTTTACGTTTCTCTTTGAATGCATCGCGGCCTTCTTTTGCTTCATCAGTTGTGTAGTAAAGAAGTGTCGCATCACCGGCAAGCTGTTGGATACCAGCTAAACCGTCTGTGTCTGCGTTCATTGCAGCTTTTAGGAAACGTAATGCTGTTGGAGACATTTCCAGCATCTCTTCACACCATTTTACTGTTTCATCTTCTAACTGCTCATATGGTACAACTGTGTTTACTAAGCCCATTTCAAGTGCTTGCTGCGCATCGTACTGACGGCATAAGTACCAGATTTCACGAGCTTTTTTGTGTCCTACGATACGGGCCAGGTAACCTGAACCGTAACCAGCATCGAATGAACCGACTTTAGGTCCTGTTTGACCGAAACGTGCATTTTCTGCAGCGATTGTTAAGTCACATACTACGTGCAGTACGTGGCCGCCGCCGATTGCATAACCTGCTACCATTGCTACAACCGGTTTCGGAATTTTACGGATCAACGTTTGTAAATCTAAAACGTTTAAACGAGGAATTTCGTCATCGCCTACATAGCCGCCATGACCGCGTACTTTTTGGTCGCCGCCTGAGCAGAATGCATGCTCGCCCTCACCTGTTAAAATAATTACGCCAACACGCTCATCATCACGAGCACGTGTGAAAGCATCGATCATTTCCGCTGTTGTTTTTGGACGGAAAGCGTTGCGAACTTCTGGACGGTTAATCGTAATTTTTGCGATTCCGTTATAGTATTCATACTTAATATCTTCGTAAGTATGTAAAGATGTCCATAGACGTTGCTTTGTCATATATATTGCCTCCTAATTCGGTTATGAAATCGTTTCCTTTACTATTGTAGCAAACTTTGTCGGATTTTCCACATGAATTGCGTGGCCAACTGCTGGAATAATAAGATGATTTGCTTTTTCAATAAGCTCTTGCATTTCATTGTTTAATTGAACGAATTTTTCGTCAAGCTGTCCGGTAACTAGTGTCACAGGCATTGTTAATGTATTAAGCTTACCCCAAAGTTCCGGCATTACACCTGTCCCCATACCACGCAGACTATTTGCCAGACCGATTTCTTTTTGCTGCATGCGCTCTGATCGAATTTCCTGCTGTACTTCTGCAGGAAGACTTTTTTGAGATGCAAACAGCGGGATATTTTCCCATTTGTTAACGAATGATTCAATCCCATTGGCAAGTATCTTTTCAGCGAGTGTATCATCCGCCTGTTTTCGTATAGTACGCTGCTGTTCATCCAATAGGCCTGGAGAAGAACTTTCCAAAAGCAGATGCTCGATTCCAGACGGATAACAAACCGCATAGCTAAGCGCCACACGACCTCCCATCGAATAGCCTACAAGCGTAAAAGTATCAAGCTGTAATTGATGGAACAGTTCATGCAGCAGTTCCACTTGAAATGCCATCGAGTAACATTCAACAGTAGTCGGTGCTGCTGTTTTACCATGTCCGATCAGATCAACAGCGATACACCGGATGTTTGACGGCAGTTGCGAAATAATCTTTTTCCAAGTATTTGTGCTCCCTGTAAAACCGTGGAGAAATACAATCGTTTGAGCTTCCTGTTCATTCCACTGTTCAATATGCACTTCCAACCCTTTTACAGTGAATCGAGCCATTGTTCCATCACCTCATGAATCCGTGCCCATAGCTGACGATGCTGCTTCACATTCTCTTCCCGATTTGTGAAAGCTTCGATTAATTTAATGGATGTTTGTTTTTCCGCAGACAATGCAGCCGTAAATTGATCCAATGATGTTGCATTTACGTAATCCAGCCCATACATTTTGGCCATTTGTTCGAATGTCAATGCAGTCGGTGTACCAAAAAGATCTTCATAATGCTCCTCTACCTTCGATTGCGGTAAATAAGAGAAAATGCCGCCACCGTCATTATTCATGACAATTACCGTTAAATCGCACTCCTGATATCGGCTCGCCACAAACGCATTGGCATCATGTAAAAATGCTAAATCCCCAATCAATAAGTACGTTTTACGGTTTTTGCGACCATTACTGAAGCCAAGTGCTGTAGATGTTACCCCATCAATCCCGTTTGCTCCGCGGTTTGCGAAAATTTGGACAGGACGATTTTGTGTAAGTAAAAACGTATCGATATCACGAATCGGCATACTGCTGCTGACATAAATGTCGGCGTCTTCCTCAATACTTGTAAGGAATGCCTGTACCATTGCCCCTTCGTCATCGGCAAATTGACTGTACTTTTCAATAACATCAGCTGCTAGCAGATCTGCCATTTTCCAAAATTGAACGTAAGCCATTTCTGCTTGGGAATGCCCTAACTTCACATCTGACAGCCATTCTCCTGGCAAGGCATGAATGAAATGTGTCGACATATGAGTAGAATCTCTATACATCGGATCTTCATCGATGACAATGTAGCTTTGCGGGTTTGCCTGTACGATAAACTGCATTAAAAATTTAGAAACAGGCTGTGCCCCGAAACGAATGACCGTTTGTGGTCGGACATTTCGCTTGAAGCGCTCATTTTTCATCAATGCATCATATGTAGTAATCGCATAGATTTGGCAATCTTCCGGTATTTCTGTGCGCAGGTTCGATAAGCTTTCCATCATTACCGGCCATTTCACTTCACGAATAAAATCCCATAAATGTTCCGTGTTCGTTCCTAGCGGCAATTCCCCTACGATCAGGATTCCGGTCGTTGTTTGTTCGATGATTTCTGTCAGTTCAGCTACCGCTTGCTTGGCAGGCTGAAGCTCATTTGTATAGCTTTTAATATAGGTTGAAACCGGCAATGTTTCCGCAAAATCGATGATTAACGGTTCACGGAAAGGTATATTTAAATGGACCGGTCCAAACGGTGCTGTTGTTGCAATATTTACCGCACGCACTGTATGGCGTTCGATAAATGGAAGCGTTTGCGGTGCCTCATCCGGAATCGGAAATTCTGCCGACCATTTTACATTTTCACCGTATAACCGCACTTGATTAATCGTCTGAGGTGCTCCTACTTCACGCAATTCATGCGGACGGTCTGCTGTTAAAACGATTAGCGGCACTCGTGCATATTTTGCTTCGACAATGGCCGGATAGTAATTGGCCGCCGCTGTTCCCGAGGTACAAACGAGTACGACTGGTTTTGCAGTCGATTTAGCTAAGCCCAGCGCATAAAAGGCTGCGGCCCGTTCATCGACTTGGCGATGCATTTCGATTTCCTTCGTTGAGGCAAATGCATAGGCAAGCGGTGTAGAGCGGGAGCCGGGACTAACGACAACCTGCTCAACACCTGATGCTACTAACGCTGACACAATTGTGTAAACATAATTGGATAATACTTCACGTTCATTCATGTAACTGGCCTCCTAAAGCTCGAAGCATTGGACGGAATTTCACGAGTGTCTCTTCATATTCCGATTGTGCTTCCGAATCTTCGACAATGCCTCCGCCTGCATATAAGTACGCTTTATCCTGTACTAACGCTGCCGAACGAATTGCTACTGCAAACTCGCCGTTTCCATCGGCATCCAGCCAGCCGATTGGTGCCGCATACAGCCCTCGGTTCATCGGTTCATATGTTCGGATTATTTTCATTGCCTGTTCACGCGGGACACCGCCTAAAGCTGGTGTTGGATGCAAATGTTTTACGAGCTGTAAAATGGTCGCATCTTCATTCAACTGTCCTTCAACTGGTGTATATAAATGCTGGATATCACGAATTTTTAATAGCTTCGGTCCATGAGGGACTTTTACTCCCTTACAATTTTTGTTAAATGTATCGGTAATCATCTCAACCACATAATGATGCTCACCAAGGTTTTTCATATCGCTCAGCAACGTTTTTCCTAATTCCTCGTCGGCTTCAGCTGTTGTACCGCGCTTAATCGAGCCTGCCACACATGAAGAATAGGCACGTCCGTTGTCTACTTTGACTAAACGTTCAGGTGATGCACCGTAAAACAGTAAATCACCATGCTCCAAGCCAAACAAATAGCTCTCCGGCTGCTCATGTACGACATGCGATAAAATTTGCGGAGATGTAATCTTTTCCTCAAATTGCAATGCTAAAGATCGTGCAATGACAACCTTTTGCGCCTCGTTTGCTTTGATCAGGCTTGTCACTTTATTGATGGAGTTCAAATATTCCTGCTTAAATGGTTCCATATAGCTTGTCATCGTCGGTTTCGGATAAGTTTTCACTTCCTTCACCTGTGCTGCATGAATAAGTTCATCACGTTCTTTACGAAGTGCTTCAAACGTTTTCGCGCTGTTTTCCTCATCCGTAATATAGTTGATTGTTACATAAGCTTTATCATTGCGAATAACTAATTGATGTGTTGCGACAGTAAAATAGCTTTGCGGGAAGTTTGTCCATTCTGCCGAAACTTCATTTTGTGGATCAAAAGTAAAGCCGCCGAAAAGGATTGGCTGCAGATGCTGATCTTCCTGTATAATTTGACTCGTCAGTTTTTTCCATTCATGTTCTACTAAATCAAAACGGGCGTCAGACGCATTGTTTTCGATTGTATAGGCATGTCCTAAACCAACCAATGTAAAGGTTTTTTCACGATTTTGCCAGTAGTTGCGTTTTCCATTATACTTCGATTCGCCCGCCGCAAAAAATGCCAATGCGGATAATCGGCTTACTTCGATTGTTTCCATATAAAAAATTTGCTTTGAATTTGAGCCTACTTCTATTTCAGTGGCGTTGTACCACTTGTGTTGCATGAAAATTCCCTCCGTCATGTTGCAAATTCACTAAGTATGATGCAAGTATAGCGTTATTTTAATACGTACCTGAATTTTTATATAATTTGCTCATTTTTTTGCGTTCGCGCAGTAAATAATACCTTCCTATCATAACATTTTTCGAGCAAACGTTACATGTATTGACCCTTCACTCTGTTCAATTTGTTTTATTTGCATTACAATAGTTTAGATAATTGTATTTAGTTAGGAGCGTTTTTTTATGACAAAAGTCGTTGAAGCGGACAAGGGATTTAAAG
This sequence comes from Solibacillus sp. FSL W7-1464, assembly GCF_038004425.1. Taxonomy (NCBI): domain Bacteria; kingdom Bacillati; phylum Bacillota; class Bacilli; order Caryophanales; family Caryophanaceae; genus Solibacillus; species Solibacillus sp. FSL W7-1464. The sequence goes on from NZ_JBBORC010000001.1 coordinate 2,882,023, forward strand.
TCTGGTGGCATTTAACACGTCCCCACACATTAACAGCTTCATTTGTACCTGTATTATTAGGTACGTCTATGGCACTTTCAATAAATCATGAAATAATTCATTTCGGACTATTTTTTGCAATGCTTATTGCCAGTATGCTGATACAGGCAGCAACGAATATGTTCAATGAATACTATGATTATAAACTTGGCCTGGATAATGAAAACTCAGTCGGTATTGGAGGCACAATCGTCCGACATGGGGTAGCACCAAAAACAATTATGGCTATCGCGCTAAGCTTTTACGCTATCGCGATGCTATTAGGCGTATACATATGTGCCATGACATCCTGGTGGCTTGTTGCTGTCGGTCTTGTATGTATGCTGATCGGCTATTTGTATACTGGAGGACCGTATCCGATTGCCTATTCACCGTTCGGGGAGCTGGTTTCAGGGGCAGTAATGGGTATGGGTATTGTTCTAATTGCCTTCTTTATTCAAACAGGAGATGTAACAGCTGATGCTGTAATTATTTCTGTGCCGAGTATGATTTTAGTTGGGGCAATTATGCTATCTAATAATATCCGGGATATTGTTGGAGATACAGAAGGCGGACGTAAAACGATGGCCATTTTAGTTGGCCGACATAACGCTGTAACAGTACTTGCTGGTTTCTTTATTGTTTCGTATATTTGGATCATTGTTCTTATCGTTCTTGGTCATTTGACACCATGGGCACTACTAGTATTATTAAGCGTTAAGAAACCGTTTGAAGCGATTAAGTTATTCCGAGCGAAAGAAAAACCGCTTGAAGTAATGCCGGCAATGAAATTTACAGCCCAAACCAACACGATTTTCGGTTTCTTGTTGGCTGTAGGTCTATTAATTTCATATTTTATTTAAAACTGGTAGAGGTATGTTGAATGATCAACATACCTCTTTAACTATTCAGTCACTTCTTCTACATGATCAATACATGTTAGAGTTGTCGGAACCGCTTCTAAACGCTCAAAGGGAATCTCTTTCCCACATACGATACATTCCCCGTACGTACCCTCATCCATTGCGTTTAAAGCCGTTTGAATTTTTTCGATTTCGTCTTCCTTCAATTCACTTAATGTTTTTTCTGTAACAATTGTCGTTAAATCTGTTGCTGCGTCTGCCGGATGATTATCAACTGCAGTTATTTCTGTATCCTCTAAAGGAGGTTCTTCACTAACATGTTCCTGCAACGTTGCAAGCTCCTCTTCCAAAATGCTGCGTAATTGTTGTAATTGATTGATATCCATATAAAATCCCCCTTTTTTCCATTAATAAAATATTACCTATATGAGGATTTCTAAACATCTTTTCTTATTTGTTCGCTGCATAAACAGTGATTACATCATGCAAAAACTGTGTAGCACCGGTACCGATACGCTCATCATAGTAAGCAGTAAACCGTTCATCGCCTACATACATTTGTGCTAGGCCTATATGTGCTTCTGGAGTATACTTTGCCCAGGAGAAGCTTAGCCAGCGTTTATGAAGCTCCGCTGCTTCCATAGCAACGTCTGACGTTACGTCACCGGACACCATTGCTTCTTTTAATCGTTCAAATAGTTGGTTCTCCAATTGCTGCATTGCATTAAATTGCTCTTCAGTCATATCCTTAAATTTTTTATTGCTTGCATCCACTTGAGACTCACCGTATTTCTCACGTACTTCCTGGCCGTAGTTCTTCTCGTTTTCTTCAATCAATTTGTTTTTAAACACGTCAAACTTTTGTTCATTTGTCATTTTAATTTCCCCTTCCATCGTTTGGATTGTTTGTTCTATTGTTATTAGTAAGTCGTCGATATATCGTTTTTTCTTTTGCAAAAGCTCAGATTGTTTTTTTAGTGCTTCTTTTACTTCATAATCAGGATGACCGAGCAATTTTTTTATTTCCTCTAACTTAAAATCAAGCTCCCGATAAAATAGTATTTGCTGTAACCGGTCAATATCCTGTTGACTATATTGACGGTAGCCATTTTCCGCAACTGCAGAAGGTCGCAGCAAACCGATTTCATCATAATAACGCAGTGTGCGTGCACTCACACCCGAAAGCTTTACTAGTTCGTTAATCAGCACGTGATCACCTCCTATTTAGTACTATAAAGGTTGACGCAACGTGAAGGTCAATCGTGAATTAACTTTTTTGATAAAAAAGAAGCTAACCTAAATTTCAGGTTGCTTCAATTAACTTTTGTTTCATTCTCGGGATAAACTCAAGCAAATAACTTTCAGGCAGTGTAGACATTTGCTCCAGTCCGATTTGCTTCGTTTCATAATGACGTTTTTCATTTATGTATTTATAACCCGATACTTCAATTTTCTTTATTTTACTGGTCGCGAGCAATATAAATTGATTTAAGTCAACAGAGTATATACCATCCAGTTCTTCTCGTTGAAGAGTGAACTGCTCAATTCCTCCCCTTAACTCATATATAAACACATTTGCAAACTCATAATCCTTAATTTTTTCATTGTCTATACTGTACGGAATGACCCCAAGAGATATTAATTGCGAAAACCTAACGTTAATCCCTACTTCTTCCTCTAATTCGCGTACACCATCTTCAACCGTCTCCGATGCGAGTATATGACCGGCTGCTGTAATATCAAATTGATTTGGATAATCCTTTTTATTTTTACTTCTCAACTGTAAATAAATGCGCCATTCAGAATCTGTTCTTTCAATAATCCAGCAATGAAATACTTCATGCCAATAACCGTTTGCATGAATGAAATCACGTTGTTCAATACCAGTTTGCTTATAATATTGATCAAATACTTTTAAATATTCGTTCACTGGAATCTCTCCTTTTTATACAAAAAAACGCTAAGTACATGTAAAAGTACTTAGCGTTTCCGCTTTTCTATGTATGACCCGTACGGGATTCGAACCCGTGTTACCGCCGTGAAAGGGCGGTGTCTTAACCACTTGACCAACGGGCCGATGGCGGAGACAGAGGGATTTGAACCCTCGCGCCGCTTACGCGACCTACACCCTTAGCAGGGGCGCCTCTTCAGCCTCTTGAGTATGTCCCCAAAAATAGAAAAAATGGCTCCGAAGGCAGGACTCGAACCTGCGACCTGCCGGTTAACAGCCGGATGCTCTACCAACTGAGCTACTTCGGAATAATACTATGGTGGGCCTAAATGGACTCGAACCATCGACCTCACGCTTATCAGGCGTGCGCTCTAACCAGCTGAGCTATAGGCCCTATTTAAAAACTGGAGCGGGTGATCGGAATCGAACCGACAACATCAGCTTGGAAGGCTGAGGTTTTACCACTAAACTACACCCGCAAATGGTGGGTTTGGACGGAATCGAACCGCCGACACTTAGAGCTTCAATCTAATGCTCTACCAACTGAGCTACAAACCCACAAATGGCGGTCCCGACCGGGATCGAACCGGCGATCTCCTGCGTGACAGGCAGGCATGTTAACCGCTACACCACGGGACCATTTGGTTGCGGGGGCAGGACTTGAACCTGCGACCTTCGGGTTATGAGCCCGACGAGCTACCACTGCTCCACCCCGCGATAATATGATGGTTGAATCTGTTTAAAGTACCCAGTTTGTAAAAATGGAGGAGGTAGAGGGATTCGAACCCCCGCGCGGTGTTACCCGCCTGTCGGTTTTCAAGACCGATCCCTTCAGCCAGACTTGGGTATACCTCCATTATGATTAGTACGTTAACTGGTGGACCTTACAGGACTCGAACCTGTGACCGGACGGTTATGAGCCGTCTGCTCTAACCAACTGAGCTAAAGGTCCTTTAAGATGGCGGCAGAGGGAGTCGAACCCACGACCTTTCGGGTATGAACCGAGTGCTCTAGCCAACTGAGCTACACCGCCAGGATCTTTATTTTGGTTACAAAAAATATGGTGGAGCCTAGCGGGATCGAACCGCTGACCTCCTGCGTGCAAGGCAGGCGCTCTCCCAGCTGAGCTAAGGCCCCATAAATGATGGTCGGAATGACAGGATTCGAACCTACGACCCCTTGGTCCCAAACCAAGTGCTCTACCAAGCTGAGCTACATTCCGAAATAATATGGCGCGCCCGGCAGGAGTCGAACCCACAACCTTCTGATCCGTAGTCAGACGCTCTATCCAATTGAGCTACGGGCGCATATTGTTTATTGTAAAGATGGTGCCGAGGGCCGGAATCGAACCGGCACGGTGATCACTCACCGCAGGATTTTAAGTCCTGTGCGTCTGCCAGTTCCGCCACCCCGGCATTTTTTGGAGCGGAAGACGAGGTTCGAACTCGCGACCCCCACCTTGGCAAGGTGGTGTTCTACCACTGAACTACTTCCGCAAAATGCATAAGATATTTTTACTCTGACAGTATTATGAAATTAAAATGGTGCGGGTGAAGGGAGTCGAACCCCCACGCCTTGCGGCGCTAGATCCTAAGTCTAGTGCGTCTGCCAATTCCGCCACACCCGCAGCAGACAATATAAAAACTGGTGAGCCATGAAGGACTCGAACCTTCGACCCTCTGATTAAAAGTCAGATGCTCTACCAACTGAGCTAATGGCTCTCTAAATGGTGCCGGCGAAAGGAGTCGAACCCTCGACCTACTGATTACAAGTCAGTTGCTCTACCAACTGAGCTACACCGGCATTTAGAAATGGTGGAGGATGACGGGCTCGAACCGCCGACCCCCTGCTTGTAAGGCAGGTGCTCTCCCAGCTGAGCTAATCCTCCAATGGGTATATGCTGATTATTTTTTCGTAACCGCATGTCCTTTCTCTTAAGGACAAGATTTATATTATCATTACTTTTTTTATAATGCAATACCTTTTTTGAAATTATTTTTATAAAATATATTTATTTTCTAATTTTTCCATTTATTCATCTATGTTGCAGATGAAAACGTTTACTTAGTATAACGAAATTCTAATATGTTTCACTTACTTTATCAAGACTTGTTTTTAATATTTATAAATCATTCTGATATAATTATTAATATTACTTATAAATATTTAGTGTTTTAGAATATACGACTACTTATTTATACATTTTATATACTAAAGCTGTCAAGAAAATATCCGTACATTTATCATTATTTTTTAAAGTAATGATAGAATAACCATTTTAAAGATTTCCACCTATTGGTTTCTAAATGTACTCTTTATCTTTATATTTTTTCCAGTGTTTTTCAATGTTTTATGTTATTCTATCATAATAATATTCATATTAAAATGCACTTAAAATGATGCTATTTCGTTAGCTGATGTTTGTACCTGCCGTAGCTTTATTTAGAAACTACGAATCTGATGTTAAATCCTTGTTATCGCCTTTTAAATTGCTTTTACCAGCTTTTTGTTAAGCCGGGGATATGAATACCTCTACATACATTATTCGTAGAAAATCGGTTTAAACAGTCCTCTAAACTAGCGGCAACTAAACTATTTGCATTGTCATTCCAACTTTCATTAAATAACCGGAAAACCTCTGTTCCTTTTCCCAAGCAGTAGCCATTAAATTATATTCGTCTAAAGTGAATTCCGGTTGCCGGTTAATTGACTCAACACAGGTTTTATAATTAAGAAATTATTCAACCCTTGAAAATAGCAGCATTGTTTATTATCTTAAGAGAGCTTTTAACGCAAATCGAGTAGGAGGCTAGCCATTAATTGGCTAGCCGACCTCTCACACCACCGTACGTACGGTTCCGTATACGGCGGTTCAACCTTTTGAGTATCTTTGCTCGTAAAATTGGGACAGGTCTTTCAGTCCCCATTTTACGAGCCTTTTATTTGGAATGGCTTGGTGTAGAACCTCGCTTCGTGATATTCGCCAGTACCCTTTTCTTGAATGCGCCGTTTTCATCGCTTCATCATGTTGGATTCCGTATTGGCGTAATTTCACATATTTAGTTCGTGGTAGCTTCCACCGTTTCCATATTAATTGACGTAAGCGATGGTTTAACCATCCCTGTAATTCTTGGATGAAAGTTTTCATGTTGGCAACTCCATAGTAATTAATCCAACCAACCGTTGTTTGATTGATTCTTTTCACAATCTCACTAAATGTCCCTGTTCGTTTACGACTCGTCAGTATTCTTAGCTTATCTTTTAGTCGTTTCTTGGCGGACTTGATTGGTCGGTATCCCACTTTCCCGACAGATTTTGTAGATGAAACCCTAAGAATGTAGCTGCTGTTGCGCCACACACTTTACTTTTCTGCTCATTGATTGTGAGACCCAGTTCATCTTCGATAAAATTCTTGACACTGGTCATGACGCGTTCACCTGCTCTTGGTGACTTTACATAAATCACAAAATCATCCGCATAGCGAATGAATCGGTGTCCTCGTTTTTCTAACTCTCTATCTAGCTTGTTTAAATACACGTTTGCTAGAATTGGAGAGAGTGGACCCCCTTGGGGTGTACCTTCTGTCGTTTCAATGAGGATGTCCTTGTCCAATATGCCTGAGCGTAAGAATTTCCATATTAGCTTAAGTACTATTTTATCTGTTATGAATTCTTCCAAATAAGCTCGTAGTCGCTGGTGATGAATCGTATCGAAGTAACTTTTCAAGTCACAGTCCACCACTGTTCGATAACCTTCCTCGTAATATTTCTTAGCGAGGGCAATTGCCTGGTGTTGGTTTCGACCTTTTCGAAAGCCAAAACTTTTGTCTGAAAAGTGTGGATCAATTATTGGTTGGATGACTTGTAGAATGGCTTGTTGAACAACTCTGTCCAATACACATGGTATACCTAGATATCGTTTGGAGCCATCCGCTTTTGGGATAGCTACTCGTTTCACTGGTTGAGGTTGGTAGGAACCATCTTTTAATTTCCTTTTCAATGGTTCCTCATATTTTATTAAATGCGCCTTCAGTCCATCAACCGTGATACCATCGATTCCAGGTGCTCCTCCATTTCCTTTTACTTTCTTATATGCATTCCATAGGTTTCTATGGGACGCAATTCTGTCAATTAAATTGATACTTTCTTGTTTCTTCATTTCCATGTTTACATCCCTACACGCTCTTATATACTCTTTCGCTTCCAGCTTATCCCTCTATAAGTAGCCATCTATTCGGTCTATACCTTGATGTTTTCTGTGTTTTGGCGGGATGTCTCCACCTCCTTGTTTCTTTCAAGATTTAAAAGATTGTTCGGCCCTTCATCTTTTGTCGAAGACTACTATGGCTTCTGCTGACTTCTCTTGATTCATCCATTTATCACTAAACAAATTGTTAATTGAATAACCCTCAAGAGACCTCCCCGGGTAAGCACAACCGCCTTCCTCTCATGTAACTGCCAGATTTACTGTATGGGATTTGGGCAGTATTGGACTTCGCTTTGTTTGGCAAGCTCATCCGTCCCAAGTCAGCCTTTTATCTGATTTCTGTTCGTCAGTTCGAGAGTTTGCGTCCGACTTCCTTCAGATTCCACGTCACCATGGACACCCTTGTCTTTCGCTAACAGTTCCTACTGCCAAGCCTGTAGTGGACTTTCACCACCAGGCTGTTGTGCATGCCGGGCACACCAAAAAAAACGCTAAGTACATATAACAGTACTTAGCGTTTTCCGCATTTCTATGTATGACCCGTACGGGATTCGAACCCGTGTTACCGCCGTGAAAGGGCGGTGTCTTAACCACTTGACCAACGGGCCGATGGCGGAGACAGAGGGATTTGAACCCTCGCGCCGCTTACGCGACCTACACCCTTAGCAGGGGCGCCTCTTCAGCCTCTTGAGTATGTCCCCAAAAATAGAAAAATGGCTCCGAAGGCAGGACTCGAACCTGCGACCTGCCGGTTAACAGCCGGATGCTCTACCAACTGAGCTACTTCGGAATAATATGGTGGGCCTAAATGGACTCGAACCATCGACCTCACGCTTATCAGGCGTGCGCTCTAACCAGCTGAGCTATAGGCCCTATTTAAAAACTGGAGCGGGTGATCGGAATCGAACCGACAACATCAGCTTGGAAGGCTGAGGTTTTACCACTAAACTACACCCGCAAATGGTGGGTTTGGACGGAATCGAACCGCCGACACTTAGAGCTTCAATCTAATGCTCTACCAACTGAGCTACAAACCCACAAATGGCGGTCCCGACCGGGATCGAACCGGCGATCTCCTGCGTGACAGGCAGGCATGTTAACCGCTACACCACGGGACCATTTGGTTGCGGGGGCAGGACTTGAACCTGCGACCTTCGGGTTATGAGCCCGACGAGCTACCACTGCTCCACCCCGCGATAATATGATGGTTGAACCTGTTTAAAGTACCCAGTTTGTAAAAATGGAGGAGGTAGAGGGATTCGAACCCCCGCGCGGTGTTACCCGCCTGTCGGTTTTCAAGACCGATCCCTTCAGCCAGACTTGGGTATACCTCCATTATGATTAGTACGTTAACTGGTGGACCTTACAGGACTCGAACCTGTGACCGGACGGTTATGAGCCGTCTGCTCTAACCAACTGAGCTAAAGGTCCTTTAAGATGGCGGCAGAGGGAGTCGAACCCACGACCTTTCGGGTATGAACCGAGTGCTCTAGCCAACTGAGCTACACCGCCAGGATCTTTATTTTGGTTACAAAAAATATGGTGGAGCCTAGCGGGATCGAACCGCTGACCTCCTGCGTGCAAGGCAGGCGCTCTCCCAGCTGAGCTAAGGCCCCATAAATGATGGTCGGAATGACAGGATTCGAACCTACGACCCCTTGGTCCCAAACCAAGTGCTCTACCAAGCTGAGCTACATTCCGAAATAATATGGCGCGCCCGGCAGGAGTCGAACCCACAACCTTCTGATCCGTAGTCAGACGCTCTATCCAATTGAGCTACGGGCGCATATTGTTTATTGTAAAGATGGTGCCGAGGGCCGGAATCGAACCGGCACGGTGATCACTCACCGCAGGATTTTAAGTCCTGTGCGTCTGCCAGTTCCGCCACCCCGGCATTTTTTGGAGCGGAAGACGAGGTTCGAACTCGCGACCCCCACCTTGGCAAGGTGGTGTTCTACCACTGAACTACTTCCGCAAAATGCATAAGATATTTTTACTCTGACAGTATTATGAAATTAAAATGGTGCGGGTGAAGGGAGTCGAACCCCCACGCCTTGCGGCGCTAGATCCTAAGTCTAGTGCGTCTGCCAATTCCGCCACACCCGCAGCAGACAATATAAAAACTGGTGAGCCATGAAGGACTCGAACCTTCGACCCTCTGATTAAAAGTCAGATGCTCTACCAACTGAGCTAATGGCTCTCTAAATGGTGCCGGCGAAAGGAGTCGAACCCTCGACCTACTGATTACAAGTCAGTTGCTCTACCAACTGAGCTACACCGGCATTTAGAAATGGTGGAGGATGACGGGCTCGAACCGCCGACCCCCTGCTTGTAAGGCAGGTGCTCTCCCAGCTGAGCTAATCCTCCAATATTCTAGCGAAGCGACGTCCTACTCTCACAGGGGGAAGCCCCCAACTACCATCGGCGCTAAAGAGCTTAACTTCCGTGTTCGGTATGGGAACGGGTGTGACCTCTTTGCCATCATCACTTCACTTGCACATGGATGTGCTGGCGTCTACGTTACCACAGGACGTGGTGCTTTTAGTAGACGTTCCTTAATTGGCTTCCAATACACGAAGTGTCTTGAAACCCTTAAAAGAATTTTCATTCTTTCAAAACTGGATAAACGTTTCATTGAATTTTTGCAATAAAATGTGGTTAAGTCCTCGACCGATTAGTATTCGTCAGCTGCATACGTCACCGCACTTCCACCTCGAACCTATCTACCTGATCGTCTTTCAGGGGTCTTACTTACTTGCGTAATGGGAAATCTCATCTTGAGGGGGGCTTCATGCTTAGATGCTTTCAGCACTTATCCCGTCCATACATAGCTACCCAGCGATGCCTTTGGCAAGACAACTGGTACACCAGCGGTATGTCCATCCCGGTCCTCTCGTACTAAGGACAGCTCCTCTCAAATTTCCTACGCCCACGACGGATAGGGACCGAACTGTCTCACGACGTTCTGAACCCAGCTCGCGTACCGCTTTAATGGGCGAACAGCCCAACCCTTGGGACCGACTACAGCCCCAGGATGCGATGAGCCGACATCGAGGTGCCAAACCTCCCCGTCGATGTGGACTCTTGGGGGAGATAAGCCTGTTATCCCCGGGGTAGCTTTTATCCGTTGAGCGATGGCCCTTCCATGCGGAACCACCGGATCACTAAGCCCGTCTTTCGACCCTGCTCGACTTGTAGGTCTCGCAGTCAAGCTCCCTTATGCCTTTACACTCTACGAATGATTTCCAACCATTCTGAGGGAACCTTTGGGCGCCTCCGTTACTCTTTAGGAGGCGACCGCCCCAGTCAAACTGTCCGCCTGACACTGTCTCCTACCCCGCTAAGGGGCATGGGTTAGAAGTTCAATACAACCAGGGTAGTATCCCACCGACGCCTCCTTCGAAGCTGGCGCTCCGAGATCTCTGGCTCCTACCTATCCTGTACAAGTTGTACCAAAATTCAATATCAGGCTACAGTAAAGCTCCACGGGGTCTTTCCGTCCTGTCGCGGGTAACCTGCATCTTCACAGGTACTATAATTTCACCGAGTCTCTCGTTGAGACAGTGCCCAGATCGTTACGCCTTTCGTGCGGGTCGGAACTTACCCGACAAGGAATTTCGCTACCTTAGGACCGTTATAGTTACGGCCGCCGTTTACTGGGGCTTCAATTCACAGCTTCGCTTGCGCTAACCGCTCCTCTTAACCTTCCAGCACCGGGCAGGCGTCAGCCCCTATACGTCACCTTACGGTTTTGCAGAGACCTGTGTTTTTGCTAAACAGTCGCCTGGGCCTATTCACTGCGGCTTCTCTAGGCTATGCACCCAAAGAAGCACCCCTTCTCCCGAAGTTACGGGGTCATTTTGCCGAGTTCCTTAACGAGAGTTCTCTCGCACACCTTAGGATTCTCTCCTCGACTACCTGTGTCGGTTTGCGGTACGGGCACCTCTCACCTCGATAGAGGCTTTTCTTGGCAGTGTGAAATCAGGAACTTCGCTCATACGAGCTCGTCATCACAGCTCAACGTTATAGTATGCGGATTTGCCTACATACACGCCTTACTGCTTGAACACGCGCAACCAACGGCGTGCTTACCCTATCCTACTGCGTCCCCCCATTTCTCAAACGGTGAGGAGGTGGTACAGGAATATCAACCTGTTGTCCATCGCCTACGCCTATCGGCCTCGGCTTAGGTCCCGACTAACCCTGAGCGGACGAGCCTTCCTCAGGAAACCTTAGTCATACGGTGCATGGGATTCTCACCCATGTTTCGCTACTCATACCGGCATTCTCACTTCTAACCGCTCCACCAGTCCTTCCGGTCTGACTTCAACGCTGTTAGAACGCTCTCCTACCACGCATACTCAAAGTATGCATCCACAGCTTCGGTGAATCGTTTAGCCCCGATACATTTTCGGCGCAGCGTCACTCGACCAGTGAGCTATTACGCACTCTTTAAATGATGGCTGCTTCTAAGCCAACATCCTGGTTGTCTAAGCAACGCCACATCCTTTTCCACTTAACGATTACTTGGGGACCTTAGCTGGTGGTCTGGGCTGTTTCCCTCTTGACTACGGATCTTATCACTCGCAGTCTGACTCCCGTGTATAAATATCCGGCATTCGGAGTTTGTCTGAATTCGGTAAAGCGAGATGCCCCCCTAGTCCAAACAGTGCTCTACCTCCGGTATTCTCAATCACGAGGCTAGCCCTAAAGCTATTTCGGAGAGAACCAGCTATCTCCAGGTTCGATTGGAATTTCTCCGCTACCCACACCTCATCCCCGCACTTTTCAACGTGCGTGGGTTCGGGCCTCCAGTGAGTGTTACCTCACCTTCACCCTGGACATGGGTAGATCACCTGGTTTCGGGTCTACGACCACGTACTAATTCGCCCTATTCAGACTCGCTTTCGCTGCGGCTCCGTCTTCTCAACTTAACCTCGCACGTAATCGTAACTCGCCGGTTCATTCTACAAAAGGCACGCTATCACCCATTAACGGGCTCTAACTACTTGTAGGCACACGGTTTCAGGATCTATTTCACTCCCCTTCCGGGGTGCTTTTCACCTTTCCCTCACGGTACTGGTTCACTATCGGTCACTAGGTAGTATTTAGCCTTGGGAGATGGTCCTCCCGGATTCCGACGGAATTTCACGTGTTCCGCCGTACTCAGGATACACTCTGGAGGGAATGGACTTTTGACTACAGGGCTTTTACCTCGTCTCGCGGACCTTTCCAAGTCGCTTCGTCTAATCCATTCTTTTGTAACTCCGTATAGAGTGTCCTACAACCCCAAAGAGCAAGCTCTTTGGTTTGGGCTCTTCCCGTTTCGCTCGCCGCTACTCAGGGAATCGAATTTTCTTTCTGTTCCTGCAGGTACTTAGATGTTTCAGTTCCCTGCGTCTGTCTTCAACACGCTATGAATTCACGTGAAGATACTATCCGATTAAAGATAGTGGGTTCCCCCATTCGGAAATCCCCGGATCAAAGCTTACTTACAGCTCCCCGAGGCATATCGGTGTTAGTGCCGTCCTTCATCGACTCCTAGTGCCAAGGCATCCACCGTGCGCCCTTATTAACTTAACCAAAAGTTAACACTTGGATAAAATCCAAGATTTAAGTTTACACGTCAATTGCTTGACTTGTTTAAATATCTATAAAATAGAAATTTGATTTATTGCTTTCAATGTCGTTTTATCCAGTTTTCAAAGAACGAAGCAGCTGACTTCAATCACATCGTGACAAAGCTTCACTGATTTTGCTTCATGCAGCTTTGCGACGTAAGCGCAAGCGTCAGGAGCAAGTTATTGAAGTGTTCCATTCAATTAAGAATGAACCTTCAAAACTGAACAGCAACCGTTAATGTTTCATTCCCCGAGGGAATGATTCCGAAATAATCCTTAGAAAGGAGGTGATCCAGCCGCACCTTCCGATACGGCTACCTTGTTACGACTTCACCCCAATCATCTATCCCACCTTCGGCGGCTGGCTCCATAAAGGTTACCTCACCGACTTCGGGTGTTACAAACTCTCGTGGTGTGACGGGCGGTGTGTACAAGGCCCGGGAACGTATTCACCGCGGCATGCTGATCCGCGATTACTAGCGATTCCGGCTTCATGTAGGCGAGTTGCAGCCTACAATCCGAACTGAGAACGGTTTTATCGGATTAGCTCCCCCTCGCGGGTTGGCAACCGTTTGTACCGTCCATTGTAGCACGTGTGTAGCCCAGGTCATAAGGGGCATGATGATTTGACGTCATCCCCACCTTCCTCCGGTTTATCACCGGCAGTCTCCTTAGAGTGCCCAACTGAATGATGGCAACTAAGAATAAGGGTTGCGCTCGTTGCGGGACTTAACCCAACATCTCACGACACGAGCTGACGACAACCATGCACCACCTGTCACCGTTGCCCCCGAAGGGGAAACTATGTCTCCATAGTGGTCACCGGGATGTCAAGACCTGGTAAGGTTCTTCGCGTTGCTTCGAATTAAACCACATGCTCCACCGCTTGTGCGGGCCCCCGTCAATTCCTTTGAGTTTCAGTCTTGCGACCGTACTCCCCAGGCGGAGTGCTTAATGCGTTAGCTGCAGCACTGAGGGGCGGAAACCCCCCAACACTTAGCACTCATCGTTTACGGCGTGGACTACCAGGGTATCTAATCCTGTTTGCTCCCCACGCTTTCGCGCCTCAGTGTCAGTTACAGACCAGACAGTCGCCTTCGCCACTGGTGTTCCTCCAAATCTCTACGCATTTCACCGCTACACTTGGAATTCCACTATCCTCTTCTGCACTCAAGTTCCCCAGTTTCCAATGACCCTCCCCGGTTGAGCCGGGGGCTTTCACATCAGACTTAAGGAACCACCTGCGCGCGCTTTACGCCCAATAATTCCGGACAACGCTTGCCACCTACGTATTACCGCGGCTGCTGGCACGTAGTTAGCCGTGGCTTTCTAACAAGGTACCGTCAAGGTAGCGCCAGTTACTACGCTACTTGTTCTTCCCTTGCAACAGAGTTTTACGAACCGAAATCCTTCTTCACTCACGCGGCGTTGCTCCATCAGACTTTCGTCCATTGTGGAAGATTCCCTACTGCTGCCTCCCGTAGGAGTCTGGGCCGTGTCTCAGTCCCAGTGTGGCCGATCACCCTCTCAGGTCGGCTACGCATCGTTGCCTTGGTGAGCCGTTACCTCACCAACTAGCTAATGCGCCGCGGGTCCATCTTATAGTGACAGCAAGACCGTCTTTCAACTTCAAAACATGTGTTCAAAAGTGTTATTCGGTATTAGCCCCGGTTTCCCGGAGTTATCCCAATCTATAAGGTAGGTTACCCACGTGTTACTCACCCGTCCGCCGCTAAAATTTTAAAGGTGCAAGCACCAATAAAATTTCCGCTCGACTTGCATGTATTAGGCACGCCGCCAGCGTTCGTCCTGAGCCAGGATCAAACTCTCCATAAAAGTAGTTTGAAAGCTCATTTGCTTTGCTAGCGATCCAACTTCGTTAGAAGTTGGAATCTATTGTTTGCTTCATTTAAGAAGCTTGTTTCATTAACGTTGCTTGTTCAGTTTTCAAGGTTCATCGTGCTCCCAAAAGGAACTTCTCAATGTTATCATTTCATAACTATCATGTCAATAACATTTTCTAATATTCTTTCGCTTCAATAGCGACTTCCAATAGTATATTACAATGTTTTATTGAAGTCAATAATTATTGTGAAATATTTTTGAAGTAACCATCCTCTTGAGGACAAGTAATAATATACCCCAAAAGGATAGTTGAAATCAAGCTTTTTTTCTAAATAACTTTTTCAAGTCTACTACAAACAACATAATCCCCAAAATAACAATCAATCCGCCTACAATTTGCGAAACAGTCAAATATTCATTGAAGATAAAGATTGCAAGTAACGCTGCACCCACCGGTTCGAATAAAATCGCAATCGAAATGACATTCGTACTTGTCCATTTCAATGCCCAGTTGAAAAGATTATGCCCTAATAAGTTTGGAATAATCGCCAATAAAATAAACCACATCCAATCAATCGCCGGATACGGACCGAATGATTCCCCTTTTATAATAATATAAAAGAATAAAGTAATTGTACTTACGGAATACACGACCATTGTGTAAGTAACAAGTGATAATCTTTTCCGTACATCTTGCCCGAACAATAAATAACCTGTTATTAAGGCACATGCAATCAATGCTAATATATCCCCGTAAAGTGCCGTACCGCTAATTTTGAAATCTCCCCAGCTAATAAGGACGCTGCCTAAAATAGCAACGCCCCCTGCAATGAATGTCTGGAGCGTTATTTTTTCTTTGAAAAATAAATACGTCCCAATAAATGCAAATAGCGGCTGCATTGTTACCAATACAGTAGAGCTGGCTACAGAAGTGTAATTTAATGATTCAAACCATAATATAAAATGAAATGATAAAAATACCCCTGCGATTGAAGAAAATACCCAATCACGTTTTGACAGTACTTTTATTTCATTGCTATATTTCATTAAAAACCACGGGAGCATTATCAATATCGAAAACAGCATACGGTAAAATGCAATAACTCCAGCATCTGCACTTGCAAGTTTTACAAAAATCGCAGAAAGGGAAACAGAGATTACCCCAATTATTATAGGAATATACGGGTGGATTGGTGGTCTTTCCACTAAAACCCCTTCTTTCTATATATCTATATTATCTAATACGAAATATTTTGTGATACCTCATATTCACATTATCAAACTATACCTTATTAAAGATTTTTTTTCGAGAGGATTTGAATTCCATTTTATATGAAGGAGATGTTTGGATATGGAATGGTTAGCGAATGATAAATTTACGGTAGAAATTTTATTAAAATTACTAATTGCGGCTACACTAAGTTTAATAATTGGTATCGAAAGGGAATTGAAAAAGAAACCAGTCGGTCTAAAGACAAGTTTAGTAATCGCGACATTCAGTTGTTTACTTACAATCATCTCAATTGAGACTGCCTATTCAACTCCTGCTCGGGACGATATTAACATTACGATGGATCCATTGCGTTTAGCCGCGCAAATTGTAAGCGGTATTGGTTTTTTAGGAGCCGGTGTTATTTTGCGTAAAGGGAATGACAGTATTACCGGGCTTACGACAGCCGCCATGATTTGGGGAGCCGCCGCTATCGGAATTGCTGTAGGCGCAGGTTTTTATATTGAAGCATTTATTACGGTCCTTATTGTCGTATTGGGAATTGAACTTCTTGCTCCCTTCCTATTGAGGTTCGGTCCAAAACGTCTAAGAATGCGCGAAGTTTCTTTAATTATTAATACCGACCAGGCAGACAATATAAAAAATGTCGTCGATTATCTGAGGGAGCATGATATGTATATCGATAATATTTCAATTCGAGATGTACCATTTTCCGAAAAATTATTACATGAAATCGATATACGATTATCTACCGTCGAAACGAACCATACTATCGAACTTTATAACCGGCTCCGAAAATTGGATTATGTAGTAAATATTAAAATTGAATATTTAGATTAACGGAGGAAAACGCAATGGGAGAACTATTTAAATTACTCAAAGATGGTAATAAACCATCCTTACTAGCTGCATTCGTCAATACATTTTTAGGTACGATTAAAGGGGTTGCTTTCTTCTTTACAGGAAATGTTGCCATGTTTGCCGAAATGATGCACTCTTTCGGGGACGCCGCCAACCAATTTTTCGTATTCATCGGCTCCGCCCTGGCAAAAAAGGCTCCTACTCCAAAATTTCCGAATGGATACGGACGTATTGTTAACTTAGTCTGTTTGGGCGCCGTTTTAATTGTAGCAATCCTTTCATATGAAACAATTAAAGAAGGATGGCATCATTTTATGCATCCTGCAACGGAATCATCCGGAATTTGGATTGCCCTTAGTGTATTGGCAATCGGTATCATTCTAGAAGCTTTTGTTTTAAATAAAGCCGCAAAAGAAGTACTTCATGAAGTTGGTGTCGAACCTAAAGGGATTATAATTCTCCAGTCCGCAAAATATTTAAAGCGCGCAAAACCGGCGACAAAACTTGTTTGGATGGAAGACTTAGTGGCAACAACAGGTAATGTGCTCGCGTTTTTAGCAATTGTCATTGCGTATTTCACAGATTTTTACCGATTGGAAGGATTTATTTCAATGATAATCGGTTTAATGATGTTTTACGTAGTAGGCCGTGTCTTTTTAGATAATGCACGTGGAGCGATCGGTGAAACAGACGAGGAAATGCTGGTTCATATCGGGAATCTTGTCATGGAAGATCCTAATGTAACGGATATCGCACGACTTGAAGTAATTAAAGAAGGCGAATTTTTACATGTCGAGCTCATTGCGGAAACAGATCCGAATCTGTCACTCGCTTATTTGGATGATGTACGAGACCATTTAACAACACTGCTGCTAAATCAAAAAGGCGTGACAAAAGTTACGATGGCGTTTGATGAAGATAATGGCGAACGCAGCTGGACCCATACCGCAACAAAACCCGAATCAGAAAAAGGCATGATTTAATCAATAAAAGGAAGCTGGTCCTATTCGACCGCTTCCTTTTTTCACGTTCTTATAAAGACATTTCTAAAATTTTGCGTACATCGTCTGCTTCAAGTTTGTTGAAGTTACCGAATGGACCATACACCATACAATGTTCCACCATCTGGTCGAAGTATGTCGCATCAATTTCGTAGTCAGCCAAGCGATTCGGGGCACCAAGAGATGTCCAGAATGCAGATAATGCGTCAATACCTTCCAATGCAACTTGTTCCTCTGTTTTGTTTGTCGGATCAACATTGAATACATTAACCGCTATTTTTGCAAAACGGGACGGATTCACATGTAAATTATGCTTCATCCAGTTCGGGAACAAAATAGCTAAGCCGCCAGCATGTGCAATATCGTAATACGCTGAAACTGC
This sequence comes from Solibacillus sp. FSL W7-1464, assembly GCF_038004425.1. Classification (NCBI taxonomy): domain Bacteria; kingdom Bacillati; phylum Bacillota; class Bacilli; order Caryophanales; family Caryophanaceae; genus Solibacillus; species Solibacillus sp. FSL W7-1464. Next base: position 2,900,002 of record NZ_JBBORC010000001.1, read on the forward strand.
ATGCTCGATATTATGTGTTGCCCAGTCACCACGTGAACCTAATGCCAGGAAACCATTTAAGCCGATTGTCCCTGCAAGCATTAATGTTTCACGATGCTCATAGTTGGACGGATCTTTCAATGCTTTTGGCGCAACATCAATCAGCGTACGTAAAATCCCCTCACTCATTTCATCTGTAATCGGCGTGTTTGTCGCATTGTTAAAATACTGTTCAAAAATATGCGACATTGTATCAACAACACCATTTACCGTTTGGTTTGCCGGCACTGAATAAGTATAAGATGGATCTAAAATCGAGAATTTCGGGAAAGTTGCCGGACTGCCCCAACCATACTTCTCTTTTGTTTCTAAATTCGTAATAACCGAACCCGAGTTCATTTCAGATGCTGTCGCAGCTAATGTTAACACAGTCGCCAATGGTAATGCTTCAGTTGCCATTACTTTTCTTGTGACGATATCCCAAGCATCCGCTTCCACCTTTGCACCAGCAACGATTAATTTAGCGCAGTCAATTACCGAACCGCCCCCTACTGCCAATACGATATCTATCTGATTTTCTTTACAAATTTCAATACCTTTACGCGCTGTTTCTACACGAGGGTTTGGCTCGACACCCGATAATTCGAAAACGTTCATATTCAAGTCATCTAAAATGGCCATAATATCATCGTATACACCATTCGATTTAATACTTCCTCCACCATAAACAATTAAAATGTTCTGGCCGTATTGCGGAAGTTCTTTTCGTAAATGTTCGATACTCCCTTTACCAAAATGAATCTTTACCGGATTGTAAAATGAAAATTCGTTCATCAATGGTTCCCCCTATTTTTCAAAAAAGTCCCACTCCATAATAGGAGTGAGACTTAATAATATAATGATTATACCCATCCACGGAAGCGAGAGGCCTCGGCAGTGCGGCGTACACCTACCATATATGCAGCTAAACGCATATTAATATTGCGGTTTTGTGCTGTTGTGTAGACATTTTCAAACGCTGCAGTCATTTTTGAATATAATTTTTCACGTACTTCTTCTTCCGTCCAATAATAACCCATATTGTTTTGAACCCACTCAAAGTAAGACACTGTTACACCACCGGCAGATGCTAAAACGTCCGGTACAAGAAGAATACCGCGCTCTGTTAAAATCTTTGTCGCTTCAGCTGTTGTTGGACCATTTGCTGCCTCCACAACGATGTTTGCTTTAATTTGATGTGCGTTGTCCGCTGTAATTTGATTTTCAATGGCAGCAGGCACTAAAATATCGCAATCCAGTTCCAGAAGCTCTTTGTTTGAAATTGTATTTTCAAACAATGTCGTAACCGTTCCAAACGAATCACGGCGATCTAATAAGTAATCGATGTCCAAGCCGTTCGGATCATGCAACGCACCGTGTGCATCTGAAATACCAATAACTTTTGCACCTAAATCACTCATGAACTTCGCTAAGAAACTACCTGCGTTACCGAAGCCCTGAATAACTACTCGTGCACCTTTAATATCGATGTTGCGTTTTTTTGCAGCTTCTTCGATGACAATTGTAACACCTTCCGCAGTTGCACGGTCGCGACCTTGCGATCCGCCAAGTACGATTGGTTTACCTGTAATGAATCCTGGCGAGTTAAATTCATCCATACGACTGTACTCATCCATCATCCAAGCCATAATCTGAGCATTTGTAAATACGTCCGGAGCCGGAATATCTTTTGTTGGACCAACTACTTGACTGATTGCACGAACATAGCCGCGACTTAATCGTTCAATTTCGCCCATCGACATTTCGCGCGGATCACAGATAACGCCACCTTTACCTCCACCATATGGAAGATCAACAATGCCGCATTTTAACGTCATCCACATCGAAAGCGCTTTCACTTCCTCTTCCGATACCATAGGGTGGAAGCGTACGCCACCTTTTGTTGGGCCTACTGCATCATTATGCTGTGCACGATAGCCGGTAAATACTTTTGTTGTCCCGTCATCCATTTTCACAGGTATACGCACACTCAACATACGAATCGGTTCTTTCAACAATTCATACATTGCTTCATCATAGCCTAGTTTATTTAATGCCTCATGAATTACTTCTTGAGTTGATGTAAATAAGTTCAAATTTTCAGCCATTTTATAATTCGCCTCTTTAAATTTTGATGTATTTGGGTCTTTCCGCCAACATTGTAACATACTTTATTCAGACTTTGTTAAATATTTAGCCACATTTTATACACTTTTAATATTTCCGTTGATAATAAACAAAGAAAGCGCTTTTTTCATAAAATTTGCTCAAAACCGACCTATTTTATCCATAAAAAAACATGTTCAATTTACTTGAATATAAATTGAACATGTTCTGCTTAATGTCCGGATTGTTCGATCCAATCTTTCAATTTTTCTTTTAAAATTTGAAAGCCGTCCGCATCCACTTCATCAACCCGATCTTGCAAAGTACGCCGAGGCGGCATGTCCTTTTTTCGATGAAACGGTACTTCCTGCAATTCGCGAATCGATAAGCTTATTTTTTTTTGATCTGTATCCACATCCAGAACTTTAACTTGTATTTCATCCCCGACGGATAAAAAATCACTTACATCCTTCACAAAACCGTATGTGATTTCAGAAATATGCACAAGTCCCTGCGTATATTCATCTAAAGCAACAAAAGCTCCGTATGGTTGAATTCCTGTCACTTTACCCGTTAGCACGTCACCCACTTCAATTTTTTTTGCCATACTTTGTTCCTACCTTCTTTTCGTATATACGTAAATGTCATGTTAAATTATAACATATGAGATGGGCTGTAACAAAGAATCGCCTTAATCTAGCGTTTTTAATGCATTAAATAAGAGTCCTTTTAAAAAAATATGAAATTTTTTTCTCTTTCAATTTACTCTTCCGATAAATTCACAAAACTTTTTGCTAAATACGTGATTTGTACTGTAAAATGAGTACTTGCATATATATGAGGAGGTTTTGTTTTGTCATCTAGAGATCAATTTACATCTAAGATAGGATTCATCCTTGCGGCAGCAGGAAGCGCAATCGGTCTTGGCGCGATTTGGAAGTTCCCCTATATGGCGGGTACGAATGGCGGTAGTGTATTTATTATTTTGTTTGTTATATGTACTGTTTTAATTGGCTTGCCGATATTGATTGCGGAATTTATGATTGGACGACGCGGTCAAAAAGATCCGATTACATCGTTTAAAGAGCAGGCTCCAAATAAACCTTGGTTTATGATCGGTTGGATTGGCCTTGTGGCATGTGGGTTAATATTATCCTTCTATAGTGTTGTAGGTGGTTGGATATTAAGCTATATACTTCGGGCAATTAGTTTTTCACTTACAGGACAAGGGGCTGATTTCAGCACTTTGTTTTCAGATATTATTTCGAATCCTTGGGAAGTATTGATCGCACAAGCTGCTTTCATGCTTTTAACATTATTCATTGTTCAAGCCGGAATCAAAAACGGAATTGAAACTGCAAGTAAGTGGATGATGCCGATTTTATTCTTATTTTTCATTTTACTGTTTATCCGTTCCATTACATTGGAAGGTGCGATGGAAGGCGTTAAGTTCATGTTCATTCCAGACTGGTCATACTTGAACGGCGATACGTTAATGTTAGCGTTAGGTCAAGCCTTCTTCTCTCTTAGTATTGGAGTTGCGGCAATGATTACATACGCCTCTTATTTATCTAAGAAAGAAAAAATTGTAACTTCTGCAGCAAATGTAGCGAGTATGAATATCGCGATTTCATTATTGGCGGGACTTGTTATATTCCCGGCAGTATTCGCATTAGGCTTCTCTCCTACAGAAGGTCCGGGATTAGTATTTATTATGATTCCAGCTGTTTTTGAACAATTGCCGTTTGGCGGGTTTTTGTTGCTTGTATTTTTCATCCTGCTTCTGTTTGCGACAGTTACTTCAGCGATTGCATTACTGGAAGTGGTCGTTTCAATAGGTATTCGGGAAAAAACAGCTCAGCGTAAAAAAGCTTCCTGGTTGTTTGCGTCAATTATATTTGTCATCGGTATTCCCAGTGCATTATCATTCGGAATTCTATCGGACATCACCGTTTACGAACGTTCCATTTTTGACTTTGTCGATTATGTAACGAGCGCGATTTTAATGCCGATCGGTGCCTTTTTAACTTCTATTTTTGCCGGATATTATTATTCAAAGAAAATATCTCGTGAAGAAATGCAGGCATCACCAGTTGTTTATCATTGCTGGCTGTTCATTGTACGCTATGTAGCCCCACTATCAATTGCGGCTATCTTTATTAACAAAGTTTTCTTTAGTTAAGCTAGAAAAACTTGTTCGATATAAAATTCGGACAAGTTTTTTTATTTTTACAATTAAGAGGACTATATACGTTGTTGTTCATATGATAGTAAACATATACGGGGGAGGAGACGGGAAATGAAATTGCAGTTTCAGGAACAGTTAAAAACTTTACGCTCGGAAAAGAATTTATCAATTGAAGAGCTTTCATTACGAACACAAGTAAGTATGGAAAAACTGACAGCCTACGAAAACGGTGAGCAAATTCCTTCAACCCAAACCATTTTAATTTTATCGACTGTTTTGGAAGTACCGGTTTCTAACTTAATCGACGGATTACATTAAAATGCGGGCGACCTCAATTTACAGGTCGCCTGCATTTTTAAATAATACACTTCGCTTCGAATTTTACGGCAATTAACTTATATGCGATGGCAACACATTGCTCGAAAGGAATCCATTGTTCAAAAGAGTATTCATAAACTCTTTGAATGACTTTCGCCAATGTTGTTGGATCGTCAATATTTTGAAGCGCTGCGACAACATCTGCCGTTTCAGTAGCATAGCTTTCGGAACCGTATCTAAAAGGATCCCACTGCTCCAATAACTGTACACACTTTTGATTCATTTCAATATTATCCATTTGATTCACCTAACTACCTCTTATAATAGTTAGTATGATACCATAATCTGAAAGAAAGCATAAGAAAAGAGGGTTCAAATGTCTATTTTTAATAAAGTTCATGAGCGTCGCAGTTCCGCATCCGTAAAATGGGATATGATGAATGTCGTCTACAATTTGAAAGATACAACAGAATTACTGCCGATGTGGGTAGCAGATATGGACTTTCCTCCACCTGCCGCTTTAACAGAAGCGTTAAAGACTCGATTAGAGCATCCTATCTTCGGCTACACGTTTGCCGACAACGATGTAAAAAATGCGATTGTTCACTGGTATAATACCCGCCATCAATGGACGATTGATCCGGATACGATTATTTTCCAGCCAGGCGTTGTGCCGGCAATCGCGACCATTATCGAAACATTTACAGAACCTGGCGATAAGATCGGGATGTCCACACCGGCTTATCCGCCATTCACCAATGTACCGGCTGCTCAGAAACGTGAAGTCGTGACATGTGAATTAACCGAACAAAACGGTCATTATACGATGAATTTTGAGGAACTTGAAGAGATGTTCCGCTCAGGTATTAAACTGTTTGTTTTATGTAATCCGCATAATCCCATCGGTATCGTATGGTGCCCGGAAGAACTGGAACAGTTAGTTGCACTATGTATTCAATATGATGTGTATCTATTATCCGATGAAATTCATGCCGATATTTCAATTCAAAAAGCGTATACACCTGTCTTAACATTATCCAATGCTAACGAGGCAAAAATCATCACATGTATTGCACCAACTAAAACTTTCAATATCGCCGGTATTCATGCCGCAATGATTGTTGCACCGGACCGAAAACTATATACAGCCATCGAAAAAAATACACAGGCTCACGGGAATTTAGGTTTAAATACATTTGCTTCGACTGCTGTAAAAGCTGTCTATACAGAAGGAGCACCGTGGTTGGACGAGCTTCTTGGTTATTTGAAGAACAATATGGAGTACGTAGTGAAGGAATTGAACGCTATTGAAGGACTTGTAGTGGAGATTCCCGATGCCACGTATTTAATGTGGATTGACTACCGCAAAACAGGGATTGAAGAAAAGGAACTGATGGCACGCCTTCTATCTGTAGGGCAAGTTGCGTTGGATCCAGGAACAAAATACGGGGATGCAGGAAAAGGCTTCTTACGCATCAATGTTGCTTGTCCATTTGGATTGTTGCAGGACGGGGTTGAACGTATTAAACGAACGATGGCGACATTCGAATAGTAAATCAAAAGGGGCAGCCCGGAATTATCAATTTCCGGGCTGCCCCTTCTTCTATTACATCATCTTGATTATTGTTTTTGTTATTCTTCCTTAGCATTTTCTTTAGCAATTCGCGCATCACGTTCTTTTAATGCGCGTTCTTCTAAAATTTTAGCCTGTGCTGCCTGACGAGCAGCGATGCGGCGGACGAACCGGAATGTAAAAAAAACAATAATCAGTAAAATGGCGAATTCAATTGCCGCGGGAAGATACAATGACTTGTCTTCCGGGAAATATAAAAAGCCACCAGAGAAATTCATTAAAAATTGGTTCACTTGCCCACACGTCCTTTAAAAATTAGTCAATTACTGTGATTGACTCAATCTTAACATCTTCTTTAGGCTTATCATGCATATTTCGGTCAACTTTAACAATATTGTCAACAACATCCATACCTTCAACAACTTGGCCAAATACTGTATGCTTGCCGTCCAACCATGGTGTACCGCCGTTTTGTTTGTAAAACTCAACTTCCTCTTTTGACCAGCCGCGCACTTCCATTTGTTTTAGCATAGATACTTCAACTTGAGGTGCTTGAACGATGAAGAATTGAGATCCGTTCGTACCAGGACCTGCATTGGCCATTGATAGTGCGCCGCGGATGTTCATTAGTTCAGGAACACACTCATCTTCGAATGTACCGCCCCAAATAGACTCGCCGCCCATACCAGTACCAGTTGGGTCGCCACCTTGAACCATGAAGTTCGGAATTACACGGTGGAAAATAATACCGTTATAGTAACCTGATTTTGCATGACCTAAAAAGTTTTCAACTGTTTTTGGTGCGTGCTCCGGGAATAATTTAATTTTGATTGAACCCATAGTTGTGTTCATTTCTACCATTACTTCGCCTGGATTTAGTTCTTTCGATAATTGTGGAAACATTTTTGTCTCTCCTTTAAATAAATTGTGGAATGGATGGGTATAGGTATAGAAACCAAACTTCCCCTTTTAATACCAAGTCCAAGTTTACCATAACTCTAATATTTTAAGCCAATAACTTGTGAGGAACTTCCTTCGTATTACGAAATAAGTTATACTAAACACTAAATATTAAATAAAAAGGAAGAATGTGATATTTTGAAAAAAAATATGAGACATAATTTCATCATCATTTTAATATCGAACTTCATTGTTGCGGCTTCTGTTACGATGATTATGCCGTTCCTGTCTTTATATATCGATACACTCGGTGATTTTTCGGATGACTATGTGCAAACATGGGCAGGAATTATCTTTGCTGCAACCTTTATTACAGCATTTTTAATGTCTCCGATCTGGGGGCGGATTGCCGACAAATACGGGTACAAGCCGATCATGATCATCAATTGCTTCGGCGTTGGGTTAAGTATCTTTTTAATGGGCTATGTTCAAAATGTCGAGCAGTTCTTTGTACTCAGGCTTGCGATGGGTGTTGTAACCGGTTTTATCCCTACTTCCATTGCGTTCATTAGTAAGCACACTCCAAAAGAAGTAGCCGGGAAAACGCTCGGGACATTGCAGATGGGCAGTGTTGGAGGGACATTATTCGGTCCAGTATTAGGCGGATTAATGGCCGATACTTTCGGGTTTAAGTACACTTTTCTCATTACAGCAGTCACAATTACAATTGCGGCGATTATTATTATTTTCGGCATTCATGAACCGGCCATTATCCGTAAAGTTAAAAATGCCATTTATTCAAGGAAAAATGTCATTTGGGCCATTTTCCACCACCGACTCATCTTAAATGTAATGTTCGTCACTTCACTCATTCAGATCGGGAACTTTAGTATTCAGCCATTGCTGTCCCTTTACGTATCCGAACTTACCCCTTCTCAGGAAGTCGCCATGCTCGCCGGCGTTACCTTTAGTGCTGCCGGGCTTGGTAATATATGTTTTGCTAGATTTTGGGGGAAATTGGCCGACCATTACGGATATGAACGAATTTTATCGTACTTGTTAATCCTTGCTGTCGTTTTCATCATTCCACAGGCATTCGTTACTGAGTTATGGCAGTTGATTATACTGCGATTCTTATTCGGTATTATCTCCGGCGGTCTCATTCCGATTACGTCCGCACTTATTCGCCGTGAAGCACCGATAGAAGTGCAAGGAGAAATTATGGGATACAACCAGAGTTTCCGTTTCCTTGGCAATATTATCGGGCCGGTATTAGGCGGGGTCGTAGCAAGCTTTGGCGGGATCCATTCCGTATTTTATACGACCGGCCTATTATTTTTAATCGGTTTTGTCATTATGAGCTTTTTGAAAAAGCTTCCGACTCAGTATATGGACGAGATGTTGAAAAAACATGCTTAAATGTTCAATGTATATATGGTATCCTTTAAAAAACAACGGATGATTACGGTTAATACGTTTTCATTTTGTTGTTTTTTGTTTGGGCAGTTTTAATGAATATCCTATTTGGGGGCCAATTATCCATGAAACAACTTTTCGGCTACATTGTCATTTTATCCAGCATTCCTTTACTTCTTCTGATTGGAAATGAAGTTTGGAAAGAAATGGCGAAAGCGGAGCAATATGAACAATTAATCAAGCAATCGATTGTGCTCCCTGAAGTAACTTCCACATCGCCCATTACTTTATACGATGCAAACAACAAAATTTTCAGTGAAGAATATACGGAGTGGTCACAGCCACTTACGCTGGATGAAGTCCCTGAAATTGCAAAACAGCTATTTATATACAGTGAAGATGAAAGTTTTTATGAACATATCGGTTTTGATGTGAGTGCAATCGCCCGCGCGCTCCTCGCGAATAAATCTGAGCAGTCCATCCAGCAGGGCGGCTCCACCATTACACAACAGCTTGTCCGTATGCGTTATTTAACAACGGACAAAACATACGAGCGGAAATTGATGGAGCTTTTTTACGCTTACGAAATCGAGAAATCCTATTCAAAAGACGAAATTTTCGAGATGTATTTAAATGAAATGTATTTCAGCAATCAAGTATATGGAATCGGAGCTGCAGCAACTTATTATTTCAATCGGCCATTATCAAAACTTTCCATTCCCGAAATCGCTTTTATCGCGGCTATTCCGAACAATCCTTCATTATATGATCCGGTCAAGCACTTCGAAAATACAAAGAGCAGACAGGGACGGTTGATCGATAAACTGACAGAGCATGGGGTTATTACAGCAGATGAAGCAAAAACGTATAAAAACGAATCGATTCAATTAAGCATTAAACAAAAGGCACAGCAGTATCCGAGCTACAGTACATTCGTTTTACAGGAATTGAAATGGCTCATTGCCGAACAAACAGGCTACCGTGAAAAAATTGACAATACAGAAGATAAAATGGAAAAGGAATTTCTGCAGTTAGAGCTGCAGAAAAAAACGGATGCTATTTTACGTCAGGGTGTTCATGTATATACTGCGCTACAACCTGAGAAACAGCGACAGGATGAAGCGGCCATTAACCGTATTTTACCGAAAGGCGATTTACAGGCAAGTGCCACGATTATTGATAATGAAACTCGCGAAGTGATCAGTATTTTTGGCGGGAAAGATTATAGAAAGCATGATCTGCACCGTGCATTTCAATCACCAAGACAGCCGGGCTCTGCATTTAAGCCGATCAGTGTGTTTGCCCCTTACTTTGAAGAAACATCGGCAACGCCTTATTCGATCGTAAATGGCGGTCCGTACTGTGTCGGGAATTTCTGCCCGGACAACTATGGACGGATCTGGTACAACAATATTACAGTGGAATCAGCATTCAAAAACAGTGTTAATACAAGTGCTTTACGATTGTTTAATGCCATAGGGGTTGAAACAGCATTTCGTTATATTAACCGGTTCAGTTTTGAATCGATTATTGAAAAAGACCGCACTTTTGCCGCAGCATTGGGCGGGTTAACCTATGGTGTAACTTCACTGGAAATGGCCGATGCATACTCCAGCTTTATCGACGGCTATTATACCCCTGTCCATAGCATTCGAAAAGTAACGGATTTATCGGGAGAAACGATTTTTAGCAAGCCTCATAAACGGGAAGAAATATGGTCTGCTTCGACAACGAAAACGATGCGCAGCCTTTTAAATGAAACGGTCGCGAGCGGTACGGGGAAAGGACTTTATAGCTCATCCGGCTATATCGGAGCCAAAACCGGTACGACGAACGAATTTAAAGATTATTGGGTTGCCGGATTGACGGATGATTATACGGCAGCTGTATGGATCGGGTATGATCAGCCCCGTTCAATGGAAGCGATTGAGCGTGCAAAAATTCACTTTTCTATATTCAATGCCATAACAGAATAAAAAAAGCTTGTTAGTTTTAAATAGCGCACCTCCCCCGCTAAAATCCTAACAAGCTTTTTGTATACTATGCGAACGGCAAGCTCGCAAGAATACCGTTGTACAGCTTAATAACGGCATAGACGACTATAGCCAATAAAAGAAACCAGGTAATTACTTCATAAAAGATTAATCCGATCAAACCTGGTATGGACATAGACTGACTCTTTTTATAAACATTGTAAATAAAATAACAAAAAACCGTAAACACAAAAATGCCGACTAGAATCGGTAAGGATTGACTCCCGATTACCGAAGCAAATGCTCCAAAAAAGAAGACCACATATCCACCACGTGCAGCATGGATCGTTTGCCCTTCTTTATCTTTTGAGAAGAACAGCATCCCAAGCTCATGAATCGTTTCTCCGATCAGCTTCAATGCTGAAAAAATCATGAAAAATAGTAGCACAAAAACAATCAGCAAAACGAAACGCAACTCCAGATCCGATAAAAATTCACGCATTCCATTATAGACACCGATTGCATGAAGTAATTGCAGCGATTCTGATATTGCCAACATACTGAATGAAAAACTGAATAAAATAATTGTAATGAATGGTAAGTAGCCATATAAATATGGATTTTTCATAATTTTGTTCCCTCAAAACTCGTAATTTGTCTTTTCCTCATCATAGCTAACTATGAGGGGACGAGCAAGCCTCTCCTTCTCCTTCACTACTTACCGCATTCTTACCAGTAACGTCTCGGATAGCGCTGATAATAAGGCGGGTAGTAGTAATTAGGCGGATACGGTTGATAATACGGCGGATATGGCCCGTATCGATTATTGTTCAATGAACCTCCTAAAAAACCTCCTAAAAAGCTCCCTAAAAATGGAACTCCAAATGGATATCCGAATCCAAAACCTGGATTATAGTAACGATTGCGATTAACCATGTTCATGTCCTCCTCCCTTATGAATAGTGTATTCATAATTATGAGAGCCACTAGTCACCCGCCTAAAAATGAAAAAGATGCCTTGCAAGTTTTTCCTTGCAAAGCATCCTGTATGATAATTAGTTATCGCGCAATTCTACCAGTGTTGCCAAAGTACGCACCATCGCACCTGTGCCGCCTTTTGGTCCTAGTGCATGCGGTGCATCCGCATCAGAAGTCCCTGCAATATCAAGGTGAACCCAAGGAGTTCCTTCTGCAAACTCTCCAACGAAGCCACCACCGAAAATCATATGGCCGTCACGTCCCGGCGAGTTGTTCAAATCCGCAACATCCGATTTACGGATACGCTTTTTATCGCTTTCTGTTAATGGTAAACGCCATACGAACTCACCTGTTTCAAGTGCCGCCCCCATAAACTCTTCGAAAAATTCTTCGTTATTTGTTAAAGCACCTGTTTTATCTTTGCCCAGTGCAACGATTACTCCGCCCGTTAATGTTGCTACATCGATTAAATAGTTCGCACCTTGCTGTTTCGCATATGTCATAGCATCCGCCAATACTAAACGGCCTTCCGCATCTGTATTTAATACTTCAACCGTTTTGCCGTTGTACATCGTAATAACATCATCCGGCTTAAATGCATCTCCTGATACCATATTGTCTGTAGAACCGATGACCGCAACGACATTTTGTTTCGGACGTGTTTCACCGATAATGCGCATTGCACCTAGAACTGCTGCCGCACCGCCCATATCGCCTTTCATGCCGACCATGCCTTCACGCGGTTTTAATGAGTAGCCGCCTGTATCGTATGTTACCCCTTTTCCGACAAAGCCGATTACATCTTCCCATTCCGGTTTCCCTTTATATTTCAATGTGATTAAACGCGGCTCTTCTACAGAACCTTTATTGACAGATAAAATACCGCCCATACCGAGTTCTTCCATTTGTGCTTTGTTTAAAATCTCAACCTCTAAACCATAAATATTGGCAAGCTCTGTTGCATAATCTGCCAAATCACTTGCTGTCAGTAAATTAGGAGGTAAGTTGATCAGTGTACGCGCTTCATTTACCGCATCCGCATAAATTTTACCTACTTCAAAGTTACCGATCACATCTTCCATATTCGCTTCCGTAACAAATTGAATTTGATCAAAATATGTTTTCGGCTCATTTGAAGACGTTTTATAATTTTGTACTGAATAATAGCCTAAATTCAAACCTTCACCAGCTAAATACGCAACTTCCGCTTCTTCCAGCTGATCTGTTGTAAACGATTCTATCCAAACTGCCGCATCACTTACTTTTGATGCCTTCAGTTCTTTCCCGACTGCTGCAAATACTTCACGTAATTCGTTCGCTGTTATATTTTTGCGTTCGCCGAGACCGACAAAGTAAATACGTTTAAGTGAAGAGTGGCTGCCTGAATACGGTAATTTCGTAATTTTTTTTGTGTCTGATGAAATTTCACCTGCATGAAGCCATGCGTCAATGATATCTCCGTAAAATCCGCTGAACGCTGACCAGTTTTTCATTTGTTCACGATGTTTTTGTACTCCGATAATCAATGTTTCAGAAGTTTGTGTTTCAAACGTTTTTGCTGTTGATTCAATATTCATAGTTAAAAACCTCCTAATGTATAGTTTCATTATATACAACTTTTTTTAATTCGGGTAACGAAACATCCAATAATTTTTATTTTTCTGCAAGTTTAAATTCAAACGAATATAGGGAAAATGATATAATTATAGCAATGAGGAGAAAGTAGGTGTAATTATCGAACTTCTACAAAATACGCCGCTTTGGCTTGGGGTTTTTGCGATTGTTTTTGCGCAGATTTTAAAAGTACCGATTCATTTTATCGTAACGAAAAAAGTGGATTGGAGCTTACTGACATCTACCGGCGGAATGCCAAGTTCCCATTCTGCAGCTGTAACAAGTGTTGCGACGGCGGTCGGTATCGAGACCGGATTTGATTCACCGACTTTTGCTGTTGCAGCGATGCTGGCAGGAATCGTCATGTACGATGCGAGCCATGTCCGCTTTCAGGCTGGACAACATGCGGCCGTTTTAAACGAAATTCGCCACGATCTCCGTTTGTTTTTTGATGAAATTAAACGTTGGCCGGAAATGAATGAACAAGAAAAAATAGAGGATTTGAAAACATTATTAGGTCATAAAAAAAGTGAAGTATTCATCGGGGGATTGGCAGGAATTGTTTTTGCGGCATTATGGTACACCATTCAAATGTTATAAAAAAAGGATTATGCTAAAGGCTAAACCGGCTTTTAACATAATCCTTTTATTTTTTCGGGAGTTCCGATGAAGGAAACTAGAACATGCGATATCCTGCTTTTCGCAGCGCAATCATAACAAAGCCCGATACGATTGCCCCGCCAAAACCACCGGATAAGACAACAATATCTACAATCTTTAATGCTTGAACTTTATCGATTAAAGCTGGAAATGCTGTCCCCGCCTTAAAGAAATAATCCAAAAAGCTTACTTCATCAATAATAAAAATTACGACAACCGGATAGACGATAGCCATTAACCATGTCATCCGCAATAACATATTCAATAAAAAGCCGATACCGAAAAACATGACAAAAAATAATACGACGGAAATGATTACTTGTACTAACGAAACATCATTCATGTTATGTATACCCCCATTAATCTATCATAATTTTACATGATATAACGGGTCCTTTCAATTCAACATCCAAAATAATGTATAGAATACTAATATTGTCAAAATTCCTTCATAAAGTAAATGTTTTTATTTTTTGAAAAACAGATGATATTCGCTATAACCGAATACGTCCCCAGGGTTTACACCTTCGATAATCGGATGAATATGCTGTGCTGCATGCTGGTTTGCCATTTCTCTGAGCATGACCGATGAGAGTTCATGATGAATAATTTCACTCGGTGCCATCCAGCACGCTTCCCCGATTTCTCTTTCCTGCAAAGTAAAAGGCTGATCATTATCGACAGGCTTACAATAAAAAATCGCCATATTGTCACTAATATCATTCAGTATTACACCGGAACGAAAGCCGACAAGTCCCTTTACTTCGCAATCAATTCCCGTCTCCTCCAATATTTCACGCATCACAGCTGTCGTAACGGTTTCAGCCGGCTGGACAAACCCTGCCGGTAAAGACCAGGCACCTTTTAGTCCCCCATATGTTTTTTTTACGAGCAGCCACTCTCCTGCAGAATTTTCAACAATTGCGGCGACTCCAAGCCATACTTTTCCACGATCCTTTTTCATAAATAACAATCCCCCTTTGCTTTGATAAAGTTGCACTTCACTCTCCACTGTTTAGACCCTGCTTACATGTTGATTCCAGTTAATACGGTGTAAAAAAACTTGCAAAGGATGCGATACACACTCGTTTGCAAGTTTGAAGTTCGTTTATATAAATTTGAATTTCCCTTTTTTCAACGTTAAGCCGACACCGCCGACTAAATATAATGCGCGGTCATCTACGACTTTCTTTAATGCCGATGCTGGCTTCCCTGTAAATTTACGGCCAAATGCTGTTCCAATAGCATCTTCTTGACCTAATGAACAAACAGCTCCCTTATCATCGTAAGCAAATATTTCTGTCGGCTCATCATACATTAGATGCTTTATATTTTTTGCAATAATCTCACCTTGCTGCATTGCGATTTGAGCTGTCGGCGGGTATGGTCTGCCTGCTTCCTCATTCAGTAAAAATGCACAGTCTCCCACTACAAATACATCATCAAAGCCTGGTGCGCGCATATCTTCCCGAACTGCAATTCGTGCGCGGTTCGATTCAATACCGGAAGACTCGATTAAAGCATTTCCGCGTACTCCCGCAGCCCATACAACTGTACCGGCTTTAATGAATTCCGTGTTTTCTTCATTTAATTTAATGTTCACACCTTCAGCCGTTGCTTCCACAATCGGTGTGCCGATAGAAAATTCCACACCTTTTTTACGCAATTGCTCCTGCGCATACTCGACTAACTCCGGATCAAATCCAGGCAATACAGTCGGTGCTGCTTCTACACAAAGAAGACGTACTTTTTCCTGAGGAATATCAAATTCTCTGCAAAGCTCAGGAATCCGGTTACCCAGCTCCCCTAAAAATTCTATGCCTGTAAAGCCGGCACCACCTACAACAATTGTAAGTTTACTGTCGTCCTTCACTTCATCCAATGTCCAAGAAGCAAACTGATATTCAATATGCTCACGGACTTGGCGTGCGGTATTGATATTCGTCAATGATAATGCATGTTCCTTCAGGCCAGGAATACCGAATGTTTCCCCTTCGAAGCCTAAGCCGATCACTAAATAATCATACGAAAACTCACCAGCTGATGTTTCTACTTTCTTTGTATTGACATCAATATTTTCTACATTCGCAATGACGAACGTTACATTGTGATTAATAACTTTTGAAATCGGATAACGTGCTTTATCCGGAGAAATCGTACCTGCCCCTACTTCATGAAGCCAAGTTGTTTCATAATGATAGTCGTTTTTGTTCACTAAAATAATTTCTGCTTCATTTGCATTGATTAATTTTTGAAGATTTACAATTGTTGTTAATCCCCCATACCCTGCGCCTAATACTAAAATAGTCGGTCTCTTCATTCAATCAAACCCCTTCATTTTAATGAACCGGCACTATAAATCTCTTTGCATTTTTATAGAACGCCAGTAAACGCTTTTTTGCTGAAATACTAACATAATAGTAGCGTTTTTCCGGTATGATTTCAAACAAATGTATATTATTCGATCTGTCAATTTACAATATTATGTTCATATAAATAATCGTATTTAATGTCAATAAACAAGAACTCTTCATTTGAAATAGCCATTGAATACGTACGTGTCAACTCGCCTGTTTCAATATCACTGTATACGGAAGACAATTCGCCTTTATTGTCTTTTGTCATTTTAATAATGTTCAACAGGAAGTACGGTCGCCAGCTCCAGTTTTTGCCGATGATAGCTTCCTGCTTTTCCCATTCCCCATCGTTCCAGCGGATATTCGGGGATGTTTGGAATCCATTGCTGTCACAAATATAAATACGAAATGCGCATTTTTCCAAAGCGTTTGCCAGCTGTATCAGTTTATCAATCCTTGAAGTGGATGGATTGACCTGTTCGACTGTTGAACAAATCATCCGTTCTAGACGTTTCATTTCCTCATACTTTTGCAGTAGCAGTTTCTTTTCAGTCGCAATAAACTGTTCACAATCTTGGCGGAAACGTTCTTTTAAAGAATCGCGTACTTGAAGCTCTTTATGCGGCAGTTGCAAATATGGCCCTTTGAAATATCGTGTACCGTTTTTCCAGCCGTGCTGTAATTGATATACCGTTTCAATATTTTCGACTAATAATTGCGTCCCCATCTTAACAGCAAGTGTACGGATTGTTGAAAATGCATGGTTTTGCGCACCCCATAAATTGTAGTTCAACTGGCTCACATTAATTTTAAGAATGGCCGGTTCAAGCAGTAAAATATTTTCAAGCTGTGTTTGTGAGCCGACATCTGCCAATGCTATTTTTATGCCATATGTTTTAATATAGCGAATTAAATGTTGCAGCTGACTCATCTCCCCTTCGTAAAGATGTTCCGTCATGACAAGGGTAATATTTCGGAGGTTCGATTCAGCGACTGTTTCTTTCAGCATCGTAAAATAACTTTCCCCAAAATCCAGCAAAAGCAGTTCGGGGTTGCATGGAATATACAAACCGACATCATCAATTAAATGTGCGACATTTTGCAACGATCTACGCACAAAAATCTGTTCAATTTCTGCTCTAATATCTGCTGGTACGTCTTTTTCATATGTAAATTGCTCGATATTGATCGGTTCTTTTTCATTTTCACTTTCCACTTGGCCTATCGCTTCATAAGCCACAATGCGATGTCCATCTGCACTATAGATTGGCTCATATAAAATTTCGATTTGATCTAACTTATCCAGTAATTCTAAAACACTCATTTAAAAAGCCCCCTAGCAGTATGGTAATAAATCTATAATAATTCAAACCTTATAATAATACAAAACCATCCAATAAAACATAGTTATTTTATAGGTAATATAAGTTTTGAAATTATAATGATTTATTCTGCAAATGAAAAGGTAAAATGCCCCCAAAAAAACCTTTAGCGGAAGTTCCCTGCTAAAGGTTTCGAGAATGGTTACATTTTTTTCACATGGTTGCTCTACTGCAGCGCGTACTGACGAAAAATAATTAAAGTTTAAACTCTCTTACTAATTTATTGAGTTCTTCTGCTAAATTGGCAAGTTGTTTCGAACTTCCGGCTACTTCCTCCATAATACTGCTTGTTTGTTGAACAGATGCTGCAGTTTGTTCAATGCCAGCCGCCGATTCTTCAGATACCGATGCAACTTCTTCAACAGAACTGTTCATTACTTGTGTACTACCTGAAATCTCGGATAAGTTTTGGCCGATCGTTGTAATACTATTTACCATTTCTTTTACAGCATTACTGATTCCTTCGAAAGTTTCACCTGTTGACTCAATTTGTGTTTTTCCTTGCTCGACTTCTTTATACCCCAGTTTTAGTGAGTCAGACACAAAAAAAGTTTCCTTTTGAATATTGTCTACGATACCCGTAATATCTGTTACAGAATTAGATACTTGCTCAGCCAGCTTTCTTACCTCATCAGCAACTATAGCAAATCCTTTCCCGTGTTCTCCAGCCCTTGCAGCTTCAATTGCCGCATTTAAAGCAAGAAGATTTGTCTGATCGGCTACATCCTTAATGACGGTAACTAGGTTTGATATTTCCTGTGATTGCTTGTCTAATCCTGCAACCTTTTTAACGGACTCATTTACAATGGAATGGATTTTTTCCATCTGTTGAATGGATTTTTTCATTAATTCCGATCCGTCATTGGTCATATTTAATACGACTTTTGAATTCTGCTCTATCCGTAACCCATTCTCATTTGCATCAGTGACTCTTTCGACAAAAGTATTCATTACCGATGCTAATTCACTTGCATGATTAGCCTGTGTTTCTGAACCGGCAGCTAATTGTTGCATAGTAGATGCCACTTGTTCCGATCCCATTCTCACTTCATCGGCAGATTGTGATAGTTCTTCACTTTGACTAGTTAATGACTCTGAAGTTTCGGAAACCTTTTTCATCGAATTTTTAAGATTTTTATGTAATAAATTGATGGCATCCGCCAATCTGCTTATTTCATCTTTTGATTCAACTAGCAGCAGTTCTTTCGTTAAATCACCATTTGCTAGATGTCCCATCTGTTCCGTTACTTTAACGATCGGTTTAGTAATAAGATTTGCATAGAACCAAATGATGATTACCCCTAAAAGAATTGAAATACCCATAACAGCAAGAATAATATTCAACAGCTCTGTAGCAGGTTGATTAAAATCCATCATATAGGTACTCGCAGTTACTACCCAATCCCAGCTTGGATCCACTTTTGAATAGGAAACTTTCTCTTCAATCTGTTCTTTATTATTTGGTAATGCTGAATTATATAAAGTAAACCCACCGCCGTTATTCGCTGTTTCAATCATTTCTTGAGCGAATTTCACGCCATTTTCATCCTCATCTTCCCATGCACTAGCACCCTCTTTAGATGGATGTGCAATACGAGTTCCATCTTGACTATACACAATCATATAGCCATTTTTCCCAAGATCAATTGAAGAATTTATAGGTCGAATCCCATCCCCATTCTTTTCGCCTAAAATAAGCTCCTTCACTTTCTCTTGTGCACTTTCAAGTGAAATATTTCCCTTTTCAACTTCCGAATTATAAGCATCAATTGTTGCAAGTGTAAATTCAACACTGTTTTGCAAATTTGTTTTACCTATCTGCTCTAAGCTAGTAGAGCTTTTCTGGTAACTTGTCACACCAATTACTATCATCGGAACAATCAATAGTAAAATAGAAATTCCGATTAACTTGGATTTAATAGAAAAGAATTTAGATTGTTTTTTCAATTATATACACCCCTTGTATTTATATATTTAAACTTTTATTGGTTACTGCAACTAATTAACCTCCCTAGTTATAGAATTAATTGACTATTACTTGTGACAAAAAGGAGTATAAATTACTTTTCTGTAACTATAAAATATAGATAAAAGTACTAGTTTTACTTCCCGAATGTTATTTTAACCCAATTTTTTACTTAAACCAACATATTTTTACATAATATACTCTCTCAGTTGTTTATTTTCTATTTTAGGCACAAAAAAAGTCTCCATGAATTGTCATGTTTACTAACATAACAACTCAAAGAGACTCTATTCACATTCCATTATTCACATGGTTGCTCTACTGCTGGTCGTGCTGCCGCTTTAAAGCTTGTGCCGCATCCGCATGATGCAAGTGCGTTCGGGTTGTCGATTGTAAAACCGCCGCCCATTAATGATTGTTTAAAATCAATTTTCGTGTCTTGTAAAATACCCGCGTCTTCTTTTGATACGATAATTTGAATCCCGTGTTGGTTATCAACGAAGTCATCTTCATTTATTGTTTGCTCAAATGCCATACCGTATGAAAGACCACTGCAGCCCCCACCTTTTACGGCTACACGCAGACTCGCATTTTCTTCTTCGTTATGAACCATCATTTCTTTGACTTGAAATGAGGCCGCTTCTGTTAAAATGATTACTTGTTTTTCACTTGCCATTCCAGTCACCTTCTTTCTTTTATTTATCATAACAATTGTAAAACCTATCTGACAACAAAACTGCTCTCCCTGATTATATTCCTGCATTCAGTAAAAACATACAAGGATAAAATACCTAAAAATTTCACACAAATTCAGTAAATTACTCACATTTCTTTAGGTTTCCTTGCTATAATGAAGAAACATAAACAAACGAAAGGTATGAACCTTTATGGAAATTTCCCCATTTTACGAAAAGACAGTGAGCTGTATTCATTGCAAGAAAAATTTTTCTACACTTAAAGTTCGTACCAAATCCATAAAAATTGAACATACAGAATCCGACTTCCAACCTGTCTATACTGACAATCATGTGCATGCATTACATTATAATGTATTTGTCTGTCAGCATTGCGGGTTTTCGTTTACTGAAGATTTCAGTAAATATTTTGCTCCAGGTGTAAAAGAACAAATCAATGAAAAAATTTGCAGCCATTGGGTACCGCACAGTTTCAGTAAAGAGCGTTCTGTTTTTGAGGCGATTCAAACATATAAACTTGCCTTGTTCTGCGCAACAATTAAAAAAGAAAAATTCGTTATCACTTCCGGCTTGGCATTGCGCTTGGCATGGTTATATCGATCCCTAAAGAATGACGGACAGGAACAGCGCTTTTTAAAATTGGCCCGTGATCATTATATGGAAAGCTATTCAACGGAAGACTATGCAGATACAACAATGTCCAGTATACGAATTGTATACATGATTGCTGAACTGTCCCGTCGCATCGGGGATTATGAAAATGCAACACGCTTCTTTTCACGTGTAATTGAAAGTCAGCGTGTAGGCGGTGAAGCCAAACTTGTTAATATGGCAAAAGAACAATGGGAATTAGTTCGTGAAGAGCGCGGTAAAATCGCCCAATAAAAGAGAGCTGCCAAGTAAGCGATAACTTTCTTGGCAGCTCTTTCAATTTGAATTAGAAAACTTGTTCCACTTCGACGATACCTGGCACTTCTTCTAAAAGTGCACGTTCGATACCTGCTTTTAGTGTGATTGTAGAACTTGGGCAGCTACCGCATGCGCCTAATAAACGCAATTTAACGATACCTTCTTCAATATCTACCAATTCACAGTCTCCGCCGTCACGTAATAAAAACGGACGTAATTTATCTAAAACTTCTTGTACTTGTGCATATTGTTCTGTTTCTGTCATTTTGCTCGACTCCCTTCATTAAAATCATTATAATGTGAAGGAGCAAAAAAATCCATTATTGAATAACGAAAGGTTGGAATTCCTATGTCACAATCTCATCCAGTTATAGAAGTATTCGGCGCTGACATCATCTGTGCCAGCTGTGTAAATGCACCATCTTCCAAAGATACATACGAATGGCTCCAAGCTGCAATTTCACGAAAATATCCGGAACAGCCGTTTACTATCCGCTATATCGATATTGAAGGTGTAATTGATAATGAACGTGATCAAGATTACGCAAACCGTATTCAAGAAGATGAATTTTTCTACCCTTTGGTTCTTGTCAATGATGAAGTGGTTGGCGAAGGCTATGTGCAGATTAAGCCTGTATTTACAGCGCTCGAATCGGCGGGCTTTGTACCAACTGAAGAGTAAATTATAACATAAACAAAAAATTCAATTTTCTCCTTGAGGAAATTGAATTTTTTTGTTTAAGGTCAAACTGATTTCCTTTGCAGGGAAATTTAATTTTAGTTTTCGTTTTGCTTTTTATAGTACCAAAGCAGACCCGACTTCATAAGGCGTGCAATGCGTCCTGTTACCGTTGTATCAGCCAGATGAACGAAGCCTTGCTTTTTACCAAGGGAGCCCATAAAGCCTTTCATTTTGATTTCTGAAAGCTTTTCTGGTAGCGGCTCGCCTTTCCAGCGCATTTTTAATACTTTAACGATACGTTCACCCTGTTCTTCAGCCAGTTGTGCTGTTGGAGGTAAATGTGAAGAAGCACAGTCTCCTACTACAAATACATTTTCATCTCCAACTACATGATAATGATCCGTAATGATCGGACGATTGAATTTATCTTTTTCAACATCCAGTTCACGAACGATTTTCACAGGCTGTACACCAGCTGTCCATACGATTACGTCAGCCTCAATTACTTCATCATGGTTGTATAAACGGCCTTCTTCCACACGTGTAATATTCGATTCCGCAATTACATCCACGTTGTGTTTAATAAACCAAGACTTAATATACTCACTTAGCTTTTCCGGGAAATCGCGTAAAATACGGTGTGAGCGGTCAAATAATTTAATTTTTAAATCTGAACGGCTTTCACGCAGTTCACTTGCAAGCTCGATTCCTGAAAGACCTGCACCAATAATGGCAACTGTCGAACCTGGAGCCAATCCGCATACTTTTTCGAAAGTTTTACGTGATTTGGCGATTGTTTGAATACTATATGTGAATTCATCGGCACCCGGCACTCCGTGATATTTATCGATACAGCCCAGACCAATAACAAGCTGATCATACGAAAGCTCCTCGCCGTCACCCAAGTAAATTTTTTTATCTTCACGGTCGATGCGTACTACTTCTCCGTACACGCATTTCAAGCGCTCATGTACCGGAAATGCAACACGGACTTCCTTATCTGTTGAAGTACCTGCAGCAAGTGCATAAAATTCTGTTTTCAAACTATGGAATGGTGTACGATCTACCAATGTAATCTCTACATCTGCCGGTAAACTTGGTAATAGACGAAGTAAGATTCGCATATTTCCGTAGCCGCCACCTAATAATACTAACTTTTGCATAGCATATTCCCTCATATCTGTAAGTAATCAATTACGAAGCATTAACGCATCATAATTGTGTTCACAAAGTTTCCATAAGTATTATAACTGTTTGTGATAAGTTTCACAATATATTAAATGATATTTTGTGAATTTATTCACATAAGTTTGTTTTATCCTATTTTTTATTTATTTTGAGGCAATTACAGCAGATTCAAACATGTATTGAAAGATATTAAATCGGAGAAATTGACGTTCGCAGCAAAAAAAAGTAGGATTGCTAATAGTGAGGTGACAACATGTTAAATCCATTAGTCGAATTTTGCATCAGCAACTTAGCAAATGGTGCGCAACAAGCATATGAACAACTGGAGCAGGATCCTGATATTGATGTATTGGAATATGGCTGCTTAAGCTACTGCACGAAATGTGCCGAAAACTTTTATGCCGTTGTTAACGGGGATATCGTTGAGGCAGATACTCCAGAAGAGCTTACGAAGCGCATTTATAAATATATAGAAGAAAATCCGATGTGGTAAACGTCCCACATCGGATTTTTTTTATTTCATAAGTTCCATTAAATCATCTACACAATACGTTGGCAGCTTGGCTTGCTGTTTTACAATTTCAGTAGGAGTAACTCCCGTATTGACATGAATCGTATCACAGCCGAAGTTTATACCACATAAAATATCGGTATCATAATTGTCCCCGACCATGACCATTTCGCTCTTTTCAAAGTGATGCTCTTCAGCAATGATCTGCAGCATGACCGGTGATGGTTTTCCCACGAAGGTCGGTGTAACCCCCGAGACATTTGCTACTAATTGAACAAATGACCCATTCCCGGGAGTAAAAGCCGTTTCATTCGGAAATTTAATATCGCCATTTGTTCCGATGAGCATTGCGCCATTCTGGACATAGTCACATGCTTTTACAAGCTTCTCATATGAGATTTGACGGTCGATGCCCATTACAAGCACATCGCTCTGCTCATCGGTAATCTCTAGCCCTTGCTCGATTAAAGCGGTACGAATGCCCAGTTCCCCGACAACATTCACTTTTTTATTTGTACTCATCTTTGCTACATAGGCTGCCGTTGCAAGCGAGCTTGAATAAATATGATCGAGCGGCGCATCTATGGCAATATCTTGTAAAACCTGCTGCAGTCTTTCACGGGTTTTCGATGAATTATTCGTTAAATAATATGGCTCGATTCCCTCATTCTGCAACCGGTGAACAAATTTCACGGCAGAATCGATCGCTTCACTCCCCCGATAAATTGTCCCGTCCAAATCAAAGCAAAACGCTTTATAAGGGAACATTATGCCTGTTCCTCTGGCAAAAATGCTGAAACAGGTCCTAATTCATTCGTTAAGTAATCGTGAACTTTTGGGGAGAATTGTTTTAGTATATTCAGGTTTGCTGTTAGTACATTTAAAATTTCTTCACTATCTACAGCGATAAATTCACGAACGATCATTTTGCGTAAGCCTACAACCGCTTTTAATGGTGCATCCATCTCTTCTGTAATCACTTTTTCATCAACGAAAATATCGATAATGTCTTCGTAGCTTCCAGGGTCACGCATAATAAAGCCGTCAATCACCAAATTTCCTACATCCATCATCGCTTCCATTACATTATGGCCGATACGTTGTAATGCCAGCTTATGAATATCATCTGCCAACCAGTTTTCAGTCGATTCAAAGATATTCAATAACTCGTCCAAGTGTGCTAAGTTGTTTGTAATTTTATTTCTATCTACGAAGTACATAGATAAAGCCTCCATTCAATCAATAAAAGTTGATAGTGTTTTCCTTTATATAGTACCATATTCTATAGAGATGGAAGGGGTACAAAACAAAATGGAACGATTTTTCTTATATGATGATGTAGAAGATACAAAAACGCGCTTCGTCAGCTTTGCCGGAAAGACACAGCGTTATGATTTAGCTATATTACAAAGCAGTCGCTTCTTCGGAAAAGTACTTGTTCTTGATATCCAGTTCGGGCGTTTTGCCATTATTGGAGCAGATGATGTGGAAGAGCCTGGTTATTTAGAACATGTATACAACCGTACGGAAGAAGATACGGAAGACTTACGTGAATATTTACGTGAACTATTAAGCTAAAAAAAGAGGAGGCGCTATACGACGCCTCCTCTTTTGTACGTTATTCAGCTGATTCAACCGGCTCTTCTGCCTCAGTTTGTTGTGCAACTATTTGTTCTTTTTTTTGTTCTTGTGCACGGCCTGTTTTTTGAAGTATAAAATAGGCGCATCCAAAATTACAATATTCGTACAAATAGTCTTGAATCGTACTAATTTTTGTATCAAACGTGGATTTTTGATTTTTATCATCAAAGAATCCTTTTAAACGTAGTTGACCATAACCCCAGTCCCCTACAATATAATCATATTTCGATAAAATATCTGAGTATCGTGCGATAAATGCATCTTCCTGAAAACCTTCCCGTACATTTTCGATCACTTCATAAGCATACCCATCTGCAATAATCAAACTAGACACCACCTATCTATTTCCATGTTAATGAATATTGAACATGAAAGCAATATTCACAACAAATTTTATAGGTAAATATGGTGAAATCAGCTATAGTCCGTTTTTCGGTAAGTATTATAATACCAGCCTAAATTAAGTAAAACGTCTATTTTCTACAATGTGACACTTGATTGTTTTGCTGCATTCACTTGTTCATCCGCATGGTAACTACTGCGTACTAACGGACCTGCTTCACAATGGCTGAAGCCTTTTTCCATAGCGATTTTACGCAGCTTGCCAAACTCGATTGGAGAGTAATATTTTTTTACCGGTAAATGTTTTTTTGTCGGCTGTAAATATTGGCCGATTGTCATAATATCAACATTGTTTGCACGCAGGTCATCCATTACTTCATAGATTTCCTCCAACGTTTCTCCTAAACCGATCATTAAAGAAGATTTTGTCGGAATATCCGGCTGCATTTCTTTTGCTCTGCGCAAAAATTCCAGTGAACGGTCGTATGTTGCTTTTGCCCGAACACGTGGTGTCAGACTGCGTACTGTTTCGATATTATGGTTTAATATGTCCGGTTTTGCATCCATTAAAATACGTAAACTTTCTTCACGGCCGCTTAAGTCGGATGGTAGTACTTCCACAGAAGTTAACGGGCTTTTACGGCGGATTGCACGTACTGTTTCCGCCAAT
Source organism: Solibacillus sp. FSL W7-1464 (assembly GCF_038004425.1). Taxonomy (NCBI): domain Bacteria; kingdom Bacillati; phylum Bacillota; class Bacilli; order Caryophanales; family Caryophanaceae; genus Solibacillus; species Solibacillus sp. FSL W7-1464. The sequence continues at coordinate 2,926,089 of NZ_JBBORC010000001.1, forward strand.
ACTTCCGCGCCTCCGTCTTTCAGGTCATCACGCGCTACCATTGTAATAACAACATGTTTTAAGTTCATTAACGCAACAGAATCTGCTACGCGCTCCGGTTCAGCCAAGTCCAGTTCATTAGGCAAGCCAGTTTTAACTGCACAGAAACGACATGCACGTGTACATACCGAACCTAAAATCATCATTGTTGCTGTACGACGCTCACCCCAGCATTCGTGAATATTCGGGCAGCGAGCTTCCTCACATACCGTATGCAAATTATTGTCTCGCATCAATTTTTTTAATGCTTTGTATTCGTCATTCGTATTCAGCTTAATTTTTAGCCACTCCGGTTTACGCAAGTGTTCTTCCCTCGGATTAGTTGGTTTACAAGATGTCATATCATTTACTCCCCTCACTCAAATGCTACGATGTTCTGATGTCAGAGTATCATATTAACTAATTTCCAACAACCGAGTATTCTTATTATTTGAATTTATCATAATTAAGTTACTATTCATAAGGGATTGGTACTTCGATAGACGGCTGTGCCCCTTCACCTGCACTATAAATATGCGGCACTGTTCCTCGTACTAAACCAATTGCGATCGGAATTTTCTGTTCGACTGCTGCTGACTTGCTGGCAAATGGCACGATAATCTGGACATTTACTCCAATAAGCAAATTCACTTCTACAATTGCATTGTTAATGCCAAACTCACTTACCGTTGATTCAACATCGCTGCTTACATTCCCGATAATATGAAAGCGAATCGGAATTTTCGGCCCTAAATTTCCGATAATCGGAAGGTTTAAAGCCTGCCCTAACGGTACGAAAAATACGATTCCGTCCCCGGCTTCCATTTTACCTACGTCATATTCTACATTTTCCAAATTCGGCAAATGTGATAAATCTCCATTTTCGGCCTGTTCTAAATACTCTTTTACTAATGCTGTTGTTTCTGCTCGCACTTGGTTAATTATTTCCGTATTAAATTTTGTCGTAATCATATCATCAGATTGGGTCGGTAAATCGACGATGACATCATTTACATCAAGCACACTTGATGTTCTGGAATTAATTGCTTTACTTACTACATACGAAGCTACTTTAAATGTTTGGACTTCGGCGTACTGCAAATAGGTTGGCATTAATCTATCGTTAATAACATATATACTAAAACAAACCATACCGACAATACTGACGATAACGATTGTTACGGCATTATGCATTTTACCTTTTTTCCTACCATAGGAATGCCACTTTCTTTTACGAAAACGCAAAAAAAATCCTCCTTCCCATAAAATATGAGAGGGAGGTTTTTTCTATTCAATATTTTCGTCAAAATCTACATCCACTTTTTGAATGTCGACTGTCGGGTAATCACTTAAACATAGTTCATATGTAGCGTCCAGCATTTTTCCGTCTTCCTGGAAAACCCGTATCCAAGGACGTGTCACATCAACAAGATTTTGCTTTGAAACAATTCCTCGTCTTCCATCTGACAGCAGCACAATTGATCCATTTGCATAATGGACAACACTCCGTTTAAATGCCTGCATAACCTTTGCATCAAACTGCATCCCGTTACCTTTATCTATGATTGCAATCGCTTCTGACGGCAACATTTTCTTTCGGTATATCCGATTTGACGTTAATGCATCAAATACGTCTGCAACCGCGATAATTTTTGCAAACGGATGAATTTCGTTGTTAACAAGTCCCCGCGGATATCCGCTTCCATCAATTCGTTCATGATGCTGAAACGCGCAATGTGCTACAAGCAACGACACTGAATGTAAATTGCGTAATAAGTCAAACCCGTAACGGGCATGATTTTTCATCTCTTCGTATTCTTCATCCGTTAAGTTACTCGGCTTTAATAATATATCAGGCGAAATAAGCAGCTTTCCCACATCATGTAAAATAGCCCCAATTCCAATTAATCGTATATCTTCATATGAATAGCCCATTTCTTTAGCAATCGCGATCGAATACAATGCTACTTGGAATGAATGCTGGTAAATATACTTGTCATATAAATAGGCATCTGTCAGCACCATTAATACTTCTTCGCTATTTATGATGGCGTTCATAATATCATCGACAATTAAGCCAATCACTTTGGACTGTTGATCCAGCACAAAGGATGCCTGATCCCGTTTCGCTTTTTTAACATTTTCAAATGATTTTGTCATATTTTTAACGGCTTCCATTCTTTTTAACGGAGCAATTGTTTCTTCTATTTCTATTCCGGCTGAGAGTTTGTCATCAATGTATAAATAATGAATATTCAGCTCTCGCAGCCTATCAATAATCCGGGTTGTTACAACGACATTTTTATGAAGCAGCGGATGACCGGCTTCATTCCATATCGTCCTGCCGACCGCCATACCTTCTTTCAAAACATTTATCGATATTAATCGCATCTATATTAATTTCTCCATTCTTCTATTACGTTCATTATATAATTGGAAAGAGACTTTCGGGAAGTTACTGAAACTTTTTTATGCAATAATTTTTGAAGACGTCCCGAATGAATTCCGGTAGCATATATTGTTTTTTCGCGTATTTAAAGCTTGGGAAAAAATAACCGAATGTAAACAGATCCAGCGTTGCTAAACGATAGATTCGATCAGGTATCATGCGTTCCCCATTAATATATAATTCACGCTGTTTCGTCATCACAATGCCGTAATTCAATATTTTCCCGAAAATAACGCCCCTAAAGCCAAGGCCTTTTAATTCAAGACGCGGCCATTCTTCATTTTCGGATTGAGTGAAAATTTCTTTTAATTCATTGCCTGTTATTTCAACGACACATATATTTATCGGATGCGGAAAAATTTTATGAATATCATATGTAGAAATCAACCCTTTACGCAGCGGTTCGACAAAAATTCCGGCATTGAACATAACACAATCCGCTTCTGTATAATCATACATACACTCTGCAAATAAATCCGATAATTGGGAGCGGTGGAACCATTCTTTGTTGTATGGTTTCGTTAATGTGAAGACCGGTTTTTTCAAAATAGCCTTTGCCTCTTTTTGAAGGCTGTTTACCCATTGCTCTTCATCTTCGACTGTCGGTAAAAGCGCGTTTTCAAATAGCTGATCCGATTTTTCTACTACTTTCCGGGTCTTGTGGTCAAATTCCATCGTCAACTGACCTGTATATTGCCCAAATTTTCCGCCTCCAGTTAGAAGGACATTGTTTTCCATTTGGCCTTTTTCAAATACATGATGTGTGTGCGAACCGAAAATCACATCGATTATCGGACACTCCTGTGCCAGCAGCTCATCTTCTGTAATTCCTAAATGCGATAAACAAACGATTATATCTGCCTGCTCTTTTAGTTTAAATGCCAGTTTCACAAGCTCTGTACGCGGGTTTGTTACATCCCATCCAAGCTCCTTATAGAAAAGATCGAATGGGGCAGTCGCAGCTATTACAGCGATTTTTGTACCGTACTGAGTCGTCAGTATTGTATAAGGCTTCATCCAACGGGGATTTTCTTCTGACTGGGAGTACAGATTGGCGACAACCACCTCGAACTTTGCATCATCATATAACTGATAGAGCAAATTATAGGAGAGCGTTATGCCTTCATTGTTTCCAATTGTCACAACATCATAATCAGCATCATTCAGCATTTTGATATTCCCCTTGCCCAGTGTTGCCTCTGTATATAAATTTGACCGATCCAAATGATCTCCTAAATCGACCAAGAAGCTAGTTTCACCTTTATCGGCCAATATTTGACGTTGTATTCGAATAAACGACTGACTGCGCTTCCAGTACGTAAAATGACTATGCAAATCATTCGTATGGAATATATGAATTATTTCTCGCACTTTTGCATTGCCACCTCGCTTTACGTTATTCTTCAAAAAGACCTAATTGCTTTGGCGCTAAACCATTAAATTCAAGATCAAGAATTTGCTGCATTCGTTTTGCATTTTTTGCTGCATGCCCTCCGGAATTATTATTAAATAATACAAAGACATGTTTTGATTGACTAGCCAAAAATCTTACTTCCTCTGCAAGTTTCTGCAATTCTTCTTCATTATAATCATATAAAAACCGTACTTTGCGCCAGTTTTCCCCATGCCCTATATTCCGCCAGCCATGAACATTACGCCCATGAATACGCACGAGCACCTTCTCACTAGTAGCAATTGGTACAAAAGGAGCGGAGCCGCTGCCTGCCTGCGGTTCATCACACACTGTATGAATCAATTGATGATCTTTTAAAAATTGCAGTGTCTTCTCTTTCATTTGCTGGCTGTACCAAGTTTGGTTTCGAAACTCAATAGCAACAGGATAACCCTGTAATTGCTGCTTTATATAGCGGATATACTGAACATTTTTCCCTTGGCAGTCAAACCAAGGTGGAAACTGAACTAGTACCATTGCAAGCTTACCGTGTTTTTTAAATGTATCGGCACAATTTCGGAATGCGTTGAACATATCATTTTTCGTCTCAAATGGAAGTTCATCGCGTAAATGACCAGTCATGCCCTGATAAGCCTTCACGACAAATTGAAAGCTCTCCGGTGTATCCTTGCACCATTTCTCCACATTTGCCGGTGACGGAATCGCGTAAAAGGATGTATCTAATTCTACGACAGGAAAATGCCCGCTATAATCAAATAATTTATCTTTTGCTGCTGTAACTTCACTATAAACTTCCGGGTGATCTCCCCAACCAGTTAAACCGATTGAAATCATCGTTCTTCACCTCTCTAGCATTGTATAATACCTTACCCGCTTCAATGTTCATTCATTGCAAAACGCTACATTTCCTATCATAATAATAGAAAAAAGGAGGACAAGTTTATGCATATTTTACAATCAACAGAGGAATTTGAGCAATTTAAAAGCAATTCTGCCGTCATTTTCGAATTTACGGCTGACTGGTGCGGAGATTGCCGTTTCATTGATCCGTTTATGCCCGAAGTCGTTGAAAAATTCCCGGAGTATAAATTCGTTAAAGTAGACCGCGATAAGTTTTTGGATTTATGTATTGATTTAGGAATTATCGGCATTCCTAGCTTTTTAGCGTATGAAAACGGCACGGAGCTTGGACGCTTCGTCAGCAAAGACCGTAAAACGCAACAGGAAATTGAAAACTTCATTTCCAATTTAAAATAGAAAAAAGCTTCAAACGCATAAATAGTCGTTTGAAGCTATTTTAATATTATTTAATAATACCTTCATGCTCTTCATTTTTCATAACTTTACCGTTCTTCTTTTCCCCTAAAGCCCAAAAAGTGAGTGCTACCGCAACTACCACTACAGCACCAGGAACCCCTAAAGCTATTGGCCAAAATAAGTTTTCCATTTTTGTCGCTCCTTTATCAATATTCTTCTCATACTATTATTCCATTTAATACAATTATTGTAAACGAATACTCCGTGCTTTCTGAAATCTTTCCAGTAAAGTTGTTAATTTCTTCACGAATTCAACACAATTTTGCTAAATTAACAGATTTGCATTTGAGGTATGGGACGCCCGGCAAATAATTTTAGTCAAATTATTTACCTTTTTAGTCATCTTATTTAGCAATTTAGCCAACGCAACTTCCTATTTAGCCAACTTCGGCATTTTTTAGTCAAAATAAATATTCGGCAATAAAAAAAACCTGTCTCCGATAAAGCGGAGACAGGTGCCTGGATAAAAATTATCCGATTGAACCTTCCATCTCGAACTTGATTAGACGGTTCATTTCTACTGCGTATTCCATTGGTAATTCTTTTGTAAATGGCTCGATGAAGCCCATTACGATCATTTCTGTCGCTTCTTCTTCAGAAACACCACGGCTCATTAAGTAGAATAACTGCTCTTCAGATACTTTTGAAACTTTCGCTTCGTGCTCTAAAGATACGTTATCATTTAAGATTTCGTTGTATGGAATTGTATCAGAAGTAGATTCGTTATCCATGATTAATGTGTCACACTCGATGTTCGAACGTGCACCTTTAGCATTTTTACCGAATTTTACTTGACCAAGATACGTTACTTTACCACCTTGCTTAGCAATCGATTTTGAAACGATTGTTGAAGATGTGTTTGGTGCCAAGTGAATCATTTTCGCACCAGCGTGCTGGTGTTGACCTTTACCAGCAATGGCAATTGATAATGTCATACCACGTGCGCCTTCACCTTTAAGGATACAAGCAGGGTATTTCATTGTTAATTTTGAACCGATGTTTCCGTCGATCCATTCCATTGTACCGTTTTCTTCAACTACTGTACGTTTTGTAACAAGGTTATATACGTTGTTCGCCCAGTTTTGAATCGTTGTGTAACGGCAGTAAGCGTTCTTTTTAACGATGATTTCTACTACAGCCGAGTGTAGAGAGTTTGTTGTGTAAACTGGTGCTGTACAACCTTCTACGTAGTGTACAGATGCATCTTCGTCTACGATGATTAGCGTACGTTCGAATTGACCCATGTTTTCAGAGTTAATACGGAAGTATGCTTGTAATGGTGTGTCTAATTTAACGCCTTTAGGCATATAAATAAATGAACCACCAGACCAAACTGCAGAGTTTAATGCTGCGAATTTGTTATCTGTATAAGGGATTACTGTACCCCAGTGTTTTTTGAAGATTTCTTCGTTTTCTTTTAATGCTGAGTCAGTATCTTTAAAGATAATCCCCAAATCTGTAAGGTCTTGTTTCATGTTGTGGTAAACTACTTCAGATTCATACTGAGCAGATACACCTGCAAGATATTTTTGTTCAGCTTCCGGGATACCTAATTTATCGAATGTTGCTTTGATTTCTTCAGGTACTTCATCCCAAGAACGTTCTGTTGCTTCAGATGGTTTTACGTAGTACGTGATTTCATCGAAGTTTAATGACGCTAGGTCACCGCCCCATTGAGGCATTGGCATTTCATAGAATTTTTCAAGAGCTTTTAAGCGGTAGTCAAGCATCCACTGAGGCTCATCCTTCATACTTGAGATTTCACGAACGATATCTTCTGTAAGTCCACGTTCAGAACGGAAAATTGATACGTCCTTATCATGGAAGCCATACTTGTAATCGCCGATTTCAGGCATTTTTTTAGCCATGTTGTCTCCTCCGTTCATTATCTTAAAGTGTTCAAGCGCTCGTTCAGCTGTGAGGGGTCAAAACGCCACGTCCTGTGGCATGGACCCCAATGACTCACATCGTGTGAGCCTCAGACGTTGGACAGTCCTGACAAGTGTGCTCGCACACACAGGAAGGAATCGAAACGTCTGAACAGCTAGCGCCTTGACCTGGATAAATAGAGAAGTGCTAAAATGTGCATAAACACACTTCAGCCTTACTGCTATTTATTTCTTTTCGTTGTTTACGCCTTTTTCCATCGCTTTCCAAGCTAATGTAGCGCATTTAATACGTGCCGGGAATTTTGCTACACCTTGCAGTGCTTCTACATCCCCAAGATCGTACTTTTCATCATCAAAATCTTCGCCCAGCATCATTTTTGAAAAAATATCAGCCAGTTCCAAAGCTTCGTCCAATTTTTTGCCTTTAACGATTTGCGTCATCATTGATGCTGAAGACATGGAGATTGAACAGCCTTCTCCATCGAACTTCGCATCTTCCACGACACCATCGTTCAGCTTCAGTGTTAAATGGATACGGTCACCGCATGTAGGGTTATTCATATCGATCGTCACACTGTTTTCTTCAAGTGCCCCTTTGTTACGAGGGTTTTTATAGTGGTCCATAATTACGGAACGATAAAGTTGATCTAAATTATTAAAAGACATCGCCAAAATACTCCTTCGCTGAGCGCAATCCTGCAACTAAACGATCCACATCTTCTTCATCATTGTACATGTAGAAGCTTGCTCGAGCAGTTGCTGTTACTTGAAGCCATTTCATTAAAGGTTGGGCGCAATGATGTCCCGCACGAACAGCGATTCCACTCATATCCAATACTGTCGCAACATCATGTGGATGTACGTCATCAAGATTAAATGTAACGAGTCCGCATCGTTTCATCGGGTCACGTGGACCGAAAATCTGAAGACCGTCAATCGTTTCCAATTGATCCATTGCATAACCCGCCAACTTATGTTCGTGGGCTGCAATATTGTCCAAACCGATTTCCTCTAAAAAGTCGATTGCTGCACCTAAGCCAATTGCACTTGCAATGATTGGCGTACCACCCTCGAATTTCCACGGTAACTCTTTCCATGTTGATTCATGTAAGCCTACAAAATCAATCATTTCTCCGCCAAACTCTACTGGTTCCATTTCTTCAAGAAGCGCCTTTTTACCATATAGTACCCCAATTCCAGTTGGCGCACACATTTTATGTCCTGAAAACGCTGCGAAGTCAACATCCAAATCTTGAATATCGATCTTCATATGCGGTGCTGCCTGCGCTAAATCCGCAACAACTACCGCGCCATTTTCATGGGCAATCTGTGCAACTTCTTTAATTGGGTTGATCGTACCTAATACGTTAGAAACATACATCATAGAAACAATTTTTGTTTGAGGCGTAATTGTTTCACGTACTTTTTCCAACGAAATTGTACCGTCTGCTTCAAGGTCGATATATTTTAATACCGCCCCTTTTTCTTTTGCAAGCTGTTGCCATGGAATAATGTTTGAATGGTGTTCCATGTACGTAATGACAATTTCATCACCTTCTTGTACATTTTGACGACCATAGCCTGAAGCAACCGTATTAAGTGCTGTTGTTGTACCACGAGTAAAAATTACTTCCTGTGTTGAACTGGCATTAATGAATTTACGAACTTTTTCACGTGCACCTTCATAGGAATCCGTTGCACGGTTACCAAGTGTATGGACACCTCGGTGAACGTTTGAGTTATCTAAATTATAGTAATTTGAGATTGCTTCAATTACTTGAATTGGCTTTTGAGATGTAGCCGCACTATCCAAATAAACTAAAGGATGTCCATTGACTTCCTGATTTAATATTGGAAAATAACTTTTAATATCGTTAGGTATCATTATCGAACTTTCCTTTCGATAACCTCCGTCAGCTGCTTTTTAACGCCTTCGATCGGCAATTTAGCAACAACTGGCGCAAGGAATCCGTGAATTACAAGGCGCTCTGCTTCTGCTTTAGAAATACCACGACTCATTAAGTAGTACAGTTGAGTTGGGTCAACACGTCCAACAGATGCCGCGTGTCCTGCTGTTACATCATCTTCATCAATTAACAGAATCGGGTTAGCGTCACCGCGTGCACCTTCTGAAAGCATCAGTACGCGAGACTCCTGTTCTGCATTTGCTTTTGTACCACCATGCATAATATGACCGATTCCGTTAAAGATTGACTGTGCAGAATCTTTCATTACACCGTGTTTTAAAATTTGACCGTCGGAATTTTTACCCCATTGACGGATTAATGTTGTGAAGTTAAGTTTTTGATCTCCGCTACCTACAGTTACCATTTTGAAATCTGAAGTAGAGTTATCTCCAATTAAGTTTGTAGTATTTTCATAAATTGTATCTGAGTTTGTCATTAAACCTAATGCCCAGTCAATTTTTGCATCGCGCTCAGCATGTCCACGGCGGTTTACATAAGCAGTATAGCCATGTGCCAAGTTGTCTACTGCACCGAATGTTACTTGTGCATTATCTTTCGCGACTACTTCTGTTACAACGTTTACTTGACCATGTGCTTCATCGAATGTAGAAATATAAGTTTCAACATAAGTAACAGCCGAAGATTCTTCTGCCACTACTAACACGTGGTTAAATAATGAAGCTTCTGCATCGTCATTTAAAAATACAACTTGTAGAGGTGCTTCGATTACAACGTTGCGTGGCACGTATACGAAAATACCACCGTTTACTAGTGCTGCATGGTAAGCAGTTAATTTATGCTCGTCCACTTTTACAGCTGTCGTCATAAAGTATTTTTCTACTAAATCTTTATGATCGCGAACTGCTGTTTGAATATCCGTGAAAATTACACCTTTGCTTTTCAGTTCTTCTGAAACTTTAATGAACGCTGGTGTATTGTTGCGTTGGATATACAGGTTTTCTTGTGTTTCAATATCAACTACTGATTTCACCTCTACAGGCAGTTCTTCCAATGAATTGAATGGAGCGCTTTCCACTGTATGGTTCGGGAAATCAATGAAGTTCCACTTTTTAATGTTCGTTCTGTCTGGTTTTGGTAAGTCAAGCGCAGCAGCTTTTTCCATTGCGCTCACACGGAAATCAGCAAATGTTGCTGGTTCAGCATGTTTTTGCGAGAACGAGCGTACTTCTTCTGCTGATAACGCTAATTTTGTTTCAACCGTCATCTTCGTCGTCCTCCTTAATTATGCTTCTGTTACTTCTTCAGTATCTTCAATGCCTAATTCAGCTTTAATCCACTCATAACCTTCTGCTTCCAGGCGTTGTGCTAATTCAGCACCACCTGATTTTACAACTTTACCTTGCATCATTACGTGAACATGGTCAGGTGTGATGTAGTTTAATAAACGTTGGTAGTGAGTGATCATTAAGCAGCCGAAACCTTCGCCGCGCATTTCGTTAATACCTTTTGAAACTACTTTTAATGCATCGATATCTAAACCAGAGTCGATTTCATCTAAAATACCGAATGTTGGTTTGATCATCATCATTTGTAGAATTTCGTTACGTTTTTTCTCACCGCCAGAGAAACCTTCGTTTAAGTAACGTTGAGACATTTCTTCAGGCATTTCAAGGAATTCCATTGTTTTATCTAATTCACGGATGAATTTCATTAATGAGATTTCTTGTCCTTCTTCACGACGAGCATTAATTGCTGAACGTAAGAAGTCCGCGTTTGTTACACCAGGAATTTCTGATGGATATTGCATAGCAAGGAATAAACCTGCTTGTGCACGCTCATCTACTTCCATTTCTAATACGTTTTCACCATCAAGGTAGATTTCGCCTGATGTTACTTCATATTTTGGGTGACCCATAATTGCAGAAGCTAATGTCGATTTACCAGTACCGTTAGGACCCATGATCGCATGTACTTCGTTTGTATTGATAGTTAGATTTACACCTTTTAAAATCTCTTTTCCGTCGATTGCAACGTGAAGATCTTTAATTTCTAATGTTGACATTAAATTACCTCCAAATATTCATTTGCATACTTTCTGTACGCCAAATTAAGTTCATTACCAATCTTACCCGAAATGAATGTTGGTTGCAAATAGTTTAGAATGATTTTAATTAAAAAATGTCTATCATTCTTGTAAAACACTTTACTGCAGTTTATTTCTACTATTTAAATAGTGATAATTTAGCTTTTAATTTTTTCAATAGGAATCTGTTAATTGAGAATTAATTTCACTTCAAAATTAGGTGCTTGTATACCAACTAATCCGAAGGGAGTAATATTTTGCATGGAAAAGGAGTGGGACTAGGAAGATTTCTGTTAAACAGACGAAGGGTAGGATGATATAAAAAGCAAAAATCGTGATTTTAGTAATTCAATTGGGTAAGGGACAGGGCAGGGTTTGGAGTAGTGCCGTATATATTTCACTTAAATACAGACATTAGCTAAAGTATATTTTTAGACGTATTAGAAGTGTGATATCTATACAAGTACTTATACTCTATAGTAATCAAGGTTATAATACATACCTTTTATCAAAAAAGAAAAAGGATTTCGCATAGCGTGACTTGTAAAGACACGTAAGCAGAAAATCCTCAATCAAAACATGCATTTTCTTTATAGATCGCCTTTTTTTATTTGTTTACCAGGCGCTATTGATAAATCTTTATTTGGTCCAGCTTTCATTATAAAACTATTCACATAGGATGGATAATCCATTTCGTTTTGGCGAGCTATACGAATGACTTTGTCTAAATCTACCCCTGTAGAAATCCCCATTTCTTCAAATCCGTGGACAAGATCCTCTGTTGAAATATTTCCTGCTGCAAGAGGCAAATACGGACAGCCGCCAATCCCTCCGATTGAACTATCAAAATCACGAATACCTACTTCATAGCCAGCTACTGCATTTGCAAATGCCATTCCCCGTGTATTGTGTAAGTGTAATGAAAACTTAAAATGCGGAAACTCTTCTTTTAATTTAGAAATGACTTCTTTCACTAAATAGGGATTCCCCATACCCGTTGTATCTGCTAATGAAATATCGTTGATACCAATTCGGTTGTATTCTTCACAAATTTTTAGGTGGCGCTCTATTGGTACAGGTCCTTCGTAAGCACAGCCAAATGATACAGCAATTGAACCGCCGACTTTTATATTATTTTCAAGTGCCTTTTCAAATATTGCTTCAAAATCTCGCATGGCATCAAATGTTTTTGCATTAGCATTATGGAGACTATGGGAATCTGTAGCTGAAAGCATGAGCTTCACCTTGTCGACCCCCACATCAATTGCTCGATTTAAGCCACGCAAGTTAGGAATAAGAGCACGATAAACAATATTCTTATTCCTTTTTATTTCACGAAAGACGTCCTGTGCATCTTTTAATTGCGGAACTGCTGTAGGATGTACAAAAGAGCTGACTTCAATTTCTGCAAAACCACAGTCTGCCAGTTGATTTAAATAGTGAATTTTATCAGCTGTAGGGATATCCTGTTTTATAATCTGAAAACCGTCACGAGGACTTACTTCAGCAATATTTATCTTTTCATACATTATAAAAGCCCTCCTACACAATATTTTTATCTTTTAAATTCTTAATTTCCATGTCACTTAAACCAACAAGGTCTTTTAAAATTTCATCAGTGTGCTCACTTAAATCGGGACCGACATTACGAATAGTACCTGGCGTTTCTGAAAATTTCGGAACAATTCCCGGCATTTTTATCGAACCCAATCTTGGGTGATCGATTTCTACTATATTTTCTCTACTTTTAAATTGTGGATTTTCAAAGATGTCTTTTATACTATTAATTGGACTGATTGGTACACCGAATTCATCTAAAAGGGCTTGTAATTCATCTCGGTCCCACTTTTTCACAAAATCTGCTACAATGCCATTCGTTAAATTAAAGTTTTCCAATCGCACTTTATTAGTATAAAATTTCTCATCGCTTAACATATCTTCTCTATTCATTGCCTTCGCTAAGCGTTCAAACGTTCGGTCAGAACTTGTTACTAATACAATCCAGTGCCCGTCCTTTGTTTGAAATGTACCTGCTGGACTTGAATGACCGGACAAACCAGGTGAACGCTCTTTTATAATGTCATTTTGATCATAATCTGCTACTAAAAATTCCATCATTCGGAATACCGATTCATATAATCCCATATCAATCATCTGCCCATTACCGTCCTTTGCATCACGATAATAAAGAGCGGCTGTAGTGGCAAAGGCTACATAAACACCAGTAATATAATCAACTAATGAAAAAGATGGACTGATCGGTGGACGGTCTGTATATCCATGTAAGTATGTGAATCCACTAAAAGCTGTCGCGGGTGTGCCAAATCCTGCTTTTTCAGCATATGGACCGGTTTGGCCATAGCCACTTACACGCATTAATATAATTTCAGGGTTCGCTTCCTTCAATACATCGTAACCAATACCCCATTTTTCTAATGTACCGGGTCTAAAGTTTTCAATAACTACATCTGACTGAGCCACTAATTTTTTTAAAATCACTTGACCTTCTGATGTATGTAAATCCAATGTCAGGGATTTTTTGTTTCTTGCTAAAGCAGGCCATCTCAATGGCTCTGATTCTTTAAAGGGTCCCATACTACGTAATGAGTCTCCACGATTTGGCATTTCAACTTTAATAACATCAGCGCCAAAGTCTCCTAAAAGAGTTGCACCAAATGGAGCAGCTATCATTGTTGATAAATCTAAAATTCTAATTCCTGTCAGTGGTCCGAAACCCATCTAAAGTCACTCCCTTAAACCTTTATTTACTATGTCTATTATTCTTCCTAAATTAGTTTCTGTTTCTAAATTTTTTATAAACTGAACAATTTCATCTTGCGCCTCGTCAGTCAAAATAAGCTTTGTATTACCTTTAAACTTTTCTTCTAGTGCTTTGAAATCAGTTTTTTTATCTGGTCCACCTAATGCATAATCCTGACGATGCTCAAAAATCTCACCTGATTTCAACTGGATTTCTACTTTCGCCGGCATTACGTCCGGGTAGTTTATATCCATATCCTGATCATGATAAACAGTGATTCGGTTAGCCAATTGGTTAATGGCTACATTCTCAATATACTTTTTTTGGAATAATCCATGGTCTGTACGTTTTGTATTTGCCCAAGCTGCCAGCGCAAATGGAATGCTGAATTTTGAAGATAATGAATTTTCTGGATTTTTACGATGTAAAGTAGCAGCTCTTTCATATGTGAATACTTTTACTGTTTCTATATTTTCAATGTCAATTTCATGTTGCAAAATTAAATTCTGAAATACTTCAAGTGGTACATGAACATATCGACAAAAGGCATGGAATTTAAAATACCCTTTTTTAATGGCCTCAACTTCATTTTTATAGGGAAGTGTCGTATCAAAACTATCCCCTAAAATACGTCCGAAAATCACTTCAGCATTTTTGTTCGGTGCCTTGAAATTCGATTTTGTTAATTGCCAAGCTCTGATTCCACCTATAATACTTTCAGCAATATACACATTTCGTACTTGTGCCCCTTCTAATGCGGCTGTCCATTGGGTTGGTGTTGCAAAGGTTGCAGCGATATCCAATAATCTAGCAAGCGTATCCTCATCTGCATTATGAATAATTGCCAATGCAGTCGCTGACCCTAACACTCCCCAGGTACCATGTGCATGTAAAAAGCTTTTTAAATTCGTAATTTTCCCGAAATGCGTTGTAGCTTCGTAGCTCTGAACAAAATCATAGATAAATTGTTCGCCAGTATAGGAGGAATTTTGAGAAGCGTGTAATAAAAAAACAGGAAAGATATGAACAGAAGGATGCCCTTTACTCCATTGATTTCCTTCATCTAACTCAACTGCTACAGAGGCAGTTCCCATCACAAATGCGGCATCCATCAAAGATAAAGTCGCATGATTACCAGGGATTTTTTGCCCTCCTGTTTCAAAGGTTTGTAGGGTTTGAACTAATAATTTTTGTTCTTCCTCATTCATGCCAATGATTAAAGCGCTTAAAGTATCTAAAAATGTCATTTTTACGACATCGATTAATTCTTTTTCAATTTTTAGTGGCGTGTTAATAATGTGATTAGCAATAGCATACATATTGTTCCTCCTGCACATAATTTGCCATTTACTGCTGCTTCAGAATGAAACAGCAGATTTTTTATTATTCTGCATAACCCATATAAAGAGAGATTTTTTTAGCTGTTTGTATACAACGTGCTTTCAGTAATGCCGTTCTTTCTTCAGTTAACCGTTGTAATGGTCCCGCTAAATTTATTCCAGCAACCAATTGCCCATTTACACCTAATATAGGCGCCGCAATAGAATATGTCCCCAAAATTCGCTCACCATGTGTAATCGCATAACCCGTTTCTTTAATTTCCTGTAACTCTTTCTTAAATTCTTCCATATTTATAACATTCAGCTCTTCTATTTCAATTAATAAAGGTGATAATTCTTCGGCAGGTAAAAAAGCTAACATAACCTTACCTGAAGCACCTAAATATGCAGGTTTTCGTTCTCCGATCCGCACAAAGTTACGGATATCCAGGGGGGAATCAATTTTTTCAATACAAACCCGATGTATTCCGTCTAAAATATTCAATTCAACTGTTTCTTTAGTTTCTTCCATTAACTCTTTCATGTAGGGAAGAGCTACTGTTCTATAGTCCAAATTCATTTGATATATACTACCTAAACGAAAAAATTGATACCCTAACGAATACTCATGAGTTGCTTCATTTCGCTGTATAAAATTCAACTTTTCAAGAGTATCCAATATTCTAAACGCCGTACTTTTAGGAATATTCAACTCTTCTTGAATTTCCTTTATAAATAACGTTGGCCTATCAATTGAAAAGAGTGTTAATATCGTTGTCATTTTTTCAATTGATTTAATCATTCAATCATTCCCTTTCAATTAACGTAACGCATTACGTAACAATACCTAAATAAGCGGCCTTCAGATTTTCATTATTTAAGAGGTCGTTCGCTTGACCTTCAATTACAATTTCTCCATTTTCAAGGACATAGCCGCGATCGGCGATTTGCAAAGCTTGATTTACATTTTGTTCAACTAATAAAATTGTCACACCATTTTGTTTTATTTCTGATATTATATCAAATACCTGCTTTGTTAGTAATGGTGATAAGCCAATGGATGGCTCATCTAAAATGAGTAGTTTTGGTTCAGTCATCAATGCTCTTCCAATTGCTAACATTTGTTGCTGACCACCACTCATTGTTCCTGAAATTTGTGTCTCACGTTCTTTAAGAATCGGAAATAGCTCATAGCAGTAATCCAAGTTTTTCTTAAAGTTGTTTCTTGCTGTTTTTGTATAAGCACCCATTTCTAAGTTTTCCAATACAGTCATATCTGTGAATAACTTTCGATCTTCCGGTACTTGAATAAGTCCTGACTTTACGATAAATTCCGTAGATTTTTTATTTAGTAAAACATCATTGAAATATATCGATCCAGAAGTAACAGGAATAAGGCCTGATATAGCTCGTAACGTGGTTGTTTTACCCGCACCATTGGTTCCTAAAATACTGACAACCTCACCTTTATTTACATGAAAGCTTAAATTTCTCAATATATTAAGGTTTCCATATCCAGCTGACACTTCTTCAATCCTAAGCATGCTCAGTCACCTCTTCTCCCAGATATGCCTCCATTACAAGAGGATCTTTTGTAACTTCATGAGGTGATCCTTCTGCAATTTTTTCTCCTAGATGCATTACTACAACGCGATCAGAAAGTTGCATTACAGCAGACATTAAATGTTCGATAAAGAAGATGGTTGTTCCGTTATCTCGAATTTCTTTTATTAGAGCGATAAAGTCATTCACTTCAGTCGGGTTTAAACCTGACATTACTTCATCTAAAAATAATATTTTAGGATTTGTTGCCAAAGCACGTGCTACCTCTACTTTCTTTTGTTCAGCAAAGGTTAAATCTTTCATTCGTTCATGCATTTTATGGGACATTCCTAAATAACGGAGCTGTTTTTCTGCAAGTTTTTCTGCCTCATGAAATTTAGATACCTGGTTAAATGCACCGACCATCACATTTTCCAATAATGTTAAATTACCAAAAGGTTGTACAATCTGAAAAGTGCGTGAAATTCCATGACCACAAATAACTTCCGGTTTCTTCCCCTGAATCTCTTGTCCTCTCAACGTTATTTTACCTTCTGTTGGAACATGATAGCCACAAATCGAGTGGAATAAAGTAGTTTTCCCTGCCCCATTCGGCCCGATCATTCCTAAGATTTCTCCTTCATGTAATTCTAGCGAGACATTGTTTACGGCAACTAATCCTGAAAAGCGTTTTGTTACATTTTCTAGTTTAAGTAGCGTCATCTACTTTCCCCTCCTTTTTTAACTTACGCTTCCTTAGTTTCTCCTGCACCCACCCTACAATTCCTTCAGGTAAGAATAAAATAACAAGAACTAATATTAAACCATAGACCATTAAGTGGACGCCTGCGAATCCTCCAAAGTAATGAGCTGTTAATTCACCTAACGGGATAATAATTAAAGCACCAATAATCGGCCCTAAAATTGTTCCCATTCCCCCTAAAATTGCAGGTAAAATAATGGCTACTGATACATCATTTCCAAATGTAGTAGGTGGCGCAATATATAGAATGTATTGTGCATAGAACGCTCCTCCAAGGGCCGTTAATGCACCACTTATCGCAATTGCTGTCATTTTCGCGCGGAATGTATTTACACCCAATGATTGGGCAGCGTCTTCATTTTCACGAATGGCAATTAAGCTGAATCCTAACCGTGATCGACTTATCCAAAATGTGATTAATGTTACAATAATCAACATAATTAAAATAATATAATAATAAGAAACCCGGCTTGAAAATTGGAACATTAACGGATCATTACCAATCGGTAAGTTAAAGCCTAATGTCTTATTGAAATAGTCTAAGTTTTGGACGAGTATTCGTAAAATTTCTGCAAATGCTAATGTTCCTAAACTAAAGTAAGCACCTCTTAATTTATAGCGGAAAGATAAGTAACCAATGAATAATCCAATTAGAATTGCGACAAATGCGCCTGCAAACATTCCTATCCAAGGGGAAATATCATATTTCATGAATAATGTTGCAGAAATATAGGCTCCCGTACCGAAGAACATTGCATGACCAAATGAAAATTGACCCGCATAACCGCTCAAAATATTCCAAGCCTGAGAAATCAATGCGCTATATAAAATTAAAACTCCTATATGCAAAAAATACTGACTGTCTGTAAATAAAGGGAATATAATGAATAAAATTAAACCAATTCCATAAAGTAATGAAGTTTTCTTTAGATTCATCGCGCTTTACCTCCAAACAGTCCATTAGGTTTTAGTAGCAGGACAAGGATAAAAATTACATAAGGAACAAGCTCTTTAAGGCTCCCAGGTAAAATTGCACCACCAAGTGCTTCTGTTACTCCGATTAACACACCGCCAACGAGAGCACCTAAGAAGTTACCTAATCCACCCAAAACAACAACTACAAAAGCTATTAGGATGAAACTGGATCCAACCGAAGGAGATGTATAGAAAAACGGTGTAATTAACGCTCCCGCAATACCCGCTAGGGCTGCACCAATACCGAATGCAATGTAATTAATCTTTTTAATATTTACACCAACTAATGCAGCACCACCTGAATTCATTGATGTTGCCCGTATGGATTTACCAATATATGTTTTCCTCAGGAAGAAGAAAAGACCAATAGCTAAAACAATAGTAAATCCAAATGCAATTAATTTGGTTGTATGAATATTTAAATTCAAAAATGAAATTGAATTAGGAATTCCATCTACAGTTACGCTTCGGAAATCTGGCTTAAAAACTACTAATGCTAAGTTTTCAATAAATAATGTAATACCTAATGTTACTAATAATTGATTATGATCTGGTGCACCCGCCATACGTTGTAAAATACCACGTTGCATACCTGCTCCTATAAAAAAGAGAACTAGGGCACTTAATGGCAAAGATAAATATGGGCTCAGTCCAAATAATGCAAAACACCAATATGAAACATACATACCTAGCATTAACAATGCACCTTGTGCAAAGTTAATAATCTTCATTACACCAAAAATCAGCGTTAAACCGATTGCAACAAGTCCGTAAATTCCCCCCATTAAAATGCCATCGATCAGTGACTGAAATAATAGTTCAGCGTTCATACAATCCCCCCTTTTTTACTTGTAGGAATAAAATTTTTAAAATCAGTAATTTATGTAAAGAAAGAGAGTAAAAAATCCCCTCTCTCTTCATTTACTTTCTAGTGTTGTTAGTTTTGAGGATAAACTGGTTCCTCAACTTTGTATTCTTCAGGGCCAACAACATATGAAACTCCATCTTTAATCTGGTTCAAAACAGCACGGGCATTAATATTTTGACCTTTTTCATCAAATTCAATAATTCCTGCTGCTAAGATATGTTCTTCAAGCTTTGTTTTCGAAATTTCTTCACGAATTTTTGCACGATCTGTCGTTCCAGCTCTTTCAATTGCATCAAGTAAAACAACTGTTGCCATGTATGAATATGCACCATTCGGACCAAGGTCACGACCAAATTTTTCCTTATATTCTTTAGAAACTTCATTAGCTAAGTCACTTTTTTGATTGATTGTATAGTTAACATCCATAATATTTGAATTAATTTTTTGGTGTTCTGTTAAGAATGAGGCATTACTAAACGCACCATTTGCGACTCCAATGATTGCTTTTGGAGTAAAATTAGAATTTTTAATTCCTTCTACAAGCATTACACCATCACGTAAATACGTAGTTGCTACTACAATATCCGGTTTTACAGCTGAAATTTTATTAATAGTAGAAGATAAATCTGCAGCAGATGCAGCATGCGGCAATACATTAACAACTTCTATATTGTAGTCATCTGCAAGATCTTTAATTGCCGATGCAATACTCGTACCAAAAACACTATCTTCATGAACCAGTACAAGCTTTTCCAACTTGTCATCTGCATTTTCATTCAAATCTTGTAATATATCTAAGAAATCTTTTGAGAAAGTAGTCGCAGCCGGTTGTAAACGATACGTATATTTAAAGCCGCGTTCTGTAATTTCGTTAGCTGAACCAATATCGATTACAAATGGAATCCCCGCACGCTCTGCCTCTTGTGTCGCTGGTAAGGCAACACCGGAAGAATATGCCCCAATAATGCCTAATGCTCCTTCACGTCCAAGTTTTTGAACCTCGGAAATCCCTTTTTCTGGTGAACCTTCATGGTCGGTTTCAATCAATTCAATTTTCGCTCCGCCCAATGATTCGATTCCGCCTGCTTCATTTCGTTGTTCAACAGCCAGCTTAACAGCATCCCGCATCTCCTGGCCCTCTAAAGCTAACCCCCCACTTAAAGGGTGCAGCGAACCAATTTTAATAATATCTGCAGATGTTGAACCTAAATTTTCAGCTTGACCTGTCCCACTACCGGCCTCGTCACCACAAGCCGCAATAACCAATGTCAAAACAAATAACCCAAATAATAAACCCCATTTTTTCATAATTTTCCCTCCTTAAATTGATCTGAATATAAATTTACCGCGACCGCTTTCACCTGTAATTTCTCCCTTATCAACTATTAGATCTCCTCTGTTGATCGTATAGCTCGGCCATCCAAAGAGTTCCTGATTATCGTACAACGAATAATCTGATTGATCTGATAATTCATGCGCTTTTAACGTTTTACTTGAGTTTAAATCAACTATTGCAAAGTCTGCATCCGCACCGATTTCAATTCGCCCTTTACTTTCCAAGTTGTATGATTCTGCAATAGACAAGGACATAATATCCGCTAAACGTTCTAAAGGAATATTCCGCTTTTTATAACCTTCTGTTAGCATTAGAGGCAGGAGTCCTCCGACATTAGGGAATCCAAATAATGTATCCCAAGTATTTCCAGAACCATTGAGTTTCTTTTCTAAATTACTTGGTACATGATCTGTCCCGATTGCATTGATCAGGCCACTTCGAATACCTTCCCAAAGCGCTTCCCCATCTTCCAGACCATGAATTGGTGGTCCAACCTTCCCCTTAATCCCTACTTCATGCTGATCATGTAATACTAAATAATGGGGACATGTTTCAACTTTTACATTTCCTTCTGCAAGCCAAGGAGTATTCTTTAAAACTTCTACACTTTCTTTAGATGTTAAGTGGACAATATATACATTACCTTTGTGTACTCGATTCATATAAAGTGTACTTAACAAAGATTCTGCTTCAGCATAACCTGGACTAGTTTTAGCCCAAGTTGATAAACCTTCATCTTCACCAGATGCTTGTAATTGCTTTGTTAAACTACGATTTATATCCATATTTTCGCAGTGTACAGCTAATAATAACTTTGGTGAAATTTCGTTGAATTTATCGAAGATGCGTCCTATATCATAGGCTGATAAATCAATACCATCTGTAATTTTGAATTTATCATTTAGCTGACGCTCATAATTCCTGAAGAATTTAAATGATGTAATTCCCTCACGGTGAACCAGTTCTTCCAGTTCGTCCAGATGTTCTTCTTTCATTATCCCTAAGCTGTATGTGTAATCAACATAAGCATATTTTCCAACACGCTCTTTAACTTTCGGAAACCATTCCAAATAGCTTACTGGCTGGCGATCAAAGTTAATGACTGTCGTAACTCCACTTAATGCGTGCTGCTTTGTATCTTCAAAGTCTTCTTCCATAGAATTATAGATTCCCAGATGTTGATGCGGATCTATTACTCCGGGAAAAATATGAAGACCTTTGGCATCAATTGTATGTTTTGCCTCTACTAATTCTTTATAAAAACCAACAATTTTCCCGTCTTTCACTCCAATATTTACATTTTTAACGCCAACACGCGGAAAAACTACCTCACCATCTTTAATGAATAAATCTAACATGCTATCTCACCTCTTCTTTTTCAACATTTAAACTTTCGAAATATTCTACAATATCTTCAGAAGTCATTACATCGCAATACTTCATCCATAAATCCAATAGCGCCGCCTTATGTGAAAGGTCAATACGATCAAATACTGCATCCTCAACGATTGCAACATTATAATTATGTGTTACTGCATCAACCGCAGTCGCACGAACACACCCACTTGTTGAACCTCCGACAATAATTAAAGAATCAACCTTTAGTTTCACTAAATAACTAATAAGCGGCGTTCCAAAAAATGCACTAGCATAACTTTTATCAACCACAATATCATTTTCATTTGGTGCTAAACACTCTAAAATATCCGCTGCAGGGTTACCGTCAATGTATTTTGTTTGGTCACGTTTCGCTTTTGTTGAGAAGGAATCGAATTGAATTGACTTCTTCTGTACATTTCGAGTAAACAGTACCGGAATGCCATTTTTAGCAGCATGTTTTTTTAATTCTTCAATTTTGCGGATCCCTTTCCATGCGATGTCTCCACCACCACTCGGCCATTGCTCAAGTTGTTCTTCAATTGGTTTATCTGCGCCAATATAGTTTGGCTGAGCATCAATAATGACCAAAAGTGGGCGTTTTCCTAGTCCCCGACTTTGACCATATCCGCCTTTTTCAATAACAATCCGATCCGTTTCTGTTAATAATGACTCCCATGGTTTTGTTGTTGGCATCTTTATATCCCCCTCGATAATTGTTGAAGTTCAGTTACTGCATGCAGTCCTGCAATACGACCGAAGCCCATTGCAGCTAATAGACCGTTCCCTGACATATATCCGTACGCCGCTTTCCCTGATACACCAGTTGCACAACCACCAACTGCATATAAATTTCCAATTACTTGTTTTTCATCATTTAAGACTTGGGCAGAAGGATTAATTTCCAATCCGCCTTGAGTATGGAACAATGCTGGACTAACCTTAATTGCATAAAATGGTGCTTCAAGTTTTTTCTCAAAAGAAGTACGATGAAATTCATCTGGATGCCCATCTTTTTGACTATTAAAGTTTTCGAATGTTTCTAGGAATACTCCTGAATCTACTTGAATTTTTTCTGCTAAATCTATTATGGTATCTGCCTTTTTATATGCTTTCATTTCATCCATTTGCTTATAATCTTCTATTGATAAGAGCTGTTCATGAATAAATTGATCGTAAATGATATAGCCGTATTGAGAGGGTTGCTTTAATACTTCCTTTGCAAATTCTGAATAACCATGTGCTTCATTGCCAAATCTTTTTCCTTCGGTATTAATATAGAAGCCACCCATCATAATTGTCCCCCACGTTACGAGTAAACCAGTATTTTCATTGACGGCAGCATGCCCTTGATAGGCAGTTAAATGTGATGTAGCAGCACCTATTTTTTTACCGGCAAGTATTCCTTTTCCGGTATTTGCTTCATAACCAAAATACATAGCATCTGCAATTTCAGGAATATATTCATGAACCATTTCTTTATTTCCACCAAAGCCATTTGTAGCTAAAATAATTTTCTGTCCTTTAATTTGTTGTAACCCATCCACTGTCTGCACGGTAATTCCAATTGCATTTCCTGCATCATCTGTAATAATTTCCTGTAATTCCGATTGATAAAGAATATATAAGTTTTCATATTTTAAAGCATTTTTCTTCAAGAGCTTCATCAATTCGGCACCTGAACGTGATGGTGGTGCATGCATTCTGTAATTTGTATGACCCGGGTATTTAAATTCAGTGATTACAGACATTTCGATAGTTAAAGAATCATTTAACCATTCGACTAAAGGACCTGAAATTTCAGCAACAGCTTTTACTTGTTCCAAATCGCTTTCATAGTGATTTTTCTTTTGAATATCCCCAATCATAATTTCTACAGTATCTTCAACACCTAAATCTTTCTGAAAACGAGTATTACATGCCGGTATCATTCCGGCGCTTGCTGCTGTGTTTCCGAGTAATAAATTCGTCTTTTCGAACAAAGCTACTTGCTGACCTGCTTGAGCTGCTGTAATAGCAGCAACTAAACCGCCACCACCGCCACCTACAACGATTACATCTACTTCTGCATCCCAACTCATCATTTTCCCTCCTAAATTAACAACTTATAAGGAAGTGTTCTCAACTCAAGTATTTCTTCTGCAAGTTTGGAAGATTCCTCTAGCGTCATATACGGTAAAAGTTGATGCTGAAACTTTTCCTTTAATAGTCCTTCTAATTCTGAGATTGGCTCTTCACCGAAAGCACCTTTTTTTTCAACAATAATCTCTTTATTTTTCAGATTAATTATGAGCCTTGTTAGCCTTATTTCTGGTAATAAACTATTTATTTCATCAGAAGTACTTACAAATACTTTTCTAGCAATCTCATTGGCTGTATTATCATTTAATGTTCCATTCGTAGAAGTTACTATTTCTTGAGCAATAGCATATGGAATTGAAAATTTCCCAGCGAATTTATTGGAAGGCTGCTGGTTATTTAATTTAGAAGCACTAGAATAAGTTATTACTTCAATTGATACAATTTCATCTATAGCGATTTCTTGTTGAAGCATTGC
Organism: Solibacillus sp. FSL W7-1464; assembly: GCF_038004425.1. NCBI lineage: Bacteria > Bacillati > Bacillota > Bacilli > Caryophanales > Caryophanaceae > Solibacillus > Solibacillus sp. FSL W7-1464. The sequence continues at coordinate 2,950,685 of NZ_JBBORC010000001.1, forward strand.
TTCTTTTAAAGCATCAATTGGCCCATGACAGAAGCGACAACTGCTATAAAACTTAAAATATGTAGCGGCTATATAAAAATTTGTGCGGTCATCGTTCCATTTCTCTAAATTAATATTATTTCCTAAAATACTTCCGAAGATCTCTGTAATTGTCTCATTACTGGAAGACATTCCGTTTTGAATTAAAGAAGGTAAAAACAGCAGGTTAACATTTACTAACCCAATTAAAGAATTCCTCGCTTCATGTCCCTCAAGTACGGATTGCCACAAAGTCGGGAACGAAAACTGAGCACTTAATAATAAAGCATTTTTTATTTTATTCTCATCCCAGTTTTCCAGTTTTGCAATTGCTGCAGCTCCTCCTAAAATGCCCCAGTTTGCATGCGGATGAATGTTCGATTTCAGTGTTATTATTTCACCAAACCTTGCCCCTACTTCATAGCCGGTTATAAAAGCAAGCAACACTTCGTCATAGGAAGCATTTTTCTTCTTTGCAATTTGCAATAATGATGGTAAAAAGTGGCACGCCGGATGCCCTTTTGCTCTTGAATTTCCTTCATCCAATTCATCTTGCACAAGTTGAATTCCTTGCCATAAAACTTTTTCATACTCATCTTCGCTTTTTTCATAATACATAACCCCAATAGAATCCAATAATATGAATTGAGCTCTCCTTCTTATATCAGGAGGCACATCTTCTATTTTCATTTCCAAAATAAAACGGATAATGTCTTCCAATACATCCACCCCATTCCGCATTGTGGAACGCGTCTTTTTTTATCTTAATTTAAACAATAATTCCTTTCAATAAAAAAATCAATAAGTTTCTATATTTTCTGACAAAATTATTAAAAGCGCACTAAACAGCTATTTTGTGTTTATTAACAAATAAATTGACATTTTACTATAATTGAGTTTAAATTCAATTTATATTATAAAACACAACGCGTTTCGCATTGTGGAACAGGAGTGATAATTTGGGACAAACAATTATTGAGAAAATCGTATCCAATCATGCCGCTTCAAAAGTATTTGCTAATGATTTAACTGTTGTGGATGTAGATTTTGTGATGGCATCTGATACAACAGCACCGTTGGCTATTAAAGCATTTGAAAATATGGGAGGAGAAAAAATCTGGGATTCTTCTAAAATGGCATTAGTTATTGATCACGCTTCCCCTGCACCGAACCAGAATATCGCTTCATTGCATGATCTAATGCGTCAATTTGCGGAGGAGCAAAACATTAAGCTTTATGATATTGGCGATGGCATTTGCCACCAATTAATGATTGAAAACAAACATGCAAACCCTGGGCAACTTATATTAGGGGCTGATTCGCATACTTGTTTATATGGTGCAGTTGGAGCATTTTCAACAGGAGTAGGTTCAACAGATTTAGCCGGAGCTATGATGACAGGAAAAACATGGATAAAGGTTCCAGAAACAATCTTAATTGAAATTAATGGTGAACTTCAGCCAAGTGTTTCAGCAAAAGATATTGTTTTATATGTTGTGGGCAAAGTCGGGATACAAGGGGCTACTTATGATGCCATTGAATACAAAGGTTCAACAATAGAAGCCCTTTCTCTAGATAGTCGTATGACCATAGCTAGTATGTCCATTGAAATGGGCGCAAAAGCAGGTATCATCCATACGTTAGGTTTGAAACTGGATCAGGAATTTGAACATATATTACCCGATGAAGATGCAATCTATAAAAAAGTAATTCAAATAGATGCGACAAAAATTACACCACAGATTGCTATTCCCCACTCGCCTGATAATGTGCGCTCCATTAATGAAGTAGAGGAAATCAATATTCAACAAGCTTTTATCGGTAGTTGTACGAATGGTCGACTGGAAGATCTACATGCTGCTGCTCAAATTTTAGAAGGTAAGCATATCCATCCGAAAGTTCGTCTGTTGATTGCTCCTGCTTCTAGGCAAGTATTTTTAAATGCATTGGCAGATGGGACCGTTCAAACTTTAACTGAAGCAGGCGCAACTTTCCTTCCATCAGGATGCGGGCCATGTGTAGGTACTCACCTAGGTGTTCCAGGAAATGATGAAGTAATAGCTTCTTCAACTAATCGAAACTTCCAAGGACGTATGGGTAACCGTAATTCAAACATTTATCTCGGTTCTCCTGCATTCGTAGCTACAGCCGCGCTTAACGGTAAAATTAGTAATCCACAGCAATATGATGGAGGTATATCTAATGAAAATTGAAGGTATGGCACATGTATATGGAGATAACATCGATACAGACCGTATTATCCCAGGTAAATATACGAAAACTTTAGATTTACAATCTTTAGCTGATCATGTGATGGAAGACTTAGATCCTGATTTCAGTAAGAAAGTTAAAAAAGGAGATATCATTGTCGCGGGAGAAAATTTTGGGTGTGGATCATCTCGTGAACAAGCACCACTCGCACTAAAAACCGCAGGAATATCTTTAATTATCGCTAATTCATTTGCCCGAATCTTTTTCAGAAATGCAATAAATATCGGGCTTCCTATAATAGAAGTAAAAGATTATAACATTCAAACAGGTGACATGGTGGCTGCAGATTTGATTGATGGGGTAATCAAAGTTAATGGTCAAACGTTTGTAGGGACAAAAATGCCACAAGTCATGGTCGATATTTTAAATGACGATGGACTAGTAACTTATTTAAAAAAACATAAAGCATATCATTTATAGATGATGGATGAGAAAAAGTATATTGACAGACTACAACAGCTTTTAACCGATGCAATCAAGCAAAATGGAAAGCCATTTGCCGCCCTTATTGTTATTAATGATGAAATCGTGGCCGAAGCCATTAATGAAACCCACCTCACTAAAGACCCTACTGCTCATGCAGAATTATTGGCAATACAACGAGGTTATAAACATTTAACAAAAGATCAATTACCACATGCCATCCTTTATGCTAGTGGTGAACCATGCCAAATGTGTGTCACCGCCGCACAGTATGCTGGCATCTCTAGAATTGTTTATTATTATAATATTGAAGAACTCAAAACCGTTTATCCATACGAATCAACTATTTGTTCGTTGGAAATTTCCAAACAAAAACCCAATAAATTATTGAAACACATTCAAAAATCAAGTTTATAGCCGATGATATTAAAATTGTAACTGCATCCCAAAATTAGAGTCCAACTAATTTTGGGATGCAGTTTCTATAAATTGATATTCAATTTTATAGGGTTATAAAAAAATATAAGGCACCTCCTATTCGCTAGAACAGAAAGTACCTTATTTCCGTCACTATTTAGTCGATTAGTGGCTCTTGATATTAGAAATAAATATTTATTATTTAATATTTATCTCCCACCAATACTTCGCTTAAATAATAATGAACACTTGCAGCTACCCCACGTCCTTCTTTGATTGCCCACACAACAAGGCTTTGGCCCCGGCGTGCGTCACCAGCAGCAAAAACGCCCGGAATACTTGTTTCGTAGTCTTTAACCGATGCACGGATGCGGTTATTCGTTAATTCCACTCCGAAATGTTCAGGTGTTTCTTTTTCAGCACCTTCAAAGCCGATTGCGACAAATACGTGCTGTGCCGGCCATACTTTCTCAGTACCAGGCAACTCTTTAAAGTAATGGAAGCCATCCTCGCCTAGAATTTTTTCCATTTGAATTGTGTGAAGTGCTTTTACATTACCAATGCTGTCTTTTTCTATTCTTGTAGTCTGAATGCAATACTCCCGCGGATCACGGCCAAATTTCGCATCAGCCTCGGCATAAGCATAATCCATTGTGTAAATGTTCGGATCTTTCGGCCACATCGTTTCATCTGTACGAGTAGTAGCCTGTTGTGGATGTTTACCGAATTGGTATACTGAACGGCATTTCTGACGGAGAGCTGTTGCTACACAGTCAGCCCCTGTATCACCACCACCAATTACAATGACATCTTTCCCTTCAACATTTAACGCCTGATTATCCGCAAAATCAGAATCTAGCAAGCTTTTTGTAACATCCGTTAAATAGTCCATTGCTAAATGAATATTGCCTGCATCGCTTCCTTCTAAATGAAGAACTCGTTGTTTTTGTGCTCCCGTACATAAAATGACAGCATCGAAATCGGCTTGTAATTGCTCCTTCGTGATATCTTTACCGATTTCTGTGTTCGCAACGAAATCGATTCCTTCTACAGATAATAAATGGACACGACGTTCTATCACATCTTTTTCGAGCTTCATATTCGGGATGCCGTACATTAATAATCCGCCAAATCGGTCAGAACGTTCGAACACCGTTACCGAATGGCCAAGCTGGTTCAGTTGATCTGCTGCTGCCAAACCTGCAGGACCTGAGCCGACAATCGCCACTTTAAAGCCAGTTCGGGATGCCGGGATTCGCGGTGTGATCCAGCCATTTTCAAACCCTTTATCAATGATTGTACGTTCGATCGATTTAATTGCGACAGCCGGATCCGTAATGGCAAGTGTACATGACCCTTCACACGGGGCAGGACAGACACGTCCGGTAAATTCAGGAAAATTATTCGTCATATGCAAACGTTCCAACGCTTCCTGCCAATGCCCTTTATAGACTAAGTCATTCCATTCAGGGATGACATTTTGAATCGGACATCCTGCTGCAGTACCACGAATTTCAATCCCCATATGGCAAAACGGTGTTCCACAATCCATACAGCGCGCACCTTGTGTCTGTAATTTTTCATCAGATAGCCTGCTTGTATATTCACCCCAATTTGAAAGACGCTCTAGTGGTCGTTGCTCCTGAACTTTCTCTCGTTTAAATTCCATAAAACCCGTTGCTTTTCCCATGCTAGAAACCCCCTCTTATTTTGTGCTCACAAGCTTCTTCTGACTAGTCGTCACTTCCGTAAATGCCTGCATTGCTGCATCGTCCTTTGTAGAACCGGTTGCAGTGTAGTGGTTGATTTTATCTACCATTATTTTATAATCCGTTGGCACAACTTTTACGAACTTCGGAACGAACTGCTCCCACTTCGCTAACACATCCAATGCGTATGAACTATCTGTTTCCTCCAAATGCTGAATAATTAATTGGCGAACAGATTCAATCTCCGCTTTGTCTGTCATTTTCTCAAAATGGATCATTTCCATATTGCATTGTGCTTTGAATTTCTCCTCATCACTCGGCAGAATATATCCGATTCCGCCGGACATTCCGGCACCGAAGTTTTGACCTACATCCCCTAATATAACGATTTTCCCGCCCGTCATATACTCACAGCCGTGATCTCCAATTCCTTCAACAACAATTTCAGCACCTGAATTACGAACACCGAATCGATGTCCCGCACGCCCGTTGATAAAGGCTTTACCGCTCGTTGCCCCGTATAAACAAACATTTCCGGCGATGACGTTTTTCTCCTGTTCACCTTGAATCGGTGCAATGGCCGACACTTTTCCTCCTGACAAACCTTTGCCGAAGTAGTCATTAACATCCCCGACTACGCGCATTGACATTCCTCTCGGGATAAATGCCCCGAAGCTTTGACCAGCATGGCCTGTAAACGTTAAGTTGATTGTGTTGTCAGGTAAGCCTGCTTCGCCGTATTTACGGGAAATTTCACTGCCGACAATTGTTCCAATGACACGGTCTGTATTTTTAATCGGATAGCTTAATTCGATACGTTCATTGCCTTCAATTGCCTTTGAAACATGCGGCAATAACTCGCGTAAATCAAAACTTTCCTCTATATTATGGTTTTGCTGATGCTGCTTCGTGCGTGTTCCTTGGATTTGATGAAGCAGTGCCGTTAAATCAAGCTGGCTTGCTTTCCAATGTTTTGCCGTACGATCTGAAATTTGCAGTACATCTGTACGACCGACCATCTCTTCTACTGTACGGAATCCTAAAATACTCATATATTCACGCATTTCTTCTGCAACAAAACGCATATAATTGACAACATGATCAGCTGATCCCATAAATTTAGCACGGAGTTCCGGATTTTGTGTTGCTACACCTACCGGACAAGTATCCAAATGACAGGCACGCATCATGACACAGCCTAAAACGATTAACGGTGCTGTCGCAAAACCAAATTCCTCTGCTCCTAAAAGTGCAGCCATTACGACATCTTTCCCAGTCATGAGCTTGCCGTCCGTTTCCAGTGTCACTCGGTCGCGCAATCCGTTGAGCATCAATGTCTGATGCGCTTCAGCTAAACCAAGCTCCCACGGTAAACCAGTATGCTTAATCGATGTTTTCGGCGATGCCCCTGTACCGCCGTCATAGCCCGAAATGACGATGACATCTGCTGCACCTTTAGCAACACCTGCAGCAATTGTCCCAACCCCTGCTTTTGCTACGAGTTTTACAGAAATTCTTGCGTGACGGTTTGCGTTTTTCAAATCGTGAATTAACTGTGCCATATCCTCGATCGAGTAAATATCGTGATGCGGCGGCGGTGAAATTAACCCTACCCCAGGAGTAGAACCGCGTACATCCGCTACCCATGGATATACTTTATTGCCTGGCAGTTGACCGCCTTCCCCCGGTTTCGCTCCTTGCGCCATTTTAATTTGCAGCTCATCGGCATTTACTAAATAATGCGATTTCACTCCAAAACGACCTGAAGCAATTTGTTTAATTGCACTGCGTTTGTTGTCACCATTTGGTTCGATTGTAAAACGGGCCGGATCTTCCCCACCCTCACCAGAATTCGAGCGTGCGCCTAGACGGTTCATCGCTACCGCTAACGTTTCGTGCGCTTCTTTCGATAACGAACCAAACGACATAGCCCCTGATTTGAAACGTTTCACGATGGAATCCACTGACTCGATTTCTTCCATTGGGATTCGGCGGTCATTCTTTTTAAAGTCGAATAAATTACGTAAAAACCCGATTCGCTCCTCATTGGCCATTTCCGCATACATCCGGTATAAACCAAAATCATTTTTACGTGTAGCCCACTGGAGTGTATGAATTGTTTTCGGATTGAACGCATGATGCTCTCCGTCTGCACGCCATTGGAAATCTGAACCTGATTGCAGTTGTGCTGACATCGATCGCATTGCTTCCTCATGGCGTCGTCTTGCTTCTTCACCGATTGTCTTTAAGTCTATTCCGTCAATTTGCGAAGCCGTACCTGTAAAGTATTCGTCAATCACTTCTTTTGAAATTCCGACTGCCTCGAACACTTGGGCACCGCGATAAGATTGGACGGTTGAAATCCCCATCTTCGACATCACTTTTACGACACCGTCTGCTGCACCTTTCCGGAATTTTTGAACCGCTTTTTCAAATGGTACAGATAAATGACCATTTTCAATTGCCTCATGAATTGTTGCATATGCTAAGTACGGGTGAATGGCATCAACGCCAAAACCGATGAGTGCAACAAAATGATGTACTTCCCGAACTTCCGCGCTGTTAACGATAATGCTCGCCTTCGTACGCAAGCCGATTCGTACTAAATATTGATGGATTGTACTTGCTGCCAGAAGAACAGGCATCGTTAACTGCTTAGCATCATCCATATAGTCCGACAGCACAATAATTGTCTTGCCGCCAAAGATAGCCGCTTCTGCTTCTGTTTTGATTCGGTTAAGTTCGCTTTCTAAATTTTCCGTAAATTTCAGCGAGATTTCCGCTACTCCAAAATGTTCTTCGTTATTATTTATAATTTGCTCGTATTCTGCAGTCGTTAATACCGGCGTTTTCAGCAGGAGGCGACGTGCATTTTGCGCATTCGGCTGTAATAAATCACCTTCCGCTCCAAGCAATGTCATTGTCGATGTTACGACATGTTCACGAATGGAATCAATCGGCGGGTTTGTCACTTGTGCAAATAGCTGCTTAAAGTAATTAAATAAGGATTGCGGTCTATCTGACAGAACAGCTAATGGTGTATCATTCCCCATCGAACCAAGCGGATCTTTCCCTTCATTTGCAAGAGGTACAATATATTTTTGTACATCCTCAAATGTGTAGCCGTGAATTTTCTGGCGTAATGTCAGATCATTTATTTCAGGTAACTGCTCATCCTTCACTTCAAGCTTGATCATATTTTCTTCCAGCCATGCTGCATAAGGTTTTTCTGCCGCGGCTTCGGATTTCAGCTCGTCATCCGAAATGATTTTTCCTTGTTCCAGATCAATTAACAGCATGCGACTTGGGCTTAATCGGTCTTTATAAAGAATGTCTTCCTCAGCGTAATCAACAACCCCAGTTTCAGATGAGAAAATAACATGATCGTCTTTCGTCACATACAGTCTTCCTGGTCGCAAGCCGTTACGGTCCAAAATTGCTCCGATCTGTTTGCCGTCCGTGAAGCAAATTGCAGTCGGTCCATCCCATGGCTCCATTAAGCTGGCATGATATTGATAAAACGCTTTGCGATCTTCATCAATGCGCGGATTTTCTGTCCATGGCTCCGGAATCATCATCATCGCTGTCTCTGCAGGTGAACGTCCAGCTAATACGAAAAATTCAAAGGCATTATCAAGCATCGAAGAATCCGAACCTGTCGTATCAATAATCGGCAATAGCTTTTCAAGGTCATCCCCAAACGCTTCAGATACGAACTGCTGCTCACGTGCACGCATCCAGTTTATATTGCCGCGTAATGTGTTTATCTCCCCATTATGGATAATATAGCGGTTCGGATGGGCCCGTTTCCAAGATGGAAATGTATTCGTTGAGTAACGTGAATGCACAAGTGCCAATGCGGATACAAAGCTTTCATCCTGCAGATCCACATAAAATTCACTTACTTCTTCTGGTGAAAGCAAACCTTTAAAAACAATCGTCTGACTTGAAAGACTTGGTATATACAGTTCGAATTGTTGCTCCGTTGCCCAATGTTCAAGCTGTTTGCGGATGACATATAATTTCCGTTCGAATGCCTTATTGTCGTTTTCGTTTGACCGAATAAATACTTGGCGAACAACCGGTGCAGTCGATTTAGCAATCTCACTTAAATTTTCTTTATTTGTCGGAGCAGTTCTCCAGCCGATTAGTTGCTGATTTTCCTGTTCAATTAATTCGTTCATCTTTTGTTCAATTTTTAGGCGTTCGTCTTCATTTTCTGTAAAGAAAACCTGACCGACACCATATTCACCCATTTCAGGTAAATTAAGTTCCGTACAGTTTTGTTGAAAGAACGCATGTGGGATTTGAACTAACAGCCCTGCCCCATCACCTGTCTTGCCGTCCCCGCCGCGTCCTGCACGGTGTTCTAAGCGACATAACATTTCCAATCCTTTTTTTACAATCTGATGTGAAGGTATTCCTTTTATATTTGCATACATGCCGATACCGCATGCGTCATGTTCAAATTCAGGATTATATAACCCTTGTGCTTCTGGTAACTGATGAAAACTCATATTCATTCCCCCTCATTCTTTCAATCCCTTATTTACATTTTAAAGTTTTCGAAATAATATAAACAATATATAGTTTGGATATAAACAATCTACTTTTTAGATGAATGGGGTGGGAATTGTGGAATTAAGACAGTTACGTTACTTTGTAGAGGTGGCAGAACGGGAGCATATTTCTGAAGCAGCGGAGCATTTACACGTTGCCCAGTCTGCAATCAGCAGACAAATTGCCAACTTGGAAGAAGAACTCGGCACACCGCTTTTTGAACGAATTGGGCGTAACGTAAAGTTGACACCGGTCGGGAAGATTTTTTTGGAACATTGTATTACCGCACTCAAGGGAATTGATTTTGCTGCAAAGCAGGTGGAAGAATATCTGGATCCGGCAAAAGGGACAATTAAAATAGGTTTCCCTACAAGTTTGGCAAGCTATGTATTGCCGACCGTCATTTCCGCGTTTAAAAAAGAATACCCGGACATTTCTTTCCATTTACGACAGGGCTCCTATAAGTATTTGATTGATGCGGTTAAAAATCGCGAGCTGAATTTAGCTTTGCTTGGGCCATTACCACCAAAAGACGAAGCAATAAATACGACTGTACTGTTCAGTGAAAACATCCATGCTTTGTTGCCTGCAACACATCCACTAGCAAAAAAAGAGTCGATTAACCTTGTCGATTTGCGTCATGACCAGTTTGTACTTTTTCCGGAAGGTTATATTTTAAATAAAGTGGCTGTTGATGCATGCCGCTCTGTTGGTTTTATACCGAATATTACTACCGAGGGAGAAGATATGGATGCATTAAAAGGGCTTGTAGCGGCAGGTATCGGTGTGACACTTTTACCGGAAAGTTCACTCTACGATTCAACACCGCGCATGACCGTCAAAGTGCCGATCGCCATTCCTAATATAAGACGCACAGTCGGCATCATTGCACCGACATCAAGAGATCTTGCCCCATCCGAAGAAGTATTCGTCAAATTTATATCTAATTTTTATTCTCGATTAACAAGGTTCCAATAATAGACGTGGACAGAAATAAAGTACTGACGCACAGTAAAAAAACCCATTTTCTCCAGTATATTTAAGAGAGAAAATGGGTTTTTGATTATTTTATTCGCCTGAGACTGGTACTACAGAGCCGCCCCACTCTTCAACGATAAAGTCTTGAACTTCTTTTGAGCGTAATGCTTCTACTAATGCTTTAATTTCTTTTGAATCTTCATCGCCAGATTTAACTGCAATAATGTTTACATATGGTGATTCACTAGACTCGATTGCGATTGAATCTTCCAATGGGTTGATGCCGTTATCGATTGCGAAGTTTGAGTTGATCAATACCGCGTCACCTTCTTCATTTTCGTACATTTGCACTAATAATTCAGCTGCTGTGTCTGCATCGAACACAAAGTTTTTCGGATTTTCAACAATGTCTTTTGTTTCCGCTTTTGTTTTATCGATTCCTTCAGCTAACTTGATTAATCCCTCTGCTTCAAGTAATGAAAGCATACGTCCGTGGTCTGCTACTGAGTTGGAAAGTAAAATTGTTGCACCTTCAGGAAGTTCTTCTAAAGATGAATATTTTTTAGAGTAAACACCGATTGGCTCGATGTGAATACCGCCAGCATTTGCAAAGTCATAATCGAAATCCGCTTTTTGTGCTTCGAAGTATGGAATGTGCTGGAAGTAGTTTGCATCTAAATCACCGTTATTTAAATCCTGGTTTGGTAATACGTAATCTGTATAAGGTTCGATTTCCAGCTCGATACCTTGTTCCTCTAAAATTGGTTTAACTTTTTCAAGAATTACTGCGTGTGGTGTATTTGATGCACCAACTACTAATTTTTCATCTTCGCCGCCACATGCTGCTAAAGCTAGTACTGAAGCTCCTAAAATAACGCTTGATAATAATTTCTTCATCTGTTTTACCTACCCTTTTTTTAGTTTGTTCAGTTTATCGAAACCTTTTTTATATTCTGATTATTTTTCTGATGGACGCGCACTTTTTAAAAGTTTGCGTCCATATTGTTTCGATGCACCAATATTTATAATTACGGCCTAAAAAGCCACTAACTATCGTTTGTCCACTCTTGCTGTAATGAAGTCCCCAATATACTGGATAATAAATACGACAACTAAAATTAAAACAGTTGCCATTAATGTCACATCTGTTCGGTTACGCTGGAAACCGTCAAGGAATGCCAGGTTACCTAAGCCGCCCGCACCGATAATGCCGGCCATTGCTGTATATCCTACTAAAGCGACAGCTGTAACCGTAATACCTGAAATTAATGCTGGTAAGCTTTCCGGAATCAGCACTTTCCAAATAATAGTAGAAGTTTTCGCTCCCATTGATCGGGCCGCTTCAATGACACCTTTATCAATTTCTCTCAATGCTATTAATACCATGCGCGCATAAAACGGTGCTGCACCGATTATTAGCGCAGGCAATGCTGCATTTGCGCCACGGATTGTTCCAAGTAAAAACTTTGTGAACGGAATCAATAAAATGATCAGGACGATAAATGGAATCGACCGGAAAATATTTACGAATGATCCTGTTAAAAAGTGGACAATTTTATTTGCCCATAATTGATTGTCGCTCGTTAAAAATAAGACAATCCCAATCAGAAGTCCGAGTATAAATGTGATGACTGTCGCAACAGCCGTCATATAAATTGTTTCATATGTTGCTTCGAGCATTTTACCCCAGTCGACGTTCGGAAATAATTGATTAAACATGCTCAATCACCTCCGTTTGAATTTCCTGTTTCGCTAAAAAGCTTAATGCTTCCGCGACTGCTTTCGGTTCGCCATTGATATGAATAAACAATGTACCGAATGAACCGCCCGTTGTATTCGAGATTTTACCATGGACAATATTTACAACTACGTCAAATTGCTTGATCATTTGCGAGATGACAGGCTGTTCTGTCGTTGCCCCGGCAAATATTAATTTGGCGATTTTGCCTCCTGGATAGTTGGCAAAAATTTGTTCTAGTGATGCTTGTGTTTCCTGCGTTTCACCAGAAGCCTGTGATACGAAGTTTTTCGTAATTGGTGCTTGAGGATGCTGGAACACTTGCAATACATCACCTTGCTCCACAACTTTTCCGGCTTCCATTACCGCTACTCTGTTACAGATTTTGCGGATAACATGCATTTCATGTGTAATGAGTACAATTGTAAGACCGATGTTTTTATTAATATCGAGCAGTAATTCCAAAATGGAATCCGTTGTTTCCGGATCAAGCGCTGAAGTCGCTTCATCACATAAAAGCACTTCCGGGTTGTTTGCCAACGCTCTTGCAATGCCCACACGCTGCTTTTGCCCGCCGGACAACTGAGAAGGATACGCTTTCCCTCTTCCTTTTAAACCAACGAGTTCAATCAGCTCTTCCACTCGCTTTTCACGGTCAGCTTTTGAAACTCCTGCAATTTCAAGTGGGAATGCGATATTTTCTTCGACTGTACGGGACCAGAGCAGATTGAAATGCTGGAAAATCATACTTATTTTTTGACGCGCTTCTCGTAATTTTGCCCCGGAAGCTTTTGCAATATCCTGGCCGCCTACAATGACAGACCCTGTTGTTGGCTTTTCCAAACCGTTCAGCAGGCGGATCATTGTACTTTTACCGGCACCACTGTAGCCGATAATACCGTATATTTCTCCTTTGTTAATCGATAAACTTACATTATCAACTGCCGTAAGTTTACCGTTTTTCGTGTTATACACTTTAGTAATATTTTGTATATCAATCATCGGTTGTACTCCTTCTAAATCGAAATAACCTGCTTGCTATTTCAAAATCATGTTCTTTTTCATCCAAAACCTCCGTTGAATGAAAAAAACCTTTCTACCATGACAAGTAGAAAGGTTTCACATACATTTATACGGTAAACCGTTCTCTCATCTTTCAAAGTTTAAACTTTGTGTGAATTGGCACCTTTGCGTAAACGCTGGTTGCCGGGCTTCATAGGGCACTTCCCTCCACCTCTCTTTATAAGAGTAACGTTATTAAGTTTTATTATTATGAATGTTACTTTATCACGACAAAGTGAATACGTCAATTACTTTTTTAATATTTCATACAAAAACGGTACGGATTTAAACGCATAAATTTTATCCGTTAGTTCCCCGTTGTCTGAAACGATTAAACAAGGTACACTTTCAATTTTCAACTCATATGGCAAATCCCCTAAATAATTGATATTTGCCATACCAAGTGGTAAATCTGGGAGTAATTTCTCAATTACATCCAACATTTTTTCCGACACTTCACATGTGCCGCACATAGGCGTATATAAGAAAAAAGCTGTCTGATCATGCTGTTGTACGTTCTGTTCCCACTGCTGTTTCGTCCATTGTTCCATTATACTGTCATCCTTCTTTTACTATAAATTTTGCCTGTAGTAAAATATCCCTTAAGATTTTAGTAGGTGTTTTTTCTACTTCAACGTATTCGTGAGGTATGATAAGCTGCGTCGCTTCGGGATATGCACGGTTCATCAGTTTACGTAACTTTTCACCATTTTTATCTGCATCAAACATTGTGATAATTTCATCATGCTCATAGTCTTCCAATAAATCAATCAAATTGACTTCACTAATCGTCCCATTTGTACAAATAATCGTAACGTCTTCCGCTAAAATCGGAATCAATCGCAATTTATCGGCACGACCTTCTACAACGATGCATTTCCCCATATAACACGCTTCCTTTCATCCGTCACCTTTATGTATAGAATAACAAAAAAACACTAAAACCTTTAATTAGAAGGCTTTAGTGTTTCATATTATTGTTCGATTAATGCAGTGTAAGCATCTGCGTCTAATAATTCTTCAACTTCTGCTTCACTTGTTAACTCAACCGTAACCATCCATGCATTGCCGTATGGAGATTCGTTTACGTATTCAGGATTGTCCAGTAATTCTTCGTTGATTGCAACAACTTTACCAGAAAGTGGTGCATATAGTTCAGAAACTGTTTTAACAGATTCTACACTACCGAATGGCTGATCCTTTGAAATTTCATCGCCTACTTCAGGTAACTCTACGAATACGATATCGCCTAGTTCAGATTGTGCGAAATCCGTAATACCGATCGTTGCTTTACCGTCTTCAATTTTAACCCACTCATGCTCTTTTGAATAACGTAATTCTTTTGGTGTGCTCATTTGAAAACCTCCATGTCATATGTAGTACAATCAAGTTCATTTTGCCATATTTCGTTCGGAAATACAATGTGAATAACTGTTTATTTCCAAGTTTCTAAGAAGTCAGACTCCTTAAATCCTAAAGTTAATTTTTTACCATCTGTTACGATTGGTCGCTTAATTAACATACCATCTGATGCTAATAGCTCTAACTGCTCATCTTCGGACATTGTCGGCAGTTTGTCTTTTAGGCCTAACTCACGATATTTCATGCCAGATGTATTAAAAAATTTCTTTAACGGCACTCCGCTTGCTTCGTAAATGGCTTTAATTTCCTCTTTCGATGGTGTCTGTTCTACGATATGAATATTTTCATAGTCCACACCTTGCTCATCTAGCCATTTTTGCGCCTTTTTACAAGTTGTACATTTCGGATATTGAATGAATTTTACTGTCATATAAGTACTCCTTTTGCCCTGGATTTTCCTATATTGTAACGGATATAGAAGGACAAATCAAAAATGTGTTCGCATTATCGGAGCAGTTTTTATTAGAAGATGTATGAAAATATTAGAACATGCCGGACTTATATTAGAAGAATGGATTCACTTATTTGAACCTTTGAGTGACATATTAGAAGATATGGTACTTATATTAGAAGTTCTGAAATATATTAGAACTTCTGAAATTATATTAGAACATTTTACGATTTATTAGAAAATCCATAGAAAAACCGGGTGCACGGCCATGCACCCGATTACAATCAAATTATTAAACTACATATTTTTCTGCTTCGATCAGTTTCGCTGCAGCTTCACGTTTTTTCGGAATTAAGTTGTAAGGGTTGTTGCGCGTTAATTTACGTAATGCCGATAAAATCATACGTGCATCGTCACCTTCAACTGAAGCGATTAATGTTTCTTTCGCTTCTTTTTCGATCTCTGCGAATGCTTCCTGACAGAAAATTTGAGTATAAAGAATTTTTTGTGCTGCTTTTTCTTCTCCGTCACGCTCGATTGCTTTCTGTGTACGGATTACTGCAGATTCCATTGCGTATAATTGGTTCGCAATATTCGCGATGTTCACTAACAGCTCTTGCTCTGCATCCAGTTTTGCGCCATAGCGTTGTGCTGCTGCACCTGCTGCAAGTACTGCGATCTTCTTCGCATTTTTCACTAAATATTTCTCTTGCTCTAATGCACCTTGACCAATTTCTTCAGGCATAAGCATTAATAGTTCGTTTTGCAGTTCTTGCGCTACTTGTAAAAGCGGTAACTCACCTTTTAATGCTTTTTTCATAAATGTGCCCGGTACGATCATACGGTTAATTTCGTTTGTACCTTCGAAAATACGGTTAATACGAGAGTCGCGGTAAATGCGTTCTACTTCGTACTCAGCCATAAAGCCGTAACCGCCGTGTAGCTGAACCGCTTCATCCGCTACGAAATCCAATGTTTCAGAACCGAATACTTTTGCGATTGAGCACTCAATAGCATATTCAGCAATTGCTGCTGCAATTGATTTGCCGTCTTTTTGCTCTTCGTCAGATAACTGGCTTAAACGGTCTTCGAAGTAACCAACTGTACGGTAGTTTAACGATTCAGATGCATAAATGTGAGAAGCCATTGATGCGATCTTTTCTTTCGTTAAGTTGAAGTCCGATAATTTTGTTTTGAATTGCTGGCGTTGGTTTGTATAAGCAACCGCTAATTCAAATGCACGTTTAGATGCACCTACAGTACCTACTCCTAATTTATAACGTCCGATATTTAAAATGTTGAATGCGATAATATGACCGCGGCCTACTTCACCAAGTAAGTTTTCTACAGGCACTTCTGCATCTTCTAAAATTAATGTACGAGTTGAAGATGATTTAATCCCCATTTTCTTCTCTTCCGGACCTACAGAAACACCCGGGAATGAACGCTCAACGATGAATGCTGTAAATTTATCGCCATCGATTTTCGCGTATACAACGAATACATCTGCAAAGCCTGCATTTGTAATCCATTGTTTTTCACCATTTAACACGTAATGTGTGCCTGCTTCATTTAACTTAGCTGTTGTTTTAGCGCCTAATGCATCCGAACCTGAACCTGGCTCTGTTAATGCATATGCTGCGATTAAAGCACCTGAAGCTAACTTCGGTAAGTACTTCGTTTTTTGATCATGGTTACCGAATAATACGATTGGTAATGAACCGATCCCAACATGGGCACCGTGCGTGATTGAGAAACCGCCAGCCGGTGACATTTTTTCTGCGATTAATGCAGAAGAAATTTTATCTAAGCCTAAGCCTTCGTATTCTTCTGGCACATCAGCTGCCAGTAAACCTAAATCTCCTGCTGTTTTTAATAGACGTACAGAGTGATCGAACTCATGGTGCTCCAAGTTTTCAACTACTGGTAATACTTCGTTCGTTACGTATTCCTGTGTTGTTTGAGCAATCATTTTTTGTTCATCTGTGAAATCTTCCGGTGTAATTACTCGGTTAATATCCACGTCCTCGATTAAAAAGCCGCCACCTTTAATAATGCTGTTTGTTGTTTGTGCCATTATAAATTCCTCCCTAGTTTCCTTTGTGATTGTTTATTGTGTTGTTTTCCGTTTCGGTTACGCTTTCCGCGGGCACGGCCTGAGCCTGTAGTCTCAGGCGTCGTGCTTTTCCCGCTGGAGTCGAACCTTCACTACAAACAACACTTATTGTTTCCCCAGACAATTAAAGAACTTCAAATACCCCTGCTGCGCCCATTCCGCCGCCGATACACATTGTTACGACACCGTATTTACCGCCGCGGCGTTTTAATTCATTGATCAGCTTCACTGTTAGAATCGCACCTGTTGCACCAAGCGGGTGACCTAATGCGATTGCCCCTCCGTTAACATTCACTTTCTCCATATCAATGCCTAGCTCACGAACAACTTGAATTGATTGAGATGCGAATGCTTCGTTAATTTCCCACAGGTCTACTTGATCTTGTGTAATCCCTGCAATTTCAAGCGCTTTCGGTACTGCTACGATTGGTCCGATACCCATTACTTCCGGTGGAACTCCGCCGACAGCAAATCCTAGGAATTTAGCCAGTGGCTGCATGCCCTGTTTCTCTGCTTCTTCACGGTCCATTACTAGTACTGCTGCTGCACCGTCAGAAGTTTGTGAAGCATTTCCTGCTGTTACAGAACCTTTAACATTGAATGCTGGACGTAATTTTGCCAACGTTTCTACCGATGTACCTGGGCGAACCCCTTCATCTGTATCAAAGATCGTCACTTTTTCTTTTAACTGGTTGTTTTCATCGACGTAATATTCCGTTACTTCAACCGGAACGATTTCGTCTTTGAATTTACCTTCTTTAATCGCTTTTTCTGCTAACTCGTGTGAACGTACGGCAAATGCATCCTGCTCTTCACGTGTTACATTGTAACGATTCGCTACCTCTTCAGCTGTGTGACCCATACCGATATAGTATTGTGGTGCATCTTCAGCAATTTTCGGGTTTAGACGAACTGTATTACCAGTCATCGGAATCATACTCATCGATTCTGTACCACCTGCAACGATTGCTTTTGCATGGCCAAGCATAATACGCTCAGCTGCGTAGGCAATTGTTTGCAGTCCTGATGAACAGAAACGGTTCACTGTTAATGCCGGTGTTTCATCCGGTAACCCTGCCAATGCCCCAACTAAGCGGGCAACATTCATCCCTTGTTCTGCTTCTGGCATTGCACATCCCATAATTAAATCATCAACCGGACCTTCATAGCCCGCACGCTTTAATGCTTCTTTTACTACGACTGCACCAAAATCATCTGGGCGAGTGTTCGCAAGTGATCCTTTTTTCGCACGTCCGATTGGTGTTCGTGCTCCTGCAACGATAACGGCTTCACGCATAATGATGTTTCCCCCTTGTGATTAGCCGGCAAGTAAACTCGTAAGCTAGTTGCCGGCAAAATATTTCAATTAATACATCGTTTTAGAAAAGTCTGTCGCTCTCTGCGGCGCGGACTTCTATTAGTTGCGTAATGGCTTTCCTTTTACGAGCATGTGCTGCATACGCATTTGTGATTTTTGGTCTGCAACCAGTTCCAGGAATGCTTGTTTTTCCAAATTTAATAAGTACTCTTCCGACACTTCTGTTCCGTATGGTACTTTTCCGCCTGCGATTACATACGCAAGTTTCTTCGCGATTTTCAAGTCATGCTCTGTAATATAGCCTGAATCGAACATTCCTTGAGCCCCTAACAATAATGTTGCATAACCTGGTGCGCCTACTACTTTCACCGGCTTTTTCACTGGTGCGGTATAGCCTGCATCCGCAAGTGCAAGTGCTGCCTGTTTTGCATCATAGATTAAATGATCCGGATTTACTGAAATACCGTCCGCAAAGTCCAGGAAGTTGTTTTCGCGTGCTTCTTCACCAGAAGTTGAAACTTTCGCCATTGCAATTGTTTCGAACACTTTGTTCGCGATTTGCTGGTAGTCTACATCTACGCCATTTGGCAAGCCTTTGATGAACTTTTGATAAAGGCCTAAGTTACCGCCGCCTCCTGGGATTAAGCCGACACCTACTTCTACAAGGCCCATGTATGTTTCTGCTGACGCCTGGATATGTGCAGCCGGTAAACATACTTCCGCTCCGCCGCCCAATGCCATTTGGAATGGTGCCGCAACAACCGGTTTTGTTGAATATTTAATACGGCGCATTGCTTGCTGGAATGATTTAATAACAAAGTCCAGTTCGAAAATGTTATCGTCTTGTGCTTCCATTAAAATCATGGCAAGGTTTGCACCGACACAGAAGTTTTTACCTTGGTTCCCGATTACGAGACCTTTAAAGTTTTTCTCCACTTCATCAATCGCATAGTTGATCATTTGAACAATGTCTAAACCGATTGCATTTGATTTTGAGTGGAATTCAAGCAATGCGATTCCGTCACCTAAATCGATTAGGCTTGCACCTGAATTCGATTTGATCACACCGTGTTTTTTCTTGTAACGTTTTAAGTCGATCGCTTTTTCATTCACCGGCACTTTTACATATTCTGAACCGTTGTAATAAGCTAGATCGCCATCGATTTCCGAGTAGAATGTTTTCAGGCCTTTCTCTAGTAAACCTTTAACGAATTCAGGAATTTCACGGCCTTCTTCTTTCATTTTAGCGACTGATTTTTCTACGCCGATTGCATCCCACATTTCAAATGGACCTTGAGCCCAGCCGAAGCCCCATTTCATCGCATTGTCGATTGCAACGATATCGTCTGCAATTTCACCTACTAATTTCCCAGAGTAAATTAATGTCGGTGCGAATGAATTCCATAATAGTTCCCCAACTCGGTCATTTGCATAAATTAAAACTTTTAATTTACCTCCTGGACCTTTTGCTTGTTTCGCCATTTCCAATGATGGTGCTGCAAGTTTCGTAGTAGGTTCATATTCAAATGTCGATAGATTCAATTGCAGAATTTCTTTTCCTACTTTTTTGAAGAATCCTTGACCCGATTTCGCGCCGATCCAGCCATTTGAGATCATTTTCTTCAAAATAGGTGATTCTTCAAATACTGCCTGTTCTTCACCTGTTGTCTGGTCATATACATTTGTTGCAACATGTGCAAAAGTATCAAGACCAACAACATCCAATGTGCGGAATGTCGCAGATTTCGGACGGCCGATTAGTGGTCCTGTTACTGAATCTACTTCACCTACTGTATAGTTACGTGCAATCATTTCGTTCATTGTCACGATTAGGCCGTATGTTCCGATTCGGTTTGCGATAAAGTTCGGTGTGTCTTTTGCAATAACAACACCTTTACCTAATACATCCTCGCCGAATGTTTGCATAAAGTTTACAACTTCCTGTTTTGTTGTATTAGCCGGAATGATTTCCAGTAATTTTAAATAGCGTGGCGGATTGAAGAAATGTGTTCCAAGGAAATGTGCCTGGAAATCTTCTGAACGCCCTTCCGCCATTGCATTAATGCTAACCCCTGATGTATTTGATGAAATGATTGTGCCTGGTTTACGTACAGCATCAATCTTTTCGAATAATCCTTTTTTAATATCTAATCTTTCTACGATTACTTCAATAATCCAGTCAACATCTTTCAGCTTTTCTAAATCATCGTCAAAGTTACCTGGTGTAATTAATGCTAGATTTTTTTTCGATGAAAGTGGTGCTGGTTTTTGCTTTAGTAATTTTTGCATTGCCGAAACTGCAAAACGGTTTTTTACAGGTTTTGAATCAAGTGTTAACCCCTTAGCTTCTTCTTCCTTTGTTAATTCGCCCGGAGCGATATCCAATAACAATGTAGGAATCCCGATATTCGCCAAATGTGCTGCAATCCCTGAACCCATTACCCCTGAACCTAAAACCGCTACTTTTTCAATTTTGTAAGACACGAGCACTTCCCCCTTTTCCCTTTGAATGAACAGTCATTCATTTTGAAATCAAAAAAAAACTTCAAACAGCTTTTCTGTTCTTAGTGTAGATTATTTTGACAATTTAAGCAATAATTTTCTCGCAATTTTAAATAAATTTATTATTCTTATATTTTTATTGCTAGAAGGTACATATATTAAGCTAAATTACTTTTCGTAAGCTGTCATAATCGTGTACAATGGGCGTAAGGAGCGTGATTAATATGCAAGAAATTACAACAATTGAACAATTCACAGAACTGACAAGCACTGAAAAACCAGTAATCGTAAAATTCTTCGCTGGCTGGTGCCCGGACTGCACACGTATGGATATGTTTATCGATCCAATTATTGAAGAGTACAATCAATATGACTGGTATTCAATCAACCGTGATAACTTCCCGGATTTAGCGGAAAAATATCAAGTAATGGGGATTCCATCATTACTAATCTTCAAAAATGGTGAAAAATTAGCACACTTACATAGCGCTAATGCAAAATCACCTGCACAAGTAGAAGAATTCTTAAACGCACAAGCATAATATGTAGTTACGAATGAATCCAAAAGTTTACCGCTTTTGGATTTATTTTGTTTATTTTTATAAGTTAAAGCGCTAGTCATAATGCGGTTTTTTAATTACAATGGATTACGTGAAATTTTATTGTAAGAAAGGAAAATTTATGACGTCAGATCAACGAAAAAAGCTTGCTTTACTTATGCTTAACATGTTTATTGCTGTTGGGAGTTTTGGGATTATCATTCCAATTATCCCTGCCTATTTAAAAGAAATCGGGCAAGGCGGAACAGCTGCAGGTTTAATCATTGCGATTTTTGCATTCGCACAATTTTTAGTATCACCTATCGGGGGGAAATGGACGGATAAGTATGGTCGTCGCCCGCTCATTAATATCGGACTGCTTACGCTGGCTATTTCGATGTTTATTTTCTACTTTGCTGATTCCATTTGGCTGCTTTACTTATCACGTGCTATCGGCGGAATTGGCTGTGCGTTCCTAATTCCTGCGATTTTCGCATATGTAGCAGATATTACAACAATGGATCAGCGTGCAAAAGGAAATAGTTTTATTTCAGCCTCGATGTCACTTGGTATTGTAATCGGACCAGGTATTGGAGGTTTTTTAGCGGATTTCGGACTTAAAACACCGCTTCTTGTTTCAGCGATAGTCGGACTTGTTGCGTTTGTTGTTTCATACTTTACATTGGCGGAGAGCCAGGAAGAAAAGGTGGAAATTCCACAAGGCGAAAATACATCAATGGTAAAGGATATTGTTTTATCTGTTAAAAAGCCGTTCTTTATTCCACTTATTATTACACTGATCATGAGCTTCGGTTTAATGTCTTATGAAACGGTTCTAGGGCTTTATGTGGATGATAAATTTGGCGCAACACCTCAGGAAATTGCCTTTATGGTAACATCAACAGGTTTGGTCGGTGTAATTATGCAATTATTTGTAGTCGACCGCCTCGTAAAAACAATCGGTGAAGTAAATGTATTAAAATTGTTTTTAATCGTTACCGCTTCCGGCTTCTTCCTGTCGATTATCGCAGGAAGCTATACGATGTTCTTTGCGATTTCGTTATTAATATTCCTTGCGACATCGATTTTGCGTCCTGTATTAACGACATTAATTTCAAAAATGGCGGGTAATGAGCAAGGATTTGCAATGGGTATGAACAACGCTTATATGAGTATCGGCAATATTATGGGTCCTCTTCTTGCAGGCGCATTATATGATATCGATATTCTATACCCGTTTATCGCAGGTTTAATCATATTAATTTTCACAATCATTCTTACTTTTATGTGGAAAGGTATTAAGATTCAAAAAGCAGCATTAAAAGGGGGCCATTAATCGTGAAAATTATTGTATTCGGGGCAACTGGCGGCGTTGGACAGCATTTTGTTGAAATGGCTGTTAAGGCTGGTCATACAGTTACCGCATTTGTACGTACACCTGAAAAATTAAAAACTGCCGATGTAACAATTATTCAAGGCGATGCATTTAATGCTGACCAAGTGGCTGAGGCGGTCTTCGGACATGACGCGGTTATTTCATGTTTAGGTTCAAGTACAGGTGTAAAAAAATCCAACGAACTTGAAACGATGGGCAAAAATATTGCGGACGGTATGGAAAAAGCCGGCGTAAAACGTTTAGTGTACTGTGCTTCAGCAGGAGTAGACGGAGAAATACCCGGTGTGATGGGTAAATTGATGATGAAAATGCTCGCAAATCCATTAGCCGATCACCGTGCAGCGCTTAACTATTACAAAACTAAAAACATTACGTACACAATCGCACGTCCAATGGGCTTAAAAGATGAACCGTTAAAAACCGATTATAAAGAAGCAGTCGATACGGTTCCAAAAGGTTCAAGCTCGATTCCAAGAGCCAGCGTGGCCCACTTTATGGTGAAAGCATTGGATGATGCCCAATACGAAAACAAATCAGTTGGTTTATGCAGCTAGATTTAAACAGACGAAAACTACCCCAAAAGCTTGAGGTAGTTTTCGTTTTTATTTGGCTTTATTGATTTCTTTTATCTTCTCGGCTAAATGACTGAAATGATCGGCCAGTGCTTTTGGAATTTTGAATAAAGTTAAAGTATTATTTACTATATCATGTTTTTTTACATAGCTTGCATCATTGCTTTCACTGAACATTAGCTCCAGGCTTTCTCTATTTCCATTTTCATATTCGATATCAATCATGTACTCAGGTATACCTAAACGAATGGGCTCTTCATTCACGGTTGCCTGATTGAATAATTCATTTACCTCATCTAAATCTTCATCTAAAGTATAGGCATATGTCCCAAGACCGCCGATTTTATAAATTCCCAGCGATTGAATTTCATCTTCCAGTAGAATATCACTAGTTTTAGGTATATCCTCAAAAGCAATCGGTATAGTATATTCAATACCTTTCTCATCTACAAGGATACGAGGAGCAGTCCGTGTTAATGTCCAGCTAAAACCGTTATCTCCTGTAATGAAATATTGGTTATTTTTTGTTTTGATTTTTATATTTGTATATCTTTCCTCGAATAATTCCCCCGAGTAGGGTATTTCATCTTCTGATTTAGGTTTTTCTAAATAAAGGCGTGTATCGCTTGTGTAATAAAGTGTTCCATTATTAAATACATACATTAATCTGCTATCTCTACGATTTTGCATCATCATGTCATGAAAATGTTCAGGTTTTGCCAAATACAGATTTTCATCTTCCGTACCGAGCGCCAACTGTTCTTCCGATTGCGGCATAAAGTAAAGCATACCACCTACAACAAAAAGCAATAGTAATACGATGGCAGGTTGCATGAAGGGCATCCGCTTTTTACGATGCTGTTTCCCATCCAGTACTTTTTGTACAAATGCCTCATCCAAAAGCGGTTGTCTGCCGATTGTTTCATCAATTGCTTGCTTCACTTGAGAATTCGTCATGCCATTCACCACCTTTTAATTGTTCTCTTAACTTCTCGCGTCCACGCCTCAGCCTAGTTTTCACGGTATTGTCCGAAATTGATAATAAATGTGCGATTTCGTCGATTTTCATTTCCTTATAATAATAGAGAATGATAATTTCACGGTATTTAATCGGCAGCTCCAAAACTAGATTTCCCAGTATTTGATTTTCGCTTCGTTCAAGCACTTGCTGTTCAGCAGATTTGGTACCTTTAAAAATTTCCTGAATTTTATTTGTTAAAATGGTATTTTTATAGCTCCAGCTGCGTAAATAATCATAACTACGATTGATCGTCATTCGGTATAAATACGTCCGGTAACTCGCATCGCCACGAAATTGCCCACGCTGCTCATAAGCTTTTAACAGCACGTCCTGTACAATATCTTCTGCCATTTCTTTATTTTTCACATATGTATAGGAAAGTCGAAGCAATTCTTCGCCATGTGTTCTTATAAACACTTCAAGCTCCATTTTCTTCCCCCCTTTGTTTTAATTGCTGACCGTTAGACGGAGCTGTTTTATTTTTAGTTTCAACTTTTAATGAATATTTTTTCTAATTGTGGGTATTAAACTACTTTATAACTATTTGGAGGTTTTGTGTATGCGAGTATTATTAAATGTGAATGGCAGGTCACAATATAGTTCGGACATCCGGCCTGAATATCAAAACTCAGCATGCGGCCCTACGACTGCACATGTTATTTTGAATTACTTATGCGAAGATGAAACGATCCGCTCAAAAAATGTTAACGAACTTTATCAATTTTTAGGTGGCACAAAAATCGGACTTTTCAAATGGCGGATGATCAGAAACCTACGTCGACTACTCGGAGATGACTGGTGTATAGAAGAATGTACATTAACTCAGGCGATTGAGCAATTACGCTTAGGTAATCCGGTAGCGATGAAGTTTGATGTGTATTTTACCGGGCAGTTTTTGAAAAGTTATACCCCTCTCTATAAATACCACTGGGTACCTTTAATTGGTTATGAAATAAAAGACGATGAACTATACTTAACCATTCATGATAACGGAGGCCGCAATCGTGACAGTCAAATCCGAACTTTTAAGTATGATGACAACCGCAAAATATTAAGCTTCGTTAAAATCGAAAAGGAGCAGCATTAGCATTTATGCTAGTGCTGTTTTCTTTTTTCTGAATAAATGATTAGTCGATTGGCTATTACTGTAAAAAAAACTGCGAGGATACATTATGAAATCAGTTGGCTCTATTAGTCTTTTACATATTATTTTTTTAACGATGACATTCATCGGATTAAAAAACCACGTCACAATTATTCCATCCTTATTACATGGAGCAGGTCGTGATGCTTGGTTTTCTGTTATTTTTTCAATATTTTTGATGATTCCCTGGTTAGTTCTTCCTCTTATTACAATAAAAAAAATAAAAGAAGAGTCTCTTCGTACGTATTTACTAAACAATTACCCTAAGCTGGGTAAAGTGCTTATCTTTATCATTGCTTTTTACTTACTTCTCATGGCCGTTATTACAATGCATGAAACATTACAATGGGTTTCAACAACTTTTTTGCTGCAAACGCCGCCATTGCTTTTGTTTTTCTTTTTTACTGTTGTATGCCTTTTACTGGCAACATCCTCCATATTAACGATAACGATGGTCAATGTTGTCGTATTGTTTGTTGTCGTAGTTCTAGGTTTCTTTATCGCTTTTGTTAATATTCAAGTGAAAGACTATGCATTGCTGCAGCCATTTTTCGAGCATGGATTTACACCGGTTTTCAAATCGATGGTCTATCCTGCTTCCGGCTTTATTGAGCTTTATTTGCTCGTTTTTATTCAGCAGCACTTTAAAACAAAGCTTAAATTTTGGCATTTATTAATCATGCTCTTTTTACTATTTGGATTAACACTAGGTCCCTTATTGGGGGCAATTGCCGAATTTGGACCAACTGAGGCTGCTAAACAGCGCTACCCCGCATTTGAAGAATGGCGAATTGCCTCAATCGGAAGCTTTATAAACCATATCGATTTCTTTTCTATTTACCAGTGGCTTACAGGAGCATTTGTCCGTATTGGTTTTATATTATTCATAACAATCGAGCTATTAGGGCTCACTGGTCAAAAGAAGAAAGTTTGGGAATATATTTTTCCGATCTTTGTTTTTTGCTCACTGCCTCTTTATTTACTTGATGACAGTATATTTAGCAAATGGAAGGGGCAATATTTTCTAATAAGTACTACGTTATTCTTTTTCGTACTTTCAATTATTCTCTTTATATTAGCAAATCGAAAACAAAAGCGAAAGTTGGAATATAATGATTGAATACGCTACCTTAAAAAAGCAATTTGATAATTGTGCTGATATTCGCTTTCAAACATTTAACTTTCCTGCAAGCAACGTTATGCTCATCACCTGTGAAGCGATGACAGATAATCATTTATTCAATGAAGTAGTCGTACCCCGATTAAGAATGGCATGCCAACAAAAGGAACAATTTGATGAGGCAGTATTAATGCAGAAATTGCATCTTCCCCAGCTACTGAAAATTGAAGGTTTGCAAGAAGCTGTTACGAATGTATTTAGCGGATTTGTTCTTATTTATATCGAGAATTTAAATATACTGTTATGCAGCAATATTGAAAACAAGCCTAATCGAAGCCCTGAGGAATCAAACTTAGAAGTAACTATTAAAGGTCCACGTGATAACTTCATTGAAGATTTAGGTGTAAATATTGCTCTTATCCGCAAACGTCTGCCTACGAATTCATTAAGTGTTGAAAAGATAACGTTAGGGACACGTTCAAAAACAAAGATCGCTATTTTATATTTTAATGACATTGCAGATTTATCTATCTTGAAACAATTAAAAAAACAACTCTCTGAAATCGATACAGATGTTATTTTAAGTGGTGAATTAATAATGGAACGGATGAATAAAATTTCATATTTAATTCCTTTAAATGATTCTACAGCTCGTCCTGATTTTGCGATGCAATCACTCGTTACTGGACGATTTATCATTTTAGTAGACGGAATTGCATACGCAATTATCACGCCCACCAATATTCTATCATTATTAAAGTCCGGAGAGGATAATGATTTCCCATCCATATTCAGCTCGTTAGAAAGATTATTACGTTTATTCTGCATATTAATAGCGCTTTTACTGTAAGCCCGTAATCAAACAACGCATATAAAACAGCAGGCACCTCCGGTACGATAAATGTATCAATCAAAGGAGGTGCCATTTATGTCTAAAAACAAATTAACCATTGTTCCCGTCAAACTCGATCCTCTTCCAGTTGAAACTTCTTCGAATCATTCTCTTCAATACACTGCTGAGCCAAGTTGTGTAATTAAAACCGCTGTGGCTGAAATTTCCTTCTTCAATGGCGTAGATGAGCGCATTATCCAAACCATTATGAAGGAGCTGAAGGGATGAAACAGGATTTTACGAGCGTGCAAAACATCTACATCATCTGCGGCAAGACAGACATGCGTAAAGGAATTGATGGTCTCGCAACGCTCATTCAAGATTCTTTCGAATTGGATCCGTATAGTGATTCTATCTTTCTGTTTTCTGGATGGAGCAAGGATCGTTATAAATGTTTGTATTTCGATGGAGATGGCTTCGCCATGCTTTATAAACGATTAGATAATGGGAAATTACAATGGCCAAAAGATGAAAATGAGGTACGCAAACTTTCGCAACAAGAGCTTCGTTGGTTATTAGAAGGATTATCTCTGCAACAGCCAAAGGCGATTGCAAAATCTACAAAAGGTATCTTTTAATAGCCCTATTTTAAGTGGTATAATCATTCATAACTTAAATTGAACGAAATGTGGTGAATGATTTGGGAAACGCTTCAAATGAAAAAGTGATTCAATTATTGGAAGAACAATTAGCCTACACAAAAGAACAAAATAAAAATTTAACCAAACAAATTGAAGCATTGACTGAACAAATTCGCCAATTAACAAAAGCTTTATACGGTTCTAAATCAGAAAAATCAAAGTATCAAGCACCAGATGGACAAGGCTCATTATTTGAAGACGATCCGTCTTTTAACGAACCTGAGCAAACAGAAGAACAAAGCACCGAAACGGTTAGTTATACGGTTACTCGTAAAAAGACAAATAAAAAACGAAATGACTCGTTTCATGAGGATATAGAAATTGAAGAAATTCATCATCACCCAGCCAACTTAGCTTGTGACTGCTGTCTTGGGGAGATGGTAGAGTTCAGTTCAACGTTGATACGTGAAGAGGCAAAATTTATTCCAGCCTCCCTGAAGCGTGTGCAACATTTTGAACATGTGTATGAGTGCAAAACGTGTAAAAACGATGCCCTACTAAAAGCTCAAATTAAACGAGGTAAAGCACCGCAAGGTCCAATCCAAAGAAGCATTGCCGGTCCTACTGTTTTGGCAAAGCTTATCTACGATAAGTTTATCCAGTACTTACCTCTTTACCGTCAGGTAAATGAATGGGAGCGCCATGGACTACATACAAATGATAAAAATCTATCCAATTGGGTAATACGTGTGGCAGAGGATTGGCTTCAACCGCTTTATAATTTGATGAACCAATTATTAACGGCAAAATCTGTGTTGCATATAGATGAAACCTATGCACAAATAATTAAGCGTTCAGATGGAAAGCCAGCTCAATCAAACGCTTATAACTGGGTATGTCGCAGTGTACAAAGTGAAGGTCCCATTATCGTTCTATTTAAGAGCGCTCTTTCTCGAGGGCGCGCTGTATTAGAAGATTTAATTAAGGGATTCAAAGGCACTGTGATCTGTGATGGGTATTCAGCTTACGGTCAATTACCTCATGTTCAATTCGCCAACTGTTGGGCTCACGTACGCCGTTATTGGCTAAAAGCCGATAGTAAAAATGGACGAATAGGCGTGCAGTATTGCGATCGGCTGTTTCATATCGAACGAAAAATCAAACATCTTTCACCGGAAGAGCGCGTGCAAGTTCGCCAACAGGAAGCAAAACCGATCGTCGATGAATTTATGGATTGGATTGATCGTTCGCCTTTCTTCGGTAAAAATGCCATTGCGAAAGCAGCTGAATATACATTAAGCCGTTCATCGGAGTTAAAGGTTTTCCTTGAAAATGGGTATGTCGCCATTGATAACAATCCCGCTGAAAATGCCATTCGTCCAAATGTCATTGGTCGCAAAAACTGGCTCTTCTCCGTGAGTGAAGCAGGTGCTAATGCGAATGCCATTTGTTTGAGTTTGGCTGAAACGGCCAAAGCAAACGGAATTGATTTTTATCAGTACTTGGTAAAGCTGATGACGGAATTACCTAATATATCGTTTCATCAACAACCTGAGATTTTACATAATTACATGCCATGGTCAGAAAATATTCAAGCCACATGTGCAAAATAGCCAGCTAACTGAAAAAAATTTCAGTTAGCTGGCCGTTCGTCGTGCGTACCGTGAAGGTGCGCTATTTTTTATATTTCGGGCTTACCTTTTACTACCGGCTTTTTGGCTTGCGTTAACAACATTCCATCAAGAGCAGCTCCCAATTCAATTACTTGCGACAGTTGTACAAACCAATACGGGCTCCCCGCTTCCTGCAGCTATAGAAATGCTTGGAATGCTTTTTATGTTTGAGTTATTTCGTGAAGCGGGATTACGCTTACCGAGTATTTTAGGTGGAACGATCAGTGTTGTAGGAGGGTTAATTATAGGTGATGCAGCCATTCGAGCTGGGATTACTAGTCCGGCAATGATTGTTGTCATAGCCATTTCAACGATTGCTACCTTTACACTTGTCAATCAGTCCTTCGTTACGACGATCAGCATGCTGAGAATTGTATTTATTCTTATTACATCGATTTTAGGACTTTTCGGTTTCTTCTTATTGATCTATATTTGCCTTGTTTATATCGCAAATATCCGTGTATTTGGTGT
Organism: Solibacillus sp. FSL W7-1464; assembly: GCF_038004425.1. NCBI lineage: Bacteria > Bacillati > Bacillota > Bacilli > Caryophanales > Caryophanaceae > Solibacillus > Solibacillus sp. FSL W7-1464. The sequence continues at coordinate 2,981,019 of NZ_JBBORC010000001.1, forward strand.
TCCTTATTTAAATATAGCAGTCAATTTGAGCTGGGATAATATAAAAATGTCCCTTTTCCGTCCACCAGCAACTTCGAACACTAAACGACCGGAAGTATTAAATGTTAAAGATAAAACAAAGGAAAAAACAAAATGAAAAAATTGCTTTTATTTCCATTGTTACTTTTAGTTGCTGGCTGCTGGGATACAAATCAGCCTGAACGTATGTATTATTTACTTGGCCTAGGAATCGATTATAAAGATGGTCAATATGAAATTTATAGTCAAGTTGTTGCTTTCACTAATATTGCTAAAAGCGAACAGCCAAACCCGGAAGCTACGCAGGCTGAAGTTGGGATTGCCAAAGGAAAGACATTTGATGAAGCATTTTTTAATTTATATCAAACGATGGATGAGCGCTTCTTTTTAGGGCATTTAAACTATGTTCTCTTTTCGGAAAATATCGCAAAGGAAGGTAAAGTAGAACCTGTTATCAATTCCCTTATCCGATACAGGGAATGGAGGTATACAACTTGGGCTTATATTACAGATTCACCACTTAAGGAAGCTTTGCTCATCACACCCATTATTAATAAATCCATTACCCTTTCAAAGGTATCCGACCCGCTCAGTTCATTTAATCAGTCATCCCGGGTCCGTCCTATACAATTACGGGAACTTATGATTCATTTGAATGAACCTAGTCATGAAGCCAATATACCATTTATCGAAATTAGCGAAAACTGGTCAAAGGAAGATGGACCAGATCCTGTCTATTCATTTAAAGGCATAAGCATTCTCGGTAAGAACTCTGGTTTAAAAGGGAACTTATTAGGCGACGACCTAAAAGGTGTTCAATGGCTAGAGAATGAAACAGACCGCTCAGATATTACCGTTAAAACGGAAGAGTTTGAAGAATTATATACAACGACAACAGTTGACGAAGTGCGTTCTAAAATTACACCAATTGTTTCCGATAGTAATGTGCAATTCGATTTACAAGTTCAATTGGTTGTTCAAACAAATGAAATGCTTAATGAAGATAAAATGGATTTATTAGAAAGTAAGATTAAGGAGCAAGTAAAAAAAGAAATCGAGCAAACCTATAAAGCTTCATTAGAATTTGACTCCGATATATACCGGTTATCTGAAATATTGTACCGAAAAAATTTGAAAACATGGAAAAAGTATGAGCAAGATGGGAAAATTCCTCTTGACGAGTCTACTATTCGGAATGTGGATGTGGAGCTTGTAAGAGTCAAAGGGAAACGTATCATTTCCCATTAAAAAGAGGTTGCGCAGATGTGCACAACCTCTTTACATTTATTTATAAATAGAACGTGCATGCTTTGCAATCAGTCGATAGCCATGCTGTTCAATATGATCAAACAGCTCCGGAGCATAGGGAGATAAGGCTAATTGATCCAACTCCACGTCAATTGGTACTTCACAATGGATGGTAGCCAATTGATGCGATAAGCGTAACATCGCTTCGTTTTCACTAATTTTAATACGCTGACCCGGTTTTAATGTTGGCAACGCTTCTAAAACGCCATCGATGGAACCGTGATTTTGAATTAGCTGTAACGCTGTTTTCGGTCCGATTCCCTTAACCCCAGGGTAACCGTCACTCGTGTCTCCCATAAACGCTTTAACTTCCGCGAATTGTTTTGGCGCAATGCCATATTCCTCTACAAATCGGCCTTCCGTATAAACATCGTATTCTGTATAGCCCTTTTTCGTAAAGGCAATCGTTGTCGAAGGGTTTAGTAATTGCAGTAAATCTTTATCACCGCTAATTACAGTAATTTGTGCATCGTCTTTCCACTTCTCAATCATTGAGCCGATTAAATCATCCGCCTCAAGACCTTGTGTACCAAAGTTTTGCCACCCGATCATTTCCGATACTCTTTTAGCCATATCAAATTGCGGCAGCATCTCTTCCGGTGGTGCAGGTCGATTTGCTTTATAGCCATCGTATAGGTCATTGCGGAAAGTAACTGCGCCCATATCCCAGCATACCGCCAAATGTGTCGGCTGCATCAGATTTTGTGCTGTCAATACATGACGGGCAAAGCCTTGAACACCGTTTGATGGTGTCCCGTCATCTAAACGTATAAATTGATTCATTGCGGCTGACGCAAAAAATGAACGAAACAATAGCGCCATTCCATCAACTATTAATAAATGTGGTTTTGTTGTCATAATAAATCTCCTCTTTCTACTAAACACTTATTATAACAAAAGCACCGGTAGAATGTAGCTGTAAATACTTACCCATTCGGTTTCAAGTAGTCGATAATACGATTCACGTCTTTGCTGAAAATACGATCCTCCGTCATAGCAGGTGCTATATTGCGAATATCTTTCCACTTCTCATAGAGTTTGGGCGACATGTTCTCTACACCCCTGTATTCCACTGCTTGTGCTGCACAAAATGCCTCAATCGCCAGTACATTTCTTACATTTGCAATAATCATGCGTGCATGGCGAGATCCTGTCGTACCCATTGATACATGGTCTTCCTGGTTCGCAGAAGACGGAATGGAATCAACGGATGCAGGGTGTGCCAATGTTTTATTTTCCGATACTAAACTTGCAGCGCTATACTGCAAAATCATCGCGCCTGATTCAAGTCCTGGATTCGCACTTAAAAATGCTGGCAATCCCTCATTTAACTGCGGATTTACTAATCGTTCAATCCGGCGCTCTGATACATTGGCCAACTCCGCCATGCCGATTTTCAGAAAGTCCATCGCAAATGCAATCGGCTGCCCATGGAAGTTTCCTCCTGAAATGACTAAACCGCCATCATCAAAAATAAGCGGATTATCTGTTGCTGCATTTATTTCGATTTCGAGCTTTTCTTTAACGTAATTCAATACTTGCCAGCTCGCCCCGTGGATTTGCGGGATGCAGCGAAGCGAATACGGATCCTGCACACGCTTTTCCCCTTGATGAGTAATAAGTTTGCTGTCCTTTAACCAATCACGCATACGCTCTGCCACAGCCATTTGTTCTTGCATGCCGCGCGCTTCATGAACAGCTGGATGGAAAGCATCGATTATCCCGTATAAACTTTCCATCGTCATTGAAGCAATCCATTCACTTGCATAAGCCAGTTTCTCGGCTTCCAAGTAATTGACTACGCCTTGTGCAGTCATTGCCTGGGTTCCATTGATTAACGCAAGACCTTCTTTTGCCTGCAGTTCAATTTTCGGCAGTCCCAGCTGTTCAAATATTTCATGTGACGGATGTTTACCACCATTTACAAATACTTCCCCTTCCCCAATGACCGCTAAAACTAAATGAGAAAGTGGTGCTAAATCTCCGGATGCTCCGAGTGAACCTTGCTGTGGAATTACAGGAATTATGTCTTCATTAACCATCCATAACAGCCGCTCCAGCACTTCCAAGCGGATACCTGATAACCCTTTTAATAATGCATTTAATCTAAGCACCATCATCGCTTTTGCAACGTGTTCCGAAAAAGGCTCCCCAAAACCGCATGCATGCGAACGAATTAAATTAACTTGCAGCTTGCTTACTTCATGCTCTGCAATTTTCACATCGCTGAACTTTCCAAACCCTGTATTAATCCCGTATACGGTTTTATCCTGCTGAACAATCCTTTCCACTGCGTCACGGCTTTTAACAACACTTACTTTAGCTTCTTCCGCTATCTCTATTTTTTCCCCATTATATAAAATACGCCCCAATTGTTCGATCGATAAATTTTGACCGTTTAACTGAATCATTTACCGCACCCCTTTTAACTATTCTTATCTCTCAAATTTATTATTGTTTAAATAGCAGTTAATTGCTACTAAAATTTCACAATTAAAATCATACTTGAGTTGAAAAAGCTTATTTTAAAGGCTTTGTACGTTTTATTTCTAAAAAGTTATTCACCTGCTAATACATTAATCTTCTAGCGATTTAGTATTTTATTATAGTAAAGTGCTAAAGCGAAAAAGGACAAAAAAATAGAGATCCCGTAATAGGATCTCTATTTTGTACGCTTCATATCTCGGATTGCTTGAATCGATAATCGTACGAGCAAGATCGCACATAAAAACAAACCTAAATAAGCAGCCGTATTTAAATAAATTGCATAAGCATTATGAATAAATTGAGAGATTGCTAGTAATGCAACCGATATAATTCCAAATGTAATTCCGACCATCAGCAAAACAAACCTTGAAAACAGCTGTGTTACAAACATGGAATTCGCTTTATCCGAAAAAATATCATGATGCAAAATGATTTTACCGCTCTCCACTTTTCTGAATAACTGATCTAGACGGCGCGGTATTTTCCGTAGATTCGGCAACATCAGTGCCAGTTCTTCTTCGATTAAGTCTTTCGTCTCTACCGGATGTTTGAACGGTTTCAGGAAGCTTGATTTCAAATAATCATTGGAGAAGTCTTTTACTTCACTGAAAATCCTGAATCCTGGGCAAATAATAGACAATGTACCGTCTAATGTTACAATGGCACGTAATGCCACGTTGACGGACGGATAGAAATGAAGTCCAAATTCACGCACAACAGAGAAAATGGAGTACATTAGCTCATCAGTCGGAATCGTAGACACATAGTTGATTTTCAGCAGAATCTGGCTAATTGCCTGCTCCATTTCGTGCCGATTGATCTGCTCGGCATTTTCTACAAGCTGGGCAATCCCATCAACAACAAGCGCTGCATCGTTTTGATGAATTCCGACAAGGAAGTACTTTAACCCTTCCTGCTGCAATTCAGCTAAACGGCCGACAGCTCCATAATCGAGAATCGCGACACGTCCGGTTGTTTCCTCAATATAAATATTCCCCGGATGCGGGTCAGCATGGAAAATCCCAGAAACAAGCGTTTGTTCCAAAAACGAATACAATAATGTTTTTGCAAACTGATGACGGTCAATGCCTAAATCTGTAAATAGTTCATTCGCTACTGTAACTGACTTCCCTTTTATATATTCCATTACCACAACATTGGAATTACTGCATTCCCGGTATACTTTCGGCACTTTCACATCAATACTGCCACGTTCTACAATTTTGGCAACCTGCTCCATATTACGGGCCTCGATATTAAAATCGATTTCTTCCTTCAACGCCATGCTGAAGCCTTTCGCCAAATCGTAAAAGCCCAAGTTTTCGGCCCACTGTGATTTGCTGGTAATCCATCTGGCAAACTCCATTAAAATCGATAGATCATCCTGCATTATATTTTTCACGTCAGGTCGTAAAAACTTCACAACGACAGGTTCGTCTGTTTCCTTTAACACCGCTTTATGTACTTGACCGATCGAAGCGGAAGCTAACGGTGATTTATTTATATAGGAAAAGATTTGATCCGTACCCGCATTAAAATTTTCAGCAATTATTTGGTCAACTTGCTGTTCGGAAAGGGGCTTTACATGTTGCTGAAGCTTTTCAAGTTCATCAATAAAAATCGGTGACAAGAGCTCTTTACGTGTTGATAGTACTTGTCCAAATTTAATAAATACCCCGCCGCACTGCTCAAGTGTATCCCGTAATGCTTTTGCGAGTTCACGTTCATCTTCGCGGGCACGGGCGTATTTCATCGTTCGTGTGACTCCGTTCGTTACAGCAATCCCCACTACTTCACGTAAACGTTTTTGACGCTTCCAGTACGTAATGAGTGTTTTAAAATACGAACGTCTGCCGACAGGTGTGCCGTTTTCATTCAATTCTATCGAATCAAACAACTCGAAAAACAGATAAAGCAGCATCGAAATAAGAAGCATACTGCCGAACCAGATAATAGTTGTTATGTTGACAACATTTGAAACGATTCCCTGGTCATAATAGTCCGATCCGCGCAAATATGTATACCAGAAAACAAAGGTAGTCAGTGAAACACTGATCAGCACGGATAATAGTCTTTTCATCAAACTTATTTGTGAGCCGATTAAACGGCCGCTAATAAAGAATATCAGCGCTGATGCAATGAGCAGCTGTATTATTACTGAAATGAAATCCATTCAAATCGCCCCTTTAGGTCAAAGTTAAATGTGTATGCACTTCTACATTCCCTTTTAACGCTTTGCTAATCATACAAGTTTCCTCTGCCTTATATGCATAGCGCTCCGCTATCCGGCGGGCACGTTCATCTTCTTTGTTCTGCAGGTCAATAGCGACATAATGGTGGATCGCTTTGTATGTAAAAACACCATTCGTCACATCAACAAGCCCTTCTGATTTCAAATCCAGCTTTGCGTCAATTTGGCTTCTCTCCAGCATTGCCGCCAGTGTAATTAAATAACAGGTAGCCGCGGCACCTAGGAGCATTTCATCCGGGTTTGTCCCAACACCGGGTCCATCCATTTCGGGCGGAATCGATATTTGTGTCTGCAATCGTTCGGTTTTCAAGTCCCCAACCGCATTTCGCCCTCCTGGCCAGTCAATCGTTAACTTAAAAGTATGTACCGCCATAAATATCACTCTTTTCAATTTTCTTTAACTATAACATTTTGGTCCAAAACTTTCAGATTATTAAAACAGCCGATCAACAGAAAGCTCCTGTTAATCGGCTGTTTTTTACCATACGTTTTGTTTATATTTTTTATAGTAGTTGACCTGACGGATAAACATGTAGATTTTGCGCTTAAAATGCTTGTCCTGTTTGTAGAACAACGGATTTACAAGTTTCTTTTCCTTGATCAGACGTCGAATATCCTTTTTCACCGTTTCATCGTAAACGAATTTCTTCAATACAATTTTCGGAACGACTGAAAACAGGACATCTCCTTTTAAATACGAGCAAGGTTTCGGAATATCGTAAATCAGATCTTCCACAAAGTTGCGCGCCAAATTATGACCCATTGCATTAATATAATAACTAGAACGACCTTGACGAATATTTACTTCGAACACTTTAAACTTCCCGTCACGCTCATCGTATTTCAAATCAAAGTTACCGTACCCGCGATAGCCGACCGCTTCCAAAAAGCCGCGCAGCTTCGTCATCACTTCTTCGTTGTAGCGGGTTATAAGCGCTGTGTAATTGCCGATCGCTGTTTTCGTATGTTCCTGAAGGACAACTTGTGCAAACGATACAAGCTGTGTTTCCCCTTTTGCATTAACATAGACTACCGAATCCCACATTGCTGTATCATCACCGGGAATATAATCCTGAATAATGAGTTCTTCCTGGTAGCCGCTATTTTTGATCATATCGATTACTTTTTGAACTTCTTCTTTGCTTTCCACTTTGAAAACTTTCGCCTGGCCTTCAAAAGGATGACGGCTGTATTCAATTCCGTTACTCGGTTTAATAATAACCGGATACATCATTTCGGTTTCAAATGCACCATCTGTTTTGCAGTCGTAAAATACAGTCGTTGGTATATCGATGCCGTATTGTTCGCACAGCTTATAGAAATTGGATTTGATCTGCAAGTCATTCATTAAATTCTCATCGATATAGTTGAACACGAAGTAATCTCTTAAAATTGCACGGTTTTCAATGATTAAACGGACGTATAAATCGTTTGTACCGATTAAAATCAGTTTTTCCGCTTCATTTTCATATTTCTTCGCTACGCTAATTAATATTTTGGCAAACTGATCCGGTTCACCAAGTTTTTTGTCATATTCAATCGCACGCGGAATATTGCTCAAGTTCGTAAAAGGCAAAACACCTTTTCCTACTAGAATCGGACGGATTTTATATTCTTCATGGAAAGAAATCGCCATGTTATATGCATTAATATCAGTACCGACAATAATCGGTAAAAATGGTTGTCGAGTCATTACTATACTACCTCTCAATCTGTTCAACGGTCTTCTTATTTGATTTATCACTTATTTATCATACAATACTCTATCGATTTATGCTGTATTTTGTAAACGGTTTTTATTATTTCCCGTGTATTTTAATGAAACTTCTCCCCGTTTAAAACGTACGTATTAAGGAAGAGGTGATCGGGATGAATGCTCAATTACAATTATTTTTTACAAACATTGATAAAATCGTTTTATATTTTGGGGCAGATGCAAAATATTTTTATATTGACCTTGCATTAAAGCTGACTGTCCGCAATATCGTGTTCAACTATGAAGATTATGAAAAAGTCCGTCAGCAGATCAAAACCAATACAAAATGGTATAACTTTGCCCGGATTAATACTGAAATCATTAATACATACTTTGTTCATTATGCGAACAAACCTGAAAAAGTCAGTGAAACTTTAAATCTACATAAAATACTGACAAAGCAGTTTAACCGCCATGATGACAGCTATATTGCGGCTGCCTATTTAAAATCTGAAGAACAGATCGAGCGAATCGATCTGTTAATTAAAGATTTTATGTACAAAGAAAGCGTAAAACATGCGCCACTAAAACTTTCCACTAGTGCGATGCTTGCCGGACGGGCGGAAGACACAAAAGTACTGGCAAATAGTGTGGAACAGTATTATCAGTCACTTGTGTCAATCGGTTTTGAACGTACAAAGGACACGACCAATACAGCTGTCATTTTAACAATCGGAACAGGAGATTTTCATCACGAAACCTTTGCCCGGTTAAAAGAGCTGACGACGTATATTAAAAAGACAGAAATAACACTTACAACGCACCGTTACAATACGATAGCCCTGCTCTCACTCGCCAAGTTTGAAGTTCACCAATTTCCGGCACTCCATGATATGCATGAAGAAATCTGTCGCTTTTTAAAATTGGATCGGATGCATTTTAACTCTCTGCTTGTAGCAACCCAAATATACACATCGACCGAAGCAATCGGTAACCTATCTTTATATGATTCTCCACATTTATTTTCTCTGCTGCAGACCATTCAAATCTAGAACATTATAATAGCCACATTTCTGTTGGCGATGCTCATTTAACAATAAAAAACTGTGCCGAACCGGAATTGATTCCGTTCAGCACAGTTTTTATTAGTTTTGTTTACGTTCTTTCGCATATTCAGCAGCTGCTGTAAATACGATATCTGTTGAAGAATTCAATGCTGTTTCACAAGAATCCTGGATTACACCGATAATGAAACCAATTGCCACGACCTGCATCGCAATATCGTCCGAAATCCCGAATAAGCTACACGCTAACGGAATCAGTAACAGCGAGCCGCCCGCAACACCAGATGCACCTGCAGCTGATACTGCAGCCATTACCATTAAGATGACCGCAGTGAGGAAATCAACTTCGATTCCTAATGTATGAGCAGTTGCCATCGTCAGTACAGAAATTGTAATGGCTGCTCCGCCCATATTGATTGTTGCACCTAATGGTATCGATACAGCGTATGTATCTTTATTTAATTTCAGCTTTTCCGCCAATGCCATATTGACCGGAATGTTGGCCGCTGAACTACGTGTGAAGAAGGCTGTAATCCCACTCTCTTTTATAGATGTGAAGATTAGCGGGTACGGATTTCTTCTTGCTACCGCATATACAATTAGCGGATTCACAACGAGGGCCACGAAGAACATTGTTCCTACTAAAATCAGAATTAGACGGGCATATTCCCCTAAAGCTGAAAGACCTGTTGTAGAAATCGCTTCAAAAACTATTCCTAAAATACCGAATGGTGCTAAGCTAATGATCCATTGTACAACTTTCGTAATCGCCTCCGAAAAATTCGCAAGCACACCTTTTGTAGAATCATTGGATGCTTTTAAAGTAATTCCTAAAACAACTGCCCAAGCTAAAATGCCAAGATAATTTGCATTCATAATGGCAGTTACCGGATTTGTCACGATGTTGAACAGTAATGTTTCAAATACTTCAAGGATTCCGCTAGGCGGAGTCACATCCTGTGCTGCTGTTTTTAATGTTAATACTGTCGGGAAGATATAGCTTGCAATGACTGCTACAAATCCTGCCGCTAATGTCGCAACCCCGTATAAAGCAAGAATCATCTTCATATTTGTTGCTTTGCCGCCAGCATGTGAAGCAATCGCATTAATGACAAGCACAAACACCAAAATCGGTGCAACTGCTTTTAAAGCTGAAACGAACAGAGTACCTAGAATGGTAATACCACTTACTGCTTCAGGAATCGTCAGTGCTAAAATTACGCCAATAATTATACCAACAATAATACGGTTTACTAAGTTAATGCTGTTCCATTTCTCGAACATTCTCTTCATAATTTCCCCCGCTATTCTAAGATGTTACATTGCTTCTGGATGTTTGAGACAAGTAATTGATTTGATTATTACACTACAACAATTCTCCGACTGAAGCTCATTTTAATATAACTCTTCAAAATTTAATGATTTCTCTAGAACAATAATACAATGTGCGACTAAATAACACAACTGTATTTTCCCACAGTACACTATTCATATTCGTCTTTACTCTGTCGCTGAATTTTTTTGAATTATTTTATAAAATATTGAAGCTAATACTTGCTGAAATAACATCCCGAAAACGACCGGCATTGCTACTTTCGACGGAAAATATGTAGTAGCGATAACGACCCCTACCGCTATATTCCGCATTCCTCCATTAAAGACAAAAGTCGCCTGGTCCGCCTCAGATTTCCAAAACAGACGGCCTAGTAAAAGAGAAAATACATAACCCGAAACTGCTAAAAACAGAACAACGGCAATCACTTTCGCAAGTTCCAAATCGATTGTTTTTACATACGGAGCGATCGCACTACTATTAATCATAATAATTCCGAACAAACAGATTTTTGAAATTAAAGACATTGGTTTCCCATATTGTTCGAACAGCTTTCCTTTTGTCCATTCATTGACGAGGATACCTACTATCGAAGGCAGAACAATCATCCAAATGAGATCAAAAATAAGCGCTGGCGTATTTAGCGATATGGACTCCCCGACAACTAAATGCAAAATTAAAGGCATAAGTATCGGAGCAAGCAATGTATCGATCAAAATGATGGCGAGTGATAAAGGCAGATTTCCTTTACTGATCGTCACCCAAATGACGCTCGTAACTCCTGTTGGAACAGCAACCGAAATAAGGAAACCGATTGTTAATAGACGGTCATCGAATATGAGCTCCGCCAGAAAGAACGCCCATAAAGGCATAAGTATATGTAGAAAAGCAATCATAAATAAAATTGTTTTAGGGTATTGTTTAAACACTTTTATATCGCGGAATTTCAGATTCAAACTGCTGATGAAAGTCATCACTGCAAATAATAACGGGACTAGAAAAAGGAAATGTGTCCCGATTTTTTCGAGCAGAACACCGATGACTAAGCTAAGCGGTGTTAATACCGGCATCCACTTTTGAATAAATTGGTTGAGCGATTGTACCATGCACTGCGCCTCTTTTCATGAATTAGTATACCTTTACCGAATTGTAACATAAGCACAATGCGCCCGGACAAGATGAAAATCAGCCTTCTATTAAGCAATGGAACCATTTAAATAGATATGTCAGCCGACATTATGTTATTTTTATGATATGTATTTAAGGAGGTTTTACAGTGTCATTATCTAAAAAAGGCTATCTTGTACTATTTATCGGGATCCTTTTATTAATCAGTTCCATCTTCTTCACAACTAATTGGAACATAACAGCATGGCTAGTATTATTTAGCGTCAGTCTTCTATTCTGTACAGTCGGAATCATTATGTTAATTGTCAATTTAGTTAAACAAATAAATCTGGAAAAGCAGAATAAGTTAAACAAATGAAAAAATGAGCAACCTTATTGTTGGTTGCTCACCTTTATTTTTCTTCCTTTACGGACAGGATGTTTACGGCGTCTTCGTATTGAATGCGTACGGTTTTTCTGGCACGTACTGACGATCTTGCTTTTACCTGAACTTGCTTTTTTTCGCCATTATGCTCAATTTCCACTAGGAAGCATTTTGCCCCACATTGCATTTTCTTCAACTCCTTATTCCATCAATTATAACGACAATTCTCCTGATAATCTATTTGTTGGGCTTTCGTCAATACAGCAAAAAAGCCGTAAATAATGGACGTTACGACCATCATTTACGATCTTTTTCTATGTTGAGGGAACGATAATTTCCCCATCATCTTCATCTTCAATTTCTCCCACAATTTCGGACAGGATATCTTCCATCGTCACTAGACCAATTGTGATTCCTTTTTCGTCCGTTACAATTGCCATATGGTTGCGCGATTGCTGCATTTTTAAAAACACATCTTTTATCGCTACCGTTTCTTTATAGCGGGGAATCTCACGAATGTACGTAGCGAAAGGATTCGTACGCCCTGCAGCAATATCTGTCAGCATCTCCTTAGAGTTTATGAAACCGATAAAAGCTGCTGTATTTTTAGTACGCTCAATGACCGGGTAACGTGTAAATTCGTATTCATCAATTACAACAAGAATTTGCTCTAATGTATAAGTTTTTTCGATTGTAATCATTTCACTGCGCGGAATCATGACTTCCCTTAGCTTCCGCGTATCAAAAGCGAAAATATTTTCCAGATAGGCAAGCTCTGTCTGATTGATCTCACCGCCTTCGTAACTTTGCGTCACAATCAGTCTAAGCTCTTCTTCCGAGTAAACTGTATCGTGGCCGGCAGGTTTGACACCAAAGATTTTTAGCAACCCGCGAGCAGATCCGTTTAATACGGAGATAATTGGTCCGGTAATTTTCCCGAACCAATATAGCGGCGGTGCCAAAATTAGCGTCATTTTTTCAGCATATTGGATGGCCAGTGTTTTTGGCATCAACTCGCCAAGCACTACGTGTAAAAAAGTAACAACCGATAACGCAATTACATAAGAAAGGGCTGTCGCAACCGCGGCCGGAATGCTGAAATACTCAAAAACAGGCTCAAGCATTTTCTCTACGGTCGGTTCACCGAGTGCACCAAGAATTAACGCTGTAATCGTAATCCCAAGCTGACAGGCTGATAAATAATAATCCAGATCCTGTGTTACTTTTTTTGCAGTGACGGCTTTTTTATTGCCCTCTGCGATAAGCTGATCAACCCGTGACATGCGCACTTTTAAAATCGAGAACTCGGCTCCAACGAAAAAGGCTGTCAACAATATAAATACCGCAATTAAAATTAAATTTATAATTATAATACTGTCCAATTAATTCCCCCGAAATATGAGGGATTCACCTCCAAGACATCTAAAGTATCGATCATTTACTGCTGAAGTTTATATTGTCTTAATACAACTTCCTTGATTTGATAATTGTCCATATCTGAAATAACCCAAATATGGTCGTCGAATTTTATTTCATCACCGATTTGAAGCTCTTCTCCGTTTTTGATCGAATCGATATTCGTATGCTGAATCCAGCCCCCGATTGTATCAATCTCGTCACTGTCCTCAAACTCAAATCCGAAACGATCTTCCAGTTCATCGAGCAGTACACGTCCATTAATCGTATACTCGTTTTCCCCTGACTTACGGATATCATCTACTTCATCTTCGTCAAATTCATCCCGAATCTCTCCAACAAGCTCTTCCAAAACGTCTTCCATCGTTAATATACCGGCTGTACCGCCATATTCATCGATAATAACCGTCATATGCACTTTTGCCTTTTGCATTTTTAACAGGGCATCCTGGATACTCGTCACTCCTAAAACAAATGGGACTTTCGTTAAAAACTGCTCAAGCTGTACCGTCCGATTTGAAACGATATAGCTAAGGAGCTTGTTTGCGTTGACGACACCAATAATGCGGTCTTTATCATTATTTTCAACAATAGGATAGCGTGTATAGTTATGTTCATCCAAAATCCGGATAATCTCTTCGGCGTTCATATCTTTGTCGATTGTAACTAAGTCTGTTCTTGGCACCATAATATCTTTTGCAACCCGTTCATCAAAAGCGAATACATTTTCTAAATATTTCAGTTCTTGCTGGTCGATTTGGCCGCCCTGAAAACTTTGTGCCATAATGATTTTCAGTTCTTCTTCTGAATAGGCCTGTTCTTCACTTGCTGATTTAACACCGATTGCTCGTAACAGTAAACGCGAAGTGCCGTTTAACGCCTGGATAAACGGATACATAATTTTACCGAACCAGTAAAGCGGTCCTGCAAGCATTAATGTCACTTTCTCGGAAAACTGAATCGCTAACGTTTTTGGTGCCATTTCACCAATGACAACATGCAAATAACTTACAATGGCAAGTGCTATTATATAAGAAGCGGCCGAAGCTACTACATCCGAAACATTTAACCAGTCAAATACAGGATGCATCAGTTCTTTTACATACGGCTTCGTAAAAGCACCCAAACCGATTGCTGTAATTGTAATTCCAAGCTGACAGGCTGATAAATAATAATCCAGGTCCCCTGCCACTTTTTTCGCAATGACCGCTTTTTTATTGCCTTCTAAAATCAATTGATCAATACGCGATTTACGGATTTTTACGACAGCAAATTCTGCTGCTACGAAAAATGCGGTTAAACCTAAAAAGATAATTAATAAAATGATGTTTAATATGGTGTTTACGTCCAATTACTTCCCTCAGCGCGAGGGATTCACCTCCAAAATGATTTAATAATAATTTGGTCTTTCTCTTATGTACCCGACTATCCTATTGAACATGCAAACAATAATGATGAAGTTATTAATTCTTTTAAGAGAATTTCTGCCCCAAAACCATCACGTTACAGTTTAAGAAAATTATATAGTTTTTATTGTCCAATCACAATTAATTGTGCCCAAAAATATAAAATTACAAAAAAAGTTTTCAGCTTTGATTGAAACAAAGCTGAAAACCTTTAATAAATTTATTCAACATCGACTGAAGATTTAATAATTTCGCCGTTATATAATTGGACTTTTTCATACTCATCTTTCTCTACTTGAAGAACGAATGTATGGGGCATACCTTCGTCTTCACATTTTTGTCCGACATTGTCAATCAATTGAACCGCCAAGTAATTATCATGTTCGTAAACATTATCGACTGAAGTACCACAGCTGCCCGAATAAGTGACAATAAATACGGCCATATACTTATCCATATCAATTGTGAAATTGTCTACATCAAATCGGCCTTGCAGTGATTCAAATTGTCCTTGTGTATTTGCATAGGCAATATGCGGAACGAGTGATTCATAGATCGGTGCAATTTTTTCATCATACTTAACAATTTCGAATGGTACTGCCTCTTTCTCGGTAAATGTAACTTTTGAACTTTCTCCATTACTACAACCTGCCAACAATAATAGGATGATAGCAAACAAATATTTTTTCATTATAATTTCACTTCTCTTTCTCATCTTCATAGTGATTTTAGTCCAGTTACGCATATTTTTCAAATCTTCTATCTTTCAATAAAGTAATTGTGATTACGTTAACAATTTCCCCTAATTCCTTATGAAATAAAACATCTTAAAGAAAATCCATCTTTGGGCGAAAATTCTAATCATTAAGGTATTTCAACTATTAATAGGCGAATTCCTATTGGCGCTTACCTGCATTTACATACATTACAAAGAATACTGAAGAAAGAAGGTATGCTTGTTGTATCAAAATCCGTTTGAACGCTTTGATGAGAGCCCTGAAGGACAACCATTTCAACAACAGTTTTTCCCAGCCCCACCAGGACCAGGCCCAGGAGGTTTCCCAGGAAGCCCGGGTGGATTCCCCGGATCTGGACCGGGATTCCCTGGAGGTTTCCCAGGTGGCGGCGGCCCCGGCGGCTTCCCTGGAAGTCCCGGAGGCGGATCTGGTGGAGGACCTGGAGGCAATACGCAAATGCCAATGGGACCACCCCCTAGTTTCACTCCGCAAATGCAGCAACTTTCCGCTAGCCATTCTCAGCAAGGTTCCAGTGGTATAAGACGCTGTATGTACCGCAATACGTTTATATGGCAAAGAAACGGTAGCAGCTTCTGGTTCTTCCCGACATTCGTTGCGCCAAATGTCATATTAGGCTTTAGATGGAGTCGTTTCGGCTGGATATTCAGTTCCGTTAACCGAAATTCAATACTGACTTTCCAATGCTTCTAACCTAAATATAAAAGCTCTTATGCGGCAGTGTTCATTACTGTGCCATAAGAGCTTTTACTTATTATGCTGCTTCTTTGCTGTTTTACTTACCTGTATTTTTTCATAGCAGAGCGTGTAATTGGCTGAGCGACTAATAGCTCAATTCAGGACAAACTCTTCCTGTTGTTTTCATCTCACGGTCAACTTCAGCAACAGAAAAAGCAATGACAATAATCGCCATTGCTTCGCTGACTTCGTAAATAAATTAAAAGGTTACAGCTTCAGTTCCTGTGGTTCACCATCATTCATTAATTTGATTGTGATTGGATCAAATTGAAGTGTCACCATATCCCCGTCTTCTGAAGTAAAAACATCTTTAAAGAAGTTTGTGATTTTCAACTTCAATGTATCATCCTTTACTTCGCTCAATTTTGCTGTAATTTCTAAATACGGGGCATGAAGATCTTCCTTAGTATAGCCCAGTAAAATATGTGTATAAGGATTTTCATTCAGATCGTACACTTTTTGAGAGTCTTCGGTTGTTGTCGCATAGAGCGTAAAATTTTCATTAGTAAATGTCATGTAGCGGACATAAGGGTGGCGTCCATTTAATGTAGCCATTGTCCCAATTTTATGGTCTTTAATAATTGAAAGTACTTTTTCTTTTAGTGTTTCCATTACGCTGCCTCCCTTAGTATAGTTGAATCTCTTCCTGGTTTTTTCCGTTTTTATTCATAATTCTCATTCGTGTCGGCGTAACTTGAATTAGCACAAAGTTTCCGTCCGCATGCTCCGGATATTTTTCAAGCAGCTGCTGCTTCACAACATCATTTAATGTTGTCGCCGCATTGCCTTCGATCTCCAGAAACGTTTCAAGTATTCCTTCGCCTTCATACCCTAATAAAATATGGGTACCGCCATATTCCGTAATTTCACGCACTACTTCCGAATCTTCCTGTGCCACCGTATACAGTTTCGACTCTACGTAGTCGAATGTCATATAGCGTGAGTTCGGTACACCGTTATTATTTGTGGCCATAACGCCAATGCTGTTTTCATTTAAAATTTGCAATGCAATTTCTTTATTGCTTTTACTCATATTTTCACTCCTCCGGTAATTTAAGTTCCATCATTCGTGAGATGAGAAGCACGTCCAACCGTATGTAATTCCAAATCAATGGGTAAACCGCTGTTGTGCTGATGCTTTTATAATTCCCTTAATAAATTTAAATAAAACAATTTTTCACCTATTTAACTTGGCAAATAACCTTTTAACCTTCCACCATTCAGAAAATCTCAATTAAAAATTCCTCTCCCTCAATCATGTGAACTGTAAAAAATTAAAAGTTATAGGGATATTTGTTTGAATATTAAAAAAATTGTAGATAAAATGAAATTGGAATAGATATCCTTTATTCTGCATGAAAACTATATGTAAGGAGGACATTGAATGAAAAGATTTACTTGGCTTTCTCTTATTCTTACAGCTCTTTTATTAGTTTTGGCTGCGTGCGGCGACTCCGAAGAGACGACAAATGATTCAACTCAAGGCGATAGCGGCACGACAGAAGGGACAGAAGAAAATGCTTCCGGCAAGCTCGTCATTTACACAGGGCGTGACGAAAACATGGTACAGGGTGTTATTGAAAAGTTTAATGAGCGTTACCCGGATATCGAAGTGGAATATATGACAATGGGTGCACAGCAGATTTTAGAGCGTGTGCGTGGTGAAAAAGCCAATCCGCAAGGTGATTTCTGGTGGGGCGGTACACAGTCAGCGATGATGGTTGCCGCAAATGAAGATTTACTTTTACAGTGGGATCCTTCATTTGTCGATTCCATTGACCCTCTTCACAAAGATGAAGAAAATCGCTGGGTCGGTGAAATGCTGTTACCTGAAGTCATTATGATTAACAGTGATGTCATGTCACCGGAAGAAGGTCCACAGGATTGGGATGATTTACTTGATCCGAAGTGGAAAGATGAAATTTTAATTCGCGGAGTTCTTGCTTCGGGAACGATGCGCACAATCTATTC
Source organism: Solibacillus sp. FSL W7-1464 (assembly GCF_038004425.1). Lineage (NCBI taxonomy): Bacteria > Bacillati > Bacillota > Bacilli > Caryophanales > Caryophanaceae > Solibacillus > Solibacillus sp. FSL W7-1464. Next base: position 2,998,954 of record NZ_JBBORC010000001.1, read on the forward strand.
TTCTATGATTTTCCGTCAGGGTGCCGATGATCCGTCAAAAGGCTATGACTGGCTGATGCAACTTGATGCGAATACGAAAGAATATACACAGGATCCTAACGCATTGTATTTAAAACTGGCACGCCAGGAAGGTTCAATTTCTTTATGGAACCTGCAAGATATTTTACTGAAAAAGCATACAACGGATTACACGTTTGATTTTATTTATCCGGAAAGCGGTGCACCGATCTTAGTCGATGCAGTAGGTATCGTAAACAATGCTAAAAATGAAGCGAACGCTAAATTATTTATGGAATTCCTGTTCGATCAGGAGACAATGGTAGAGCTTTCTAAAGAGTATTACCAAATTCCAACACGTACGGATATTGCGGCGGATGCAATGCCGGACTGGTATAAAGACTTGGATTTAAAACCATTGGATATCGATTGGCAAGTAATGGCCGATAAAGAAGCGGAATGGATGGAGTATTGGGATACAAATATTAAAGGAAAAGGCAAATAGTAGTTATATGACAGACCTCTGAATCAAGAGGTCTTTCTTTTCCTAATTTGTCGGTATGAAGGGAGTTGGATTGGATGAAAGCTGTTCGTATTAACGACGTTTCAAAAAAATTCGGTGATGTCGTGAGCGTCAAAGATTTAGAGCTGGATATAAAATCGGGTGAATTTTTTACATTTCTAGGTCCGAGTGGGTGTGGCAAAACAACAACATTACGGATGATTGCCGGATTTTACTACCCTTCTCAAGGTAAAATTTACTTTGACAATCAGGATGTCACAACATTGCAGCCTAATAAACGGAATATTGGAATGGTGTTTCAAAACTATGCACTCTTCCCGCATATGACAGTCAATGAAAATATTGCATTCGGTCTGGAGATCCGGAAATATGATAGAAAAACGATCAAAGAAAAGGTTGACCGGATACGCGAGCTTGTTCATCTAGGTCCATATGGCTCACGCAAAATCAATGAATTATCGGGTGGTCAGCAGCAGCGTGTTGCTTTGGCACGTGCGCTTGTCATTGAACCTGACATTTTGCTTCTGGATGAGCCATTATCCAATTTGGATGCAAAATTACGTGAGGAAACGCGGATTGAAATCAAACGGATTCAGTCGGAACTGGGTGTGACGACAATTTACGTTACCCATGACCAGACTGAGGCGATGGCAATGTCCGACCGGATTATGGTAATGGAGCATGGCGTCGTCAAACAAATCGGTACGCCACAGGAAATTTACCATCGGCCAAACAACCGCTTTGTCGCTACTTTTATCGGAGAGACAAACTTGCTTACGATGAAAGTAAAATCGATTGAAGACAATATGATTACCGTTACAAATGATAAAGGACTTGAACTGCAAGGCCTGACAGAAAACTTGGCAGCGGGTCTTCAAGTAGCAATCGGAGACGAAATTTATGTATCCGTCCGTCCTGAAGCATTTGAAAGCGGTCCTGGTGAAAACACCGTTACAGGTATCGTCGAGCTGATCGAATTTACCGGAATCAGCGTAAATTACTTTATCAAATGGAATGATACTACATTAAAAGCAATGATTATTAGTCGGGGTACTGCAATACTGCAAGCTGGCGATATGATTGAACTACATATCCCGAAACAAAATATTTATTTCCTAGGAGAATAAGAGAGGAGGCACACAATGAGCAAAAAATCCGTTGACACATACGAAGCGAGTTGGTGGTCTCGTCTTACACAATCACGCTATTTTGTCTATATTCTTATCTCCCCGCTGTTTTTAATATTGTTTGCCTATGTTATTTATCCATTTTACTCAACGTTTATTCAGAGTTTTGCCGGAGACAATCAGCTGGCAAACTATCAGAAGTTTTTCAGTTTAGAAAGTACAGCCAATCTGGAGGCACTTTGGAACAGCTTTTATATATCGATCATCAGTGTCATCTGCTGTGCTGTTGTCGGGGTCATGATGGCCTTTTTACTGGAACGCTATGACTTTCCGGGTCGCCGTCTTCTCTCTGTTTTAGTACTTGTCCCGATGGCATTGCCCCCCTTGGTCGGAGTTTTATCCTTTACATTTTTATATGGTGAAAGCGGCATCTTCCCGCGCTTATTCCAGCAGATGTTTCAATTGGAAGATGTTCCGTTTGCATTAAAAGGGATTTGGGGTGTCATTGTTGTTCATACGTTTACGATGTATACGTACTTCTATTTGACCGCTTCTGCAGCTATTAAAGGGCTTGATCCTTCTTTGGAAGAAGCCGCAACCAGCCTGGGAGCAAGCAGGATACGCGTTTGGCGGAAGATTATTTTGCCGATGCTTACCCCATCTTTAATCGCATCTTCCCTCCTCGTTTTCATGGTGTCGATGGCATCCTATACAGCGCCACTCATGTTCGGGGTTGAACGTACAATGACGATGCAAATTTATTTATCACGGACAAACGGCAATTTGGATATGGCGGCAACGCAGTCGACCATTTTATCATTCGTGTCCATTACCTTTTTGCTTATTATGCGCTGGTATCAAAACCGACGTAACTATCAGAATTTAAGTAAAGGGATCAGTGTTCACCGTTCGGAAGTGAGCTCGAAGCCTTTGAAGTATTTAGCGGTTACACTTTCCTTCATCGGAACGCTAATTTTAATCTTGCCGATTTTAGTGCTGATTTTAATTTCATTTTCAAAAGACGGTGCCTGGACAATTCAGATTCTGCCGACCGAATATACGCTTGATCATTATAAAGCGCTATTTACGGATGAACGCACATGGCGGCCAATTTGGAACTCGCTGCAAATGGGCTTCATCGCAACAGTCGGCAATATTATATTCGGTGTTGCTGCTGCTTATGCGATGGTCAGACTTAGCTTCAAAGGAAAAACAGCACTCGATATTCTAATTACGATCCCGTGGGCATTGCCGGGTACAGTTGTAGCTGTTAACTTAATCGCTGCGTTTTCCACGGAAAGCGTATTTACATTCAATCAAGTATTGATCGGTTCATTCTGGATTTTACCGCTTGCGTATTTTATCCGGCATTTGCCGCTTGTCTTCAGGTCAACATCCGCGTCCCTCATGCAGTTGGATCAGTCCGTGGAAGAGGCTTCGCGAAGTTTAGGGGCCTCGTGGTGGTATACATTCAGAAGAATTGTCATCCCGCTTACTTTATCTGGCGTTCTAGCCGGGACATTGCTCGCTTTTGTGCAAAGTATCGGGGAGTTCGTCGCATCGATTTTGATTTATAATACATCAACGATTCCTCTGTCGGTTGCCATATTCCAGAAGCTGTATGCCTTCAAGTTCGGTACAGCATGCGCATATGGTGTGCTGCAGATCATTTTAATCCTCATTGTCCTGATCATTTCAGAACGTTTATCAAAAGGCTCTGCAGGGAGCGCTATTTAACGCAAAAAAAGTAAAAGCAGAAAAACTGCTTTTACTTTTTTGCGTTATAGCTCTTTTACCATCCATACTTGATCATAGTAGCTGCCTTCAACCTTCAGGGCACGCTCTTCCTTTGCAAATCGCTTAAATCCTAGTGATTCGTAAAGAGAGATTGCCTGTTCATTTGTAGACTCGACAGTTAAATGCAGCTGTTCAAGACCATCATTTTCTCTTAATAGGCGCAACAGTTCTTCTATCATATCCCGCGCTACGCCTTTTCCTCTGGATTCAGGCATAACATAGAGTCCGACAAGAACACCTTTATGATTCAGTTTTGCACCCGTTTCTCTTTTAAATGTCGCAATTCCGATCAGCTCGTTCTCTTCAAATGCCCCAAGCGTAAATATATCGGCTTGCGGACGAAGACGCTGTTCAATTTCCGGGACCGTATAATTGTTCTCATGTTCAAAAGACGAGCTAAATGATGTTGGAGAATGTAAAAGCCCGTGTAATCTAACGTGTTTATATTGTTCTGCATCTTTATAACCTAATATTCGAATGTTCATCTTTTCACCTCATAACATTGCGTTCTATAATCTATACCCGGTTTCTTAATCTTTTACACTATTTCTCTATTATCACTAACTCTATTTCGCTACGTAATTGCGCTGGCGTATCTGCATAAACCCCAATATACTTTGCCTTTTTTTCAAATCCGCCTACTATTTGAATTGTCTGCAATTCTTTCAACTCAAGAATAAAATCGGGCTGTTCCTCTGTATTGCCTAACACTTTAAAATGATAAATCTTTTCATCTTGTAGGGACGTATGCAGTTGCGAAATATTTTTCAGCTCAATTTTTGTTTGTTTCAATAAGCCGTTGGAAAGATATAAATTTCCGTTTTCAATACGGACTGGATTTAGTACTAATGCACGCGAATCTGCCAGCAAGAATAGTAGTCCATAAAGTGAAAGAACTGAATGGCCCCAAGCCAGAATCGGCATACGGTCATGGAAAAACCAATGGAACGCGATCGCTTCAAATAATGCCGCATGGAAAATCATAAATAGCACAGGTACATACATCGTATTTTTATGAACGGTATATCCGTCCGGCTGTTTTTTCTTCCAGCTGCAAAACGCATAATAAAAAACAAGTATCTCCTGGCAAAGTATTCTCATTAATACGTTATCTTTCACTTTCTCTGCTACAATGCGAGGAAATGCGAAAATAAGTTGCTCCTGCTCTAATTTGACCGCCCGAATGATGCTCGGTAAATATTTTATGAAAACAAATAAAATGATTAATTCTACAAAAACCAATCCAACTTCTACAGCGATTGCAGAAAAAGTTATAAAACGAAAAGGCTCCATCAATCCATTAGGGATGACTAATCGAGCAAATAAAATACCCGCTGCCACAAAGACAACAAAATTTTTGACAGCCCATTTTCGTTTTTGCAGCAAAAGAAGCGCAGGTGCCACCACTGCACAGTCAATTAGCGAACCGATGACCATTCCGCGGGCTTGCTCCTCTGAAAGTGCGGAAACAAACGACAACTGATAAACAACCATATTGACCAGTAAAATGACACTAGCGATCAGGAACCATTTATAATCAACCACTCTTTGAAAAACCATCGCAATCCCCTTCCTTTCACGTATTGCATACATTTCCATAATACTTCCATTATAAACGATTGTTCCCATTCCATCCTCTATAAAAAAGCGCAGAAGTTCAGGAAACTTCTGCGCAGTAATTATTCTATTTATCCGTATTCACGAGCATGTCCTTCATCAGTTCACGGTTGCGTTTTTCGAATACTTCATTATGCGAAGAAACTTTTGCGTACTGATCTGCTGCCGGTTCAAGGCTAATTTTGATGGCGTTGATCGCATTGACCGCATCCTGGAATGTTCCGGTAATTAAATATACTTTGTTATCATATTTGGAAATATCGCCAACAGCATAAATCCCGTCAACCGATGTCAGCCCTTTCCCGTCCGTCAAATAATAATAGTCATAGTCCTGATCTTTTTCCGGAGCAAGTGCCGCATCAAAAGAAAATGAAGAATCCCGGTCATAGCCGTGGTTTACAAGGACATCATCCACCACGATTTCCGATGTTTCCTTTGTTACGACGTTTTCCAAAATGACTTCTTCTATTTTCGTCTTCGTTTCGTTCGCTACAAGTGTTTTAATCTGAGTATTTGTAATGATCGGGACGCCATTATCCTGTAAATGCCGGATTTGCGCTTCGTGCGCAGACAGCTTTTCGCCTCTGTAAATGACGGTAATCTGTTTGGCAATACCAATCAGATCCTTTGCCCAGTCAATCGCCGAGTTGCCGCCGCCTGAAATTAGCAGTGACTTGTCCTTAAAGCTTTGAATGCCTCGAATTGTATAATGCAAGTTCGATACTTCATACTTTTCCGCACCTTCAATATGCAATTTAATCGGGCTAATAATGCCTCCGCCTACTGCCACGATCACTTTTTTCGAATAGTGTTTTTCGCCTGAACCTGTCTCAATCACAAATAAATCTTCTTTTTTTGTGATGAAATCGACTTTTGTATTTAGACATACGGTTGGCTTAAATGTCAGTCCCTGTTTGATGAGATTTTCAATAACCTGCTGCGCGGGTGTTGGAGGCATACCGCCGATATCCCAAATGATTTTTTCAGGATAAACGTGAAGCTTCCCGCCGAGCGTCGGCTGAAATTCAATAATTTTCGTTTTTAATTCTCTCAACCCTGCATAGAACGCACTGTATAATCCGCTAGGACCACCGCCAATTATCGTTACATCATAAATATCGTTCATTCGAAACACTCCATTCATTTCATTTATCGGGCAATTACGCTTTTCGCGAAATTACAGCCGGATTCCATTGACTAAGTTGCAGCTAAACGAGCATTCCGGATTTCGAATGATGTCTTCCGATTGGTACAACAGAAGGCGAATCCGAAACAGGATCTTGAGTGACAACACAGTTTAAATTAAATATCTCTTTGATCAATTCACTCGTAATTACGTTTGCTGGTGTTCCCTCCGAAACAAGTCGACCTTTATATAAAGCAAAAATATAGTCGGCATAGCGGGCGGATAAATTAATATCATGGAGCACCATCACAATTGTCGTGCCGTGCTTACGATTTAAATCCGTCAATAAGTCCAAAATCTCCACTTGGTACGTAATATCCAAGTATGTAGTCGGTTCGTCCAAAAACAAGATGTCGGTTTGCTGTGCAAGTGCCATGGCAATCCATACACGTTGTCTTTGCCCTCCTGACAGCTCATCGATATGACTGTCGGCAAGTTCCGTTATGTTCATCATTTCCATCGCTTCTGCTACCGCTTCATAATCCTCAGTTGACCAGCCTTTTAAAAAGCTCTGATGTGGAAACCGGCCCCTGCCAACTAAGTCAGCAACTGTGATGCCTTCAGGTACGATCGGTGATTGTGGAAGAAGTCCTAAAACACGTGCAAGCTGCTTCGGCGGGATTTTGTTAATCGATTTATCATCCAACAATACTTGGCCGGAGATTGGCTTGATTAATCGTGCCATCGTTTTTAAGAGTGTCGATTTTCCACAGCCATTCGAACCGATAATAATGCTGATTTTATTGCTTGGAATCGCTAGACTAACACCTTGTAAAATCGCTTTGTTGTCATAGCCTGCAACAAGATTTTCCGTTTGGAATGTATGTGTCGATTTCATCATAAATCTCCTTTCCGATTAATACGGATTAATAAATAAATTAAGTATGGTGCACCGATTATCCCTGTAATGACCCCTACTGGATAGCGTGTCTCAAAAGCAAACTGTCCGATAAGATCTGCCGCCAATACTAAAATGACCCCGATTAAACCTGCAGGAATAAGACCTGAAAATCCGACACCTACTAATTTTTTTGCGATGGGACCTGCCAAAAAGGAAATAAAGGCAATCGGACCGGTTGCAGCAGTCGCCAATGCAATCATGAGCACCGACGTAATAATAAGGATGACTCTCGTTTGATTTGTATTGATGCCTAGAGATGTTGCCGCCTGTTCACCAAGTTCCAGCATTTCCAGACGCTTTGCAAAATACATTAAAATCGGAGTGCAAATACACACGATAAGAATTAGCGGGTATAAGTTCGTTAATTTTGCACCGTTTAAACTACCGCTCAGCCATCTCATTGCAGCCGGAATATCATGTGTATCCCCGATGAGCATTAAATAGTTGATAAAGGCCGTCAGCATCGCCTGAATGCCGATACCGATTAAAATAAGTCGACCAATCGAAAAGGATGTGCCTTTTGCCAGCAGATAGATAAAGATAGCTGTTGCAAGACCTCCGATTACAGCAGCGATGGATACGACCGTATTGCTTGCATTTAATACAATGATGCAAAATACAGCTGCCGCACTTGAACCTGTTGTAATTCCGATTACATTTGGATTTGCAAGCGGGTTGCGCAGCATCGTCTGGAAAATATAGCCCCCGACACCAAATGCAAAGCCTGCAAACAAACCGGCCACCATTCTTGGAAAACGAATTGTATTTACCGCAAAGGATGCTCCCTTCACTTGTTCACCTAATAAAACCTTTATGACATCCTGTACCGGATAAATCGTGTTGCCGAGCATAAGCATCAAACCGCAAAGTACTAGCGAAATGATGGCCATCAAGGAAGTCATCAGTATAAACCGGCGTTTTCTTTTTAATCTTGACGTCTTAATCATCTTCATCGTTTCATTCATCATATTGCACGCATTTTCGCTTTCATCGTAATTAAAATTAAAATCGGCGCACCTATAAAGGCCGTGACAATTCCAACTTCGAGCTCACTTGGACTGCCAAGAACCCTACCGATCACATCGGAAAAGGTTAAAATAATCGCCCCCGACAATGCTGACATCGGGATAATATAACGTAGATCAGGACCGACTACGAGACGTACGATATGTGTAGCTAATAAACCAATAAAGCCGATTGGACCTGCCAATGCCGTTGCAGCACCACATAATAATACGCCACCTAATGCCGCTGCAATTCTTACAGTACCTGTGCGTACACCCAGCCCTGTCGCAACATCATCACCTAATGCCATCGCATTTAATGCCGGAGCTGTAATGAAGGCAATAAATAGTCCTACTGCTATAAAAGGAATAAATAACGTAATTGTATCCCAGCTGCCGGAACCGACACTTCCGACCTGCCAAAATCTGAACTGATCCATAACATTCGTTCTTGGTATCATGATCGCCACGACAAGTGATGATAAAATTGCACTCGTAGCTGCACCTGCCAACACGAGCTTTAATGGCGTCGCGCCACCTTTCCCCATTGAACCAATCCCGAATACAAAAATAGCGGTAATAAAAGCTCCCGCTATCGCAAGCCAAATATACTGATTTGCTGAACTGATATTCAAAAAGGCAATGCCGCAAACGACGAAAAGGGATGCCCCTGTATTGACACCTAATATACTTGGATCGGCAATCGGGTTTCGTGTCACCGATTGCATAAGCGCTCCGGAAACACCTAATGCTGCGCCGCATAGTAAACAGAAAATCGTTCTTACTACACGCTGCCTTACGACGTTCGCTTCATGAGACTGAGCCTCTGAATGGAATAACCCATTCAGAAGATCTGTCCAGCCTATCATCCGCGAACCAAATACAAGTGATGCTAGTATACATAGCCCGAGTAAAATTATCAAAAGTAATAATACTTTGATAAAATTTCGCGGCATCATAATTTGCTTCTTTTCTAAAACGGATGTACTTTTCATATTATTTTATCTTTTTCGCAACTTCCGAAATTAAAGTTACATACTCGTCGATTGTATATTGAATTGACAGCGGGTTCGGATTTCCTGCAGCAGCAAGTGGTGTGTTGTCAGGAATGATTAAAACCGTGCCATTTTTGATTGCAGGTACTTTACCTAAAATCGGATCTGCCTGAAGTGCTGCTAATGTGTTGTCATCACCATATGCAATCAGAATATCAGCATCGTTTAAAGCATCTGCATTTTCTGCACTTAATTCGATGTAGAAGCTGCTTTCATCCTGAACTTGCGCTTTAATGCTTTCCGGATATTCCATACCTAGCTCTTCCAGTAATTCACCGCGCGGATCAGCTGGTGTATAAATATAGAACTTTGATAAATCTGTCGCGTTAAACATACCGAACGCTGCTTTTTTACCTTTGATTTCAGGGAATTCATTTGCTTTATCTTGAATTAATTTTTCTGTATCAGCGATTAATTGTTGACCTTCTTCTTCCATACCCATACCTTTTGCGTTGTATAGGATTTGGTCACGCCATGTAATAACCCACGGAGTTTCCGGATATGCAACAACCGGTGCAATCTCGCTTAACGTATCATACTCTTCTTGAGTAAGCCCTGAATATGCCGCTAAAATCACATCCGGATTTGAATCTGAAACTGCTTCAAAATCTATGCCATCTGTATCTTGGTAGATGTTCGGATTTTCCTCACCAAGCTCTTTTAATTTTTCTGCTGTCCATGGAAGCATACCGCTTTCATCCTGTACACCGTAGTTTGCTGCCGAAAACCCTACCGGTACAACACCTAAAGCAAGTGCTACATCATGGTTTGCCCATGAAACTGTTGCTACACGCTCCGGTTTTTCTTCAATTACTGTTTCACCTAATGCATGTTTGATTACGATTGGATATTGCGTTGCCGAATCTTCTGAATTTGAAGAACCTGTTGTTTCATTTGATTTATTCACTTCTGTACTTGTTTCTTTATCCGAGCAACCCGCAACAACCAGTAAACCAATCGCTACGAAAAGTATTGTCATTAAAGAATAGAACTTTTTCGTTTTCATTTGAATAGCGCCCCTTGGAATTTATTGATAACAATTATCATTATCGCTTCCTAAATAATAAATCTAAATGATAATGATTGTCAATGAGATTTATTAAATATTGAATTTAATTTTTATATAGTAAGTATTTTATATGGGCTATTCCATTTTTCGCTTTTCTATTCCCTCTCTATTTTTGTCTTTCATAAATATTTTTTCTCTTTTATACTATATTTCTCTTTAAATTGACGTTAACGTAAATGATATAATTCTTCCAATGGGGGTGTAATGTGAAATCCATTAAAACGATCGCTAAAGAATATGCACTCACACCGAGAACACTGCGCTACTATGAAGAGCTCGGAATATTGAAACCGACACGACCTCATAATGGAATGCGCCATTATTCCAAACGGGAGGAGGCAAAGATCAAGCTAATTATCCGAGGAAAAAAGTATGGCTTTTCTATGGAAGAAATTAAGGAAATGATTTTGCTTTTTGACCTTGATCGTACAGGTATTAAACAGCTGGAGCGGACAATCGAATACGGTCAGCAAAAAATAAAGGAAATTGACCAAAAGATTGAAGAGTTGTATGAAATCCGTCAAGAAATCGAAAAGACGGAAGCTATTTTTCAGGAAAAACTAATTCTATTATTGGAGGACCAATCATGAATATTTCTAATCTGTTAGCTCGTCATGCAAGAAAGTATCCGAATCAAACTGCTGTCATTAGTCTCGGCCAGGAAACGACGTATCAACAGTTGGATGACCAAGTTAATAAAATCGCCGGTTCATTGCGTGCAAGCGGAATCGTAAAAGGCGATAAAGTCGGGATTTTCATGCCAAATGTGCAAGAGTTCGTCGCGCTTTACTTTGCCATTCAGCGTATGGGGGCTGTCGTTGTACCGATCAATGCCAAGTTTGTCACACGCGAAATTGAGTATGTGCTCAATCATAGTGACGCGAAGGCGATCTTTGTCCATGAGCTGATTTTCGAACAGGCCGCTACGATTATGTTCAATGGTCTAAAAGTAAAAACAGGTCCTGCTGTCCATGACTGGCAAAGCTTCGATCAATTCCAGGCAGCTGGCCAAAATGAGGTCGTTTGCTGTGATCTAGTGGAGGATGATGATTCAACATTACTTTATACATCCGGCACAACCGGCAATCCAAAAGGCGTTTTACTGACAAACCGCAATGTCCTCGCAGTATCCCATATGATTGCCATTGAAATGGAAGTAAAACCCGAAAGCCGGATGCTCATCATGATGCCGCTAACTCATTCTGCTCCATTGAATTTGTTTTTGGTCACGGCCATTTTAGTCGGGGCAACAGCTGTGCTCACACCGACATTTACGCCTGACTTGTTAATAGATACGGTAGAAAAATACAAAACGACGCACTTCTTCGGGGCACCTGTTGCCTACCTTCTAACTGCCGGCTCACCTCGTATCGCAAGTGCGGACCTGTCGTCAATGAAGTGGTGGGTGTACGGAGGCGCACCGCTTTCCGAAAAAGAAGTCGTATATATTCAGCAGCAGTTTAATACGGACAACTTAGTATGTGTGTACGGTTTAACGGAAGCCGGTCCGAGCGGGTCGATATTACATGCTGCGGATCACCCTCACAAGGCAGGAAGCATCGGTAAGCGAGCACCGTTTGGAACAGAGCTGCGTGTGATTAATGCATTAAATGAAGATGTGGCACCTGGTGAAATTGGCGAAATCATTTTATATGGTGAAGGCAATATGAAAGAATACTATAAAAATCCGGAAGAAACGAAAAACATTTTCGTTGATGGCTGGGTGCGTTCGGGCGATTTAGCCCGCATCGATGAGGAAGGTTATATTTACATCGTCGACCGTAAAAAAGATGTAATTATTTCAGGCGGCGTCAATATTTACCCGAAAGAAATAGAGGATCAGCTGCTGCTGCATGACGCTATTTTTGAAGTAGCGGTGTTCGGTGTACCGCATCCTGAATGGGGCGAAACTGTAAAAGCGGTTTACTGTGCAAAAGTCCCTGTTTCCGAGCAGGAAATCCGCGAGCACTTGGAAGGGAAACTTGCCGCATTTAAAATCCCGAAAATCTTTGAACAAGCGGAAGCACTTCCGCGCAATGCTTCCGGGAAAATATTAAAACAGCAGCTAAGAGGTGAAGCAAATGCAAGTATTAGCCAATAAACGTGAAAAGAGCCAGAATTTTTATGAATCCGATCAAACATTGCATCAGCTACTACAGCAAAAACTTTCTCCGTCTTTTTATAATTATGCGGATGAACGGCTGACGGCATTCGGTGCGCTTTGTGCCGGACCGATCGATGCCCGTGCCAAAGTGACGGACCGGGAAGGCGAACCACGATTACGCCGCTATAATGCATACGGCGATGAAGTAAGCGAAGTCATTGTGAACGAAGGCTATAAACAAACGGTTGCCGAAACTTATGCAACAGGGATTGTCGGCTATATCCATAAAGACATTCCCGAATTAGGCCATAAAGGCAATTATGTATACAGCTTTGCGCAAGGCTATTTGCTATCGCAAACCGAACCAGGTTTTTACTGTCCTGTCACATTGACGATGGCGACAGCGTATTTATTCGAGCACTATGCATCCGAAGAGCTGAAGCAGAAGTTTATGCCGCATATTTGCGCAACAGGCGAAACGGAATTATTTGAAGGGGCTACGTTTTTAACGGAGCGCCAAGGTGGATCAGATGTTGGTGCGAATGTCGTGGAGGCACGCCTTGAACAAGGTGAATGGCGTTTATACGGTGAAAAGTACTTTGCATCGAATGCCGGGATGTGCGGAGTTGCGATGGTGCTTGCCCGTCAGACAACCAATTCCAAAGAAGGTTCACGCGGCTTAACATTGTTTGCTGTCCCATGGCGTGACGACGATGGTGAGCTTAATCACATTACGATCCGCCGATTGAAAGATAAGCTTGGCGTAAAGGCGGTCCCGTCAGGAGAAGTCGAGTTTAACGGTGCAAAAGCATATGTTGTCGGGGATCCTTCCAAAGGCATCTATTATATGCTCGAGGCACTCAACCTGTCCCGGATCTGTAATGCCGCAGCATCAGTCGGCATTATGAAACGCGCACTGGATGAAGCGGTCCATTATACAAACGGGCGTATCGCATTTGGCCAGACAGTTGCCGAGTTTCCGATGGTGAAGCATACACTAGGCTTATTGCACGCTAAATGGCATGCATCACTTGTTGCGTTGTTCGATTTAGTGTCGCGCTATGATGAAGTTGTCAGCGGGAATGCTTCAGAGGAAGAACAGCAGCTTGTCCGCCTGTTAATTGCGTTAGTGAAAAAGGAAACGGCAGAATGGGCGATTGAGTTCACGCATGAAGCGATTGAACTACATGGCGGAAACGGCTATATTGAGGATTTTGTTCTCCCTCGCTTGCTTCGCGATGCTCAAGTATTGACCGTTTGGGAAGGTACAGCGAATATTTTGGCACACGAGCTTATTCGCCTCGTTCAAAAGAATGCGCATATTACGCTGCTGAATGAATTGCAGCAGACGAACCATCCTTATTTGCAGCAGCTGGCCTCTGTCGTGGAGCAGCGCTTTGCAGTATTTGTCACACTGGAACCGGCAATGCAAACAGTGGAGGCGAAACCGCTCATGCAGGAGCTTGCTCGTCTATACGAAGCAGTTGTTGCGGTGAAGCATGGTGAAACGGCCGGTGAACGCGAGCAGATGCTGGCGGAAATTTATATCGAGGAACAGTTCGGCCAGAAGTCCTTTGGTGAAGTGCCATTAGCGGTGAAAGGGTTCGATGTGCTGAATAGCGGTTATTGATTGTTTAAGTGGAGCGCCCGGGTTGGTTACCGGGCGTTTTTTTGGTGGGGGTGCTGGGGTGCACTATGATCCAGCGGGCATTGGTCGGATTCTCTAATATATCCGCAGAAGTTCTAATATAAATTTATTTGTTCTAATATATTGCCGATCTTCTAATATAAGTGCGGTTTGTTCTAATAAGTGTCCCGGATGTTCAAATAAAGTATGTACTTCTTCTAATATCCTGCCTCGATCTTCTAATAAACCGCTTAAATGTTCTAATAAAATCCAGGTACGGCTTCTTCTCACCCATTTTACCGGCAATAAAGATTCTCCTGCACCTCAAATTATCGAATCTTCTAATATCCAGCCCCGTTCTTCTAATATCACTTGAATTTCTTCTAATAAACCACTCTATTGTTCTAATAAAATCCACACACGCTTTTTCTCACCCGGAATATAGGATCCGCCATAACAAAATAACGGATGCAGACGATTCTAAAACCGTTCACACCCGTTACATTTTTTTAAGCTTACTTCACTTCTTCAATTGCTTCCATTAAAGCCGGGAATAATTTTGCATCATCCGCATCTTCATCTGTTACTTCATTTAAAATCTCAAAATCATCTGCGTCAATGACAAACAGGCTCATGCCGTCTTTTAAAAATTCATCGGCTTCTACTTCGCCTTCGTAATATTGATACGTTGCTACAACGATGTTTGAACCTTCTTCTTCATCAAAGAAGAAATAAAGCTTTTCCGTGTTGCCGTATACTTCTTCCAACACCTCTTCCAGCTGCTCCGTACCTTTACTCCATTTCACTTCATTATTTACTGTCGCTGCCACGAGCGATTCTAATAGTTCGTCTACTGTATTTGTCATCATAATCCTCCAACTCCGCTCTATTTCGCGGTTAGTATTCCCACTGTATCATAAATTTAACGATAAACCTTAAAGGCAGATTATTAATTGCTCACTATTTGTTCATTCACCTCATAATGCGCAGCGAATAATTTTTCAATCGTCAATTGCAGTAGATCCACTAATGTTCCAAATGCAAAATCCGCGTCAAGCCGCTCTGTCCATTTATGCGGGTCTCTTCCAACCGGACCGATGTTCAGCACCGGTACAGTCAGCTCTTTCATATCCCCGATCGGCAGCGAGTAGCCTTTATCCCAAACCGGCATATTGTTTATTAGCGACTCAATCGAACTGTTTTCATAGTTCAACCCTACATAGCTTAAATCCGATATTCCGGCAAAGTAGTTTTGAATAGTAAACTCCATATTAAAAGTTTCATGCGTGTATTGCTTCAACTCATTTACAAGATTGCTGATGAGTCCATTTTTCCCTGAACTGATTGCAGGATAAAATGGCGGCGCAAAGAAGATAACAATCATCGGTGCCAGTTCATTACATAACGCAGCTAGTTGATCAACGAGGTCAATCGTTCGTTCCCGATCGTCTTTTTCGCTGTCACGATTTGATAGGAGTTCTTCAACTTTCTCTTCACCGTATTTCTCCAGCGCATATTCGTAAATTTCCTCATACTTCATGACCTTCACTTTTAATTGCTGCGGTGTAAATTCCGTATGCTGTGAATACTTCGTAGCTTTGTTCATATAGGACTGTTCGATTTCATTTGCCGCTTTGATCGCTTTTTGCTGGAGCAATGAAACAACGTCTGTCATGCTTCTTTCAAATAACAATAAATTAAATAGTGTCACAGCCCGATGTGAAATTTGTGTGGAATACTCCGTTTTCAAGTCGCGATAAATTAAATTCGTTGGTGGCGGCGTCATTTCTTCGCCCACTTTTTCACAAAAATCCGTATTTAATTCCATTTCAGCTGTCAGCACCGACGCCATATAATTTGCATTCAGTCCTCCGAACGGTTCCCCGACATGGGTTTCCTTCCCGTAGCATAAAAAGCCCGGCAATGCTTTTCCGATAGATCCGGTATAGAAGTAATTATTTTTATCGCCAGGAAAATTACTGAACATCGGCTCTGAATTTAATATTGTTGTATATTCAAGATTATGCTCTTCCGAAAGTTGCACAAGTTTTGGAACTGCTGCCCGCATTCCTTCAGAGTTTACTTCCTCATCCGGAACGGTCAATAAAAGAATGTTGCCGTCATATTCTCCGTATGTCGCCTGCTCTACAATGGACATATGCAAGGCAAGCCCGCACTTCATATCCATCGTGCCTCTGCCGAATAGCCAGTTTCCATTGTCTAGATCAACTCGTACTGCTTCAGGCAATTCATCTTTTATCAAGTAAAATTGTTCCGTCAGCTTCTCGGGCTCAAAAGCATATTGTTTCCATTTTCCGTAGTCCTGTACATCCACTACATCAAAGTGACTAATTAATACGACTGTTTTTTTAGTATCCGGAGATTTTTTGACCAATGCGCTAATGAAACTGCGCCCATCACTCAAGTATGTTCGATTTAAATGGCCAGGGTTTTCTTTGAAATACGCCAGCTCCGACAGTTTATTCACTACAATATCAGGGAAATCCTTTTCTGCCTGTGAACCTGAAACACTTTTTACTTGTACAAGTTCACATAATAATTGCCTTAACTGCTCTTTGCTCTTCCATTTAAACACAACATACCCTCTCCTTTGTCTCGTTCTAGCTGTCTCTCTATGTCGCCTATTTTCCTCAGTGTAAATAAATGTGAATATTCAGTCAATCATTTGTTTAAGACTATACTATTGAGAGTTGAAATTGGTGTTGGGTGTAAAGAAAAAGTTGAAGTTTGGCTTAAGCATTAAATACTCTCGGTAAACGAACATACCTCTATGAAGATAAAAAATCCCGCTAACATAAAAGATAGCGGGCTTTGTTATGTGCATCTAAGCTTATTTCTTTTCTTTACCCATTGAATGGAATAATTGAATTGAAGATAATACATTAATTTATAACGGTTTGTCGGAATATCTTAAAAATTTCCCGCACATGCCTCGATTAAGCGTCTTTCTATTATATACTCCAAAAATCTGTTGGTAGCCAAATTCATTGAGTTTTAAGTCTTTTCAATTACTTTTCTGATTCATATACATCAGTTATGTGAATATAATATTTTTGTTTCATATTATTATTGATAAGTTTTCCTTCATATAATAATGTACCTTGTTCAATATCAAAAATCTTAAGTACATAATCGTTATTCACTTCTGTCATGACGTAAAATTTTCCGTTTAGTGAAGTCGTGCTGTTAAATTCAGGAATTAATATTTTTACAGGATATGGTTCAGTAATCGGTTCAAGCCATCTCTGCTGTCCGATATTATATCTGTAAATGACTATTTCCTCTTTTGTTGAATAGGCAATAACTAAATAATTATCATCTACTTCAATACTTTGCAGGTTATGATCTAAACCTTCCGGTAACTGAATATCTGTTATTTCATTCGTTTCCGTATTTAATGCGCTGAACTGACGTGAAGTAACATCTTGTTCAGGACTTTTCAAATCAACAGAACTTATAGAATAGACATGGTATTTTTCATGACCTAAATTTGAATAAGAATTGTGGGAATCAATACTTCTTCTTGTCGTTTCGTCCATTGTTGCTTCTTCAAGTAAAGTTTCACTCAGCAGCTGCTGCTTTTTCAAATCAATAATCACATGATACATTTTTTCGCTTCCGTCATTATCAACTTGTTTTACAATAAGTTTAAGCTCATTATCAACAACCGTAATATCATTATAAAAAACCCAGTTATATCTATTTTTCAGCTGTGACTCGATTGCAAATGAAGTTCTCTCATCCTTCACTTTATCCAGTACATCAACTTCATAACTGTATGTGTCCCCTTCTTTTACCTTCCAGCCTTCTTCAGGATCCTTCATATAAATAAGCTTCGTATCGTCCTCAAAATAGTTATTTTCAATAAATGCTTTACCGCGCATAAAGCTTTTATGTTCATCTATGAGTCTTTGAAACATTATCGGCACTGTACGGTTATGAATAGATTCAATTAATGTGGATTCATCTTTACTAATAAGAAGTGAATTGTAACCTAGCCTATATTCAACGCTTGTTTCGAACATCAATGAATCTATATATTTATCATCACCTGAAATTTTTTCGAATGTAAAATTATACTCTTTGTCTTTTGCGTTCACTACTTGTATATAGTGCACAGTAAACGTTACAACGATTATTCCGGTAATTAAAAGAAGTTGCCAATATTTTTTCATGTCATTCCCCTCCTCTACACATTAATCTTTCGTTTTAATAAATAATCTGCTAAATAAATCGCAAGTGCAGTCGTTAAAATACTGAATCCTGTAACGATTAAATAAATCTCATTCGCATAAAAATAATTGGTAATTATTTGAATGATCACTGGAACCATTACAATGACTATTGAAATCACACAATAGATGAATGCCAGGAAAATCCCTTTAATATGATAGCTGCGTTCAAATAAAATAGAGGTGAAAATTACTGCAACAGCTGTAATGCCAATTACATAATAGAAAACAAACAATAAAGATGATTGCGGATACAATAAATCCAGTACTTCAGTAGAATAAATATAAATTATACTTTCATCCATCCATAATTGGTCAGGTACTATTCGTTGAGTAATTTGATTCACAACTTCCAGTAAGATGATTTGCATTCCAGTTAAACCGAAAATAAAAAGCAATATTGTTGTCAATTTGGCGAAATACACATTTCTGCGTGCTGTAGGCAGCATGAGTAAACGATAAATAACCGATGATTTCCCTAACCAGTCACGATACCAAATGAAAAAGACATAAATTATAAGTAAAGCTGCTGCAAATACTATGGATAGAATGAAGTATTCCGAATATAAAAAGTTTTGCAGTGAGTAGGCTCCGTACTGTTGGATATATTGGCTTACTGCCATTTGCTCACGCAGCATCGTTGTCTCCGCATTGTCTACATAATGTAAAGACGTGATAATGGCTCCGATAATTTGAGCTGCTACTACCCCGATTATTAAAGCTAGAAAGATTTTGCTGAATCGTTTCACTTCAAAATTGACGAGCTTTATATAGTGATTCATCCGACATACACCTCCCGCATTACATCTACTACGGATTTGCCTTCTGTTTCCCGCATCTCTTCTACATTCATTTCTCTTAATACACGGCCGTCCCCAATGAGCACTGCCTTATCGATTAAATGTTCAATATCATTAATTTCATGTGTTGTAATAATGACGCCGCGATTTTCAATTAAATGACTTGTAAAGACATTGGCAATCTGTTCTCTTGAAAAGATGTCGATTCCTGAAAACGGCTCATCCATCAATATATAGTCCACATCCAGTGCCAAGCCAAGCAGCAAATTGACTTTTGCCGTGTTTCCTTTTGACAGGCTTGAAATTTTATCGCTCGGATCCAGTTGAAAAAAGGCAAGGAGTTCTGTTGCCCGCTGTTCATTCCACACTTTATAAAAATCGGCCATAAAATCGAAGCTTTGCGCAATTGTATAGTTTGGTGACATTGTCAGACGGTCCGGAATATACGTAATTCTTTCAAAAGCATCTTTGCTGATTTTTTTGCCGTCGATTAGTATTTCGCCACGGTCAATCGGAGTGAGCGCCATGATTGATTTCATAATGGTCGTTTTTCCTGCACCGTTAATTCCGATCAGGCATGTAATTTGCCCTTTTTCTGCAGTAAAGCTCATATCTTTCAATACTTGCTTTCTTTTGTATTTTTTAGAGACATTTTTAACTTCAATCATGCTGCTCCGCCTCCTCATACTGTTTCTGTACGAGCTCCATGATTTCAGGAAGTGGCGCATTGATTGATTTTATCGAACTGATAAATACTTGCACTGCTTCACTGATTAGTTCTTCACGTACACTTTTTAGCACCGCTTCATCTTTCGTAATACAACTTGGCATATTTCCTTCTGTATAAATCAATTTCTGCTCCTCCATTTCCTTATAGGCACGCTGCACTGTATTCGGGTTGATTTTGAGCTGATTGGCCAACTCCCGTCTAGATGGGATGACATGGCCTGGCGCAAACGAACCTTTTGCAATTTGTTCCTTAAAATGACGGATAACCTGCACGTATACAGGATCCCGGTTATTGAATTTCACATCCACCTGTTTCAGCTCCTTTCGTGTATTACGCACTTAATACACTATTCGCAAAAAAATACTTTGAATCTCAATCTGTACTAACTACTTAATACAGTATGCATAAAAAATGTATTAAGCACTTCATACACCTAATAAGTGTATTATGTGTTTAATACATTCTTTTGTCAATATTATTTTTTACAGGTAATCATTTACAGCTGTTTTCGGATAATCCGATTTAATCCATTCATGATCATTTGAAAGTTTTTCATCGCTAATGAGGAAATACTGATAATGGACTTTATCACCCTGATCCGGAACCGGGTCATTCCATGTAATATCGAGGTGATACCACTGTCCATCCACTTTCACCAAATTCCAGGCATGTGGCCCGCCCGCATTGCCGACAACATATTTTGCTTCGATGCCGAGTGCTTCAAACATTAATAATGCGGCCAAAGCATACCCTTCACAGACGCCTTCCCCATTCATTAAAACCGAATATGGCGTATGCGGGTTCGCTTTACTGTTCATATTGTAAGCTGTATGCACAACTAAATAGTCGTTCACATATTTCACTTTCTCCGATTCCGTTGCATTCTCCGGAATTGTACTGATAATCTGATCGATTTTACCTAGCACAATGGCATTTTCTTCTGCTGTTAAATCATAGTTTACCGTTGCATGCCATTCAACTTTATTGCCGTAGTATTTGGCACGTGTTGAGAACTCGCCCATGACCGCCCATAAATACGGTTCATTTGTTTCCAGCCATGCAAATACTTCATCTATTGTTGTTTCAAAATCGGAGACGTCTCCTTCATAGTACACCGTAAACTGATGTTCAAACTGGGACATATGGTGGGCGATTGCCTGGCCTAACTGTTCCACATTTGTCACTGCCTGCGGTAAATCTTTTACGTCATAAACCGGAACAACTTTCTTATTTGCCAAATCCTGAAAATTAAAGCTTTGCAGTTTATTTTCACCTTGCATAAAGCTGGTCACGATCTGGTCGATTTTATCCTCCAAGTTGACATTCAGTTTTAATTGAATGTTTTCGTCAACTGTCGGCAATGTCAATGAAGAGGCTTTTACTTCTTCTTTCAAAATTCCGCCCGAAAGAATTGTCGCTATGAGAAAAAGACATGTAAATAACCCTTTTGAATATGTTAATGCGCTTGCATACAGTTTTGTAAAAGGATTCCTCGTCATCCGGTTTAATTCCGTATTTGCTTTCAATTCAAACTTATTTCGATCTCTGGAGACAAATAATCGATTCGGTTTTGATGTTGCGTTCTTATAAACACTTTTATATACGTCAAAAAGCTGTTGCTTATTTCCTTTTGCCAATTTAATTTGTTTAAAATGCTGCCTGATTCCTTTTCGTATTCGGCTCCGAATATATAATTGTGCGGTAAAGGAACGAAACAGCTTTATAAAAATTACTAGGACGATTAGAAAAATGATTGAAAAAATAATTAAATTACTCATATTACCCCCTACTAACCATAGTTATTTCTATATTACTTAATTATAGTTTCAAATGATAAATAATATGCATAATATTCTCCTAAATAGACTGGAACTATTTTCTTTACCCATGATTTATAGATTACCTTCACTTAAAATGAATTTCCGAAAACAATTTACTTTCACGATCCAAAAGTGTAAAATTACACTAATAGAGTATCATTACTTTTGTTGAAAGAGGTGATTTTGTGGAAAGAGATCCGGAGATGCTGGAACGGATTGCGGCTTTGGAGCAGGAACTTCGATTGTTAAAAACAGAAGTGCAGCATTTAAAGCAACATACGAAAATAGAGCAAATTATACCCGAAAGAAAAGAAACGGTAAAGCCGCCTATTATTCCGGCAAAGCAACCTGTATCAAATACGGTTGCTGTTCCTAAGGAAGACCCGATTCCCGAAAAGGAAAAGCGGTCACTGGAAGAATTGTTCACACGGGCATTACCGCGCATCTTTACAGTCATTTTAGTGCTCGGTGTCCTTTGGGGATTGAAACTCGTGAGTGATTACGGCTTTTTATCCGATAGCGTCAAAATTATCGCCGGCTTTGTACTGTCCATCGGTCTTGGCGCATGTGCCTATTATATGGAGAAAAAACAGAAAGGATCGCGGGTTGTCGCGTTATCGCTATACGGTGGTGCCTTCATCGTCGGGATTTTAACAACTGCTGCAGGGGCCATTTTATATGATGTGCTCAGTTTATACGTAGCACTGATTTTTGCACTGCTCTACATTGTTTACGGAGTATTCATCAGCTATATTAAAGGAAATGAAGCATTGACAGTACTCGTTGTCTTTACGTCATTACTGCTGCCGTATTTACTGGAATACATGCAGTTTAGCGCAATAATTATTGGTGTTTTCATCGTACTGCTGTTCGCCGTTCTACAAATCGTTATTTTGAAGCATACACAGCGAAAAGCGCTTTATATCGGGACCGCTTTTTCAGTTTTAGCACTGGCGGTTGTTTCGATATTCCATGATGAACGCCTCGTCTTTTTCGCATTTGCGCTCATTGCGGTGTTCAGTCTGTTTCTTATTAGTTTCTTACGGTTATATTCTAATAAAAGTAAGATTCATGCGAGTTTCCTATTTACCTTTACTGTCTTCGTATTGTCACTGGTAAACGGAATTCTTTCCCGTGAACAGACGCCGTTACTTATCGCGCTTATTTTGTTCTTAGCGATTGTAGCCGGTGCTTTATATATCGTATTTAAGCGTGCTGACCGACTGTTGACCGATATGTTCGGGACATTATCGGCGATCGTGCTTCTGAATATTATTACACAGCTTAATATTTCAAGTGAAATGACGTTGCTTCTGATGATTGTCGTAGCATTTGGAGGATTGGTTGTTGCGGTAAAACATGCGATAGTGTTCATGAAATGGGTTAAGTTCATTACATTCTCTCTATTGGCCCTTTTTGTTTTAATGTTTTATGAAGTGGAGCCATTTTTCTCGCTGAAGCATTTAAACATTGTTCTTGTCATCGCAATGCTTGTCGTTCTTTATAAAGTGCTGCTTCAGTATAAAGGCACAGCTGTCGAAGAGAAAAAGAGACTTTTCAAACTGGAAGATATTTATCCGTGTCTATTATATTTAGTTGCTCTGCTATACGTTTGGAAACTGGACTGGGCTTATATGCCGCAGCATTATACAACGTTTTTAGTATTTAGTGTAATCGCGTTTGCCTTTGCCGCAGTTTTGATCGTCAAAAGCGAAATCGTCGGTCAAATTCTTCCTTGGCTTGCTGCCGCGGTATACGGAGCTGCAGGACTTGTTTTACTGTCCACTGTATGGGTGGATGATCGGGCAGTTATTGTCGCCATTATCGTCCGTATTTTATACTTTGCCATTCTGTGGGCAATTGTCGCAGATGCTTGGGAACAAGGATGGATTTATAAAAACTATAAAACGTTTTTCAGCCAATATACAGAACCACTGACAATCGCCAGTATGATCATTTCGGTTATATGGGTTTTCAGTATAACGAATTTCATGAATTTCCACGAGCTTATCAATTGGAGCACCGCGGTTATTCTGAATACGGTATTTATTTTCATCATTGCCTGCATTTCGCTGTTCCTCGCAGCGAAACGAAGCTACTCTAATTTGAAAATGGTCGGTATCGGCTTACTGTTCTTCGGGATTATTAAGATGATTTTCTTTGATTTATCCGAGCTCGACATTTTGATTCGTTCGATTTCATTCATTATTATCGGTGCAATCGGACTTGTCATTTCAAACAAACTACTCGGAAAAGGAAAAGACGAATAATTGTTAGCTGAATGCAGTCTGGGCGATTTTGCCCAGACTTTTTTATTTCAATTCATCGAAAAGGAAATGGTATTATGTTATATTTAGTGTATTATTACACGAGGTGATTCGATGGATCGAGAGTTTATCATACAAATAACATCGGAAAGTTTGAAGCTTATCCGTACGGAAAATAATTACACGCAAGATAAAATGGCCGAAATTTTGGGTATTTCAAAAAAGACGCTTGTACAAATCGAGAAAGAGCGCAACTTTGCAAACTGGACAACAACAATTGCGATCTGTGCCCTTTTTCGTCATAGCGAAACATTGCAAAACCGTATTGGCGGCGATCCGATGGAAGTCATTGAACTTACTGCACATCATGTCATCATTACCCCACGCGAAAAAACAATGGGTGGATATGTTTGGTGGAAGAACATCGACGAATATAAAAAACACCGCCTTCAGCAAAATCTTCTAAGCAAGCATTACCGCATTTTAGACGACGAAAACTATCGAATCATCAGTACGTTTGAAGAAGATGTCGTAATGGAAAAGTGGCAAGCGATAAAATCTATTATTTAACAAAAATATTTTATGACTATCCTGCTGATTCGAATTTCCCTGTCAGCAGGATTTTTAATGACGGCAATTTATCCCGGTAATCGTAATAATGCTTTTCTCGTAAATAAACTGCCCCACCTTGCAAATAAACTTCGAATTTCGGGTATCATTTATTTAACAACTCTTTTAAGGATGTGTGTACGATGTGGAAGGAGATTTATGCGGATTTACATATACATATTGGACGTACTTATAAAGGACGGGCAGTAAAAATAACAGGAAGCAAAAACCTGACGCTGACAAATATTTTAGAAACCGCTACTTCGAGAAAAGGGCTGGATTTAATCGGCATTATCGATTGTCATTCACCTGAAGTAATTGAAGAAGTCGAACAGCTTCTTCACGAACAAAAAGCTACAGAATTAGTGGAAGGCGGAATTCGTTATAAAAAGACAACCCTCATTTTAGGAACGGAAATCGAGATTTACGATGCAAACTGTCATGGTCCGATCCATGTTCTGTGCTATATCCCAACACTTAAGAAGATGAAACAGTTTTCAGACTGGCTCCAACTTCACCAGAAGAATATTCATTTAAGCACACAGCGTTCGCATTGCGACGGGCGCACTTTGCAGCAAAAAGTCCATGAACTTGACGGCCTGTTTATTCCGGCACATGTATTTACCCCGTTTAAAAGTCTTTTCGGCAAAGGGGTTAAAAGCAGCCTGACGGAAGTTTTCGATCCGACGCTCATTGATGGAATTGAACTTGGGTTAAGCTCGGATACGATGATGGTCAAAGGAATCAGTGAATTGGCTCCCTATAGTTTTGTAACAAATTCGGATGCTCATTCTTTAGGTAAGCTCGCCCGTGAATATCAGAAAATCCGGGTAAAGGATGTTAATTTTGAAGAATTGAGAAAAGCACTTCATCAAAAAGAAGGAAGAACAATTACAGCCAATTACGGCCTCAATCCCCTTCTTGGCAAGTATCATGAAACGGTATGTGCGAACTGCGGCGAACAATTAATAGAGGAAGGTCATAGCCGCTGCCCTCATTGCGGGAAAGAACAGCTGATCAAAGGCGTGGCAAAAAGAATTGTGGAGTTAACGGATAACCCGCAGCTGGAAATTGCCAGACCTCCATACATTCATCAAGTTCCGCTCGATTTCATTCCGGGTATTGGATCTAAAACAATTGAAAAGATGCTGGATGCATTTGGAACCGAGATGAACATTTTGCATGAGGCTTCATTGGAAGAGCTGAAAAACGTCATCCCCGAAAAACTTGCCGTCCTGATCGACTTATCAAGAAAAGGTCAGATTGCCATAACGGGAGGCGGCGGCGGTATATACGGGAAAATTGATACGAATTGATTGAATCTTCGATTAAACATCGAAATTCTTTCCAATTTTAAATCCTCATATTCGTACACTCTACTAAGTTATAGTATACTTAGATGATAGAAATTTTATATAAAGGCAGGGTAGGAACATAATGAAGAAAAAACGTAAATTGGGCATTGGCTTCAAAATCACGAGTGGGTATATTATTCTCATAGTATGTCTAATCGTTGCGGCACTTGTCTTAAATAATCAAATAACAAGTTTACAAAAAGAACGAAATGACATTATTAAATATGATTCTCAAATGCGTATGATGTCAAACAATCTAGAACGCCAAATTCTTAATATGGAATCCTCCTTACATCGCTATTTAATTACAGACGATGAAGCGCATTTAAATAAATTCAATGAAGAAATGGCAACTTGGAAATCTTCCTATGATGAATTGAGTACCATTGTTTATGACTTTTCAAGCGGTCAGGAACAACTTGAAGTAGTACATAGCGGTATCGAAGATTGGATTAACAATATTGGTCAGCCTCTCTTGAACGCGATACTTGCTAATGATAATGAAGAAGTACTTTCAATGTTTAACGGTGTGGAAAGCAGCCTGGCCATTAGTCAACTGCAGCAAAAATTCACCGCTTTCCGTACGTATGAAACAGAAGCCATTCAAGTCAAAGTTGCGGATCTTAATGATCAAAATACGGCATTAACATATAGTCTTTTTGCGATCTTAACATTAATTGCAACAGTGACTATCGTGATTTTCACAATTATTTCACGGAATATTGCCGGGTCGATCAACGAGGTAACTGAAGCTCTTGAAGATATGAATGCTTCTGACGGGAAAGTACGGAAACGTATTACTGCCAAAACGAATGATGAAGTAAAAGACCTTGTACTGGCGACGAATTCCCTTCTTACGACATTGGAAAACCGTCAATGGTACCAAACGAACTTAGCCGAAGTTGTAACGGCCTACCAAGGTGTCGATACACTTGATGAATTAGGTGAAGTATTGCTGAAATCATTAACAACTCGTACACATTCGGTATACGGCGCATTTTACATTCAGGATATCCGCAACCATAACAAGTTCAACAAAATTGCTGCGTTTGCAGAAACTGGCGATGATGTAGGACGTGACAGCTTTGAAGTAGGTCATGGCTTCATCGGTCAGAGTGTAAAAGAAAAGCGTATATTAAGCTATGACAACAAAGATAATAGCTTCCACTACTTGGAAACAGCACTTGGAAATATTCCGATTTCAAACGGTATTATCGTCCCTGTATTTTTCGGAAAAGAAGTCGTCGCTGTTTTTGAATTGGCTTCCTTAAAATCATATAATCAGCAGCATCGCGATCTTATTAAAGAAGTGGTTGTACATCTAGGTGTAACGATCAACAGTATTATCGGACGTATGGAAGTTGTTCGTCTATTAAATGAATCGCAGGCAATGACGGAAGAATTGCAAGTTCAGTCAGAAGAGCTTCAAACGCAATCTGAAGAGCTGAAAATGCAAACAGAAGAACTGACAACAATTAACGAACGTTTAGAAGAACGTACACGTGATGCGGAACAGAAAACGCATGAACTGGAAAAAGTACAGGTTGAACTGAAGCAAAGTGCAGAGCAGCTGCGTCAAAGCTCAAATTATAAATCCGAGTTCCTTGCAAATATGTCCCATGAATTGCGTACACCGCTTAACAGTATTTTAATCTTGTCTGAAATGCTTGCTGAAAACCATGAACAGCATTTATCTGAAGATGAACTGGAGTATGCAAAAGTTATCCATGATTCGGGTGAAGATTTACTGAACCTGATTAATGACATTCTGGATTTATCGAAAGTGGAAGCCGGAAAAATGGATTTATGGTTCAGAGAGATGGATGTATATGAAATTCCACAGCATATACAAAATTTATTCCAGCCGGTAGCGAATCAAAAAGGCCTGGAATTATCTGTGGATGTAGCAAATAATCTTGCAGAAATTTTCCATACCGATGTAAAACGATTCCATCAAGTTTTAAATAACCTGCTTTCCAACGCACTCAAGTTTACTGAGGAAGGTTCAGTAACTGTGAAGGTGGACAAAGCACGTATAACGCCTGCCATGAGACAGCTTAGCGATACATGGATTACGGTTAGTGTGACAGATACCGGTATTGGTATTCCGAAAAATAAACAAAACATCGTATTTGAATCGTTCCAGCAAGCGGACGGCGCTACTGTTCGTAAATATGGCGGAACAGGATTAGGTTTATCCATTTGCCGTGAAGTGACAAAACTTCTTGGTGGCTGGATTACATTATCAAGTGCTGAAGGCGAAGGTAGCACATTTACAGTGTACTTGCCAAGCTTACCTGAAGGAAATGCTGTACAATCGAGCATCGCTGAACAGGAAGCTGTTTATACAGAGGTAGCTCCAGCTATTCCAATGGGTGTACCTACATCAATATTTGAAGAAAAGCATATTTTGATTGTTGATGATGATTACCGTAATATTTATGCGCTTCGTCAGGCATTGGAACATAAAGGTGTTCACATTATAGAAGCTTCCAACGGTGTGGAATGCCTGAATATTTTACAGACGGCGACTCGCGTAGATGCTGTTCTGATGGATATTATGATGCCTGAAATGGACGGATATGAAACAATGGAGCGTATCCGCAAAGATTTACAATTATATGAGCTGCCGATTATTGCATTAACAGCAAAAGCGATGAAGCAAGACCAAGATCGCGCATTTGAAGCGGGGGCTTCCGATTATATAAGTAAGCCTTTAAACTTGGAACAACTATTCTCCGTACTAACGGTATGGCTCACAAGTGGGGAACGTATACGAAATGTATAGAAAGAAGTTAGAGATACGCTTGTTATTAGAAGCGATTTACACATTATCAGGATTTGACTTCCGAAAGTATAATCAACAATCAATATTACGACGTATTGAGCATCGCATGCGGCTCAACAATTTTTCATCAATCTCTCAATTAACCGAATCGATAATTTACGATAAAGAGTTATTGAAAGTGCTGCTGAACGATTTTTCGATAAATGTAACGGAAATGTTCCGGGACCCCTCTTTCTTCAGGGCGTTCCGCGAAGAGATTGTTCCGCAGCTGAAAGATCTTGATAAGATACGGATATGGCATGCAGGCTGTGCAACCGGCGAAGAAGTTTATTCGATGGCCATCCTTTTGCAGGAAGAAGGACTGTTGGATCGTTCAATCATGTATGCGACAGATATGAATGAAAATGCGCTGTTAAAAGCCGAACAGGGTGCCTTCCCTCTTCATAAAATGCAAGCCTATACGAAAAATTATATTTTGGCTGGCGGAACAGAAAGCTTTTCCCAATACTATAAAACGGATGACAGCTTTGCCTCTTTCCATCCTTACTTAAGCGAAAACATCATGTTTGCCCAGCATAATCTGGCAACAGACAAATCGTTTCAGGAATTTGATGTGATCATTTGCCGCAATGTGCTCATTTATTTTACACCTGAGCTGCAGCATGAGGTACATCATCTCTTTTACGATAGCTTAGCAAGAAACGGATATCTGGGCTTAGGCGATAAGGAAACATTGCAGTTTACGCCGCTCGTATCCAAATACCGCACCGTCAACGCAACGGAGCGTATCTATCAAAAGAGATTCTAGTAACAGAATTTGACTATGTAAAGAATGGTACATCTATTATGGATGTGCCATTTTTTTATTTTGGATGAAGCAAAAAAAACCAATTTTTCTCTGTAAGAAAAATTGGTTTTTATAGTTAACATTAACTTTTCAGCTGTTGGCACTCAATAATAATACACACATATCATCCGGCTGGTTATGCTGCTGTTCGCCCTTCACTAAATAGTCGATTGGTGAAATGTCCGTCGACCAGTGGCTGCTCGCAATTTTGCACAGCTCTTTATCCGATTCTATTTCACAAGGACCCATTGCTTCCAAAACCCCGTCTGTAAACAGGACAATTTGGATGGATGAATTATATGGAATAATCGCCTTCTCAATTTTAATATCTTCAACAAAACCTACTGCATAGCTCGTATGTGTAATCGGTACAGTCTTTTCGCCATCAACAAAAGCATAGCCCTTTGGATGGCCTGCATTGACGTATTCCACTGTCTTTTTCTTCGTATCGATAATAAAATATACGCCGGTGAAATAATACAATATATTTTCTTTTTCATTTTGCAGTAAATTCATATAACGATTCAACTCTGCGATAACAAGCTCAGGGTCTGTCAGCTTTTTAATTGCCTCACGTAAAACGGAAGAAATATACATACAAACAAGCGATGCGGACACCCCATGCCCCATCATATCCAATAGCATGACAGCATATCGGTCTTCATCGAGCTTGTCCCAATAATATAAATCCCCCGCCAAATTTGATGATGGTAAATAAGAAGCGGTAATCGAAATATTCGACTCATGAACAGGTGGGCTTAAAAGGCTTTGTTGGACACGGGCTGCCAGATCCAACTCTCTTTGGATAATCTTCTCCTGATTTGTATGCCAGTCCAGTTCTTTTTTCAGTCTTTTCCCGACACGTATACGGGCTAATAATTCTATTCGATTAATTGGTTTAGTTATGTAATCAATGCCTCCAACATCTAAAGCTTCCGACAACTTCACTTTATCTTCCAGTGCCGTTACGAATATCACCTGGATATCTTTCCATTGAGGATTTTGCTTTAATATACGACAAGCTTCAATTCCATCCATTTCCGGCATCATGACATCCAATAAAATAACATTAATGTCATAGCACTTAGGGGCATTGGATGGATCTAGGTAGTCAAACATTTCTTTTGCAGATTGTACGGAAACAAACTTCTCATAACCATCACTTTTCAATATTTTTTCAATAACGAAGAGGTTAACTTGGTTATCGTCTACAACAAGAATGGTCATTACATCAACTTCTCTCTATTTTTTTAGATAAAGCATATAATTCATTGCCCGTCCCACATAATTATACAGAAAACAACAGGTAAATGAAATGAGGAGGCTTACTTGTCATGATTTCAGTCTATTAGTCTTATTAGCTATGTACTATGTATAATATAAGGGATTGATAGACTTAATCCGAACGCTTCTTACTTTCACTCTTTCTGTGGGGAAAAAGCAGTACTTTATTACGAATAATTTGCTATTAATTATCCTCATATATGTTTCCCACAAAAGAGGGATGGGTAAACATATAAGTTATGTTTTTTTTGAGAAATTTTGCATAGAGTATTCTTTATTGGGAAAAGTGGTAATAGGCAAGATAAATAGTATGTTGGAGCCATGTCTCACTATATAATCTTATCTATTGCATAGTAAGAGTGTACATATTATGATGAGCATAATTATTTAAAGAAAAGGATTCGATTTGATGAAAGAAATTTTGCTTATACTATTATTACAATTACTTTACGTTCCTTTATTTACACTGCGTACAATTTTTTTAGTTAAAAATATTACAACGCTCGCATCCATGATCGGAATCGTTGAAATGCTCATCTATGTATTTGGTCTGTCTTTAGTTTTCAGCGGCGACCAAGGTTTTCTTGCAATGGTCGTTTATGCGGTCGGTTTTGGTCTGGGGATTATTATCGGGACGCGCATCGAACAAAAGCTTGCGATTGGTTATATTTATGTAACGATCAACACGCAAATCCGCAATGAAGAACTGATACAAGTTATGAGAAATGAAGGATTTGCGGTAACGACGTACGTTGGTGAAGGCCGTGACAGCCAGCGCTATAAATATGAAATTTTAACAAAACGGAATCGTGAAAAGGAATTATTTATGCTTGTTCAGCACCATGAGCCATCAGCGTTTATTATTTCCTATGAACCGAAATCGTTTAAAGGCGGTTTCTTAGTAAAACGAATGAAGCAGCATAAGAAACATAAGTAAAAAAGTCCAATGAACGAAGAAAGTGCAGTACTGCACTCTCCCCTTCATTGGACTTTTCTTTTTATTTCACTTTATGAGCTGTTACTTTTTCAAGTTCCTGACCTAAAAACTTCGCAAGCTGCAGCATTGCATACTTCTCTTCTTTTGCCTCTGCATCCGGGTTGTAGTTCGTATTTGTGTTAACATCATACGTGAATACTTCTCCATTTACATTGCGGATAAATTCAATGCCTGCTACATCAATTCCACTGTCTTTCAGGAAATTCGCATAGTTTTCAAGCAGCTTTGTTTCGTTGTTTTCGACGATTTCAAATTTTGCACGCTGCTCTTTCGGCTCTTCCCCTACAGGACAGAACAGATCGCCAATTTGGCATACGTCTGCAGGACAAAGCTCAAATCCTTCCGATGTATCCACTTGCACTGAGTAGAAATACTCGCCGCCGATAAATTCAACACGTGTGATGTATGATTCAGGCGATTCGATATATTCCTGAATCAGCACAATTCCATCAACCGGCTCTTCATAGTCCGGCTTCGCTAAATGCTCTTCAAGTGCAGCGATCGAATAGAACAGCTGAACACCCAATCCTTTCCCTGCACGATTATGCTTCGTAATAAACGGCACAATATTCAGTGCTTTTGCTGCTTCAATAATTTGCTGTTTCCCTACAGCGGCAATAGTTTTCGGAGTTTTAATTCCATGCTTTTCCAGTGCCGTATACTGCTTTACTTTACTCAACTCCAAACGTAGTGCATTGCTGCCGTTCAATACTTTTCTTCCGTGGAATTCAAGCCAGTCCAGTACTGCTCCTGTCAGTTCAGGTGCATAACGGTGATCACGCGTATGTGATGAGGCACTCATTCGGTTATAGAATACGCCTTCTGGTGGAGCCTCTGTCAAGTTGACAATCCCCTCGTCCAAATGCCAGGTTTCATATGGTAATTTCAATTCCTCTAAACGATTTACTAAGTGACGCGTCCAATCGTCATTTTCATGGATTACGTAAATTTTTGCCATCTTCCATTCCTCCGATACTCTTTCAAACTGTTAAACAGAATTTTCCAACTTTAAAATTGTACTTCCATCATACATTAATTCATATGAAATTAGTATGATTTAAGTTTATTACTTAAAAATAATTGCTCTGCTACGTTAAAAGAAAACATCATCCATATTACCAAAATTCATATTCAAAAAATGATATTATACATTATATAGCCATAAATTTACTAATATTTCTATTATTTATGGCATTAAGGGGATGGACATTATGGAAATAAGAGATTTGAAAAACTTTATTAAAGTTGTCGATCATAGTAGTTTCACAAAAGCTGCCGAAGAAATGTATGTTACACAATCATCTTTAAGTAAAAGTGTTAAACGATTGGAAACTCAATTTGAGAGCCAGCTAATTATCCGTATAAAAAACAAAATACACCTAACAGATATCGGGAAAATCGTTTATCAACAAGGCCGCGAGATTATTAACTCTGTAAATGATCTCCATTTATTGATTAATCAAACGAAAAATATTGAGCACGGAAAAATCCTGTTAGGCATTCCACAGTTGATAGGAACATTATTTTTCCCTAAAATCGCAAAAGAATATTATGAATCACATGCCAATATTAAAATTGAATTGTTCGAACGTGGTGCAAAAAAATTAGAACAAATTTTAAATGATGGGAAAGTTGATATTGCCCTTATTGTAAAAACTCACTTAACAAAAGATGATTACAACTTTTATCCCTTTATTGAGGATGAATTTTATGTTTTTTTAAACAAGAATCACCCTTTAGCAAATCGTTCAGAACTTGCGATTTCAGAATTAAAAAATGAAAAGTTCATAATTTTCTCCGAGGAATTCACATTACATGACTATATCATCAATGCATGTAAAGCAAATGGTTTTTTCCCAAACATTTTATATAAAAGCTCTCAATGGGATTTGATTTTGGAACTTACAGCCTCCCATAATGCTGTTACATTATTGCCAAAATCCATCTATTCCAAAAATGTGAATCCTGATATTAAATTAATTAAATTAAAAGGGAAACCACTCTTATGGTCATTAGTTTTCATTACTTTGAAAGACTCCTATAAATCCTTCGCTCTACAAAGTTTTATTAATAAAATAGATTCCTTTAAACCTTAGTATTCCATTTCGGAATACTAAGAAGTCTCTTTATTCATTTTACTATTTTTCATACATAATATAGAATTTTAATTAAATTTAGAGCAAAAAACGGAGGAATTACATATGGCTTTATTAGGGTTTTTAACTATCGGAATTTTTTTGATTCTAATTTTTTCTAAAAAAGTATCAGTTATAGTTGCGTTAGTTTTAGTACCAATAGTCTTCGGATTAATTGGCGGGTTCGGGTTAGACCTAGGGGAAATGATGCTGAACGGTTTAACTACCGTTGCCCCAACTGGAATAATGTTAGTATTTGCGATTTTATTCTTTAGTATTATGTTAGATGCTGGATTATTCGATCCTATGATTCGCTTTATTTTAAAATTAGTCAAAGGTGATCCTCTTAAAGTAGTAATGGGTACAGCTGTACTAGCAATGCTTGTTCACTTAGATGGGAATGGTTCTGCAACATTCATCATTACAATCTCAGCGATGCTGCCTATTTATAATCGTTTAGGAATCAGCAGACTAGTATTGGCCGGTGTAGTTGCTCTTGGGGCTGGTGTTATGAACATTGTGCCATGGGGCGGTCCGACAGCCCGTGCCATGACAGTATTGGGCGGAGAAGCTAGTGACATATTTAACCCTGTTATCCCCGCAATGATAGCAGGAATTGCTTGGGTATTATTCGCTTCTTATTTAATAGGAAGAAAAGAACGTAAGCGTTTAGGTGTTTTAACACTTGAAGAAACAGAGCTGCAATTGAATTTATCTGAAGAAGAAATGAAATATCGTCGTCCAAAACTTGTACTGTTCAATCTTCTTTTAACAATTGCGTTGCTTGTACTACTAGTTGGTGCATGGTTGCCGATGCCTGTGGTATTTATCATTGCTTTTGTAATAGCACTTATGGTGAACTATCCAAACCAAAAAGATCAGCAATCCCGAATTGCTGCACATGCCAGCAGTGTTATTCTGGTCGCTACGATGATTTTCGCAGCGGGTATATTTACGGGGATTTTAAATGGTACTGGAATGATTGAAGAGATGGCTTTGGCATTTGTTAGTTTAATACCAGAATCTATGGGAAGATTTTTACCAGTTCTAGTAGCCATTACATCGATGCCCCTTAGTTTAGTATTCACACCAGATGCATATTATTTCGGCGTGTTACCCGTTATTGCTGAAACCGCTGCAAACTTGGGCATTGATCCATTTGAAATCGGACGCGCTGCAATATTAGGTCAAATGACAGTAGGTTTCCCTTTAAGTCCACTGACGGCTTCAACTTTTATTTTAATAGGATTGGCGCAAGTTGATTTAGTAGATCATCAAAAGTTTATTTTTAAATGGGCATTCATGACAACGATTGTTATGACTGTTGTTGCATTATTAATCGGAGCAATTTCAATTTGAGGTGAAAAGCATGAGAATAGGTGTAGGAACAGGGTTTGCCGGAGACCGTATTGAACCGGCAGAAATACTATTGGAAAAAGGTAATTTAGATTATTTAGTATTGGAATGTTTGGCGGAAAGAACAATTGCCTTGGCTCAAAAAAGAAAGCTTGCAAACAACAATTTAGGCTATGATCCCTTGTTAGAAAAAAGAATGCGTTCTCTTTTACCAAAATTAGCAAACAAGAAAACGCGCATTATTTCAAATATGGGTGCTGCCAACCCCATTGCCGGGGCCGAAAAAATCATTTCCATTGCACAAGAACTAAATATCAATGTAAAAGTAGCCATCGTTACTGGTGATGATGTTTTAAGTAAACTGACTGACAACTATGATATTTGGGAGTCGGGGAAAAAGCTCGGGGATTATGATGAGATTCTTTCAGCTAATGCCTATATTGGGGCTAAAGCTTTATTGGATGCCCTAAAGTCTGATGCCCAAATCATCATTACAGGACGCGTAGCAGATCCATCCCTATTCGTTGCACCAATGATTCATGAATTCGGATGGTCGCTGGACGAATTAGATAAAATTGCTCAAGGCACAGTCGTTGGTCATTTATTGGAATGTGCAGGACAGCTCACGGGCGGATACTTTGCAGATCCAGGCATTAAGGATATAGAAGGTATGGCAACACTCGGATTCCCGTTTGCCGATATAGATTCAGACGGGACAGCTATATTCAGTAAAGTTGAGGGAACAGGTGGCGAGCTTAGCCTTGCGACGATGAAGGAACAGCTGCTTTATGAGGTATTGAATCCACATGCCTACTATACTCCTGATATTATCGCTGATTTTTCAAAAGTAAAATTTGAGTATTTAAAAAAAGATCACATTAAAGTATCCGGGGTTTCTGCAGTAGGAAAACCCGAAACGCTGAAAGTCAGCATCGGATATAATGCAGGATTGATCGGTGAAGGCGAAATTACTTATGCAGGACCCAATGCTGTTGCTCGTGCAAAATTTGCCGGAGAAATAATTCGTACACGTATCGGGCATTTATACTCTGATTTCCGTGTAGATTTAATTGGACTCAATTCAGCACATCGTAAAGAATTTAGAGATACCGATCCATATGAAATCCGTCTTAGAATTGCCGGAAAAACAAATAATCCGAACTATGCGAGCCTTGTAGGAGAAGAAGTAGAGGCATTATATACGAATGGGCCTGCTGGAGGCGGCGGTGCACGTAAGAACGTAGTGGAATTAGTAGGTATCGTTTCAACATTTATTGATGAACAGGAAGTAGTGCTGAATACGTTGTTTAAGGAGTGTAATTCTAATGAAACTGTATAACTTAGCACATTGCAGAACCGGTGATAAAGGTAATTCTTTGACGATGTCAGTCATTGCCTATAAACAGGAGGATCTGCCGCTTCTAGTAGAAAAACTTACAGTGGATGTGTTAAAACAACATCTCGAAGGAATCGTATTAGGCGAAATTGAGCGATATGTACTTGAATCTATTGGCGCTATTCAATTTATTTGCCACCAAGCACTTGATACAGGCGTTACTACCTCTTTAACAATGGATACACATGGTAAATCATTAAGTTACTCCCTTCTTGAATTAGAAGTGTAAGCATTAAAAGTTATAGCTATTTAGGAGGCTAGTTTATGAATAAGGTTTTTGAATCTTTTGATAAGGCTGTTGAAGATATTAAAGATAGCACAACATTATTAGTAGGTGGATTTGGCCTTTGCGGTATTCCTGAACACCTTATCAGTGCTGTTCAAAAAAAGAATATCAAAGATTTAACAGTTGTCAGCAACAATTGCGGGGTAGATGACTTTGGTCTTGGTATCCTTTTAAAAAAACGTCAAATTAAAAAGATGATTGCTTCTTATGTTGGTGAAAATAAAACATTCGAACAGCAATTTTTATCTGGTGAATTAGATGTAGAGCTAACTCCCCAAGGAACTTTAGCGGAAAGGATCCGAGCAGGCGGCGCAGGAATCCCCGGGTTTTATACAGCAACCGGTGTCGGTACCCCAGTTGCAGAAGGTAAAGAAGTGAAAGAATTTAACGGAAAACCGTATATATTGGAAAATGCAATTCAGGGAGACTTTGCTCTTGTAAAAGCTTGGAAAGCAGATAAATCCGGTAATTTACAATTCCGAAAAACATCCCGTAATTTCAACCCTCTTGTGGCGACTGCCGGTAAAATTACCATTGTCGAGGTAGAGGAACTTGTAGAAATTGGTGATTTAAATCCTGATGAAATCCACTTACCGGGTGTTTATGTTCAACGTATTATTCATAGCCCCCATTTTGAAAAACGCATTGAACGTATGATGCTAAGGGAGGAAAACTAATGGATTCACGCACGAAGATTATTAAAACTGCCGTCCAGGAAATTGAAGATGGGATGTATGTAAATTTAGGAATTGGAATGCCAACACTTATCGCCAATGAAATCCCTTCAGATTTCAATGTATTTTTACAATCTGAAAATGGCTTACTTGGAATAGGACCCTATCCAACCTTAGATGAAGTCGATGCAGATCTGATTAATGCCGGCAAAGAAACTGTTACAGCAAGACCAGGCGCAGCTTATTTTGATAGTGCCACCAGCTTTGGCATGATTCGCGGCGGACATATTGATTTAGCAATTTTAGGTGGCATGGAAGTTTCACAATCAGGCGACCTTGCCAACTGGATGATACCCGGAAAAGTTGTAAAAGGTATGGGCGGTGCTATGGATTTAGTCGTAGGCGCTAAAAAGGTAATTGTCATTATGGAACATACTAACAAATACGGTGAATCTAAAGTAAAAAAAGAATGTTCTTTACCCCTGACAGGAAGAAGTGTTGTACATCGCTTGATTACTGATTTAGCCGTATTTGATTTTAAAGATGATCAAATGACTTTAGTTGGATTACAGGAAGGTGTTACAGTGGAAGAAGTCATCGAAAAAACTGAGGCATCTTTTATTAATGCACTATAAGAACCTATCCTCACATTGACCTTTTCGGATACACTATTACGCTTTATATTTTTCACTGAAAAAGTAACACGAATCGACAAATACTATAATGGAAAAATCCCTCAAGGAAAAAATCTTGAGGGATTTTTCTAACGTGAATACTCAGCAACTTTATTACGCCCTGCCTGTTTTGCACCGATATAAAGTGCACGGTCGGCATTGCGTAAAAGCCCTTTCGTCTCATCCGTGTCATCCGGTACATTGGAAACTCCGATACTCACTGTAATAAATACCAGCTCTTTCTGACCGTCTTCGGCTAAATCAGATTCAATTAAAAATGGTGTTTCTTCTACACAATGACGAATCTCTTCACCTAATTGGACGGCCTCTTCCTTCGTCATATGCGGTAGAAGCATGACAAATTCCTCTCCCCCATACCTTGCTAAAACTGCCCCTTCTGGAACGAAATTTTCCAGTAATCCAGCAAAATTTTGAAGGATGACATTTCCCGCATGATGGCCATACGTATCATTTATACGTTTAAAATAATCAATATCCATCATTAACAATGAAAACTGCAGATGTGGATTTGCCTGAATCCGCTCCTGCTCTATTACAAGCATTTTATCTAAATAATGATAATTATATAGACCTGTTAAGGCACAAGTCTCACTCTTCTCAACCGCCGCACTGAAGTATTTCGCTTTTTCCAGTGACACGGCAAAATACGTCGATAGCAAGTGCACGATATCCATCTGATACTTTTCAAAAGCATTCTTTTTGCGTGCCGTTAAAATCAGTGTTCCTTCCGTTTTTTGGTTGCGGTGTATCGGAACAATCATGACACTGTTCATATCGGAAGGAAGGAAATCCGGGGCATCTTTTTCCCATTCTTTTGAACTGGAGAACACTTTTTTGTCTTCTGTCTGGAAGCAAATATGAATAAAGGAATCCCGGATCGAATCTGAATCAGCCTGAATTTCAATATCTTTTCCATCTACTCTAGCACGCAGAATTACATATTTATCTAGAATATTATCGACAAGATACATTGCATCGTGTGTAAAAAGCTGACTCACGCGGTGCATAAACAGCTCAATAATTTGCTGTGCGCTTAGCCTGTCTGCCAGCTCATGGCCAAACTCGCTTGCTTTACTGAGCGAGTAGTTGACCCGTTCCGAAATATTGTACATTTTTGCAATAAACGTTATCGCAAAAAATGGAATGCCGAGCAGGAAAATTGCCGGTGCCCCGATCCCATTAATCAGGATGACCAATGTAACGGCAAATGGAATCGTAATGGTAGCACTCCCATAATCCCATAGTAAATGCTCACTGAAAAACTTTTCGTTTTCCCCTGTAAATCGATCGCGCAAATACAAAATCGTATGATTGATAAACATGTGCAACACGACAAAAACTGTTCCGTAAAGCAACAAGTGCGTTAAATTCGTATTCCCTACTTCAAACCCTGCTAAATGGACAATACCTGCAGCGAAAAACGACGTATAGGCAAACATCCAGGAAGTAAAAATTATGCGGTAAAACGCATCTTTATGATTTCTCATCTGGTAAATAATCGGTAAAATACTTAACTGGACGATGAGCATTTCTGCCCCGACCCCGTACAGCAAAAACGCGGCCAATGTCACCCATTGAGAAAGAATAATGGTGGTGTTTCCGATTTGGAATGGTATCGCTGTTGTAATAAGCGCGAATATCGATAAATACACGAAAATTTCCCAGTCAATTGGCTGACTTGGAAACAGAAAATATAATCCGTACATAAGGGGGAGTCCAGTAGCTACCCAAAGCAATATTACATTCTGTTTTGTTCTTCGATTAAATTCCATACCGGGCCCCCTTATCTTTTTGACTGAAATGTCTGACAAATATTAGTATATCATGATTACTAAGGAATGTAGCATGTTTTACTTCCTAACTTTTTGTTTCTATTATCCTAATGATTATTCGATTTATAGGTTTTTAGCTATACCATACTGTAAAATAATAACATAATTATACAAATATTCAATAATATTATTTGAAATAATACAAAAATTGTAAATCTTTTTTTAGACTGTTAGTTTACTTTTTCTATATTGTTTCATATATAAGTTTTTTCATCCAATGTCTTACCTACTACATTTTATTGAAAAGTTTTGACATACTCAGCCCCATAATATTGATAAAACTGTTTTGTTTTATTAGCTGCTAATACATCCACATATATTTTTTGATAGCCCTGCTCTAAAAAGGTATTCACATTGATTTCGCGATTTCTGTTTATTTTCAGGGTTTTCGATTTACTAGATGTTCTAATATATTTTGTGAAGTTCTAATATATTTTTATTTCTTCTAATAAAGTTACGATTTTCTAATATATTCGACTGATGTTCTAATAAGGTCGCCTGTTGTTCTAATATGACCGTCCGATTATCTAATATCCCTTGCACTTCTTCTAATATCCCACCGGTTTGTTCTAATAAAATCCACTTCAAGGAAAAAGTCTCCCAATAATTGTTAATTTTCTGCATAATTTTTTTATTTCATTTATTAAATGACAGGTATACGTTAAAATTGAAAATGTTGGAGGTCGAACTTCTTCATAATGTATTAAGTAAAGGACTGATGGAATGAAAAGAAGATGGTTGTTTTTAATGAGTCTTCTCGTTGTAGTCGTGCTCTCTGCCTGCTCACAGAAGTCAGAGGACGAGACGAAGGAACGGGTTAAAATTGGTGTCATGCTGTCAGATGCGGGACTTGGTGATCAGTCGTTTTCCGATATTGCTTTTGAAGGTCTTGAGAAAGCACGTGATGAATTAGATATAACATTTGATTACCGTGAACTTGAATTTACCGGTACATATAAACAAGGCTTGGAAGAACTCGTTGAAGAAGGTCAGGATCTGATCATTGGGATCGGATTTACGGTCCAGGAAGATATGGAGACAGTTGCTGCAGCTTATCCGGATGAGCATTTTTTACTGATCGATGCAGTGTCTGACTTGCCGAATATTCATAATATAACATTTAAAGAAAACGAAGGTTCCTATTTAATAGGTGCACTCGCTGCAATGAAATCTGAAAGTAATACGATCGGATTTATCGGTGGATTAGAAAATGAAGTAATCGAGCGTTTCGAAACCGGGTTTAAAGCAGGTGCCAAACATGTAAATCCCGACATAGAATTGTTATCCGTTTATGCTGGTGATTTCGGTGATGATCAGCTTGGTGCTTCCATTGCACGTGAAATGATTGAGCAAGGTGCGGACTATATCTATCCAGCTGCAGGCTTTACAGGCGTTGGTTCTATTTTAGCGGCACAGGAAGCCGGGGTACATGCATTCGGTGTGGACAGCGACCAGTTTTTCCTTGCAGAAGATACGATTGTTTCTTCGATGTTAAAACAGGTTGATACGGCCGTTTATCAGGCCATTAAAGAAGTTGCGGAAACAGGGGTACTTTCGGAAAAAGATAAAGTGCTCGGTATTAAAGAAAATGGTGTGAGCCTTGCCCCAATCCGTGTCGTGAATTTAACTGCACAGGAACAAAAACAAATCGAACAATTACAGCAGGAGCTTGCGGACGGTCAAGTGATGATTAAATAGAAGAAAGGAGATCGTACAACAGTGAAATTAAAACAGAAAATATTAATGTTGGCGTTGTTACCGCTGCTGCTGGCTGTCTGTATTATCGGCTATAATATTAGCCAGCTGATGAGCCTGAATGCATCTACGGAAGAAGTCGTGGATTCCTTAGTTGCCGTTGAAGAATTAAACAGCTCGGTTCAAAGCCTGCAAAAGTCATTAAGCGTCTATTCGATCAATGTATCCGAAAACAACAAATATAATATTGAAACAGATTTAGCGCGAACTGAAGAAGTTTATAAAAGTCTGCAAGGCAGTTTTTCAACAGAACGCCAACGTCAGATCAGTGCACAGTTTGAAGAAAAATTCGCGAAAATTTCCGAAGCGACTGCCGCTTCCCTACAGGAAACAAATGTCGCGGAAATTAAGCGTCAATCCCAGCGGACACGAGGAATCGTCAATGATGTAATCGAGCTGAAACGTGATGTCAGTGCAAACTATACCACGATGCAGCAAGAGCTTGGCAATAAAATTAATACTATTACATGGATTTCCATCATTTCGGCCATTGCACTCATTATCGTAAGTGTCGTGTCGGCCCTGTATTTCACTAACAGAATTGTTGGCCGCATCGGTCGATTAACAGCAGGTGCTAAAGAAATTGCTGCCGGAAATTTAAATGTGCAGTTTGAAGATCAGGATGCGGATGATGAAGTTGGCGAACTGCAGACTTCATTCCGCCAGATGACAGGCAATTTAAAGGAAATCATCACGCATGTATCGGACAGTTCAGACCAGGTTGCAGCATCTGCCGAGGAGCTGATGGCCAGTGCCGATGAAACAATGCTTGGCACAGAGCTGATTTCCACTTCCATTCAAAATGTTTCGGATGCAGCGGACAAGCAAAAAGTAATGTCGAGCTCCTCTGCCGACTTTGCACAAAAAGTATTGGAAGAGGCAGAAGAAATTGCAGCACAGGCTGATCATGCGACAGCACTGTCTGTTTCAACAAATGAAAAAATCGAAAAAGGTTCGGTGTATGTAGAAAATACTGTCTCTCAAATGAATCTCATTCAAACTACAGTAGAAGAAACAGCGGATTCTTTAACGCTTCTTGCCAGCCGTACGACTGAGATTGTCAATATATTAAAGCTTGTACAGGATATTTCCGATCAGACGAACTTGCTGGCACTGAATGCGGCTATTGAAGCAGCGCGTGCCGGTGAAGCTGGTAAAGGTTTTGCCGTTGTCGCAGATGAAGTGAAAAAGCTTTCTGAGCAGACGAAGCAGTCCGTATCCGATATTTCACGAATTGCAGGTGAAATTGAAAACGATACGACAACAACTGTTTCATCAATTCAGCAAGTGAAGGAACGTGTCAATGCGGGTATTACAATCTCGCACGATACGAAGGCAACATTTGACGAAATTTTGGCGATTATCGGTCAAGTACAAGATCAGGTAAACGAGATTACTGCTGTTTCTGACAGTATTCATTCGAAAATGGAATCGGTGTCAGAGCAATCACTTGAGATGGCGGCCGTTTCCGAAACTACGGCAGACAATGCTGTGTCGGTTGCATCCGCTTCAGAACAGCAGCTTGCCTCGATGTCCGAAGTAAATACTGCTGCAGGGTCGCTTGCCCACCTTGCCGAAGAGCTGCAAGGTATTGTGGCGAAGTTTAGAACTTGATTGAATTTCCGAAATCCTTTTATAGGGTTTCGGTTTTTTTATTGGGGCTGGTTCGGTTGGGTTGGGTTTATTAGAAGAATTATTGCTGATATTAGAAGATCTCAGGTAGTTATTAGAACATCTGCAACGTTTATTAGAAGTTTTCAATATATGGGCTTTAAGTATGGCGAAGTTTGATTATTAAGCGGTTTACGGGATACGGTTTCGTATTTTATTAGAAGAATTGCATGAGATATTAGAAGATCGCGTTTAGTTATTAGAACATTAACTGAGTTTATTAGCACTTCCCGGACACTTATTAGAACATCCGTCCATTATTTTAGAAGATGAGACTTTTATTAGATAACTTTTCACTTTATTAGAATATCCCTGCTATATATTAGAAAATCCATCGCCAGTAATCCGATCCCATCCATAAAAAATTTTATATGACGAAATATCCTATTTAAAACAGCAGAATCGTCATTTAAATACTAAACTTCATTTTCGGACTAAATAACTACTACATCCTGTAAAAAATAGACTTAAGTACTTAAAATTCCAACCGAAGTTATTACTAGATTCTAACTTGGACAATATGGAGGACTTTAA
Organism: Solibacillus sp. FSL W7-1464; assembly: GCF_038004425.1. NCBI lineage: Bacteria > Bacillati > Bacillota > Bacilli > Caryophanales > Caryophanaceae > Solibacillus > Solibacillus sp. FSL W7-1464. The sequence goes on from NZ_JBBORC010000001.1 coordinate 3,043,045, forward strand.
GATTATGAATATCGGAAAGAAACTGTTCGGTAGCTTTGGTATCGTTATTTTGATTATTATTTTTCTCTCAACTTTTTCCGCCATTAAATTGACAGAAATCGATGAAAACTTTTCATACGTAATTGATGATCGAGTATACAAAGTAACTGAACTATCGGCAATCCAGAATGCGACATCATTACAAGGGCTGTATCTCCGCTCATATGTTTTACGCCAGGACCCAGCTGATTTAGAAAGCCTTACTTCTCAGAAAGAAATGATTGCAACTACAATCGGCGCAATTGAAGGATTATTCGTAACTGAAGACATGAAGGAAAAAGTCAACATTTTAAAAGAAAATCAAGCTTTATATAATGACTATGTATCAGAAGTTATTGACTATGTGGATAGCGATGAAACAGATAAAGCGTACAATGTGCTATTCGAGTTCGCAGTACCAACTAACCGTACCATTCTGGAAACAATAACCGAGATGGTTGATTTCCAAAAAGAACAAATGCATAAAACAAGCGAGGAAACGACAGCAACTGCAAGTTTGAGTGAAAAGCTGCTGATTATCATTTCCGTTATCGGTGTTTTACTAGCATCAATCTTAGGTATTTTTATTACACTCAGCATTACCCGTCCGTTACGCAGGTTAACAATGGCGGCAAATGTAATTGCAGACGGCGATTTACGTGAGGAAGATATTCAGGTTAAAACAAAAGATGAAATTGGCGAACTTGCAACTGCCTTTAATGCAATGAAAGCCAATCTTGCCGAATTAATCAGTAATGTATCGCTGAATGTTTCAAGTACAACAGCTGCTTCGGAACAGCTGGCGAGCAGTACCGATGAAGTGTCGGCCGCTTCTGCAGATATTGCGAAACGTGTTGAAACTGTTGCTGAGGGCGGCAGTCATGCGGCAGCAATCGGAAATGATTGTGCGATCGCCATGGATGAGACTGCCCAAGGTGTAAGCAGAATCGCTGAAGCCGCGCAAGTATTGAACTCACATGCGATGGACATGCATACTATTGCAGGAGAAGGCGGTAATACATTACAGACAGCTGAACAGCAAATGGCCGTTATCCAGCAATCTTCTCATGAAACAAGAGAGAAAATTAAGCAACTGAGCAGACAATCTGCCGAAATCGAAAATATTACAAAAGTAATTACGGATATAACAGATCAGACAAACTTGCTTGCGCTAAATGCGGCAATTGAAGCTGCCCGTGCAGGAGAACATGGTAAAGGGTTTGCCGTTGTCGCTGATGAAGTGCGTAAACTGGCAGAGCAATCGAAAAACTCGGCGTCACAAATTGCCAGCTTAACATCGACAATTCAAGTAGATACGAGAGAAGTTGAAGAAAGCGTTAATACAACGGTTCACAACGTCGATCAAGGTGTTGTCTACTTACAAAATGCGCAAGTTTCATTTAATCATATTGTCGATTCTATCTCGGAAATGACTGCCCAAATCCAGGAAGTCTCTGCATCATCCGAACAAATTTCCGCAAGTACCGAAGAAGTTGCAGCATCTATTACTGAAATGGCTCATGCAGCTAATGGGGCTGCTGAAGAGGTCGGTATTGTCCAATCAGCAGTTGAAGAGCAAACTGCTACAATGCAGGAAATTAACATAGTCGCCCAATCATTGAGCGAAGGTGCTGTAGGAGTTCAAGAACAAATCAATCAATTTAAAGTGTAAAGTTAAAGACGCAAAAGCTGGAATATCAGCTTTTGCGTCTATTTGCATTATTGGATTCTACTAAACTCTTATCCAACTAATTAATCAGCTTGTACCATTTTCACTAGCACACTTGCCAATGATTTCTTTTCGCTTTCATCTGCTACTTTCCATAATTCCTGCAGCACTTTTTCTTCACTGTTTCGAGGTTCTTCGTTTTTAGCTAAATGATCCGCTACAAACTTGGCGCCTTTTGCCAACATGTCATCGCTCAAACCTAGTCGTTCACCTTTAGCAAGCTGGTCGTTCAAATAGCTTTTGAACGTTGAAAAGCTTTCTAAAATCTGATCTTTTTTTTCTGGAGATAATTCATCAAGTTTCTTGTTAATGTTATTCATTTCACTCATTTTGTAATTCCTCCTAGATTGTGTTTTGGCGTTCCCCTAACAATTACCCGCCTCCTTTGTTATTAAACTTTATTTTAAAAAATCTTCTAAATTTAAATTATTATGTTGCGCTACATAACAGTCATTATAAAAAAATGGGCACCGCTTCACCTATGAGTGTGCAGTGCCCGTTTTTACATAGCATATGAGCTATTTTTTAGGTTGGTTATCATTTTTTTCAATCTGCTCCATAATCCGTTTATGCCGGCGTACATCCCGCTTTGTAATAGGAATGACTTCATGTCGAATCATCTTAAAGAAGGAGACGATGAGTAAGAGCATAACGACGGTAAATGGCAGAGCCGAAATGAGTGAAGCAGTTTGCAGCGCTTCAAGTCCACCTGAAAATAATAGTACACTTGCTATCGCAGCGATCAATACACCCCAGATAACTTTTAATCTGTTGTGAGGGTTCATTGTCCCTTTATCTGTCATACTGGCCATAATAAATGTCGCTGTATCTCCTGATGTAATCAGGAAAATCACGATTAAAACAATCCCCAGAATGGAGGCAATCGTTGTTAACGGAAGTTGCTCCAGCATAAGGAATAAGGCAACAGTCAAATCAGTATCAACCGCTTCGGCAATTGTTGTGCCTTTGTTCAGATCAAAGTAAAGTGCTGAACCGCCAAATACCGCAATCCAGAAACAAGAGATAACCGGCGGAATGATCAAAACACCGACGATAAACTCACGGATTGTACGTCCTCTCGATACGCGCGCTACGAAAGACCCGACGAAAGGTGACCAGGCAATCGCCCATGCCCAGTAGAAAATTGTCCAATCCTTTACCCAAGTGCCCCCTGCATACGGCTGTAAACGTAAGCTGTACTGTACGAAATTCGTAATATAATCACTGATTGCTAAAACGAAACTTTCCATTATGAACACTGTAGGACCTGTAACAAAAACAAATAATAGCAAGATCAGGGCCAAGTACATGTTTACATTACTTAATATACGAATCCCCTTTTGCAGACCGCTAATAGAAGATGCCATATATCCAATGAAAACTATACCTATAATTGCCACTTGCACCCAAATGGAAATCGGTATATTAAAGACGGCATTTAAGCCACCGTTCGTTTGCAGAACACCTAAGCCGATAGATGTCGCAACACCCATTACTGTGGCAATTACAGCCAAAATATCAACCGTATTTTTAATACCGCGATTTGTCCCTGTGACAGGCTCTAACGCTGTGGATATTAATAAATCCCTTTTTTTTGTTGAATTGCATATAGGCCATGACTAACCCGATAATCGCAAAGACTGACCATTGGCTAATTCCCCAGTGGAAAAAAGCATAGCCCATTGCAAGACGGGCTGCATCTGTTGTTTGCGCTTGAACATCGTTAAACGGTGTTTTAAAATAATGACTCATCGGTTCGGCAACACCCCAGAAAACTAATCCGATACCTAGACCTGCCGCAAACAGTAGCGCAATCCATGTATGGAACTTAAATTCCGGTCTTGCATCTTTTCCGCCTAGACGAATTTTTCCGAACTTGGAGATTGCCAGTACTAAAAGAAAGACAATAATAATAAATACGGACAGCAAGTAAAACCATCCAAAATAGTCGGTTGTTAAATTAAATAAATATGTAGCAATATTACTAAAGGCATCGGGTGCCACACTCCCAAAAATAACACAAATTAAAATAAATGCTGCTGATACTGTAAATACAGTATTCGAAAAATATTTCCCTTTCATATGTTCACCTCTTTAAGTACATTGAAGAGAAGATACCCATATTATTCTATTTTTAAACATCCTTACTATGAATGTTACTATTTTTCTATAATTTATTTGGCAATGCTATTTGGATTTTCCCCTATTTTTCATTATTTTCAAGATACCAGATCGACGCATTCGATTCGAAATTTTTCTCTGGCCTGATCAGCTAAAGGTTACTGAATCAGCGAAATTTCGGCAACTTCAAACGGCCTCTTTGCCCGGGTAGATGGCAAATCCATCCTAAGCTTTGCCGCATCCGGGGTTAATATGCTGCAGTGCTTTGTTCACATCCAATTCGAAAAAGATGAACTGAAATAACAAACGGATCATTTTGAAGCACTGCATAGAAGTGTCAAAGTGTTCCGGTTTATTTTTTGCAAAGCAGGACATGTCGCGAAAATACTATTAAATGAATTAGTGGAATTACGCCACCTAAGCATGATTTTTTCGGAGGTAGCTCACTGTCTCTTTACTGAAAACCCGTTTTTCATTCCGGAAATTTGAACGCTGTTTGGATTTTTCATATAAATAGCGTTCTTCGATTGTTTCCGGATAAACTTGCGGGACTTTAGTAGGTTTCCCGGCTGTATCAAGCGCTATAAATGTAAAATAGGAAATCGCCGCAATCTTGCTTTCCCCTGTGCGCATATTTTCGGCATATACTTTTATGAAAACTTCCATCGAGCTCGTCCCTGTCCAGACGACAAACGACTCGAATGTAACGGCTTCCTCCGGACGGATTGGTGTTAGAAATTCTACTGTATCAACCGATGCGGTGACACATTCGCGCCTGCTATGCTTTGCCGCTGATATTGAGGCAACTTGGTCCATATCGCTCAACAGCCTGCCCCCAAACAACGTATTATGGTTATTGAAATCATTCGGGAATACCCGACTGGAACGGATGACTCTCGAGGCATTACAAGGTTTTGACTCTTCCATTTTTTTATCATCTCCAACACATATTATTCTAAATTTTCTAAAAATTCTTTTGTTGACCATATTAAATCATTCCATTTGAAGAATCAATGTTAATTTAAATTATTTTATACTGCTTATTATGTTCGGTCGGTCATTAATTGATTCGATTGGGAGTTGGGATTTTATTAGAAGTTTTGGGGCGGATATTAGAAGTTGGCGGCGTCTTATTAGAACATTCGAGAGGTTTATTTGAACATCTGACAGGTTTATTCCGGAACAAGTTTCACTTACCCCTTATTTTTGCTGAATTTTTTCGGGTGTGTGGTTTTATTAGAACATTTAATGCGGATATTAGAAGTTGGCGGCGTCTTATTAGAACATTCGAGAGGTTTATTTGAACATCTGACAGGTTTATTAGAACAGTTGGCCATTATATTAGAAGTTCCGGATATTATTAGAAGATTTTTTGAGATATTAGAACTTTTTATTTTTTATTAGAACATCTTGGAGAGCCTTAATAAGAAGACTGTAAGGAATGAATCCTACAGCCTATTTCATATACAAATCGACTAATTCATAGCATCTCTCTTTTGTTAACTGCGCTTGTGTGCTTACGTACTGTAGTGTTTCCATCGATCCGCCTTTATACTGCAATGCGTCCTCTGTCGCCTTTTCATCGCGATATTCCAGCCAATCTCGCTGCTCTTCTCGTAGTTTGCCCATGTTATTAGGCGGCAATGTTTTTTTTAGATCTGCGTAGATTTCATTCAATAGCTTATCCCATTCCGAGAATATTTCACCTTGGGCTGCTGTTATTTCCATTTGTGTCCCTTGATCGAAAATTTCATCAAACTTTTTCATACTTTCTTCTACATCCACTAATTTAGCGAGGTACTTTTCCTTCATGCTGACAAATGGGTCTTCGGTTACTCCAGGTGGTGGGTTTCCCTCTTCGTCCCCGTTCGCTGAATTTTGTTCAAAGCTTTCTCGGATGCTGTTGTTGATTTCCGTTTCTGCTTCTACAATCATGTTTTCAAGCTCTTCTTTCAAACTAATGTCCAATTCCGGGTTTTCCAGCAGCGGGTGTGCTTTTTCCAAAACACGGTCCCAATCGCCCTGACTCTTTGCATCCTTCACTTCTTTAAACTCCTGAATTTGTGCAGAGAAAACATTTGTCTCTTCATCGGTTTGGCTACTTTCCTCGATTAGTGTTAATGCTTTTTCATATTCCTCATCTTCCAACGCTACGATGACCTTGTCTTTTAGTTGCTCCTCACTTTCAGTACCGCAGCCGGCTAGCAATAAGCAAGCAGTAAACATTCCTACTAATTTCTTCATGTTGGTTTCCTTCTCTCTATTACAGGCTACTATTTAAGGGCAATTCAATATAAACTTCCGTACCTTTTCCGTATGCGCTATTCACTTCGATTGTCCCGCCGTGCTTTAAAATAATTGTACGGGAAATCGCTAATCCAAGTCCGGCACCAACAGATTTGACATCCGCTTTATAAAAAGAATTCATAATATGCAGTAATTGTTCTTCCTTTATTCCAATTCCCTCATCTCGAATCATACAAATCGCTTTACCGTTCAATTCGTACTGTTTGATCACTATTTCACTATCACGTGGCGAAAACTTAATCGCATTTTCGAGTATATTCAATAAAACTTGCCGGATTTTATCTTCATCGGCGTAAATGTTAACTGGTGTACTGTCAAGTTTCATGCGGATATTCTTTTCATTCGCTTTACTTTGCAACTGTAATGTCACTTCTTCAACCAGAGTCGCATAGGCAAATCTTGTCGGGTGCAGCTCAATCCGGTTTGACTCATATCTTGAGAAATTCAGAAGGTCCTCCACCAATTTTATGAGGCGATCGGACTCACTGTTGATCATCCGTAAACCAAAGTTGATTTCTTTTTCCGTTATTCCATCCGGTGACCCCAGCATTTCAGCCCACCCTTTTATTCCTGTCAGCGGTGTTCGGAGCTCATGGGAAATGGAAGAAATAAAATCATTTTTTAACTGGTCTGTTTTGACAATCTCATCCGCCATATAATTCAGCGTTTTTGACATTTCGCCTAATTCGTCCGGATAATCTTCCTTGATTCTTTTTTCGAAGTGCCCTTTTGCCATCGTTCCTGTAAAGTGAATGATTTCATTAAATGGCTTCACAATCGACTGGGCTAACCGGAGGGCTACAAGAAAGACAATTGCCGCGACTCCGATACAAAGTAAAATGCCGTATCCTAACAGGCTTTGGATGAGGTGGTCGGTCTCTGTTAATGACGTCGTATAGCGGAGTACACCTATCACTTTCCCGTCAAGAATCAGCGGGATATACGTTGCCAAAACTTTCTCTTCTGTCTGTTCAAGCTCCTCCTTTTCATAATAAGGGCTATAGGAAGAAAAGAGATCCGGATTCACTGTATAGCTGGTGTCTTCGTAAAAACCTGTAGAAGACTGAACCATTTCACCATCGCTATTTAACAGCTGCAGTTCTGCACCGTCAAACTCAAAGCTTTTTACACCGAAGTCACCGAAATCTTTTATTCTATCGGAAGTAAGCTCGATTTCATTGGCCCACCTAGGATGGATTGCCTCAACATGTTGTTGAAACGTATTGGCGATACCTTGGTAATAATACTTTGTCACTGCGCCCCAAAACACCGTCATCACAAGGGTTAACGTCAAAATAATGATGATCATGAAATAACGAATGACTCTCCGTTTCATTCGTTAACCTTCCAGTGGTAACCGCGTCCCCATTCTGTACATAAATACATTGGGGAGGAAGGATCTTTTTCGATTTTCTGGCGAATCCTTCTAATGTTGACATCCACTACTTTTAATTCGCCAACATAATGTTCGCCCCACACAACATCCAATAACTCATTCCTTGTAAACAATTCGTTTGGATGCTCCATTAGAAAATGCAGCAGGGAGAATTCAGTCGGTGTCAGTTTCACTACTTCATCAGAACTGTAAAATTTATTGTTTTTTATATCCATTTTGAAGTCTCCGGAAATCAGCATATCGCTCATTTTGGAAGTTGCCGCATCAGTGACATTTATTCTCCGCAAGAGCGAAAAAATTCTTACTTCCAATTCCTGCAGACTAAACGGTTTACATAAATAATCATCGGCCCCTATTACAAGGCCATCGATTTTATCCTTCTGTTGAGTTTTGGCCGTAATCATGATGATGCCTACCTTTTGATTCATTTTCCTGATCTGTTCGCAAACTGCAAATCCATCGATTCCCGGCAACATGAGATCGAGCAAAACAACGTCAAAAATCTTATTTTCAAATAATTGTAATGCCTGTTCTCCTGATTCGGCTTCCACCACTTCATAGCCTTTTTTTCTCAAACTTAATGAGACAAAACTTCGAATGGATAATTCATCTTCAACAACTAGGATGTTTGTCATATTTGCCCCCGCTTACAACTCGAATTGTTCCAAATGAAATGCTTCAACAGGAAAATCCGGGTGTTCTTCTATCGTCGTATAATATATCGTATCTTTCGTTTCTTTTAATATTGTATGCGCAGAATTCGGTGTTTCTTTATTCGCCCATATTACATCAAACAGCAGATTATTGTTGGCAAGTGATACAAGTTGAATGCCGTTTTCTATCTTCTTAATGGTCACTTTACCGTGCCATTTTTCCGGAATATCTATATAAAAAGTATGTTCAAAGTTGGTGGCCCGTTCTGTCACTTGTTTAGAAGTGCCGTTGATGGAATAGGTGACATAGCGCACGATGTACGGAGTTTCAGTTGAGTCTTCCTCTACCCATCCTTCGGGCAAATACGTTTCACCGACTTCCATTATGCCGTCTTCATTCCTATCCGCGCTGTATAAAGGAAGCGATTTATACGCGAGGTCACCCTGTTCAGCACCTACCTTTATCAGTGTTGTACCGTCATAAGCAATAATTTCGGTTAGCATAGCGTTCACACCAATTGCACTATCGACAAATAATGCGTGATTCCCGTCATTTAGTTTTCCGCTCTTCATCCTCTTATGAAAAGCATAGCTGTTTAAAGAAACTGCAGATAGGGACACTAAATCCCCCAATTCATAGTGAAATAATTCAGCGGTATAGAATGCTCTTCTTTCGCCGTCCACAAGAAGAAGTTCCAATTTTTCATCAGTATTATAATCTGAAATATCAAGCCCTTCATAACTGCGTTCGACCGTCTTTTTCAAGCTCCTGTCCTGCCATACATAAATCATCATCTGTTTTTTCGTTTCAAACTCACTTTCGCCTAAACCCACTACTACTTCCATGACCCCGTCTTTATCCAAGTCATGTAGCCCAAAGTAATCGATTGCCTGCCCATTTGGTTCGATATGCGCCGCTTCGTGCCACTTTGCGTTTTCTTCTTGTAAAACAGCGATATGGATTTGCGATTTCTGTTGTGGATTTCTGTATAAGACAATGGCTTCCTGCTGTCCGTCACCATCCAGATCCTCGATAAAAATGGACTGATTTTTATCGTTTTGCACAGGTGTGACAAGTTCACTGGAAGGTGGTAACAATACTTTTAGCTGTTGTTCTAGATTTCTTTTTTGCTCGTCTTGCTGCTGTGGTGAAGTAATTAATTCATTTGGAGATTTTACAAGATCGCATCCCGCGAGCAATGCAATCAATAAAATCGTTACCCATCCAATGCCTTTTCTCATACGCACCCCTAACTAACGCTGGCTTTAATCGTTTTCTGGAATAAGTTTATTATATAGCCAACTCCTACGGAAAGAGTTACAAAAAGGTTACAGTTCAAATTTATGTATAATAGGGAAATGAAAAAACTTGCATCCAATGTTTCGATTGGCTGCAAGCTCTGTCGGAGTTATTTTATAGTGGCTGAACATTTTTCATGATTATTTTACTGTTAGGAAGACTTGGAATGCTCACTTTGCTGTAGCTTAAATCCTGCTCCGGCACATCATAAGTCATTCGGTTCACTAAAAAATCCAGGCTCACTTTCATTACTTCGATTGTTACCCATTCCCCTGCACAGCGGTGGCCCAAATAGTGGTCGCCGCCACCTTGCGGAATAAAGCTGAACGGACTGTCATCCCAATTTTCAAAACGGCTTGGCTGAAATACGTCGGGGTTCTCCCAAATCGCCGGGTCATGATTTGTACCATACAGGTCTAACAGCGTCAATGTTCCTTCTTCGAACGTGTAATCTTTCCACGTAAACGCTTCTTTTACTTCGGCAGCGGCAAATGGGAAGAACGGATAAAAACGGCGCACTTCCTGAACAAACATTTGTGCCAGTTTTCCGTCACCGGATTTCAGCTTCTCACGCTCTTCCGCGTAATGATGGACGGCAAGTGCTGAAAAGTTGATATAAACGGAAATCGCGACGATCGGTCGTAAAATATTGATGACTTCCACTGCGGCGACTTTGGTGTCCAGGAGATTCCCCTCCAGATCCCGATGCCACGAAAATGCGTGCAATGCCGTTCCTTCTTCGGGATTTAATTTACCATCGCGTACTTGGTCGATTAATTCGCCTACCCACTTTTCCACCCGGTTCCGCGCATGTCTTCCCGCCCAATGCGATGGTCCGACAGCAGTTGCCGACTCGAACATTGCCCGTAAATCGTCCGCCAGTTTCTTGATCTCCTCTTCTTCCACCGGCACACCTGCCCACTCACAGGCAGTACGGCACATGATGTCCAATGTTTCTTCGTATAGTTCGATTTCTTCCATCCGCTGCCACTTGTCCAATGCGTGTTCCCACTGTTTCGCATGGATTTCATTCAGTTTTTGTAGTCGCTCGCGGGACATGAGCGACATGAACATTTGTTTACGGTGTTTATGGGCATCGCCATCCAATGTTTGCACACCCTTTTTACCAAACAAGGTTTCAGCCACTCGGTTTGGTGCGACACCCTCTCTTTTAAATTTGCTGTTGTCGTAAAAAACAGCCGCCGCTTCTTTCCCGCCCATACAGATCGCTTTTTTTCCTAGCAGCCGCGTTTCGAATACGTCTGACTGGAAGCTTTGGCGCCTATTTAAAATATAAAGATAACCTTCCCTCAAAAGGCTCAGGCTGTGGTCAAGTCCTTCTTCCTTCGGTACCGAGTTTGTCATTTCATCCATCTCCTTTTATATGAGTAACATTGTTGGTAATCCGTTCCCTGTTTATTCTTCGGAAAAACTTCAGGCGACTCTGGAGCAGAGTAGGATAAAGTGAGTCGACTCTTCCCTGTACTTTTCATTTTGGTAGCAAAACCCCTGTTATGAGAGCTTTTTAACTACATTAAGTGCAATAAAAATACTACCAACCGGAAATATTTTGTTTAACAACCGCTTGTTTGTGTTAACTACAGTAATAACGCTTTTTTTCTGATGACAGAAAAAAAGCTCTACATAAAAATTCGCAGTGCTGTTTTACATTTTTTAATATTAAAAAGGACGTGGTACATGAATGTTGGAAATCGTTAATTTTTTGAATAAGTATGTTTGGAGTAATGCGTTAGTATTTCTATTTTTGGCGGTAGGTCTTATTTTTACGTTGAGAACTCGATTTGTTCAAGTGCGGCGCTTTAAAGATATGATCACATTGCTGTTTGAAAAAAATAATGACAGTGCAGGGATTTCTTCTTTCCAGGCATTGGCGATGTCCTTAGGCAGTCGTATCGGCACAGGTAATATTGTCGGTGTTGCAGCGGCCATCAGCCTCGGTGGTCCCGGTGCGGTTTTCTGGATGTGGGTTATGGGATTTTTAGGTGCAGCCACTTCATTTATTGAAATTACCCTTTCTCAAATTTTCAAAAGTAAAATCGAAGGTGAATACCGCGGCGGAACACCGTTTTATATTTACAAAGGATTGAATTTGAAATGGTTTTCCATCATTTCAGCGACGATTTTAATTATCGTTATCGGGATTTTATGGCCGACAGTACAGGCGAACACGATTGCTTTAACGGTTCAGGAATCATTCAATGTTCCCCCACTTGTAACAGGTTTACTGCTTGCTGCATTAATGGCCGTGATCATTTACGGTGGTGTAAAGCGAATCGCTACTGTTTCGGAATATTTAGTTCCGTTTATGGCTTTAGCTTACGTGACAATTTGTATCGCATTATTAGTCGTTAACATATCCGAAATTCCGGCGATGTTTTCATTAATCGTGACAAGTGCGCTTAACTTGAATGCTACGTTTGCAGGTTTAGTAGGAACCGCCATTGCAATGGGTGTTCAGCGTGGGGTGTTCTCAAGTGCTGCCGGGTTGGGTACGGAAACATTTGAATCCGGTGCAACGAGTGTTTCGCACCCTGCCAAACAAGGGTTAGTACAGGCATTCTCAATTTATATTGATACGTTTTTAATTTGTACAGCGACAGCATTTATGATTTTAATTACAGGTATGTATAATGTTACGCCAAATGCCGGCGAGGCCATCGTATCGAATATTCCGGGTGCAAATCCTGAAATTTATACACAGTCTGCGATGAGTACACTGATCTCTCCGACATTCGGCCAGTACTTTATGACAATATCTTTATTCCTGTTCTGTTTTACTACGTTAATTACGTACTTCTACAAAATGGATACGAATATAGCCTTCATTAAAGAAATGCTGAATATCGGCAAAGCAGGCAAAATCATTACGCATACTGCCCGCATCGGCCTTCTAGGTATGGTTATTTTCGGTGCAGTGAATTCGGCTACACTCATTTGGGCGATTACCGATTTAGGCGTAGGCCTGCTCGGTTGGGTAAACGTTATTACAATCGTACTGCTTTCGAAAACTGCTTTAACCGCACTGAAAGATTACGATACGCAAAAACGCTTGGGCCTTAACCCAACGTTCAACCCATTAGTGTTAGGCATTAAGAACGCGGATTTCTGGGAGGATCTCGAAGCAAGATCTTCGATACCAAATACCGTTCCTTCAAAAGGAAAAACGGTCGTTGCGAAGAAAGTGCGTGAGCGTCTTCAGCCAGTACCGAATCCGTTTTCTGAATAAGTGACAGGCTGACCATTGCTGGATTTTCGGGTAGTGGTCAGCTTTTTTATTTATTATTTCCTTTATATATGGTTCAATTACAGAACAAACGTTCCAATAAAGAGGTGAAGTTTATGGACATCGAACGGCTGCATATCCGCATCATGATTACGTGCTCGATTGTGGGCTTTGCCAAACATGAAGCATTGGCCGCAAGCTATCCGGCAGAGGCAATTGATGATTTGGAACAGCACGGCTATATTGCCCGGACAAGGTATGGCCATTACTACAATACGAAGCTGGCCGCGCAGTATTTGAGAAGATTTATTACAACGTACAGTCCGCGCTTAAAGGTTGCGGAAATGGTGGAACTGTTGGAGCATGCACCCGAATATGTCGTCGTCGATATTGAAACGACGGGGGGCTCTGCTGCAAGGGGTGATAAAATTGTGGAGATTGCCGCGCTGAAAATAAACAACGGAGAAACGGTGGACCTTTTTCACCGCTTTGTGAATCCGGAAAAACCGATCAAAAATTCGCATATCCATGGGATTACGAATGAACGGGTAAAAGATGAGCAAACCATCTCCCCTGTCATTCATGCCTTTAAAGATTTTTTAGGTGATATGCCCATTGTGAGTCACCATATCGGGTTTGACTGGTATAGCTTTCTCGCACTAGAGTTTTTCCGGAACGGTATTCGACCAACGAATCCGGCTGCGTGTACGGTACTGCTTGCACGCAAATATTTGGACAGCCCGAAGAATAACTTGAATGTCATTGCCGAAACGTATAACATTCCGCTGCTTAACCATCATACAGCCGATGCGGATGCGATTTGTGCCAATGAAATACTGCAGCTTATTTTGAAAAAAGCGACTGCACAGTAAGAATGTGTGTGGTCGCTTTTTGTGCTTTTATTAGAATAGTTGAAATGGTTATTAGAAAATGTTCGCAGGGTATTAGAACATCGGAGTGCTTTATTTGAAGATGGCGGCTGTTTATTAGAACAACTCACTGATTTATTAGAAGTTCGCACTTTTATTAGAACATTTTTTTGTTTATTAGAACAATGCAGGACATTATTAGAAGTTCTCAGAATGCATTGTGTTGAAACTATTTCCAGCCTGTCGTCGTAGAATATATAAATTGGAGGTGGATGGATGAGGAACTTCTCTTTATATATGATGTTTACCGGGATATTGATCATCGCCATTAGCGGAAACTGGATTATCTTAAATTATGATAATGTCACGGTTTATCCGAAAACTTCTTATGTTATTTTTACAATCGGGTTAGTATTTGTAGCAGGCGCATTTGTCATGAGCCGTTTCACTACGTACCGTGAAACTGCGAGTACAAATGATAAACGAGACGCATTAAACAGATGGCTTATGGCGAATTATCCGGTTAATAAATGGTTGATTGGCCTCGCCGTTCTTCCTCTTGTCATTGCACCGTTTTATAGCTGGCTGCTGCTTTATACGTTATTTAAGTGGTATTTAATTGTTGGTAGTATGATAGCCGGAATAATTTTCGTGCTGCAAGGTGAACGGGTAGAAGATGATGCGGATTGGCAGTATAAAGGAAAAACAAAGAAAATGCTGGATCTGATCGATTACCGGAAACACCCGTTTAATATTTCGCTTATTCTTTTTATACTCGTCATTGGCAGCTTTATTTTCAGTAAGCAGTGGAATATTCCGCTCCATATGGATGTTGGCGGCAATCCGTACTACGTTGTTACTTTGCCAATCAGTGCATCTGTTATGTCCGCCCTCATGGTAATGAGTACGTTTATTTATATTATCCATCATGGGGATTTCTTCGGATTCCTTAAAGCTGGGCTAAGTTATGAACGAGTCATGGCTGCCCACTTTGGAGAAATTTTTATGTGTAGTCCTACATTGTGTCTTTTAATTTTCACTTGGATTATTTCCTTATCCTCTTATTGGTAGATAGGCACGAAACGGTAAATTTTTGCATACTTTAGCAACAATAAAAAAAGAGGTGAACGATTGAATTCGAATCATGATTATACAACGGCGCAACCGCAGTTTACATTCGATCTTAATAAAAATGCGTTGTTCGTTAAAGACCAGCATAATTTTATCAACCTGCTTGGCGTGAACCAGTTGAATACGCTGGATAATATATCGCTGCTTGATATTTATTTGAGCGCCAATAATGTCATTGAGCCGCACTACCATCAAAATGCGGCGGAACTTGTTTACTGCATTACAGGAAGGGCGATTGTTTCCATATTGAATCCGTTTACGAAACAGCTGATGCATTTCCCGATTAGTCCCGGTCAAGTGGCGAACGTTCCTCAAGGGTGGTGGCATTACGAAGTCGCTACGCAAAACAATACGCATCTGCTTGCCATTTTTAATGCTCCGACACCAGAAGTGATTCTAGGTTCTGATCTGCTTAAGCTGACACCGGCAAATATTATGGCCCATACTTATGGCATGAATGAAAATCTGTGGCAGCAGGCAGTTGCCCCTGTCAGACCGAATACTTTCATCGGTCCGCCAAACCCTTGGCAGCATGCCCAGCCCGGCAATTATGGCGGCGGGTATGGGCAGTGATTGATCTCGGTCGAAGGATCAAATTTCAAAAAGCGCTTGCATAATGATGCGGTCATGTTATGATTATTGTGAAATTAACCCAATATTGGAAGCAGATATTCTGCTCGTAAAACTACTAGGGGCGCCTAATGGCTGAGAAGTACCCTTTGCACCTGATCTAGGTAATACTAGCGTAGGAAAGTAGTATCGATCCCCTATTTTTATTTTTTGTTTAGGCTACGATACCACTTTCTTAATTGAAAGTGGTTTTTTTGTTGCAAAAATTATTGTAAAGGATGGTAAAAATGAATAAAACGAGAAAGCTTACTTACTCCGCGATTATCGCAGCGATCACAACGATTCTCAGCAGTATGGTATACATCCCATTAGGTTTTGCAAAAATTTTTCCGATTCAGCATTTTGCCAATGTCGTATCAGCGGTACTGCTCGGTCCATGGTATGCGGTATTCCAGGCATTTCTTACGTCCACATTGAGAAACTTAATGGGGACAGGCAGTCTATTTGCTTATCCGGGAAGTATGATCGGCGCACTGCTAGCCGCACTTTTGTTTGCGAAAACGAAGAAACTGGCGTTTGCAGCTGTTGGTGAAGTGATTGGAACAGGGTTGCTCGGTGCGGTTGCTACTTATCCGATTGCAATTTTATTTTTAGGTCAGGAAGCAGCGCTGTTCGGCTTTGTACCAGCATTTATGATGAGTTCGTTTGCGGGTGCGCTTTTAGGTTATGGTTTGCTGAAGGTGATGGTGAGAAACCGGGCGTTTGGCGGGATGCTTTATCAGAATGTGGGGTGAGTCGACGGGGTTGGGTTTTTATTTGAAGGTTTCGGGTGGATATTAGAACTTCGGGGCGGGATATTAGAACTTCTGCGTGCTTTATTAGAACAATCTATTGCTGGAAGATTTTCTTCACTGGTCTAGCGGTTTTATTAGAAGAGTTGGAGCAGATATTAGAACTTCGGGGCGGGATATTGGATCTTTCGTGGATTTTATTAGAACAACTTATTTATGGAGAACTATTTTCACCAGCTTATTGATTTTATTAGAAGACTTGAGCGTTTATTAGAACTTCCGGGCGGGATATTTGAAGATCTGCGGATGATATTAGAACAAATCACCTACTTATTAGAACAACCGACACTTATATTAGAAAATCCCACGTTTATTAGAAGATTTTAAACTATATTAGAACAACTCAGCCCTTTATTAGAAAATGAAGCGCCGGGTATTAATGCATGACACCCGGCACAATTTTCAAGCTAAATTAATCTGCCACGACACGCCGTAGCGGTCATTTAGCCAGCCGAACTTCTTACTGAAACCGTAATCCCCGATCGGCATTAGCGGATGTCCGCCTTCGAGCAGTTTTTCATATAGATAGTCGGTTTCCTCTTCGGTATCACATGTAATAAAAATAGAGAACGACGGGGTAAAGTCAAATTCATGTTTTAAATTACTGTCGATGCACATAAATTCCTGACCTTTAATCGAAAAAGTCGCTTGCATGACTTTCCCTTCGTCTCCGCCTTCATTTGCCCCATAGCGGACAATGCTCGTAATTTCCGCATCCTCGATTATGGATGTGTAGAAGTTCATTGCCTCTTCTGCAACTCCGCCTTGAAATATTAAAAATGGTTTTGCGCTTTTCATTGTAGCCTTCCCCTTCCGAAATCAAATTTACACCACTTCAATTTAGCCTATTTTAACCTTTTCCGCGAACTTTTCTACCTATAAAAAGGCATCTCCATATTCGAAGATGCCTTTCGTTTAATATTTAAATTTCGCGATAACGAGCTGTAATTCCTGTGCCAGTTCTGTTAAAGCTTGTGCCGATGTAGAAATTTCTTCAATCGCGATGAGCTGTTGTTCCGAAGATGCGGCTACTTCTTCTGAAATCGCAGCATTGTCTTGCGCAAATAATGCCATTTCACGTACGCTGGAAGATGTTTCGAGAATCGAGGCAGACACTTGCTGTGCTGTTGCCGATACTTCCT
The DNA here is from genome assembly GCF_038004425.1 of Solibacillus sp. FSL W7-1464. NCBI lineage: Bacteria > Bacillati > Bacillota > Bacilli > Caryophanales > Caryophanaceae > Solibacillus > Solibacillus sp. FSL W7-1464. The sequence continues at coordinate 3,060,376 of NZ_JBBORC010000001.1, forward strand.
CTATTTGCGGTGTTACTTGCTCCATACTTTCGATAATGGTAGAGAACTTCGCCAATGCTTCGTTGGAAACTTCCACACCATTTTCTACCTGGTGGGAAATGCGGTCCATAATCGAGACCGTATTTTCCGTGTCATTCTGAATAGCTGAAATGATTTCATAAATATCCTTTGTCGACTGATGGGACTGATTTGCCAGTTGCTTCACTTCATTGGCGACAACCGCAAAACCTTTCCCGTGTTCCCCTGCTCGTGCCGCTTCAATCGAGGCATTTAATGAAAGCAAGTTTGTCTGTTCAGCGATTCCTGTAATAATATTTAAAATCGAATTCACCTGTTTTGAACGATCATTTAATGACTGGATCGTTTGATGGGACGCGATGACCGACTGATGGATCGATTTCATCTGATTCACAATATTTTCAACAGACTGACCGCCATCATATGCCTGTTTCGTCGTTTCGTTTGTAAGTGCTGAAACTTGCGCCGAGTAATTCGCGATTTGTACAGCGCCCTCCGTTATTTCCTCGAATGCATGGACACTTGTATCGACACTGTCCTTTTGCTTTTCCGCGCTTAGCGATACTTGCTGAATCGAAGCCGAAACTTCCTGTGTCACAGCAGTCGTCTCTTCGGAGTTCGCCGACAACTGTTCTGCTGAAGCCGCGACAAGTTCCGCATTTTGCTCAATTTTATGAATGAGGGATTTGAGGCTTTCCTGCATTTCTCCAAAGGCCTGTCCCAGCTCTCCAATTTCATCCGTCGTTTTCACGTCGATCGTTTGCGTCAGATCGCCATCACTGATCATTAGTGCTTTTTCTTTTAAATCTTTGATCGGTCTAATAATTGAACGGATCAGAATAAAGATTAGCAGTACACCAACTACAACCATAATTAAAATAACGATAATGGTTGCTTTAATTATCGGTGCTGCCGCCTCATCAATTTCATGAAGATACATATTTCCGCCAAGTTTCCAGCCCGTCAATTCGTTTGTGATAAAACGGACTACTTTTTTGTCACCGAAATAATCGTACTCAATCGAGCTCGCTTCGTTACTGTAAAACACATCGTAGAACGACTCTCCAAGTGGCGTGCCTGTTTCCTCTTCAGGGTGGACGATGTATTCGCCCTTTCTATCAAGCAGTACTGCATAGCCCTCTTCCCCAACATTAATCTGGCCTGTTATTTCGGCAATGTGACTTAATTTCAAGTTAATTCCGACTACCCCGCCGGCGATACTTTTTGAAATCGTTACAACTACATTATTACTGCTCGTAGAAATGTATGGATGCGAAATAACGGCCTGTCCTTTATTGGCAATGGCGTCCTTGTACCAGTCACGTTCTGTTACATCGAAATCTTTATCCATTGCCATATACGGCGCAATCGTCACCGATCCGTCATCCTTGCCAAGAAACACGGATTCCGCGTCTTCGTTCAGTTCAACATATTGATCCATGATTTTTGCTATATATTCATCGTCATCACTGCTACTGATTTCTTTCGATAAAAAGTCAACATTATCGATTTTATTTTCCATCAGACTGTTAATCGATGTATTGAGTAATCCCAAGTTTTTGTCGATTGTATTATAATACTGTTCTTTAATTGTATCCGTCGCGATAATTGCGGCAGTTGCCCCAATCGCTATGGATGGTACTAATAAAAATAGGGCAAATGCTAAAATTAGTTTCGGTTGTAGATTTTTGAAATTAAACAAATTGGACTTCCCTTCCTTACTAAGTTCGTAATATGTATTTCGATTAATAGACATTTTTCAAGTCTGTTTCTTATATCACCCTTTCAAGTTCACTACTAATTACTAAAGCCTCTATCTCTTTTTAATTTTCCGAGTAAGTTTTATGCAATAATACTTACTTTAAATAATAAAATTAATATACTAATTTCCTATGTCAGTATACAATTTTCCCTTTACTAAATAAAATAGTGAAAAAGAATACGTTACATTCCTAAAATTCATAGGTAGGGATGGGGTTCGGTTGCTTAATTTATTAGAAGTTTTTATGAAGATATTAGAAGAGTTACATCGAATATTAGAACTTCGGCGAGGTTTATTAGAATAACTTGGATAAGCGGATGCTTTTATGAGTGGGAGCGTTGTATTTTTGGTTTTCGGAGAGAGTATGAGATTTTATTAGAAGAGTTGGGGCAGATATTAGAATATTGGGGGAGGATATTAGAACTTCTGTGGGCGATATTAGCACAAGTTACGGACTTATTAGCATATTTATTACTTATATTAGAAGATCACACTTTTATTAGAACAAATAAAAATATATTAGAACAAATCACCCCTTTATTAGAACATCGCTGCTGAAAATTCAAACACCGAATGGTCATGCTCCCACCCGGTGTTTCATTTTAAGTTCTCTAACCTTGATAGCTCACTTTTCCTGTCTCTACTAATTCCTTCAGACCCATGAACATTAAATTCCAGCCTTGTTCTGTGCCATCTCGCATTTCATCCACAGCTTTTTTTATATCATCATCTGTCCAGTGCTCTTCATTCTCAACATGGATCAGTTGGGTGAACGTCATTTCACTGCCTTGTCCCAACTCTTTCAGCTCCACTGTAATGGTATCTGCCAGTTCACTGAATTGCGGCATCTTAAAAGTGAACACGATTTTTTCAGGCGATTTGATTTCAAGGTATTCGCCGATTGCGCGGTAGTCTTTTCCACCACGGTGGTCGACAATTTCCCAGCCGCCCCCTACTTTCGGGTCATTTTGTGCGACCTTGTTCGTCCCTACCAAAGTAAAGAACCAATTTTTCATCATTTCAGGATTCAGCCATGCGTCAAACACTTTTTCAGGCTTTACATTAAATTCTCTTTTTATCGTTAATGTCGTTGTTGAAATATTGTTCATTCAAATTCTCCTTTTAGTTACTTTAGTTAATTAATAACCTATACACAGGAACTTTAAAAACAATTGCTCCATAAAAAAGTCTCCTGCGAGATTGCCCTCACAGGAGACTTGCTTCAACCATTATTCTCCGAAAACGATATGCCACTCAGCACGGCCAGCTAAAAATTCCTCGGCCAATGCTTTTGCGCCTTCCAAGCTATGGCTTGCCGCCCAGCCGCACTGTACTTCATTGCATGCCGGTACAGATTCTGCCTTCAGCACATCTTGCAGTGTATTTTCAATAATCGTTAATACACCGTCATAGTCATTATAGTTCAGTAATGCCAGGTAGAAGCCTGTTTGGCAGCCCATTGGCGATAGATCAACGACATCTTCACTATGATTGCGGATACGGTCTGCCATTAAATGCTCCAAAGAGTGAAGTGACGGCATTTCCATATGTGCCTTGTTCGGCTGTTTGAAACGGATATCGTATTTTGTTACGACGTCGCCTTTCGCTCCTGTTTTAGTACCGGCAAGGCGTACGTATGGTGCCACTACTTTCGTATGGTCTAGATCAAAGCTCTCTACATTTGTTTTCTCTGTTGTCATGTTGAATCCCCCTAGTTAGATAAATTGCATCGATTTTATAAATTGTTGAATCCGTTCGTTATTGTTCGCTGTAAAGAAGTTTTCGGTTACGCCGTCATAGCCGATTTCACCGTTTTCCAGAAATAGAATCCGGTCTGCCACTTCGCGCGCAAAATTCAGGTTGTGCGTCACGATAATCATCGACTTGCCTTCTTCCGCCAAATCTTTCAGCACCTTCAGCACTTCCCCCTCAAGCTCGGGATCCAGTGCACTCGTCGGCTCATCGAACAGTAGAAACTGCGGTTCCATCGCCAATGCTCTTGCGATGGCGACACGCTGCTGCTGCCCTCCGGAAAGTTGCGACGGATACTGGTCTGTTTTATGACTCAGGCCAACCTTCTCCAATAACTGCTGCGCCTTTTGTCTTGCAGCCGCTTTATCTTTCCTTAAAACGGTAACCGGCCCTTCCATCACATTTTCAAGCACTTTCATATGCGGGAACAGATTGAAGCTTTGGAATACCATCGCCGTATTTTGACGAATTGAAAGCAGGTTCTTTTGAGAAATCGGCTTGTTCAGTTCAACTGTCTGGTTGCCGACTGTCAAAATTCCTTTTTCAGGTCGCTCCAATAAATTGATACAGCGCAGCAGCGTCGATTTCCCTGAACCGGATGGACCTAAAATAACTGTTGTTTCGCCTTCATGAAATGTTAAATTGATATTTTTCAATGCCTCGTTCTCGCCAAAGAACTTCGACATTTGCTGAAATTGTACGATAATAAGCCCTCCCTTCTAGCACTTCACCTGACACTCTTATACATACTTTGATGCGTATTTTTCCAGGCGGCTTTGAATGACCATCAGAATACTGATAAAGATTAAATAGATGACCGCACAAAGCGAATAAATCATAAGCGGCTCATATGTACGCGCGGTAATTTGCTGTCCGACCATGAATAGATCCGCAAGTGTGATACTCGCTACTAAAGAGGTCCCTTTCACCAGATCGATAAAATCATTGGCCACTGACGGCAATGAAATTCGGACAGTTTGCGGTGCGATCACTCGTCGCATCATTTGCCAATATGTCATACCGAGAGATTCTGCAGCTTCCCATTGCCCTTTTGGAATGGCCAAGATCGAAGCCCGAATCGATTCGGATGCATAGGCGCCCGTATTCAGTGAAAATGTAATAATCGCCGCTGTCCATGCATCAAGGGTAATCCCCAATTTCGGAAGACCGAAGAATACGATAAACAATGTTACCAATAATGGTGTTCCACGAAATACCCAGACGTACGTACCGAAAATCCAGCGTAATACTTTGTAGTTTGAGATTCTAGCCAGTGCCGTCACAACTGCGATGACCAGTGCTATGGCAAAGGCAATGAGCGATAGCGGAATGGTAACAAGAAGTCCTGCTTTTAAAATCGGCCAGATCGAGTTAAGTAAAATATCCATTTCTCTACTCATCCACTAACACTCCTTTCTATAGTTAAATCCACGTAAAAAAGGCCGTCGAAACGACCTTTCCATTAGTTGTTTGAAATAACATTTTCACCAAAATATTTTTCCGAAATTGCTTCGAATGTACCGTCTTCAGTACGTTCTTTAATAATTTCATTTAACTTCTCACGGAACTCATCGTTTTCTTTATTTAAAATTAATGCGATATCAGTTGAATTGATCGCACCGTCCAGTACCTTCAATTTCGTATCCGGCTGCTCCTGCAAGTATGTCAGGAATGTCACACGGTCATGGATTGTTCCATCTGCACGGCCTTGTACAACAAGCTCGATTGAACTCATCAGATCATTTGTTGCCACTACTTCTGCACCAAGCGCTTCTGCATCGCGGGCAAAGTTACTTGTAATTGTTTGTGAAGATTTTTTACCGTCCATATCAGCCGGCTCTTTAATTTCCGTGTTATCCGTATGTACGGCAACTACTGCTTCTGATTTCATATATGGCGTCGAGAAGTCGTACTTTTCTTTACGCTCATCTGTAATCGATACGTTGTTAATTACGAAATCGTATTTATCTGTATCTAAACCTGCAATTAATGAATCCCATTTTGTTTCAACATATTCCGCTTCAACACCAAGGTCTTTTGCGATCTGATCGGCAATTTCATATTCAAAGCCTGTTAATGCCCCTGATACATCATGGAAGCTGAATGGAGGGAATGTTCCTTCAAGACCGATTTGGATTTTTCCGTCTGCCTGGATTTCCTCTAATTTATTTTTTGCCTCACTTGCGTTTTCCTCTGATTTGTCGCCACCACATGCTGCTAAAACAAGCGCTGATAATGTAACGATTGATAATAATTTTTTCATGCTAAATGCCTCCGCTGTTAATTCCTAGTTATTTAATGAGCTTTATATTATAACAGGGTAATAATAAAAACAATCTTTATTTTCTGAACAATTTTTAAATTTAGAACTATTAGTTAATGAAAGCTAGGAAACGTGCGCTAGGCAGATAAAAAGTGCCAATTTCCTCAAATGGAAAATTGACACGTTCACGTTACTTTTTTAAAGAAAATGGCGCTGTTCCTTTTTGCAGGAAAGCACCCTTTCGTTCAATCTATTATTCTTCATAAATCATTTTCTTCGTCATTCCGCCATCGATTGTCAGATCCGTCCCGGTAATAAAATCATTTTCCGGGTTCGCTAAATACAGACAGGCGCGGGCAATATCATCCGGTTTGCCGACACGGTTGGAAAAATGCTGGTTATGGTCGACCGGTCTAAGGGCATCATAATCCCCTGTTTCAATCCAACCCGGTGAAATGCTGTTTACTGTAATGTTCAGCTCACTGAACGAGCTTGCCAATGCATGAGTAAGAGCCAGGATTCCTCCTTTTGATGCGGCATAGCCTTCTGAATTCGGTTCGGACATGACCGCACGTGTTGAAGCGAGATTAATGATTGCCCCGCCGCTGTTCATCCGTTTTGCCGCTTCACGCGAACATAAAAAGACACTGCGCAAATTCGTATTGATGATGTCATCCCAGTCTTCGAGCGATAATTCCAGCGGTGAAATCCATTTCCCTTTTCCCGCATTATTGATCAGTATATGAATCTCGCCAAAACGGGCTGCTGCTGTTTCCATCAATTGACGAACGCTCTCTTCACTGCGTACGTCCGTCTCTGCAAAAATGGCGGAGTACCCTTCCTTTTGCAGTTCGCCTGCCAGCTGGACACCTAAGTCATGTTCGATATCGGCGATGACAACATTGGCACCGGCTTTTGCAAAATGGGTTGCTACGGTGCGCCCGATTCCTTGCGCTGCACCTGTGACGATAACGGTTTTGTTCTGGAACATTGGTTGAATTCCTCCTTTGTCAATTGCTTAGTAAGAGTGTAACTGAAATGTGTTGAGATTTCGTGTTTGAGGTTGTGCTTTTTTAGAGTGGGTGCGCGTTGTAGGGGTTTAATTAGAAAAGTTTTGGCGGATATTAGAAGAGTTGCATGAGGTTTTAGAACTTTGGTGAGGGTTATTAGAAGATCTCGATTTGCCGGTGGTTTTTAAGTTTTTTGCGGATAGGACCGTGATTTTATTAGAAAAGTTCGGATACTTATTAGAAGAGTTACGTGAGTTATTAGAAATATGGCCAGGTTTATTAGAAGATATCGGGTAAGTGCGTGCTTTTTTAGTTAAAAGCGTTTAGTTTTAGGCTGTTCAGTGGCGGGGCAGGATTTTATTAGAAGAGTTCAGGTACTTATTAGAAGAGTTGAATAGGATATTAGAACATTTGAGTACTTTATTTGAATAGTTGGAGCACTTATTAGAAAAAATAGAATTTATATTAGAACTTCTCACTTTTATTAGAAGATTTTTCGAGATATTAGAACAATGGAGAACTTTATTAGAAAATCAGCCTCGCTGCAATCGGATTCGCCATCTACTAGAACGAGTAATTGCCTCGCTTTCATGCTATAATAGACGGAGCGGATCATTGCTAGTAAGGCAATGACAAAGGAGACAAAATAATGAGTCAACAAAATCAAGAATCAGCACAACAATTACCTGAGAACTTCAGTGAATTAAAGAAGGCCGTAAATCGTACAGCAGACTGGGAAGCACGTTTAGAAGCGGTTCAGGAACTGGCGAAAATTAAAGCGGATGAATCGATCAAAATTTTGCAATATGTGGCGAAAGCGGATTTAGTAACGAAAGTTCGTGATGCTGCTGCGAAACATTTAAAGAAAATGGGTCAGCAAGTCGAACCTTCTGAAGCACCTAAAGGCGAATTGTTCAAAGACCTGCGCAAAATTTTCAAGCGTATTAAGAAGAGCTTGCCTGCGGACCATACGTATGAAGACTTCAAAGTAAAATTGGAGAAAATGCGCATCGATATTTACAACACATATGAAGGCGAAAAAGGCGCACAGTTTGACGCTTGGCTGAAGGATATGTGGGAAACAACGACAACTCGAAAATAACACCAGTGAACACGGATTAAATTCCGTGTTTTTTATTATGTAAAAATAGCGCTCTCCTTATTGGAAAGCGCCACTACAAAACTATTAATATTCTCTTTGAGCATCTGTTGCATCGGCTCTATCAAATACTTGTCTATCAATATATTTATGGAAGAACCATTCCCCTAAACCGATGACTACCGCTGAAACAATGGCAGCTGCTACAATATTGTCGCTGTTTTCAGAATAGCTTTGTCCCATAAAGTAAATAACAATTGCTGCTAGAAGGACATCCGACAATGTAGCGACGATATTTCTTTTATCCTGCTCTGCACGGGCACCGGCATTCTGGAAAATCCCTAAATCCCCTACAACATAAGCTAAAAGTGTTAACACTAAACTGATTACTAATGTGTCGCTAAATGCAAAACCAAAAACCCCTGCAAGAATAATACCTAAAACTGCCGCAATCATCACAAATTTAATAACCAAAGCTTTCAAATGATTCATTTAGAACCCCTCCTTAATTTTGTTATACAGCATTAATACCCAACTCATATATTTTTACTCATATTCTGAGAAAATTATTAAATTAATATTTTGGAATAAATTCAATCGTTCGCTAGTATATCTTTTAAAGGAACGGAAAAAATAGTGGAGATAAACAGATGAGGTGAACAGAGTGGGTATTTTTGATGGATTGATGGGCAATGCAAGTGAATTGAAGGCAGAAGAGGTTCAAAAAGAGATGGCTGAAATCATTGCGAGTAATGAAGTAGTCAAGCATGCGTATAAAGTAATACGAGATACGTTTATCTTTACAAACAAACGCTTGATCCTTGTTGATAAACAGGGCATGACCGGGAAGAAAACGGAGTATATGTCCATTCCGTACAAGAGCATTACAAATTTTTCGATCGAAACAGCCGGCACGTTTGATTTGGATGCAGAGCTGAAAATCTGGGTTTCCGGCAATAGCGTCCCTCTTCAAAAGAAGTTTAACAAAGCGACAAATATTTATGCTGTACAGCGTGTTTTGGCAGAAAATATTTTGTCTTCTTAACAATTAAAACGAACGATTATGGATGCTTCTTTACCGGAGAAGCCGAATCGTTCGTTTTTTTGCTTCTTTTATATTTTGTGATTTATGATATGGTAGAAGCAATATGGGTATTAGAAGATTTTCCATTATATTAGAACATCTTCATGCTTTATTAGAACTTCCGCAGCACATATTTGAACATCGGGCACACTTATTAGAAGATCGTACATATATATTAGAAAATCCCAGTTTTATTAGAACATTTTTCAGTTTATTAGAACATTGAGCGGTGATATTAGAACTTTTCCGCACCCACACACTCTACGAAAGCGAGGAACCCTTCATGCAAATCGAACTCGATACAAATACGAAAAAATGGATGCAGTCAAAAAGCAAGCCTGTTTCCGTAAGAACTATATCTGTGAACGCTTGCTGTGCCCCGCCCGTACAGGAATTGATGACTCATTTAGGAAAGCCGAAAGACGTGCACAACTATCAGGAAATCAAAATCGATGACCTGTCCATTTACGTGGAGAAGCACCTTTCCCAAAATGAAAAGATGACATTGAAGCTTACAGGCATCGGCATTTTCAAAATGATTTCGGCTAAGTTAGGCTAGTAGGCAATTCCCACGCGCGCCTTTATAAAATCGCCGCTTTCCAATAAGCTATAGGCAAAGTCCGCGGTATCCGGGACTGAAATTTGGCTGCCGTCTACCGGTAGGAAATCTCGTTCTGTCCGGTAGTTCCCGAGCCGTTCCCCGTCCGGCAAATAGGTCGGGCAGACAATTGTCCAATCAAGTTCAGACTGCTCCAGCAACTCATACACTTTATGATGTTCTTCTGCAGCACGGGTTAATTTCCGCTTTGATTCGCTTGACTGGTAGCGCAGCAGTTCCGGGCTTACGCGACTTTGCAGGATGCCGGCAGTACCGATTGTAATGATTCGTTTAATGTCTTCCTTTTCCATTGCATCAATAATGAACGGCATGCTTTCCGTAAGAGTCGTTCCCCCATCTGTATTCAAGGCACTCATTACCACATCCGCCCCATTCATTGCCTGCTCAACATCTTTTTTACTCAGCACATTCCCCTGAATAACCGTCAGATTTTTATGCTGGAACTGAATTTTCTCCGGTGTGCGAACGAGAACCGTCACCTGATGGCCCTCCAGAAGCGCATTCTTAACTAAATGGCTTCCAACCCGGCCCGTACCGCCTAAAATTAATAACTTCATTTGGTCAACCTTCTTTCGTAAATAAATGATTAGCTCAAACAAATAAACAGCCGGCCCCGGATTCCCGGTCCCAACTGTCTTAATATAATCAGTACTTTGTATTTAATTATCCTTCAATATAGTTCGCTTCCAGACCGCGCGCTACTTCCTTCGCTTTCTCCATAACTGCCCGGTGTGCTACCGCCACATACAGTTCACTCTCGTAAAAGCGGAACGGGATTTCCTGACCTTCGTATTGCCACATGAAGAAGTCGCCGCTAATTTTCATGTTGACACCGTCTTGAGTGACACTATAAAAATCTCTGTACTCGAAATCCAATTTAGTCGCAAAGAAGTTCTGACATTCCTGTAGGCTTAGCGAAGGATTCCCTTCCTGATTATGACGTGTAATTTTATATCGTGGATTCATTCGTGTATTCATTAAAAATCTCCTTTAATAACCATCTATCGTTTCATTATAATTGGTTGCCATCGTTAAGGCAAAAGACTGGATTCAAACAATACCAGGCTTCCAAAATAGATACCCCGCCGATTTATTTCTACCTTGTATCATAATTTATATTCAATTTAAGTTTATTTAAATCTTTATCTATTTTAGAAATTAATATATGTAACTCTTCATTTTCAGAAGGGGTAAAGGTTTCGCCACAGCGTTCCCTTAAGAGTACTGCTTGATTTATAAGTCTCAAACACGTTTTAATCAACGCCAAGTCCTTTTCGATCGCCTCTTTGCTTATGTCTATTTCGCCCATTTATAACACTCCCTTCCATAAATTATATAACAGGAAGTATAAAAATACCCCCCTTTACTCTAAGTACTTAAAGGAGAGTATTGCTTAATAGGCTTTCCAATCGGAATGATTGCAGACTACGGTCATGCTGGCATGCCAAACAATTTACTCATTTTAGCGTTTGCCGGAATTTCACAATTTCCACGAGGCGATTGTTCATCATATCCACCGAGTCCTCAAAGTTATTCAAATACCATTGAATAAGTAACCCGATGATGGCATTTGCATTATATGCATGAAGATATTTATTTAGGCCATCCTTATGTTTTCTGAAATCCGTCTCTTCCATTAGCTTGCAGATTTCATCAAAAAGCATGTAATAATATTTCATCGACACATCTTCGGATAATACAATTTTGTAAAAATCCTCATATTTCTTTACGTGGTCGAATATTTTCACAGAGTTTGGATTCAAGTTGAGTCCGCTGACGGTCAATTCCAGTCCTTCTTTAAAGGGCTCATCATATGAAACTTGTAAATCCCGCATAATTTCTTCGAATAATTCCTGGAGCACATCATCGACACTTTGATAATGAAAATAAAATGTCCCCCGGTTAATCGTCGCTTCTTTACAAAGCTCGGTAATTTTAATTTGAGGCAATGACTTTTCCTTCAATAATAAGAGTAATGCTTTATGTATTGTTTTTTTCGTTTTGATAACACGAAGATCATTTTTATTCATGGCGACCTCCTTTACTGTACAATTCTAACAAAAATGTTGGATATCGTACACATGGAGGTTTTTTGCTGATTGAAAACGCTTTATCCCGTGTATTATAATTTTATTGTACAGATGTTCGATAATATTATTTCAGGAGGATGAATTCAAATGAAATTAGAAGGTAAAGTCGCAATCGTAACAGGTGCAGCTTCTGGTATGGGTAAAGCAATCGCTGAACTTTATGCTAAAGAAGGCGCAAAAGTTGTCGTTTCAGATTATAACGTTGAAGGTGCAAAAACAGTGGCGGACGCAATCGTAGCAGCAGGCGGACAAGCTATTGCAAATCAGGCAAACGTAGCAGAATTAGCTGACCTGGAGCGCATGTTTGAAGAAACAAAAGCAGCATACGGTCAATTAGATATTTTAGTAAACAACGCTGGAATCATGGACGGCATGGAGCCAGTCGGTGAAATTTCTGATGAAAAATGGGATCGTCTTTTCTCAGTAAATACAATGGGTGTGATGCGTGCAATGCGTATTGCCACAAACATCTTCCTTGAACAAGGTCACGGTGTCATCGTCAATAATATCTCAGCAGGCGGCTTACGTGGTGCGCGTGCGGGTGCTGCTTATACTGCTTCTAAACACGCAGTAGCCGGTTTAACGAAAAATACAGGTTACATGTACGCAAACTCTGGTATCCGTTGCAACGGGATCGCACCAGGCGGCGTAATGACGAATATCCAATCATCGATGACAGGCATTTCTGAGTTCGGTGCTGCACGTCAACAAACAGGGCTTGGCACAATGCCTCGCGCTGGTCAACCAGAAGAAATCGCTCAACTTGCATTATTCCTAGGTTCTGATGATTCAAGCTTCATCAACGGACAAGTAATTGCTGCTGATGCTGGTTGGACTGCATACTAATATTCATTTTTAATGGAGAGCAAAATCTTGGTTGGTCAAGATTTCGCTCTCTTTTTACCGGTTATTGATAAAATAGATAGAAACTAAAATAAATGAACCTTCCAGTCAAGTTTGAGATGGAAGGTTCACTTTTTATTTATATTTCGTTAATAACGCTTCTGGAATATGGCAGTAATCATCCGGACATCTCGTTAACCGGTCCTGGTGCTCTTCCGCACTTCTCACATAGTTTACGAGAGGCAGAACTTCGACTACAATCCGGTCAGCATCTGGTCTTGCTGTAATGTATGCTCTTGCTTCAATCAAGTGTGCTCCGTTTTCACTGTATACACCTGTTCGGTATTTCTCGCCGACATCTTCGCCTTGTTTGTTCACACTGTACGGATCGATAATTTCAAAAAAGTACCCCATCAGTTCCTGCAACGATACAACATTCGGATCAAATTCAGTTTTGACACACTCGGCATACCCATCATAACCGCCGTCCAAAGTGTTCGTCGTTCCGTTCGCTCTTCCCGCTTCAGTAAATGTCACACCAGGCAATGTTTTAATAAACGCCTGTACACCCCATAAACAGCCCCCTGCAAAATATACGGTTTCCATCTCGGTCACTCCCCTACTCTCTTACCCGCAACACTTTTTAAACTTTTTTCCGCTTCCGCAAATACACGGATCGTTGCGGCCGATTTTGCCGCACTGCTCACGTATAATATCTTTCATTAAAAATGACTCGATATCCTTTTCGAATCGCTCTTTCTGTTCAAGTACAGATACTCGCCACGTCGCTATTGACGGATGTTCCTTTCCCATAGCCTTGTAAAAGCTGTAAAACATTTCATCCATATCAAATGCGAAAGCTACTTCGTTTCGCCCGAGGAAATTCTCTATTAAAGGAAAGGCTTTAGGAGACAAATGACTCGTCAGTGCATCCAGGAAAAACTCTTTCATATCAATATCCGATGTACGTTTATAAGCATCGGCTAAAGCTTGTTCAGCGTATTGCGTTTTCGCCTCTTTTAATACTGCACTAGCTGTCATATACATCCCGTTTTTTTCCGATAATAAATACGGAACCATAGCCTTTGCCATCTCTTCCGACTGCAGACGAATCATTGTTTCCTGCAAGAGTTGGCCCAATTCATCATCTTCTATATGCATCAATTCCACAAAGTAAGGAATCAACTCTTCCTCTTGCATAACACCCGCTGCATAGACCGCCATTAATCCATTGATACTGAAAAAGTCTTCTTCTATACTGTCGGCAATTACAAGTCTTGCTTCCATCTCATCATATTCGCCTAGACGAATTAGCGCATTGATGATGTGCTTCAGAAAAGCTAAATGCAATGTATTATAATTTCTTTCGACTACATTGCAATACTCACCATACAATTCCCACAGCGGCTCAAACTCTTCGTCATCCGAAAATTCATACTGCAGCAGTTTCTCGCAAAGCTCAATATACTCTCTACCTAAAAAGGACATCAACTCACTCTTAAATTTGACAATAATTCTCGGCTCTACATTCAGTAAAAAGCGCACAACATTCTTTTTATCTTTTAATGGAATTTCCTGGATCCACTGTAACAGCAGTTCAATCGATTGCTCGTTTTTCGGACTATTTTCCAAATCCATTAATAATTCCTTCCTTGTAACCTCGTTCATCCGGCAAAAAACAATAAGATCATTGACCAGCTCAACCGGAACCGCCGGATAATCATGGAGCTGCAATAACCAGGCATGCCGTAAAACTTCATCGTCTGAAAATAAAAATGGTCTTACCTTTTCGATAAATATTGTCATCACATTCCCTCATTTCATTCTGTATATTTTGGGTAATTTCTACCGATATTGTCCAGTCAATAACTTATTTCGCAATGCTTCATCACTTGCATAAATGTACAGCCCTTTAATGCCGCGCTTCATTAAAATATTAATCGAATTCAGGACAATTTTTTCCTTCGCTTCGTTCACATCGGCAATGCCTTCCGTGCCTGAATAAGCGCCTTTATCCATATACTTGCTCGGGTCTATGACAATCTCGTCCCGCCCCGCGTCATATTTAACAGATGGTCCGAGCACAACGCCGACGTAATTCAGATCAAATCCTTGAATCGTATAGATCGAGCCCGCTTCATGCACCGTTTCCGGCTTTTCCGCCCACGTATATTTCGTACTCGTCGTATTCCAAGGCATTTTGTATTCGCCGTTGGATTCGTTCACATAATACGTCCCGCCATCTTTTTTATGCAAATAATCAAATGTTGAAACGACCCGGCTGAGTCCGAATTCACTGTTCCGCATCTTTATTGTGTCATGCATTTCCTTCATCGCATCGAACACTTTGAATTCATAGTTTTCATCATGAGGCAGCGGCAGCAGCTGCTTGTTTTTGAATGCATTGATCCAATTGATGACCTCATCATTTGCCTGCATCCGGAACTGGTTCGTCAACTGATATTCTTCGGTGTACGCGCTTCGCTTCTTTAGTTGTTCAAGCGTTGCCGCACCCCAGAGGCTCTTCAGTTTCAGCACCTGATTTTGGTCGTAAATAATGACGACGACTTTTGCCAGCTTTAACAGCTCTTCCAAGTGATTATTGCCGTGGAAGTTATTATACGTATCGGGTTTTGTAAGTAGTAAATGCGCTTCATCCACAAAAATGATGTCCGCTTTTTTATTTTCCTTTTGGAGCGTGTTCACTAAAGGTGTCGGCTTCGCAAAGTTTTTTGCCTTTAAATGCTTCACCTGTTTCGCAATCCCTTTATATGTTTTGAACATTTCTTCGTGATTGACGACCAAGTAATTTTCCGTCTGATAAAGCGGTGACGAAGCTTCTTCCGCCCGTTCCTGAATCGTGTTGAAAATTGAGCTTAGCACAACGCTTTTCCCTACGCCCGCTTCCCCTTCAATGACCAGTAAACTGCCGTATTCTTCAGGATTGGCACTTACTTGTTTCTCACAAAATTCGAGTACCTTCTCTTTCAGTTCAAGCTGCTCGATCGAGAGTTCCTTAAACGGCGACAGTTTAAAAATATCTTTATTTTCGATGACATGCAGTTCATGATCGACCAGCTTTTGCTCGTACAGCTTCTGCCAGATTTCTTTAAACAACTGCTGATCATAATACGGCTTGTCGTAATAGTTATGCGTAAAATCGCTCGCCGTTTTACTTTTGTTTTGTAGAGTATATTTTTCATCACCAAGAAAATAATTGATCAGCTTTGTTTCGAGATGAAAGGTTGCAGAACGGTTGAACTTTTCATGCTTGATGAGGTTGATCTGACTGACGTTTTTCCGGGCACTTAGATGGGCTTTCATCCGGCTTTTAAAATATACCGTCTCCCCTATGTAAGCTTCTTTATTGCCATTTAACACATAGATGACCGGGTAGTTCAGATAGTGTTCATTGTTGTTAATCCGGTTAATGCTTTCTTGCTTGAACGGCCAGGACAGTATTTCGATTGCTGACAAATTGCCACCTTCTTTGTTTTGAATCGTTGCTAATTAATAGTTACATATTAGCATAAATGATACTCATAAATCCCTCGTAAACCGGATCTTTGGATATCACTGGAATTTAGGCAAAATCGAGTAGGAGGCTAGCCATTAATTGGCTAGCCGACCTCTCACACCACCGTACGTACGGTTCCGTATACGGCGGTTCAACCTTTTGAGTATCTTTGCTCGTAAAATTGGGACAGGTCTTTCAGTCCCCATTTTACGAGCCTTTTATTTGGAATGGCTTGGTGTAGAACCTCGCTTCGTGATATTCGCCAGTACCCTTTTCTTGAATGCGCCGTTTTCATCGCTTCATCATGTTGGATTCCGTATTGGCGTAATTTCACATATTTAGTTCGTGGTAGCTTCCACCGTTTCCATATTAATTGACGTAAGCGATGGTTTAACCATCCCTGTAATTCTTGGATGAAAGTTTTCATGTTGGCAACTCCATAGTAATTAATCCAACCAACCGTTGTTTGATTGATTCTTTTCACAATCTCACTAAATGTCCCTGTTCGTTTACGACTCGTCAGTATTCTTAGCTTATCTTTTAGTCGTTTCTTGGCGGACTTGATTGGTCGGTATCCCACTTTCCCGACAGATTTTGTAGATGAAACCCTAAGAATGTAGCTGCTGTTGCGCCACACACTTTACTTTTCTGCTCATTGATTGTGAGACCCAGTTCATCTTCGATAAAATTCTTGACACTGGTCATGACGCGTTCACCTGCTCTTGGTGACTTTACATAAATCACAAAATCATCCGCATAGCGAATGAATCGGTGTCCTCGTTTTTCTAACTCTCTATCTAGCTTGTTTAAATACACGTTTGCTAGAATTGGAGAGAGTGGACCCCCTTGGGGTGTACCTTCTGTCGTTTCAATGAGGATGTCCTTGTCCAATATGCCTGAGCGTAAGAATTTCCATATTAGCTTAAGTACTATTTTATCTGTTATGAATTCTTCCAAATAAGCTCGTAGTCGCTGGTGATGAATCGTATCGAAGTAACTTTTCAAGTCACAGTCCACCACTGTTCGATAACCTTCCTCGTAATATTTCTTAGCGAGGGCAATTGCCTGGTGTTGGTTTCGACCTTTTCGAAAGCCAAAACTTTTGTCTGAAAAGTGTGGATCAATTATTGGTTGGATGACTTGTAGAATGGCTTGTTGAACAACTCTGTCCAATACACATGGTATACCTAGATATCGTTTGGAGCCATCCGCTTTTGGGATAGCTACTCGTTTCACTGGTTGAGGTTGGTAGGAACCATCTTTTAATTTCCTTTTCAATGGTTCCTCATATTTTATTAAATGCGCCTTCAGTCCATCAACCGTGATACCATCGATTCCAGGTGCTCCTCCATTTCCTTTTACTTTCTTATATGCATTCCATAGGTTTCTATGGGACGCAATTCTGTCAATTAAATTGATACTTTCTTGTTTCTTCATTTCCATGTTTACATCCCTACACGCTCTTATATACTCTTTCGCTTCCAGCTTATCCCTCTATAAGTAGCCATCTATTCGGTCTATACCTTGATGTTTTCTGTGTTTTGGCGGGATGTCTCCACCTCCTTGTTTCTTTCAAGATTTAAAAGATTGTTCGGCCCTTCATCTTTTGTCGAAGACTACTATGGCTTCTGCTGACTTCTCTTGATTCATCCATTTATCACTAAACAAATTGTTAATTGAATAACCCTCAAGAGACCTCCCCGGGTAAGCACAACCGCCTTCCTCTCATGTAACTGCCAGATTTACTGTATGGGATTTGGGCAGTATTGGACTTCGCTTTGTTTGGCAAGCTCATCCGTCCCAAGTCAGCCTTTTATCTGATTTCTGTTCGTCAGTTCGAGAGTTTGCGTCCGACTTCCTTCAGATTCCACGTCACCATGGACACCCTTGTCTTTCGCTAACAGTTCCTACTGCCAAGCCTGTAGTGGACTTTCACCACCAGGCTGTTGTGCATGCCGGGCACACCAAAAAACCGGTCCGTACAATTCTTGTACGAACCGGCTTCTGTCACCTGTCTATAATACTTTACTTAAGAATGATTTTGTTCTTTCTTCCTGTGGTGATTCGAACAACGCGATTGGCTCGTTTTCTTCAACGATGTAGCCGCCGTCCATAAAGATAACGCGGTCCGCTACTTCTTTCGCAAAGCCCATTTCATGCGTTACGACGATCATCGTCATACCTTCTTTTGCCAAGTCTTTCATAACATCAAGAACATCCCCAACCATTTCAGGGTCAAGTGCACTCGTTGGCTCATCAAATAGCATGATTTTCGGCTGCATAGCTAGTGCACGGGCAATCGCCACACGCTGCTGTTGTCCACCTGATAATTCAGAAGGATACGCATTGGCTTTCTCTACTAAACCAACTTTTTTCAACAGTTCCATCGCTCGCTCCTTGGCCTGGTCTTTCGTTAAGCCCTTTAATTTTAGCGGAGCATATGTGATATTTTGCAAAACCGTTTTATGCGGAAATAAATTAAACTGCTGGAAAACCATCCCTACTTCTTGTCTAATTTGATTTAAGTTTGCATTTTTAGCGGAAATCGCATGACCGTTTACAATGACATCTCCGCCTGAAATTTCTTCAAGGCGATTCAAGCAACGTAAAAAGGTACTTTTCCCTGAACCCGATGGCCCAATAACACAGACAACTTCTTTTTCTTTAATCTCAGTAGAAATATCTTTTAAAACTTCTAGTATCCCAAATGATTTTTTTAGGTTCTTTACGGTAATAATGCTCATCGCAGGGCCATTCTCCTTTCGAGGTAATTACTTAACAATGTTAATGCATATAAAATTACAAAGTAGATTGCACCAACAGTTAACCAAATTTCAAACGCAGCAAATGTAGCAGAAGCCTGAATGTCCCCTTTTTGCGTTAAGTCGGCGATTCCGATAACAGATAATAGCGATGTATCTTTCAAACTAATAATCGCTTGGTTCGTAAATGTAGGAAGCATTCTTCTAAGTGCTTGCGGCATAATAATGTCCTTCATCGTCTGAGCCCCTGAAAGACCTAGTGAACGAGCTGCTTCTGTTTGCCCTTTATCAATTGATTGGATTCCCGCACGGATAATTTCAGAGAAATAAGCGCCGGCATTCAGTGAAATTGCAAGGATCCCCGCTGTAATATTATCCATCGGGATGAACTTTGTCACACCGAAGTAGATGAAGAATAATTGTACAATGATTGGTGTACAACGGATGATATTTACAAAGACTTTTGCAATGATATTTAAAATTGTTAATGGCGCTAAACGGAACAATGCGACGATAAGACCGATAGCAAACCCTAATACAATAGCAATAACGAAGATGTAAAGCGTCATCTTCAACCCTTCCAGCAAGTAAGGTAACGCAGCGATTGCTACTTCCATATGTATTTCACTCCTCTTAAAAATAAGCACGCTATACGCGTGCTTACCGTTTTATTCAGCTAAATAGTTGTCTAGAATTTCTTGGTACTTGCCATTTTCTTTCAAGTTTTCTAGACCCGTATTAATTTTTTCAAGAATTTCATCGTTCTTACCTTTTAATACACCAATTCCGTATTTGTCATCATTTAAACGGTCACCAACAATTTTTAATGGTAAATCTTGTTGTGCGATCGCATATGAGATAACTGGGTAGTCTTCAAATAATGCTACAGAATTTCCGTTTTGTACTTCTAGGAACATTGATGGGCTATCATCAAATTGAACCATTTCAAATCCAACTTCTTGTGCAATCGAAGTCGCATAGTTTGCGCCAACTGTTCCTTTTTTTACTGCTACACGTTGTCCTTTTAAATCTTCTACAGATTGAATATCTGTGTTTGTTTCACTAACAATTAGAGATACACCTGCATCGAAGTACGGCTCAGTGAAATCAACGACATTTTTACGTTCTTCCGTGATACTCATTCCACCCATAGCTACGTCTAATTGACCTGCTTGTAGTGCTGGAATAATTCCCTTGAAGTCCATTGCTTTCAATTCCACTTCAAAACCTTGGTCTTCACCAATTGCTTCGATTAACTCCACATCAATCCCTACATATTTACCATCTTTTTCGAATTCAAATGGTGGGTATGTAACATCAATACCTACTTTATAAACTTCTTTGTCTGAATCAGTTGATGTTGATTCCTTTTCTGTTTCATCTGCACCGCATGCTCCCAATAACAATGCTGGTACGAGTAGTAGACTTGCTAATAGATTCTTTTTCATGAATTTTCCCCTTTTACTCTATAGTTAGATATTTCTAAATTCAGTTTATTATTAAAAAACTAGCTTTACAAGCTTTTTCGTCCTTTTTTCCTTTGTAATATCATTATTTTATTATTTCAAGATATTTTCTTGCTATAAAATTCCATTTATCAGAAAATTCCTTCTATTGAATTAAAAAAATTATTATTTTTTACCAATTCTTTAAGTGATAGGTCCGTCCTAGAAAGAAGGGTGTTCGGAAACAAAAATAAAAGAAGCCCCCCCTATAAAAGGGAGCTTCTTAAATAGCTTATTATATTTGTACTACACCTAATAAAATAGCAATGATTAATAGTACGATACTCAATCCCCACATCCAGAAGAATGAGAACTTCAGGTGTTTGCCCATTTCCAGACCTGATAGACCAAGTGCCAGCCATACTGCCGGTGCAAGTGGTGATACGAATGTGCCGACAATGTTACCGATGATCATCGCATACGCTGTCGATAAGGAATCGATGCCGTATGTTAAACCGATTTGGTCAACAACCGGGAACAATGCGAAGTAATATGCATCCGTACTTAACAGCAAGTCAAACGGTACACCAAGTACCCCAATAATAATATGTAAATACTGTGCTAAAAAGCTTGGTAAAATATTTACGGCATTATTGGCAATGGCCGTTAGCATGCCTGTCCCGTTTAAAATCCCTAAAAACAGTCCTGCTGCGATGATGATCGAAGCCATCGTTAGCGCGTTCGATGCGTGTGCCTGAATACGTCCCATCTGCTCTTTCGGTGTACGGTAGTTCAATGGTAAAGCGATCGCGACACCGATCAGGAACGCTAAGCCGGCCGGTAAAAGTCCTGACATTAATACAGCTAGAACAACAATAGCTAAAATCGCATTTGCCCAAATGAGTTTCGGACGCTTTAATGTTTCATCGGTTTCAGCATTTAAAATACTGTTGCTTAAATCGAATTTTAACGTTTCCCCTGTTTGCGCTCGTTTCGCAATGAGGCGTTTTTCACGGAATCCCATAAAGACAGCTAGTAACAGCATCAGCACAACACCGATAACCTGAATCTTAATTAACGGATGCCATAGCTCTGTTACATCTGTATCAAGAACGGAAGCGACACGCCCTAATGGACCGCCCCATGGAATCATATTGATAATCGCCGCAGAACCGCCGACTAACAGTAAAAGTAAATACGGGTTCATCCCTAGACGAACATATAGTGGCAATAATGCCGTAATCGAAATCAGGAATGTGGAAGCACCTGAACCGTCAAGCTGTGCAATAACCGCGACAATAACCGTTACGATTGCAACAAGCACGACATTCCCTTTTGACAGCGCTACCATTTTATTGATAATTGGTTCGAACAAACCGACATCCTGCATAACTCCGAAGAAAATAATCGCAAAAATAAACATGATGGCAACACTGATTACAGAACTGATTCCATCATCGAAAAATACCCCTAAATCATCAAACGAATAGCCTGCAACAAACATCGCCACTACCGGCGGAAGAACCATCGCAACAATTGGCGATACACGTCCGCTGATTAACAGCGCAACAATTACCAAAATCGTAATAATACCAATAATACTTAACATTCAACAACCCCCATTGCTTAGAATTCTTATAATCTTATGACAATTCTATGTGAGGAGGAAGAATGTGCTCATTTATTTAATAAAAACAATAAAGCTAATTTTGTTCATAAGTTTCACGGAGGACATAATTCCGTTCCGGACGACCGACAGTACCGTAAAGCAGCTTCGTCTCAAGAATGTTCATTTCCACTAAGTATTCCAAATAGCGTCGTGCTGTGGAGCGGCTTGTCCCGATCACTTCACTTAACTGTGTCGCCGTCAATGTTGTGTACTCGTGCTCATTAAATAAGTGAATCACCTTTTCGAGTGTAAACGTATCGATTCCTTTCGGCAGTGCCTTTTCAGTCGCTGTCGAATGATTTTGCCGGTGAAACAGCGCATTCAGGTCTTGCTGTGAGAAATGTGCTTTCTTTTGAAAAGCCGATTGCATCAAATGAAACTGCTGGAATGATTTTTGCAGCCGCGCTTCTTCAAACGGTTTTACAATATAGTCGAATACCCCATATGCGTACAATGCTTCGACATGGGCACGCTCTGCGGCGGCTGTCACCATAATAATGCGGACTTCCGGGAACTGCGATCGTACATACGCTACAAGTTCATAGCCTGTAACATCCGGAATATATAAATCCATCAACAGAATTGCTGGTGGTGTGTTATGCAGGAGTGCTTCCTTTAATGAGGCCCCCGTTAGAAATTGCTGTACTTGTGCATCCGGCTGAATCGCTTTAATATAGTCGGCATGAATCGCCGCAATGCGAAAATCGTCTTCCAGTAACCAAATATCCATTGAATCACTTCCTTTGTAAAATGATTAAAAAGCAGGCACCGCCTAAATCGCTTTCTTCTATTAACAGTGAGCCACCGACTTTTTCAAGTGCCTGTTCACTGATTGCCAGGCCGTAACCGCGGTCATAGCCGTCCTTTGTCGTAAATCCGAGTGTAAAAATCTGAGTTGCCGTTTCTTCATCGATTCCCGGCCCATTATCATGCACCTCAATGATCAGTTCATGGCGATATTGATGGATAAACAGCTCAATTTGCTTGTCCGGTCTCTTTGTTTGATCCAATGCATCCATCGCATTTTGCAGGACATTCCCTAATGCGGTCAATAATGCATCCACTTCTTCATCATTATAATCGACTAACACGTCCTCTGTTTCGATCGTAATCGTAATGCCGCGCTCTTTCGCTTCCGATATTTTCCCTTCGAGTAACGCCTGCAGCAATATCGAAGGCTGGGTTGCAATTGCCTGCTGCTGTTTCGTTGAGTCCTGCTGCTCCTGCCTGATAAATGCAATCGCCTCTTCAATATGGGATTGCTTTAACAAGCCTAAAAGAACGTGCAGTTTGTTCGCAAATTCATGTGTTTTTGCCCGCTGCATCCGCGCCTGCTGCTTCACCAATGTCAGTTCATTAATGACCGTTTCATATTCAAGCTTTGCCCGTAAAATATATAAATAGCCGAGCTGCTTCTCATGTTCCAACGGCGTTTTTGTAATAATCATCTCCTGCTGCTGCAACGGAATTTCCAGTGCCCGAATCACCTCTTCTTCAAATAGCTGTTCGGGAAGCAGTGTATGTAGTGAAATGCCTTCTGTCAGTGGGGAAAGGAGTTCCTTCGCACGTGAATTCGAGATCACCACTTCATTATTGAATGTCGTCAAAATAACCCCATCCGTCGTCTCCTCAAGTATTGTGTGATACGCCGAATAAAGCTTGGCAATTTGCGCCGGCTGCATACCGAGCAGCTGATCTTTAACATAAAGCGATAACAGCACCGCACAAACAATCCCGAAAACCGCAAGCAGCAGCGTGATCTGAAGCCAACCGAAAAAGGCGGTATCAATTGTCCTTTGTATATCTTTCGTTAAGTACCCTACCGAAACAACCCCGACAACTTTGCCGTTAACCAAAACCGGTACTTTCCCGCGGATCGATTCTCCCATTGAACCCGTCGTTACCGAAACGATGGACTCTTTGTTAATAAGTGCCGAATCATTATCCCCGCCGACCATCGACAGGCCGATTTTTTCCGAGTTCGGATGGGTATAGCGGATCCCTTGCTCATTTCCTATGACGATGAAACTGGCACTGGTCTGCTTTCGTATATCCTCCGCAATCGGCTGAAGAATAGAAGACGGATCTTCCGCAGAGAATGCGGCAACGACATCCGGCCGCTCAGCAATCAAATACGCACTCGTTAACGCCTTTTCCCCCATCTCTTCCAGTACCGATTCATCCAAATAATGATTAATCAACAACAAAAACAGCACACAAATCGTAAAAACGATCCCGCTGATTGTGATAAGAAGACGGAAAGTAAGTGATTGTTTTAGGCGGGTTATCATGGGTGAGCCTCCTTTTGTATGGTGTTTTTATTAGTTTACCACGGGAAGTTGGTTGCGTTGTTAAAGATATTGCTTCATGCAGTTGTTTGGATTTCGCAAAAATTCTCTTAGATACAGGACTGAACCCCATAAAAAAACCGGTTCGCACTATAACTCTAGTACGAACCGGTTTTACTATGGAACGTGAGAACCGTCACGTTATTTTTCACAAGCCCAGCCGTCGTTATCACGATCGTGTTTAGACTCATATGCTGGGTGACTTGATTTAACACCACTTGGGTAGACTGCGCGCATTGCCGTACAATTTTTGAAAGACGTTGCTGCTCCTGCTACTACATATGTACCGGAGTTAACATCACCTGTAGATGGTTTTGGCGACGGTGTTGGAACAGGTACCGGTGTTGGCTGAACAGTTTCACCTGGTGCTTTGAATTCCTTACTGTCAATCGTATAACCATTACAATTTAATGTGGCAACAATTGTACCAGCTTGTGCAGTTGAAAATGCTTTTGCACCAACCGTTTTAATATTCGTTAATACAGATTGGTGCGGGTGGCCGTAGTCATTATTTTCACCATAAGATAAAATAACTGCTTCCGGGCTGGCAGTTTTCAGGAAGCCAAGGGAGCTACTCGTATTTGAACCATGATGACCAGCTTTTAAAATTTCTACTTCACTAATTTTGTTCGTTGCAACCAATTTCGATTCAATCGCTACGTCCGCATCGCCCATTAATAATACATCCTGTGAGCAATACCCAGCTGCTATAACTAGACTAGCATCGTTATTTTCTGCTGCATCCGGATCAGAATAAATGACACTTAAATAGGAATTTATAGAACGATCTTGTTCTAAAATTTGTCCAGGCGTTGGAATAATGAATTTACTTCCTTCTGCCTGTATTGCTAATAACGTATTTTCGTACGTTTTTGATGTGTGTACTTTGCCCGATCCGACAAATGTGGCTACTTCAAACGCATTCAATACATCCACCATTCCACCGATATGGTCCGCATCAGGGTGTGTTGAAATTAAATAATCCAACTTTTTTACACCTAATGATTTTAAATAGGCCACTACTTTATCGCCTTGGTTGGTTGGGCCTGCATCGATTAACACTGTTTTACCATCGGCTAACTGGATAAATGTCGAATCTCCCTGACCTACATCAAGGAAGTGCACTTTCATTGACTTCCCGGATGGTGCAGTCGATGTCCCCTTGCTCATATAAATTTTCACTGTTTTTGTAGTTGGTACCCAATTAACTTGAGCACCTAACGCCTCGCTGATAAATCGTAAAGGTACGAGTGTGCTGCCATTTACTATTTGAGCAGGAACGGAAATCGTTACATTTTTGCCATTTACTTTCGTTGTTTTTGAGCCGATTTTCAGCCAAATTTTTGTACTGCCTTTAGATGCATCAATCGTTTTAGTGGATGCATTCCAATTAACATTTGCTCCTAAGCCTTCAAAAATACCACGTAACGGTACTAATGTTACCCCGTTTTTAATCATCGCCTTGTTGCTGTATGATTGTTTGGAATCATTTAAAAAAATCGAAATATTTGATGCTGCCTGAGCTTCATCCACCTTCGCAAACGTAGCAGATGAAAAGACAAGAAGCACAACCATCACCATTTTCAAAAACCTCATATATTATCCTCCAGTAAAATATTATTTTAACAAACTAATTATGGAGAGAAGAGGCGAAAACTTCAATGGTAAATAAAGTTATATCGGACAGTTTTGTACACGTCTTCTGCACCCTGCATTTCATAGGTTGAATATGAAATCTTACCTCTCACTTAATTAATATTCGAATCATTCTGCACATTTTCGCCGAAAACAAGTACCATTTTTCAATTGTTTCATATGATTTATATGAAAGGGGGAGAAGGTTATCGTCTATACGGAAACGATTGATCTTCAAGGTCATTTATTTACTGCTGTAACGGTGAATTTACCGAAAACAACATTGCTGACTATATCGAATGAGCGTGGGTACATCATGTGTGGTGCACTCGATGTCGGGCTGTTAAATGAAAAGTTGGCCGATCGTAAAATCATTGCTGGGCGTGCAGTTGGTGTTCGAACGATCGATGACTTACTCAAGGCGCCATTGGAATCCGTCACATACGAAGCGAGAGCGTGCGGCATCGAAGAAGGTATGATTGGCGAAGATGCTTTATTAAAAATGATTTAGTCAAATTTGTAAGCTCTCCGGTGATGAGCTTCACCCAAATAAATTTTCATGCAAAAAAACCGCTCTTTCAATTTCTTGAAAAAGCGGTCTATCTATTTTCATTGACCATACTTAGGTACAATCATATTGCTTTATTATAATAGGAAGCTTTCGATCCTTTACTTCTTTTTACGGCTAGAAGCTCTTCCAATTTCTGAATATATTCACGGTCTGCTGATATTCTTGTAAGGCTTGTTAATAAATATGGTCTTAACCCGGAATTGATTTTTTGGCATCGCGCAAGATTGATCAAATACTTGGCCATCTTAAATGACTTTAAGTGCGTATGTCCATTTTTAAATTCCTTCTTCGTATTGACGACCATAAATTCCTGCTTACGCCCTTTATAAAAAGGAATAATAATAAACTCATCTTTTTTAAAAATTTGATTCATATTATCCTCATCCTTTTCTCGAATATATTCAAAAATGAACTTTTCCATACGGAGAAATAGTGATCACCCCGTTTCCCTTAATGCCCCTCCCGCCTCTCCTCTTTTATTGGTCTTACATTTCCATACCCTATTTACCGGTTACTTTATTCCAAGTTCAATCGAAAAAGCACTTTTTAAGCTATTATTAACAATTCGAGTATGTTTTTACATTTGGTTAATATAGGATATTACAGAGGGAAAGCATTTGACAGGACAATTGCTTGCATTTCACTGAATTTTCTGTAAAATTAAATCAAGTTCTATTCATTCCCCCTAATGTTCTGGTCGCACATTACATTTACGAGGATTGGGTAGGGCTTTTCTTTATCGTTCTTTGCCTCGTTGAAGAAACGATAAAGTTCCGCTTATTGGTATTTTACTGGTAAAACAAATGGAATAGACTGAAAAACGGCACTTATTTTCTGGGATCGCCTTATTCATTAAAAAAAGGCCACATTAAAAGTAATCGTTCCTTTTAATGTAGCCCGTTTGCTTCATTTTATTTTATGAATTTCACTTCTTGAAGTTTATGGTGACCTGAGTCATTAATCCAGTAGCCTTCAATTTTTTCACTTACACCCGAAATATACGCTTGATGGTGGATATAAATCATTGGCGCTTCTTCCACTAAAATATCTTGAATCTCCTTATATAACGCTAAACGCTTCGTCGTGTCAATTTCTTCACGCGCCTCATCTAATAACGCATCGACCCTGTCATTCGTGTAGAACATACGGTTACCCGCATCGCCATGGTTTTTCGAGTGGAATAGCTGTGTTAAGAAGTAGTCCGCATCGCCTACCGGATTCGATAAACCTAAAATATACATGTCATGCTCACCGGCAGCCGTCTTCGCTAAGTATGCGCCCCACTCGACCACTTCAATGTCTGCCGTCACATTAATTTTCTTTAGTTCTTCTTGCAGCATGATTGCGATGTCTTGTCGCTGCGGGTTATCATTTGTCCAGATCGTTGTAGTAAAGCCATCCGCCAAGCCGGCTTCTGCTAAAAGTTCCTTCGCCTTTTCAACATCATAAGTTAATGGCTCTACCGAGTCATCATAGCCATATACACTTGGTGCTAACGGGCCTTTCGCTACTTCACCGATCCCTTCATAAATACCATCGATAATCAATTGCTGATCGACAAGCATTGATATTGCCTGACGAACACGAACATCGTCAAATGGTTCTTTATCGATATTGAAACCAACGTAAGATAATGATGAACCTGGTGTAATATCAACAGTACTCGTCGTTCCTTCAATCATTTCCACTTCATTTGGCTGAACCGGTTCAATAATATGTGCGTATCCCGTTTCCAGTTCTGCAGCACGTGTCGCACTTTCCGGAATGACTTTAAACGTTACAGAGTCTACATATGCTTTTTGACTCCAGTAATCTTCGTTATTCACTAATTTAATTTCTGTACCTGGTGTCCAATAATCAAACTTCATAAAGCCTGTACCAATCGGACCTTGCTCATTCACTAATGCGCCTGCCGGTTGGTCAGCTTTCATATTTTCATAATCTGCATCAATTTGGGCTGGTGAAATGATTACGCCGACCGGATGGTTTAAGTGGTTCAGTAATGGCGCAAATGGATAATGTGTATGAATTCGTACAACATAATCACTTACGACTTCCACTTCTTTCACCGCTTCAAATAAAAATGCCCGTGGCGCACCGACTTCCGGATCTAATATGCGGTCGAAGTTTTTCTTAACAGCCGCCGCATTGAAGTCTTCTCCATCATGGAATGTAATGCCTTCTTCAAGCTCAAACTCCCATGTCACATCATCTACTGCTGTCCAGCTTTTTGCCAAACTCGGTACGATATTGCCTTCTTTATCTTTTTTCACAAGACCTTCTGTAATGTTCGATAATACAGAAGCTGACGGTACGTCCGTAGACATATGCGGATCTAAATTTGCCGCATCGGATAATGTTGCAAGTACTAAATCCCCTCCAGCTGCCGCTTCCACCTCAGTAGAACTACTTGATGAATCCGCTGTTGTATTGTCACTGTTAGATGAGTCAACACCTGAATCATCCCCTCCGCTACACGCTACTAAAAGTAAGGCAAACGCCATTACTAAAAATAACAGAAAATTACTTTTTAAGTTATTCTTCATTCGTCTTTTCCCCCTTCGTTCTAACTTTTGTAGGCAATACATGTAAAGTCTACCAATTAAAACTTATAAAATAAACAATATTCTAAATTTTTATTCAATTATTCAAAATAAACAGTCACAACTTTTTCGGAAAAAATTACTTAAATAAGCATTGTTTTTATGTTATAGAGCATTTAAGGAATTTTTCCAATAGTATTCTATACATTTTTTATGCAAAAATAAAACACCCCTAGTTAGAAGTAACATTCTAACTAGAGGCGCGAACATTTATTGGACTTTTTTCTTCAACTTACACTAAAAGTGCCGCCGCTTCTTCCAGCGTGACCATATTCGTAATCATCGAACAAGCCGCATCAAGAATCGGGAATGCCAATGCAGCACCCGATCCTTCTCCAAGTCGCATATTCATATGCAGCATCGGTTCCAGTCCTAAAAGCTCGGCCGCGATTTTTGCACCCGGCTCTTCCGATAGATGTGACGGAATTAAATACGCTTTCACATTCGGATTCAGTTTATAGGCGATCAATGCCGAAATCGTTGAAATATACCCATCGACTACGACCGGCACACGATTCGCGGCAGCTGCAAGGAAAACTCCTGCCATCCCGCAAATCTCCAGCCCGCCTACTTTTGCCACAACATCAATCGGATCTTCAGCATCCGGTTTATTCAACGCGATCGCTTTTCGAATGACTTCGGCTTTATATTCGATACCGCCAGCCCCAACACCAGCTCCGTAACCCGTTACTTCCAGCGGATCACAGCCATGAAGTACCGAAAGCACCGCAGCACTTGGTGTCGTATTTCCGATGCCCATTTCACCGGTCCCGATAAGGTTGACGCCGCTTCGAATGGCTTCTGTCGCGACTTCAATTCCGACTTCAATCGCCTGAATCGCTTCTTCACGTGTCATTGCAGGACCTTTCGCCATATTGTCCGTCCCGTATTTCACCTTTTTAATAATGACCCCGGCATCTTGAGGTAAATCTTCTTTTACCCCGATATCTACCGGGATGACTTTCGCATTCGTTATTTTCGAAATCGTACACATCCCTGTCGTCCCTTTCGGAAAGGATAGTGTTTGGAAAACCGTTGTACTTTGCGGGTTTGGTGTTACCCCTTCCTCATATACACCGTGATCTGCCGCCATGACAATCATCGCTTTGTTATCGATTTTCGGTGCAAGTTCACCGGTAATTGTGGCGATTTGCATAGCTAATGATTCAAGCTTCCCTAAACTTTGAGGCGGCTTGGCTAAAGAGTCTATGTACTGTCGCGCTTTGTCTTCCATTTGTCGGTCGATTCCCTGAATTTGTTCAATCGTTTTCTGTAATAATTGCATGTTTCGTTTCCCCCATTTAAATGAATTTTGACAATAAAAATAGCCTGCAGTTTATTCGTTAACAAATAAACTACAGACATATCCAGTGTCTATAAACAGTAAGCGTATTAGGCAGGTCTCCTGGCTCAGATTCACGATTTCATAGCCCCTTCCCGGAATGACATCCAGTGGGTATTGCTATGAAACTCCTCCATACAGTGGTGGGATTACGCTAAAGCTTTTCACTTTATTCCCTATTCTCCTTTAACGGGCACCTAATGCTTGATGAATTTAACATTACTTTACTTTGAACCTGTTTTTTCGTCAAGGGGTCTACACATTCAGTTTACGCTGATCAGCTAACTGTGGTTTCATTGCAAACTTTGCAACAAAGTAAACTAGAAAACTCAACCAAGTCCCCTGTACAGTCAAGCTGTTAGATACCGGGATAGATGAGGAGATAACGCTCAAGATATTTAATGTGTAAAATACTAAAATTCCAAGTAACGCTATCGTCATCA
The DNA here is from genome assembly GCF_038004425.1 of Solibacillus sp. FSL W7-1464. NCBI lineage: Bacteria > Bacillati > Bacillota > Bacilli > Caryophanales > Caryophanaceae > Solibacillus > Solibacillus sp. FSL W7-1464. The sequence goes on from NZ_JBBORC010000001.1 coordinate 3,091,251, forward strand.
CTTTATTTTTTCCAGCCATTTGTTTACGAAACAGCGGACCGGCCACATTGCTACCGCTGCGCTTAGTCTCTATAACTTGTTTAATTAAAGCATAAGTTAAACCTGCAATAATTATCCCAACTACTGCAAATCCGATCATTTCTCCCATTTTCATTTTCCCCCGTTCCACTAATCTCCCAAATAAAACTCTTTTATTTTCTTCGGCAAGATTTTACTCATAATGATTCCTGCCAACGCCAAGCCAATCAAAATCACTCCAATTTCCAAAAGGCTTTTTAACCATGGGATTTCAATCATTTCCGTTATGTTGGCTCCACCTATAATAATAAATACAGCTCCAGCCCATGCCAGTAAAAAACCGGCACCGAATTGCAGCCATTCTTTTTTCGACAGCTGTTTAAAAATGGCCCTATACTTATAAAATTTCCTGCAAGCAAAGATTAACAAAAACCCCGTTAGAATATAACCAATCATCACAATCCCCCTGCTTTAACTTTGTTTATGTATGACGGTCCAACACATCTGTTCCTTTAAAATGTTTGATTGTCGCCCATAACGAGACGATAAGCAAAAATGAAAAAAGGACAAAGGAAATGCCCGCTAGCCATTTAGCAACGATCGAGGACGAATTATTAAGTAGCTGAATATTTTTTAACAAGAAACCTACAATCATAATTTGAGGCAGGATTAAACAAATCCTTATAGAAACCGCCTTTGAATTTTCCTGTGTCATAACCACTCTCCATTTAGTCATTATTTTACTATGCTAACATATTCCCCTAATACGAGGTAATACGGAATCCCACTCAAAAGCTTGCCGCACCCTTCACCAAATAAAAAACGGCATGAATTTCTCCATGCCGGTTTCAGTCGAATCAACTAAGTATGCCTTCACTCGCCGCATATACTTTCACACGGTTGCGTCCTTCTTCCTTCGCCGCATATAAAGCGGTGTCTGCTTTATGCAATAGCTGATACAAAGTTTCTTCTGTCCAGTCTACTACTTCCGCAACACCAATACTTAACGTAGCCGAAAGACTGCCCGCTTCCGTCATGAGCGGTGCCTGTTCAATGGCAGTGCGAAGCTGGTTGGCTAATATTTCACCTTCCGCTTCATCGAACCCCTTCAGCGCAATGACGAATTCCTCTCCGCCGTACCGCGCAAAGAAATGCCGCCCTTCCAGCAGTTGTGTTTGGCAGGCATTTACGACGTGCACGAGCAACTGGTCCCCTATATGATGCCCGTACGTATCATTCACCCGTTTAAAATGATCGATATCCATTAACAGGACCGTAAATGGCAAACCCGTATCCTTCGCTTCCTGAAAATCCTGTTCACTTTGCTGTAAAAATGCGCGGCGATTATAAATTTTCGTGAGCTCATCATAATAAGCCTGCTGCTCCAGTTTTTCCTGCAGCCTTTTAATTTCCGTAATATCCGTAAAAACCAATAACAAGCCTTTACTGTTTCTCGCTTGTTCCAGTGAAGTAATGCGAACTTGATAAACCCGGTCCGCATATTCGGAACATAACCTCACTTCTTGAACGTCCTTAATATCGCGTTAATTTGAAAGGCAGTTCCTCCCCTGTCTGTTCATTCCAAAACTTCACAAAATTTTTGCCGAACATCGATTTTTTCAAATTTGGCAGCATCACTTTCGATGCTTGATTGAATTCAATAAGCCGGTAAGATTCATCCAATACGATGGCCCCGTCCGTAATACTATTATATATTTTATCTTTCGCAATCGGCATAATCCGAAACAGCCGGGATGTGCTGATCGCCCACAAGTATAATAAGGAAGAAAGCCATAAAATCATCGGTACCGGATCAACTCCTGCAGGTGTGAATCCGTTCAAATAAAGAAACGCTGTCACTATCGGAACAAGCTGGCCGAACATTAACGCAATCAATTGGGGGCGGTATACCTTCGCCGTTTCCTTCCAATGAGAAATCACCAGCAAAAATGCGACAAACATGCTGGCAAAGGTGTATACACCGTGCACCATATACCACATGCCAATCTCCTGATAAACGAAAGGTGCTCCTAAATTCGGGTCCAGTTCAAAAACTCGATAATGAAGATGATGCCAGGGATTTGTCGCTACCATTATAATAGTGATAAATGGAATAAGAAGTATGAATACGCTTCTTCTAACCGTCATCTTAAAGCCTAAATAGCTCATGACATACAGTAAGCCCAGTGTTGCAGATGTCGGCATCCCGATGTAGAGAATGGTATTCCAGAAACTGATTTGTTCGAGCGTCGTCGATATTAAAGTCATGGCCGAAGCAAAACAGTAAATGCTGATGGCCGCTGTATAGAGAATAAAATAATTTGCGATATTCGTATATTTATGACGTTTGCTAAAGGCATAGAGACATAAGTACAAATTTAGTACTCCCGACGTACAAACAAGCGTTATATACATGGTCAATTGCGAACCCATTATTGGTTTATCCTCTCTTAATTAACACTTTTTTCTTATAATGTAGCATAAAATATAAAATAATAGGATATTTTATTGAAATAATAATAGTTATCTATCAATTTATCCCTCGAAATGAAAGGAGGAAAAAAGGCGTTTCCCTTTACTTATTCTCCCATCTAATTCAAAATTACAGTTTAATAGAATAAAATCTATGTTTTAAAATGTTAGAAGAGATTATTTGATGGGAGTGTATTTCATGATCCAAAATATAATGAAGCGAAATAACGTACATATTCGTGGGAAAGGTAAAAAACCTTTAATTTTCGCTGCTGGGTTTGGATGCGACCAAACGGTATGGAATGATGTATTTCCTGCTTTTGAAGAAGATTATCAAATAATTTTATTTGATTATGTCGGGTTTGGAAATTCAGATATTACAGCTTTTGACCTTGAAAAATATGGAGAACTGTCCGGTTACGTGCAGGATCTTTTAGACATTTGTGAAACTCTGGATTTAAAGGAAGCAGTTTTTGTCGGTCACTCGGTAAGCAGTATGATCGGCTTCTTGGCTTCATTATCAAAACCAGAGTACTTTTCACAACTGATCCTGATCGCACCATCACCAAGTTATATCAATGATCCCCCATACTACGGTGGTTTTGAAATTAAAGACTTACTCAATTTAATGGACCTGATGGAAAAAAATTATATCGGTTGGGCAAATGCTTTCTCGATTACATTATTAAACAATACAGCAAAAGCAGGCGTTTCAAAAGATTTGGAAGATCGGTTCTGTTCAACTGATCCTTTATTTGCGAATACATTTGCAAAGGCTTGCTTCTTTACCGATAACCGTAAAGATATTCCGAAAGCAACTGTCCCGTCCCTTATTTTACAATGTAAGGAAGATGTCATCGCGCCAAGGGTAGTTGGCGAGTACTTACATGAGCATATGCCAAACAGTAAGATTGCCTATATGAATGCAATCGGTCACTGTCCACATATGAGCGACCCGGAGGAAACAATTCAATTGATTAAAAATTATTTATCGGAGCAACCTGTGCCACTGATCGGTGAGGGCGTGGAATATTTAAATGGATGAACTAATAGAGAAGGCCCCGTGCGGATTTATCACTTTATCATCAGAAGGTGAAATTCTTACCATTAATAAGACATTGCTGAATTTGCTGCACTATCAAACATCCGAGCATCTTATAGGGCAGCATTTTAATGTGCTGTTATCTCCTTCGTCCCAGATTTTCTGTCAGCTTTATTTAGTACCGCTGATTAAAGTGAAGCACGCTGTCGAGGAAATGTTCCTGACATTACTAACCGTAATGAAAGAAGAAATCCCTATTTTATTAAACGCTTCTATCCAGGATAATAATCAGATAATCGGCGTCATTTTTCCGATCCGTAATCGAAGTGCATTGGAAGATGCGCTCATAAACGCCCGGAAAATGACGGAAGATGCTTATTTAGAAAAAGAGCAGGTCCTTTCGAAATTGGAGAAAAAGCAACTGGATCTCGAGCAGGCCAATCAAATCAACACGAAAATTATGCGAGAAACCGAACGGGATTTGCAGATTGCCAAAAAAATTCAGGAAACCGCATTAACGAAGGACATCCTCAATGAGGATATTCAAATCCTGTCTTATTATCATGCGTCTAAATCATTATCCGGAGATATTTTTGGATTTTATCAAATAACGCCGCAAAAGTACGGCATTATTTTATTGGATGTTATGGGCCACGGGGTTTCATCTGCTTTAATTACGATGTCACTTCAATCGATGTTCCAGAAGTTAATATCGCGGGAAGCCGCACCTGAAAGGGTATTACAGGAGCTGGATCAGTACTTGCACGATTTATTTCAAAACAATCAGGATGCTTGGCATTACTGCACAGCAATTTATCTGAATATTGATATCAGCACACAGACGATTGAGTATATTAATGCTGGCCACCCTCCTGCTATTTTACAGGAAGTCAATGGTGCCCAACATGAGCTCGGTGCAACAAACCCGCCATTAGGCATGTTTGAAAACATTTTGTATAAATCAAGAACATTTCATTATAAGAGTGGGACAAGAATACTTCTGTATACAGATGGTGTTTCTGAAACGTTTGAGTTAAACACCTTAAATCATTTACTGCACGATACAATATGGAGTCCATTAGCAAAGACAAAAGAGACCATTCAACATACACTCGAAAACAAAGAAAATATATATAGTAAATATAATCATGATGACCAATGTTTTATATTGGTTGAGTTATAAAAAAACAGTGGGAGAGACTTTCCACTGTTTTTTACTTTTCCAACTAAGCTACAAATACCCGTACATATAAAAACGAGGAATGTCCTGTGTATTCCCAAACTTTCATTTGGGAACGTTATTTTGTATGGATTTGTATGTTTTATAAATTGTTGTTGTACTAGAATATCTGTTAGTGAAAGAAAAATTTATTCTTTATTAACATAAGTCCCGCCAATGAAATCATGAATGGTTCTCTTGTCTTCTCGTAAGATAACCATAAGTCCACTGACCAATACTGATATTCCAAAGGTAGCTAATACAATGATATATTTACCAACCATTTCTCTCATAATCATATTGAGTATTGTAGGGTTCTCATCATCGTTAAAACGCTTTATTTTAACCTTACAAATTTTCTTGCCGATTACGTATCCACCCCACAAAATAGGAGTAATGGTCAAATACAAGGTATATAATGCTTGAAAAGTGAATTCTTCGTTCTGTTCGATAGAATAACTACCGTTTATCATGTAATATACGATTCCAAATATTGACGAAATAATTAAAAAATCTAAAATACTTGCTATAAACCTTATGCCAAATCCTGCTGGTCTCTTAAAATTCATCTAATCTCCCCCTATATTCCGTTTACTGTAAATTATACCATTTCATTATTGAACTACTATCTCGTTAATTGAAGAAAAACGTACCTAAAGCGACGTTTGGTAACATTTCATAATTTTTATTATTACTAAATAATAATCCCAAAATCCCCATACTATTGCCTAGTCATTAAAACTTAATGTGGTATATAATAAATATTTAATTTAAAACGGATTCAACGTTCTTGGAAATTCAACAAAGGAATTAGACTAAAATAACGAAGCTACTGCTACTATTATTAAATAAGCATACTAACTTTGACTGAAGAAGAAAAAGAAAATCCAAGTTGTACGCAAAAGTGCATTGCAGCGTCAAAGAGGGATTGGGAGTAATTATGGGAAATTTGTTCAATGCATTATTTATACTATTTTTGTTGTCGCCTCTAGTTGTGGCAATTATTTTAATGGTTAAGGCTAAAAATACCGACGCCATGTTTTATACGAAGTTTGTTGGGCTTGCATTCGGGGTTTTTAATGTGGGATTTTTAATTATGACTTTAACTGATTCCGGGAATGGCGGAGGCCTATTTATAGGGTTAGGCTTCTTCTTTTTTGTATTGCCGATTAATGCGATTGCTTTCTTTATATGCTTATTTTCAGATTTAAACATGATGGATAAAAGCGCTAAAAACTTAAAATAAAGTGAACAATGATGAGGTCGTCAAAGATCAATGTTATAGATTCATTAGTAGAGACAAACGCTGAAATAACAACGTTTGTCTTTTTGTGTTCCGATAGATGTTATGATGCTCCTTATCACATTAATCAAGTAGCATCATAAATCATCAAATCCTAAATTCACCGGCTCTAACGGTAATTCCCCGGCAGAGCCTGCCATATTCGTAGACGCTACCGAATGGTCCACTTCCTCAAAGGAAATCCCATCAATCCAAGCTTCGCCAGACCCTGTCAGTAAAAGTCCAAAATGAATGGAGGCACTTTCTTCTCGCACATCTAAGACAATTGAATAATAATTCCAATCGGTCGTTCCGTAAATCGAACGGTTGTCCATATTATCAAATTGCAGTAAATCACCGTTTCTTGAATCAATTCGACACCAGGCACCGCACTTCACAACATTTTTTGTTTTAATAAAGCAGGACATTTTCATTCGTTTACCAATCCATTTTTCAGCTGAAAATGTTTGCATCATTGTACCAAAATGACCTTCCTCTACAGAACCATTAGAACTAAGTTGACCGGATTTTGAACCTGTATGGAATACTTCGTGGTCCGCTTTCATCATATAAAGAGACGGATTTGTCCCCGTTAACAGCCACCCTTTTACTTCGTTTGTTGTTGTCATTTCCTTTTCCTCCTTTGTGTATAAAGAACGCATCATCTGGCGGTATTTACCGGGTGGCATATTGTATAGCTCTTTAAATGCACGGGTAAAAGCTTCTTGCGATTGAAACCGACATTCTAACGAAATCTCAAGAATTGCATAATCCGTATGGAGCAAGAGATAAGCAGATACGGCAAGGCGTCTTTTTCGAATATACTCACCAATCGTTAAACCCGTTTCTTTTTTAAACTGACGCGTCAAATAAAATTTCGAGTAGCCGATTTTTTCTGCGTAATGCTCCAACCGCCACGTTGTTAATAAATTCTCCTCTAATGTATCCACAATTTTTTGAACGATTTCACTATACATAACTGCTCACCTCAAAACCAAGTATACGGGAGGAATAAGGAAATTTTTTGATAATTATTGCACTACTTTCATTCGGGAACTTTTTTTGATTTAAACATCCCCTTATTCCAAAATGCGCAGCAAATTTTTCAACGTTACATCAAATCGTTTGCTGTAATGACGTTCGCACAGCCTCTTCACATGACGGAGATATTAAAATCCATCCGCTATAAATCTACTTTATCTGTTCGCTAAGTGGAATCCTTCTCCAACCATAAAATTGCATACCTTCTTCTACTCATAAAAATCATTTCAATTCCCACCTTTCATTGTTTTAAATGACTAAAAATTAATAATGACGTTGGCGCGTGTAATCTTCTACTTTTCGTTTGTTCTCTTCAAAGATTTTTCTTACTTTTTCTTCATGAAGTGCTTTCTCATGTGAGATCTCACGTTCACGCTTTGTAATAGCTATCGAAAGGGTAAAAAAGTTTAATATCATGGATTATCACCTCCTTAAAATACCCTGAAAATGGAAAAAACCGCAGAGAGACTCCCCCCTGCGGTAAAAAAAGGCATAAAAATACCGCAGGGGCACACTTCTCCCTGCGGTATGGGCATACTTAATTAATAAAAAAATTTAAGCAATCCATTCCAAACTGGTCGAATGTGTGATTTTCGTTTTTTCTGAATTTGTATCTACTAGTGACATTAATTTATAAATAACGATCATTTTCTTCGACCTCCTTAGAATTTTTTGATTATTGTGTAAGTATAAACACCCTCACATTATTTGTAAACATATTTTTTACAAAATTGTAAAAAATAATCAAACATACTATTTCAAAATGTTGATGTAGCAAAATTTTCACTGCATTTTATTTTTTATTAATACGTCGTTACTTTGACTGCTTTTTGGGCCGTATAAATCCAGCGCTGCCACCAGGACAGGTTATCCTGATATTCTTGCACATCCAAAGTATACAGGGCATCTTCATTTTTCCAAAGCCGCTCAAAATATCGCTCCATATCCAAGGCGAGCGCACTATCATTTGGCGCGAGGATGCGTACGTTATTTTCCAGGTTGTAATCATCCAGTGTTCGTTCTGTATAGTTGGAAGAACCGCTTGAAATGATGGTTTGTTCTGCTGTTTGAATCCAGATGGCTTTTGTATGGTATTGGCCGACTACGGTATTGTACCAGCGAATGTTAATTTGTTCTTTTGTATCCTCTAGCAGCTCATTCACAACCGGGCGATTCGGCAAACCGGACTTTTCCTGGCCGAATGAGTTTTCATTTGGGTCCAGAATCATGTTCACCTGCACATCCCGGTTTGCTGCATCGGTTAAGGCGTTCACAATGCCGCGATGTGCAATAAAGAACATGCCAACCCAAATTTCATCTCCTTCTTTTGTCGCCTCCAGATCTTCAAGCAAGGCATCCAATATTTTCTTCTCGGTCAAATATTGTACCGCATACTGGCCGTCCTCTTGCTTAGGAATATCCGCCCTCGGCAATTTGGGACCATCCGACATGATCGACACCGCTTCTTCAGTCTCCAGAATATCGTTGATAACAGATCCCGTTACTTTCAAAGCAAGATTTCCGTGGAAACCACTTGCATCATGCGGGTTTGATGAAGTGATAATCGCTTCCTTTTCCGAAATGGCTGCTTTGCGGTGATTGGCTTTCACATTGAGCAGTTCCAAATAGGAGGTTGCGGTCATTTTTGGGGCTTTGCTCGACATGGCATTGGCTATCCACCCTTCGCCGTCGCGGTCAAACCATTGAAAAAATAATCGGTATAAGCCCGAATAAATCGGCGTGGAATCCCTTAATGGTTCTAAATCGGTGTAAACAATTTCTACCCCGGCTTCACGCATCTTCTTGAACCACGGCGTTTCATAGGAACCATAGCCCTTATTTAGCGGATCGGTGATGAAAACAACCGGCATATCCGGATTGTTTTTCTTTTTCTCGGCAAGCTTGTCAGAGAGGCTGTCCGCGATTGGCGGGAAATCTTCTTTTTCATCGAAATACCCATCCATCAAAAAGAAATCCACCACGACAAACTGTTCGGCTTCATCAATCAATGTATAAACTGCATCAAATATATGATTCTCATGTTTCCGATTCGTTCCATCCTGATCTTGCGCATAAGTTAAATCCGTAATCATTTCAATATTGTCTGTTCTATGCAACTCTCCTTCATAGGAAATATTTTTCGGCAACGGTTTATACGTATGCCATAGCATTACCCCTATATATAGCAAAATCAAAAGAAGTAAAAGAGCGCTTATAATCTTTTTTCTGCGGCTCCAGCTGTTCCATTTCTTCTGAACTTTTTCCATTGAAATTCCCCCAATACTCTTGTACTTCAAGTTCCCGCGAACAAGCAAACTTAAACAGCGCTTGCTTGCATGGGAGCTGGGATTGTCAGGGAAACGGACTTAGCGAAGATCCAGTAAAGATCACATCTACTTACATTTAACATTACGCTACGAATGATAACATCAATGTTATGTTCCGTTGGTAGATTTACTATTAAAACAGTGTTTATAATTAAATACGAGAGGATGAAAAGTATGATTAATTTGAATTTAAGCTCGTTGAGAAAACGTCGTAATCTAACGCAAGAGCAATTAGCACAAGAATTAAATGTTTCACGTCAAGTAATTGCAAAATGGGAAAAAGGTGAATCGACACCAGATTTACATCATAGTATGAACATTGCCAATTTCTTTGGGGTAACCTTAGATGCGTTAGTAAATCATAACTCGGAAGAAACAGGTATAGATATTCCACCAAAAGGACAGCATTTTTTTGGGACAGCAACAGTAGGAGAACGTGGCCAAATTGTCATTCCGAAAAAAGCCCGTGAAATTTTCCGAATTAACCCAGGTGATTCAGTCGTTATTATAGGGGATGAGGAACGGGGGTTGGCGTTAGCACCTGAAAAAATGATTAAACAGTTTTTAAATATGGCGAAAAATTATCAAAAAGAGGAGGAATAAATGAATGAGTGCTGCAATTGAACTTCAAGGTTTATCAAAAAGCTTTAAAGAAAAAGTTGCCGTTTCTCCGATGACACTTACGATTAACCAAGGGGAACTATTCGGACTCCTTGGAGTAAATGGTGCTGGAAAAACGACGGTTATCAATATGTTAAGCGGCCTTGCCAAACCAACTTCAGGAGATGCACTTGTTCTTGGGCATTCCCTTAGTAAGGAGTTGCCAAGTATTCGGAGATTACTCGCTGTCTCACCTCAGGAAACGTCCATTGCACCAAATTTATCTGTGCGCGAAAATTTATTATTAATGGCACGCATTCACGGCTTTTCGAAGGAGAAGTCCATTGAAAAAACGGATGCTTTAATTAGCCAGTTTTCACTACAGCCTTACGAACATCAACGTGGTAAAAAATTATCCGGCGGTTGGCAACGAAAGTTAAGTATTGCAATGGCTCTCATTGCAGATCCTCGAATTTTATTTTTAGATGAACCTACTTTGGGGTTAGATATCATTAGCCGTCGTGAGCTATGGGCAATGATAAATAAACTGAGAGAGACGACGACAATTGTACTTACCACCCACTATTTAGAAGAAGCAGAAAACTTGTGTGATCGTATTTGTATTATGAAGGACGGAGAAATAAAGGCACTTGGCAAAGTAGACGAGCTCCTTACAACAGCAAGTAAAGAAAACTTTGAGGATGCATTTGTGCATTTCGTAACAGGAGGCAAATTATAATGAGGGCTTATGTCTTTGCTGGACGTTGTACGAAAGAAATTGTACGCGACCCGATTTCATTATTTTTTGGTATAGCCTTTCCCATCATTTTACTGTTGCTATTAACTGCGATTAATCGCAATGTTCCAGAAGCACTTTTTAATATTGAACATTTAACACCTGGCATCGCAGTATTTAGCCTTTCTTTTATTGCTTTATTTGCAGCACAAACGTTAGCGAAAGACCGTTCTAGTTCCTATTTAATAAGATTGCTAACGACTCCTATGAGAGCAAGTGATTTCATTATTGGTTATACGCTTCCTTTAGGGATAATTGTTTTGCTTCAAAGTATTACGTGTTTTATAACTGCTTACTTTTTAGGTTTGGAGCTATCTTTCAACCATGTATTTGCATTTATTGCCTTACTCATTACATCTACTATTTTCATAGGAATCGGACTGTTATGCGGCTCCTTATTTAGCGAAAAGGCAGCTGTCGGCTTATGTGGCGCTTTGTTAACGAACGTAACCGCCCTATTATCTGGCGCATGGTTCGATGTATCGTTAATTGGGGGAACCATTGAAAAAGTCGCTTATGCGCTACCATTCGTCCACGCTGTTGATTTAGTTCGAGCAATTGTAGCAGAAGACTTTAGCGCAATGTTTCCCCATTTATATGTTGTGGTAATTTATGCAGCGGTCCTTTTTAGTCTTTCGATTTTTATTTTCAAATATAAAATTCAGCAAAATTGAATTACGGTGAACCGTATCATAAGTAAATGCGGTTTTAAAAAAGCTTAAAGAACACGAATGATTCATGTTCTTTAAGCTTTTTTGTTAGATGCTGACGGTAAGATTTAGTGGTTGTAAAATTGTTTCTGCGACTCTTCTTTTGAGATTTTTTTGGAAGCATAGTGCTGCACTTCATTATCACCTACACATACACTGTATGCTGCTTTTTCGAATAAACATTGGTCATTGCTATCATTTCCAAAAGCAATAAACTCATGGATGTTTAGTTTTTCAAGACCCGTTACTTTATTAATACGTAATGGACTGATATCAATCGCATCTTCTTGTTTGTAAGTTGTTATCAAAACAGGTAAGTGTTCAAGGTGAGTAATGACCTGTTGAGTAGGATTAAATATGACTAATTTGCAGATTTTCTCAAGCTCTGTCATAGCTAAATTTCTAGCGGACGTTTGGTTAATATTTTTATAAATAGGATGTTCAAAGCTACCAGTGAATGCATAATCCCATTCGCCATCAGCTAAATATGTAAGCACAACAAAAAGACATTTAAATCGTATATTGAAAAAATGGAGTGAAGAAGCAGCCATTATTCGTAATGGAGATACGCTTCAAATTTTAAATTGGGAAAAGATGAAGCAATATTCAAATGATGTAAGATTTGAATGATATTTAAAACCGCACTTAGTGTCATTACGGAGAAGCGTACCATAAATAAGTGCAGTAAGGTGATAGGACTTAACAATCGGGCGCATTTCATGAATAAGAAAATGCTTTATTCAATTATAGGGGCCATATTGTGGAGGGAAAAATGTATATTTATATATAATGCAATCGGGATTATGAAGAATTACATTTGACCTAATGCAAAAGTATTTCGAAATAAATTGTGGAATAATTTCTTTAAATATAATACCTTAATAACTAGATTATTCGCTTAAAGAAAAATATTAATAGATAAAAAATTCATTATAAAGGATTGAAGCAACATGGAATTACGCCAGTTAGAGTATTTTTTAGTGCTTAGTAAAGAACTACATTTTACAAAAGCAGCCGAAAAGATAGGAATCTCACAACCCACTTTAAGCCAACAAATTAAGGTTCTAGAAAAAGAGATAGGGTATTCACTATTTAACCGTGTTGGCAAGAAAATTGAGCTTACGAAGGTAGGGGCAATTGTCCAACAAGAAGCACTGAATATTCAAGATTCTATCCAAAATATATCTTCACAAATTGTAGCATTTTCGAAAGTAGAAATAGGAGAATTGAAGATTGCTGTATTACCAGGAGAAATGACAGATCTAATATCCACAGTATGTATTAAATTTAATAAGTTATATCCGAATATTAAAGTTCTTATTGAAACTACAGATCAAGTAGAAAAAATTGTTTTAGAAAATCAAGCGGATTTTGGAATTGGTTTTCAATTTGATAAGTCTGATTTATTACAGGGAATAAGGTTATATAATGAAGAGTTTTATCTGATTAGTAATCAAAGTAACAATGAACAAAATGTTTCGTTCTCTTCTATTTTTAATGAACCCCTTATTTTATTTTCTAATTCACATCAATGTAGAAAATTATTAAATAAGACTAGCTTCGGAATTGGCAAGAAATTAGAGCCTATTATTGAAACGTCGAGCATTACATCCATTTTAAATCTCGTAAGAAGTGGAGTTGGTCGCAGTGTTGTCTCACGCACTCTATATGAGTTTTATGATAAAAACGACTTATTTTTCCAACGTATTGAAAACCCAACTTTAACTAGACCTGTCAATCTCATGATAAAGAAGAACTGTTTTATTAACTACGCCGCACGTGAGTACATGAAATTATTATTAGAAGAAATTGAAGAACTTCATTTCCATACAGGGAAAGATGCTCTAAATTATTTAAATGACTTAGCATTATAGGTTGTAACTATCATTTTCATAGAAATGATGTAATAGACGAATGATAAAGCATTCTATACAATAAGATTAGGACAATTAAGAAATTTATATTGTAAGGGATTTTTTAATTGGCAATGGGAAAAGACAAAACTACTATGAGGTGATTGTTTATGAGTAAAGATTTAAGTCAATTCATCAGAAACGAAGCATTTTTAGACAAAGTTGTTTCTGCGGAGGAAGCTGCTTCTTGGATTGAAGATGGTATGAACCTTGGTATGAGCGGATTTACATTATTTGGTGAACCAAAGGAATTTCCACTTGCACTTTCTAAACGTGGTGAGAAAGAAAATTTCAAAGTAAATCTTTATACAGGTGCTTCGTTAGGGCCAACTGCGGACCAATCAATGGCTGAAGCTGGAATTATTAACTTACGTGTTCCATACCAAGGTAACGCTGTAATGCGTGGGAAAATCAATGCTGGTGAGATTTACTACATTGACCAACACGTATCACACACAGCAGAAGAAGTACGTAAAGGGACATTAGGAAAAATTGATTACGCAATTATTGAAGCCGCTGCTATTACAGAAGATGGATTAATAATTCCAACTGGGTCTGTTGGGAACTCACCTATTTTTGTAGAAAAAGCTGAAAACGTTATTATTGAATTAAATTTAACTGCACCTAAAGCGTATGAAGGTCTTCATGATATTTATGTACCAGATGTGCAAGGTGAACGTCGTGAAATTCCTGTTTACAAAGTGTCTGACCGAATTGGCGAAATCGGCATTAAAGTAGATTCAGCTAAAGTAAAAGGGATTGTTTTATCCGAACAGCCGGATATTCCTTCACCATTATTTGAGCCAAATGAAGAAACACAGCAAATTGCCAATCACTTATTAGACTTCTTAGCGAGTGAAGTAGAAGCAGGCAATTTAACGAATTCTTTAGCACCGCTACAATCGGGCGTAGGGTCAGTCGCAAATGCCGTATTAAACGGGATGAAAAATTCGCAGTTTAAAGATATTGAAGTGTTCTCAGAAGTATTACAAGACGGGATTTTCGACTTAATCGATGCAGGTGTTGTTAAATTCGCAGCGGGTACTTCGTTCTCACTTTCAAAGAAGCGTGTTGATTCTTTAGCTGAAGATCTAGAGAGATACAAAGATAAAGTGATGTTCCGACCACAAGAAATTTCGAACCATCCAGAAATTATTCGTCGATTAGGTGTAATTTCATTTAACACTGCTATCGAAGTGGATATTTATGGGAACGTTAATTCGACACACATCAACGGTACGAAAGTAATGAATGGTATTGGTGGATCTGGTGACTTTGCGCGTAACGCACGCATTACAATCTTTGTAACATCTTCTTTAGCAAAAGATGGCGCAATCTCAACAATCGTTCCATTCGTATCGCATATCGACCATACGGAACACGATGTAGATGTAATCGTAACTGAGCAAGGCTATGCTGATTTACGCGGACTTCCACCAGTGAAGCGTGCAGAAAAGCTGATTGAAATCGCGCATCCGAATTACCGACCACAATTACGTGCGTACTTTGAAGAAGCGAAAGAAAAAGTCGGCGGTCAAACACCACACATTCTAAATAAAGCTTTCTCATTCCATACAAACCTAATTGAAAAAGGAACAATGTTATTCGAGGAAGAAAAAGTAAACAGTTAATTTCTCTAACTAAAAAGGGTTACAATATGTAACCTTTTTTTATAATTTTCTTTATAATTCAAAATTAAGTTCTAATCAAACCCATCAAATTGCAAAGGAGTTTTTATTATGTGTCAAGAAATCGCAGGTATTAAAATCCCAGATTCAAAATTAGCAAAAGACGCGGTTGATATTTTACGCGAATATGGAAACGATTTATTATGGAATCACTCTAACCGTGTATTTTTATTTGGTGCTGTTAATGGTCAAATTGCAAAACAAGATTATGATTTAGAACTACTTTACGTAAGTGCATTATTCCATGATCTAGGACTAACTAAAAAGTACAGTAGCCCAGATTTACGTTTTGAAGTGGACGGTGCCAATGCAGCAAGAAGTTTCTTACAACAATATCAAATTCCTGATGAATCAATCCGCCTTGTATGGGATGCAATCGCATTACATACAACACCTGGCATTGCAGAGCATAAAGAATCAGAAGTAGCATTATTGTTCTCAGGTGTGGGTATGGATGTAATGGGAGACGGATTTGAACAATTCCCCCCACACTTACGTGAAGAAATTATTAAAGCATTCCCTCGTAACAATTTTAAACAAGAAATTATTCCTGCTTTTTATGAAGGCTTCAAACATAAGCCCGAAACTACTTTTGGTAATATGAAACAAGATATTGTGCAACATTTTGTACCAGAATATAAAAACAAGAACTTCTGTAGCTGTATTTTACATTCACCGTGGTCAGAATAAATAATCCCCTCTTTTAACAAATTTAAAATTTATATACGAAGATGCTTTCTGATTATGAAAGCATTTTTCTTGTTTTATAGACTATAATTGAGGGGGCAGATTCCGCCACGCTGCTATTCTTTTACAATTATTAGATGTAGAATTTTATATTAAATGAGTACTGCGGAGCGTTTGAGCCAGCAGTGCGGAACTTTAAGCCAGTGAATGCGGAGTTTTGAGCCACCGATTGCGGACAATTGAGCCACTATTAAGAAAAGGAAAACAACTACTGAAATTGCAGCTAGTTGTTTTCCTTTTTAATTTGAAAATAATCTATCGCTTAAGTGGTTTTAGACCATGGCGCTCGCGCATCGAGACTTCGCCATCAATTAAAATGTGGTAAGAATCATGTACAATACGGTCTAAGATAGCGTCTGCGATTTGGGCATGGCCAAGTTTCGCGTACCAGCCTTCCGGCGCAAATTGAGAACAGAAGATAGTTGAAGCCTTTTTTAAACGAGCCTCCACAATTTCGAAAACGTTTAAAACTTGTTCCTCTGATAGGTCTGTTAAAAGCCATTCGTCTATAATGAGTAAATCGATTTTTTTGTAATGCTGAATAAGTTTTCGGTAGCTGCCATCTGCTTCATATTTCGCTACAGCTAGTTCATCTAGTAGTTCCGGGAGGCGTATATATTTAACTTTGTGAAATTGACGGCAGGCATGAACACCGAATGCATTGGCTATATAGCTTTTTCCGTTGCCTGAAGCGCCCATTAAAATGATGTTGTGGTGATTTTGAATGTAGTTTCCTGTAGCTAATTCTAAGATGAGGTTTTTATCTAAACGGCGATCTGGATGGTATTCAATATCTTCAATGGCAGCCGACGGCTCATTGAACGTCGCTTGTTTGATTAAACGAGCGAGTTTATTCGATTTGCGGCGATCATATTCTGTATCTGTTAAGAGACTAAAAAGATCATTAAAATCCATATCACGATAGGCTGGATTTTGGTTGATTTCCTGATAGAGTTCCGCCATTGCGCTTAAACCCATTTCTGAAAGCTTACGTAGTGTTTCTTGTTTACTCATTTTTTCTCCCTCCCGAAATAAGCAGCACCACGTGTAAATCCGTGATTTTCATTCGAAGTTTTTATGGATGGTACGCTCTTTGTTTTTGAAGCCTGTTTTGTTCTTTCTAATAGGCCTTTTAAAACTGTATTAGAGGGGCTTGATGAGATTTCAAGTAACGTCTTAATGGCTTGCTCAAGTTCTTCTGCCGTATATTTCTTCACCATGTTTTGTAATGTACTTAAAATTTGGAGTGCTTTTTTCTCTACATGATTTTCTAAAATATACGCGACATATTTTTCCGTAAATGAACCGATGGTTGTTGCCCATTTAGTTACGTTTTCAGGATTATGTTCTACGTAAGAACGATGGTGATCTGGCATATGATCAATGTTTGTAGAATATTGTCCTATCTCACCTTTTAATCGTTTATGGGATGCAATTCGTGCTTCTTTAAAGTACACTTCAATTAGATCTGTTGTTAAACGAATATCGACCGATTCACGGGCGTATTCGTAAGGGACGGAATAATACATGCGTTCAACTTGGATGTGGTAGTTCAGTTGAACCTTGGCGGTTTTCCATTCCGTCATTTTGAAGCGTGTTTGAGGCAGTTGCTGGAGAGTGCTTTTCTCTTCTTCCTCAAATACGCTTTTTCGTGTTCCTGGACGTTTTTGAAAATCGGTTGTGTTGATTTCTTCTAATTTTTCAGCGATATACTGATTCAGCTCGTTAATGTGAAAACACTGTGCGTTGCGTAATGCAGCGATGATTTGTCTTGAGGCATGTCCTACGCTACCTTCGGCACTTGGCTTATCTTTTGGCTTTTGCACACGACTTGGCACGATAACTGTACGATAGTGATCAGCCAGTTCACGGTATGCCTCATTTAAAACAGATTCTTCGCGTTTCGCTTTAATGACACCGGTTTTTAAATTATCAGGTACAAGGGTTTCCGTAACACCACCAAAATAATCGAAGGCATGGATGTGTGCTGTTAACCAACTCGTCGATTTCATGTCTAAAAAAGCTTCTACATACATCATTTGGCTGTACGGCAAAGCAGCGACGAATACATACGCAGGCATTTCTTCACCTGTTGCACGGTCTCGAATAGAGAGTGTTGCACCAGCCCAATCGACTTCCATAATTTCACCTGGCTTGCGTCTTAGCGGCATCGTTAGTTTAAATTTTCGCGCATAATGACCATATTTTTCAGCGAATGTCCGATAGGCATAGGGGATTTTCTCTGCTTCCTTTGCAGCTAGCGCGTACTCGTGATGTAAAAGTTTGAGCGTCACATGCTTTTTCTGTAATTCTTTATGCACCTTCTCCCAATCCACAGGATAATAGCCTTTTTCAATTGGCTGTTTCTCGGGGTAAAGATATTCCTCTAGCCAAGCGTTTGTCATCGTGTCGTTTAACAAAGTAATCCTGAGATTTCTCGCACGTTGGATTACGTCAGATATGGTATTGCGAGAGTGTCCGGTGCTAGCGCTAATCGTTCTTTGGCTAATGCCATCAAAGGAAAGAGCTAGTATTTTACGGTAATCAATCATAAAAAATCCTCCTGTTCTGAAGTGTCATGCTGGGTGGCATGCTCCTTCATTATACAGGAGGTTTAAGGGAATATATGTAAGTGGCTCAAAGTTTCCGCACTCGGTGGCTCAATTGTCCGCATTGAGTGGCTTAATGTTCCGCACTAGTGGTCTTTTTTGATCGCAATATTCATTAAAACCTAAATGCCTGACAATTTCTGTTTGAGCTTCATTAAATACTTTAATCTCTATATAAAGAGAACGCTCAAGATCTCCTAGTTGGTTATAACCTAAAACATTTTTTTAAAATTCATTTTTTGGGATAAGGATAGATGGAATTTTTAAAGACTCAAGTGTTTCATCATCATCTTCGTTTTCTTCTCTTCCAAATTTTATTAGAATATTGTGATCAAATTTATTTTTTATATCAAATAAAACAAATAATTTCCCCTCAACTTCTTCAAAGTATATTCTTACAAATTGAATAAACAAGGCATCGTCATTAAATAAATTGAAATAAAAATGCATATCATCTTCACTAACTGTAGTACCGTTTGTCAAATCAATATTAATTATTTCTTTTTCCTTTATTTTCCTCATAATTGGCTCCCAAGGTGATTTCCCTGAATAATATTCTATTATTAACGCATAAAACTATAATACTATAATACTAATTACATTTGTTATTCCACAATCGGGTGCTTTCCTTGAAGAAGGAAAGCCCTTTTTGCGTAAAAGGGCCATGCGTCTTTAAATATACGTTTAAATCCCGTAATGAATCATATATTTATTTTCCTTTTTTGCTTGAATTATTTTTTTGCCCAATTCATTTAAATCATCAAATTGTTTCAAATCATCAGCAGATAAAACAATATCTAAAAACGTGGGTAATGATTCTGGAGGAATAATAGTGATACCGTGATATGCCAATCCGAATTCAGGACGATTTAAAGAATGGAAATAAGTTTTTATTAACGATAAGGGCTTCATTAAATTTGCAATTATCTCATCGTCTACTGAAATACATTGAGATTTCTCAGGTGCATAGTTGTTGTAAGATTTTTCGGTAATATCTTTTATGATTCCAAATTCGTGTGTTAATGGCATCAGCAACCACCTCTTTTCTTCTTCAATGATACCAAATTTACAATATATCCCCAAATCATCGTTTGTGAATATTGTCGTTCATTACCTAGAAGCCCTAAATCATTCAAAAGTCCTTTTTGTAACCTTTGGAATATACCTATAAAAATACTTTTATATAGAAAAGAGGTTGGAGTTGCAGGGGAAGATCAGTTTAATTGTTGGTTGGATTACTTTATTTCTAATGGGTACAGACTTATTTGTAGTGTCTCCGTTATTACCGTCGATTTCCGAAGCATATTACATCAGTCCCGAGACTACTGGATGGATGGTAACTGTGTTTGCAGTTACATATGCATTTTCTGCTCCTTTATTTGGGTGGCTTTCGGATAAAAAGGGACGAAGAACATTTATTCTATTTGGTTTACTTCTGTTTGCCATTTCTAATACACTAACTGCTTTTGCTCCTTCCTTTTTATGGCTTATTGTCAGTCGTATTTTAGCTGGTTTTTCTGTTGCTGCAATTACACCTTTGATCTATGCAATTATTGGAGAGATTGCGCCGTCAAATAAAAGAGGAACATGGCTTTCAATCGTAGTCTCTGGACACTTAACCGCACTTTGGGCAGGTGCACCATTAGGTACGTTATTAGAACATTTTCTTGGTTGGCGTTCAGTATTTATTGTTATAGCAATTATAGGAGTTATATTGGCAGTAGTGAATTTTAAAACATGGGCCTCTATCCCGAAAAGTGATGAAACCAAGGATAGAGTAGAAAGCAATTTGTTAAGAATACTCGGTTCAGTTAGTGTTACGACCATTTGGGCCATTTCGATGTATGCCCTTTATGTTTATTTAGGTGCAGCTCTATACGCGGAAAATAAATTCTCATCAACAGAAATTGCATTAGCTGTTACTTTTTATGGTATTGGAGCCGTTTTAGGAAGCCTTGCAAGTGGACAATTAACAGATAAATTCGGAGCAAACAACATTTCAAAGTCCACATTAATTTTCTTGCCTGTAATACTTATTGGTTTAGGGATATTTTTCTCAGCTGGTGATTGGGTTTATTTCTTTCTTTCTCTCTGGGCTTTAGTCGGTTATGCTGGATTCACATCCTATCAAGCACGATTAGCGGTGGAATATCCAAAAGAGCGAGGCATTGTTATGGCATGGAATAATACAGCTCTGTATATCGGTATCACCATTGGTTCAATGATTGGAGGTTTTGTCATATCGAATTGGGGTTATGCTCTACTCCCTTATGTTTGCAGTGTTGCCGCAATCATAAGTTTTGCGCTGAGTACCCAAAAAGTACAACAAGCAAATACCTAATCCTTTTTAGTTGATTGTTATTCAAAACAACCAGCTAATAAGAGTGTTAGAAAAGATACGGATTTATAACGATAACAAAATGGCTATACAAGTTTTTATGCAATTAAAGATCTTGTCCAGCAAAATTAGTAACGTTTCATTGATTTGCATAAAATCTCGTATAAACAATGTTTCAAAAGAAAAATCGGTAAACGCTGCAATAACGTTTACCGATTTTTCTTATAACCCCAAGCTTTTTGGGAACGTTTTATTGATTTCATTTTGTATAATGTATAAGTCTTTTTTGCATTAAAGCCTCATTTACTAATAAAATCATTGTTTCATTTTATTCTTTAATGAATGTTGCTATATCATTTTCTACTACGAAAACCAGAAACTCGTCATCTTCCTCTACCACTTCTTTTTCATACCTGAATTCTTTATCTATTAGCATCTCAAAATAGTTTGTCTTGGTATTTAATTCAAAGACTGGACATTGGTCAAATCTAACATCGCCAATATAGATTGCTCTAATTTTTTTCATGTAATGTTGTCCTCGCAATTTCTTTGAAGTGATTCTTAAAAGCATTACTGTATCAAATTATATTGTACAGTAAATACATATTGCTATGCACACGATTGCTTCTCCTCTTAGCTTTTAACTACTAAAAAAGATGACTCCAGAACTTACCCGAGTCATCTCATACATCCCTTTTTGTTTGGACACATTTTTAGATTTACTTATGTATAGCCTATAACCCCTTCGATAGTCGAATAAGAATGATTAATTTTCAACTACTTCAATCAAGTCTGTATAGATAGTAACAAAATATGCTTCTAATAAATCTCTCAACTCACCATTAAGCTTGTAATACGCATCTGTTGCATTTTCAACGATAGTATAAAATTCTTCTTCATCAATTTCATTGTTTTCTAAGGCAACGTACAAGCTCCACATTTCTTTACAATACTTTTTCTCAATCACCACATAATTGTGTGCACCAATTTCCTCAAGGACTCCAATTAGTTGATTCATGTAGTTATCTATACCCATTTCTTTAATTTCATGTCCAAACCACCTAAATAAACCTTCGTGCCCTCCACTTTCAAGTTCAGAATAATAATGATAGACAATCAATGCTTTATTTAAAGTGTTATCTTCAGATGATAGATTAGATTTACTTAAAACATCCATTACAGCATTTGAGATATCTGACTTGCTCATTAAATCTTTTCTTTTCATTTTAGGTTTCACAGTATTCCCTCCAATTCACCTTTCCTCTATATTACTAAAACGAAAAACGTAAAACCATATATTGACAATGTAAATATAACTTTGTTAATGTATGACTAACGATATATCGATACTCAATATATGGAGGAGCTTATGTTGCCATTATCAGAACCAACATTTCTTATTTTACTAGCGTTATGGAACAAGCCAATGCACGGATATGGCATCATTAAGACGATTTTTGACTTTACAGAGGAGCAATACGAGCTCGCCCCCGGCACACTTTACGGAGTGCTAAAAAATTTAGAAAAGCAAAAGCTCATCGAAGTTGTCGGTACTGATTTAGACAACCGCAAAAAGAAGATGTATGCCATTACACAAAGTGGCAAAGACGCCCTTATTGAAGAGCAACGCCGTTATGAAAAATTGCTCGGCTATACGCACAATGTGAAAAAGCAAAACGACTAAATGGAGGATTAACGGATGGGACTGCAAAAGGTATTACAAAAAAAGTTTACCTCATTCGAGGCAGAGGAGCAGTGGCTCAATAAACTCGCCTCTTTTGGCTGGCTGCTTGTTGATTACAGCAAGGACGATTTTAGCGAAACAACTTACACATTCGAGCAGCAGGAGCGTGCGAAAAGCGGCCACTATAAAATCGATTTCGTGACATTTCGGAATCGCGCAGACTTTGAAGATTATAAGGCCTTGCTTGAAGAAAGTGGTTGGGATTTCCTCGCTAAAAATGAGTACTACACGAAGCTCATTTTATTTTCAACAACAAACAAAGCACTCTTTTCTGATCAAGCATCTCAAAATATGCGTGATGTACGCAAACGCCATGCTGCGCTTCGGTTCGCCGTTATGTTCTTTGTACTAGATGTACTTTCGCTACTTGCCTATTTAAAGTTCGACTACGGTATGCTCATGGCGCTGTTATTTGGTTTTCTCGCATTTGGCTTATATTACACGTTTGTCGCTTGTAGGTTAACAGTCCGTATTCGAAAGGGGCAATTAGCATGAAGTATGTGAAGCTAACGCTATTCATATTTGGTTTAATCGGGAGTGTCGCGGTATTGCTATCGACGTTTAATATTCAGCGTGACTTTATTTCAGAACATAATTTCTACTTCATGGTTCCGCTTTGGGTTTCGATTATTGGCCTTTTTATCATAAAAAAATATGAGACGCGTAAAACAGAGAAGGAAATGATGAGTAAGTAGTTTTAACTCGGAAATCTCTTGCCACCCTTATGCAAAATTCGGGCGCGAATCTTCAATAAGAAGATCGCGTTTTTCCGTTATAAATAATGACTCATAAAAAAATCGGCAAACGCTGCTGCAACAACGTTTACCGATTTTTCTTATCCCCTTTAGGAATGTTTTTATTTTTCTACTACTATACAATATTGTTCTTGATAGTTTTCATCGTTCCAATCGTACATTTGTAACAGATGATTGAGAGACAATTCATTCTCATTTAATCTGCTATACGGAATGTTTAGTTTATCGTCCTCATCACCAATCCATACCCGCCATAGTTCGATTATCTGGCCTTCCCTCATATTATCTTTTAAGTAATCCAATAATTGCTTTACTCTTGATTCTGAGTAAACAAAATTCACTTCATATATGAATGGATAGCCTGTATATTCACTTATGTCATAGTAACTTCCTTCGTTAATGACTAACTCATTTAAATCCTCTCCATTTTCTACAACTAATACTTGGGCACTCGGGTCCATCTCCTCCCAAGGCACCAGTTCATGCGGTTTTATTTCTAATGCAATCGCTTCTTTGACCGTAATGTATTTTGCTTTGGATTCGATTTCAGGCATTTCAAAGTTTGTTGCGATAAATGAACAAGAGCTCATCTAAGTACCTCCATATTTCGCTTCTTTTGTTTATAATTTTAACATCCTTAAAACTTCATTTGATCACTTAAAATTTTGTCTAATAAAATGTGAAGTATTCTCATATGTTGCTATTTCTTTATCCAAAAATCTTATCGAGTCATCCGAACCTTTTTCGATAAAACTATATTCGATAGCTACTCTCGGTGTTATCGTTTTTTCAAATAGCGTGAAAATGGCATTTAAGTCCTGTTCAAGATGGACATTGGCTTTCGTGAGGCTATTTTCATCAAAATAGACCGTGACGAAAATATTCGTACATTCCCCTTTTTCATTTGTTTCACGACAGTTGAACCAATAGTTGTCATATTCAGATTGAAACGTAAAACGATCATTTTCAACTTTTGCTCTCTCTGCTTCCCATTTCTTATTCTCGTGGAAACTGCTTAATTCCCAGGAACCTCTTTTTATTTGGACGAATAAATCTTCCTTCGTTTTTACATTTTGTAGATGCTCCATATTGAAAGCAAAAGAATTACTATCAGCTGGTTCGCGCAAGTCTGTGACAACCACATTGGTAATGTCAGCTCCGCTTTGTTTTAGTAATCTTTGTAATTCAAAGAAACGATCTAATTCTTTCTCTCCAAAGGACGCTATTTCAATGGGTGTGGACGAATATAAATTTAGGTCATGCAGTTTTTTTTCACTTGAATAGCCTACTCGGACTTCACCATCAAAATAATCCGGACCTTGGAATCCGAGCCTTTCAATAGCTGGAATCACCTTTTCTAATTTATGAAATGCTTTATCCGCTTCGATTGCATGTGCATGATCATCCGTTAACGTATCTGAATCATAATATTGTGTAACTTTGAATTCCATATCTTGATGGTCTTTCGGAAAAACAACAAACACTGAGTCAGAAAAAAGACCTGTTGTCGATACACTTTTAATTTCAGCATCATATCCATATGTCTCTTTTACATAATCTTTAATTTTCTGTTCTTCCATATAGTTAGTAAAGCGCGGAAAATACATCAGGATACCCGCTATCAAGAGGATAAGAATAGGCACTATAATTAATACTATTTTTTTCATTTAAATTACTCCATACGTGTAGTTTAGTTGTGATGCAAAATAACATAGACCGATTATAACAAATTACTATATCTTTAGTGTTGAGAGGTTTTAGCAAACGCGTCTTCTTAGGTGTTCAAACGAAAAGGCACGAAACACTACTGGTGCCGAAGATTCAATTATATAGTTCATATTAAAAGCCTCAAATGTTGTTATATCAGCATTTGGGGCTTTTAGGCACATTATTGGTTATTAGGTTGGAAACGCGCATCTATACGAGCAATAGCCCAAAACTGTGATGTTGTTAATATAACTATAGTATTAAAAAATAGTTCAAATCAATATGTTAGATGAATTAATTGAATTTCTTCGCTTGTGGTATCAAACTACCGAAATTACCTTTTTTTACTTTTTTATAAAAAATAAGGATTTTATATGCTATTATTACAGATGTTGAAAGAAAAATATCAAAATTCTTTCTCGAAGAAGTAAAATTAGGAGGTTGTATTATGAAAAAAAATAAGTTTTTAGTAGTGATGTTCAGTTTTATATTATTATTTTCAACAGTGTCTGTGACAGGGGTCCAAGCTAATTCTTTAAGTGATGGAAAAGGCAATAATAATTTTTATAAAATTGCTGAAATAGATGAAAAAACGTTCAATAAAGAGTTAGAACAACTTATTATCTTGTTAGAGGAAATGGACTCTAAAGGAATTGACATCGTTAATTTGGAAAACAATGAATCTGAAGAAATTAATTTGTTAAGTCCAGAAGCGAAAAAGCTTTACGTTGATTATGAAAAATTTGGAGTCAATCTGGAATTAGATAAGCATGTATCTGTAGAGATGGAAGATAAAAATGCAATTTCTACTATGAGTTCAAAGGTTAATGGTATTTTCATTTCTAATGATACTATTAACAAATTGAATAAAGTTACAGGTGTAAGTGGAGGAATATTTGGTGTTGCAGCAGCGCTTATTAAAGCTAAATTGGGCTTATCTCCAACGGCATTAACAGCATTAATCGTAGCGGTTGGTGCATTAGGTGTAGCAGGAATCAATGCGTGTAATTGGAATAATAAAGGGATTTATCTAACGGCGGAGTTTATTGGACCGATTACAATGCCTTTAGGAGTTGCTACTTGTAAAGCAGCTAAATAAATAGATTATAAAACTGTAAAGTAGCTAATGGTACTTTACAGTTTTTTTATTATATACATATCCGAGAATATTTAATATTTTACATTTTTCTTAGATTTTAAATTTAGTATGAACTCGTATCCAAAGGCTATCAAAATTCCAGTCCAAAAAATCACACCTGAAGTTAAAGGCTCACTTCCAGATATTAAATAGGCAATATAATTTATGAATAATAGCAACATATAAGTGTAGAACCCGAGGATTGCTCCAGTTCTCCAATTATTTTGCTCAGGTTTAGACATCTTTTTAAAGAATTTCATTTTTCCCCTCCACATTTAACGAGTATTCTTCCAGCTATATTCATGCACTTTAGCCGCCGTACTATCATTTAATTTCACACAATTATCTTATCACAAATAACTAGGATACCTTTTCCCAATATGAAAGTAATGGAAAAATTGCGTCAAAAGCTGTATTTAGAAAGCTTTATAATTGTTACTTAGGATAGGTTTTTATAAATTTTACGCATACAATTTGCATGTTTGTCGAGAATTATTTATCGTACGCTTATTAGCAATAGCGTGGAAACGACACCGCCCATTCAATTGTCCAAGGAATGTTGGTTGCTTTTATAATAAGCTCCTAAACGGCATAGCTTTTGAAACTTTCCATGTTGTTTTTCGTATATATTGTTACGATTACATTTATTAGGAGGTCTAAAATGGTCAATGTACGCACGATGAAAAAAGTTTTTATTCCATTTATCTATATAGCAGAATGGGGATTTTTTTTATTTGTTGCTCTTTGTATTCTTGCTTTAAATTCGATTACTTTAATGAATATTATTACTGTAGATATGCCGTGGGAAGAACCTATTGCCCTGACAACATCATTTATTGCTTCTTTGTCTTTTGTCGTAGGACTGGCACTCGTTTGTTTTCTTTACAGTAAGTATTTAATAGGAAGTAAAACATACCAACAAGTAAAAAAAACGATTTGGGGGATTCTTTTTGGGTTGAATACAATTTTTTGCATACTTTTCGGCACCCTTTTTTATCGTTCCAACCTGTTTCAAGATGATAGCATATTATTGTTTATCATCACTTTATTAAGCGCTTTATTAACAATTACATTTATGTCTAAAAAATGAGCGTCAATACCGCTTGCACATAAAAAAGCCTGGCGATACCATGGCACGTCAGTTGTGCCATGTTCCCATGCTTTGCATTTCGTATTTTATAGTGATGTTCCTATGAAGAAGCGAATATCTTTTAAATAAGTTCAATTTTTCAGGTTAGTTTTTAGTCAGAGCACGCTTTTTCTGAACGTACATATTTTTTAACTTAGCATAATAGGCTGCTGCATGTACTGCACCTGCATCCGTTTTACGTAAAGCAAACTCGAACGCCTCCACTAAATGCTCTGTTGTGACCAATTCACTTCTTATTTTAATTAAATCGAAATGCTTATAGTTGTCAGGTACTTTCGATAAAATATCCTGATCCCCCGTAATTGAAATTAAATGATCGTCGTTAAAAAATAGTTGTAGCATCGTTCATGTCCCCTTTTCTGTTTAGTATCGTGATGTTACCTTTTGATGAGCTTGTTTCAGCCCGTTTTTAATACACTTTATTGATACGGCTTCTATCCATTACCCCATTTTCTGCAAAATGAATCACTAATCAGTCAAAAAAATCCCTATTAATAAAATTATTCAGAAAAGTGAAACTCGAATCCTATAAATCCGGTATAATATATCTATAAAAACTGTTTTACGTTTATGACGAAGTACTTGGAGAGGAAAGACATCTATGAAAATAACACGCGTCATTAAATATAATTTAATCCGGTTATTTCGGCTTAAATCTGGACCGCATCATGTGGCT
Organism: Solibacillus sp. FSL W7-1464; assembly: GCF_038004425.1. Taxonomy (NCBI): domain Bacteria; kingdom Bacillati; phylum Bacillota; class Bacilli; order Caryophanales; family Caryophanaceae; genus Solibacillus; species Solibacillus sp. FSL W7-1464. The sequence goes on from NZ_JBBORC010000001.1 coordinate 3,119,223, forward strand.
TCAGGTATAACGATCGGTTTTATCCCTAGCTGGCTCCCTACTTTTGGACTCGGCCCTGTTCTTTCGGTCGGTTTGGCAAGACTCGTAAAGGCGAATACTGTTTCCGCACTTGTCGGCGGTGTCCTGGGCACTTTTATTTGGCCCCTGCTATTTTTCTTGAATTATAAGGTCGGGAGCTTACTACTCGATCGAAATATTAGAGTCGAAGAGGTCGAAGAAGTCGAATATATAGATGCGGTCGAACATACGTATACCGGCATTGTAAATTCCCATTCAAGCGGATTCACTTTTCTAGCAGGGGCCATGTGCAATATAGTGATCTCCTCGTTTCTTATTTATTTCATGGTGTATTTCATGTTTAAGACGCACCGCGTAAGGATATTAAATAAAATTCGCTAATTTGGAAATTATCCCCTACCCTTGGCAGAAATGCGACAATACTATAGAATACTTTTTAGAATAATGAGATAAGCAAGGTGATAACATGCCCTACAGAGGAAGAATATTGGCAACAGGAATCGTTCTCTTTTTTAATATAATCCGCTATTTCTACTATCATGAGTATTTAGATTTGCCCTTTTATTGGTCATTTTTTGTTTTAACAGCCATTTTTCTCGGTATCGCCTGGTGGGCCGGTAAACAATTCGATAAAGTAAAATACTTGTCAGAAAGAGATCCGTTAACCGGTACATTTAACCGTCGTACAATAGAAGAATTCTTTCACAAAACTGCAATGATAAGTGATATAAAGAAACAATCATTAGGGATTATCATGCTTGATTTGAATAATTTTAAAGAAGTAAACGATGAATACGGTCACAATAAAGGCGACGAACTGCTCATACAAGTTGCCGCAGCATTAAATACATTTGTCGGGAAACACGATTTAGTGGCAAGATGGGGCGGCGATGAGTTCGTCGTTATCGTAGACAATATGAAGGTAAATACAGCCGACGACTACGTAAAAGAACTCCAGCAAGCGATCACGCTGAAAAATGCCGAGAACTTTCCGGATGTGGAGGCTTCTGTCGGATATGCGATCTACCCACAGCACGGAAAAAGTTTTCAGAAGCTTGTGCAAGAAGCGGATGCGTATATGTATAAACACAAAAAGGAAAAGTGACGTAACTTAGTTGAACTTGCGTCATAAAAAACGCCCACCTGGATTTTTCAGCGGGCGTTTTTATATTGTACAAACGGGATGCATGCATTGTTATGTTAAATCACCGGAGCCGTCCCAAAATAAAAACTTCCTATATAATATGCTAAAATAAAAGGAATAACCATTTAGGATGATGAGGGATTTTATGTATAAAATAATGATTGTCGAGGACGATGGAAAAATTAGAGGGATTGTCGCGGAGACTCTGAAAAAGTGGCAGTATGACGTCGTGGAAGTGACCCAGTTTGATAACGTGCTTACAGAATTCGAGAACCACAGTCCGCACCTTGTTTTACTAGATATTAATCTTCCGGTTTTTGATGGTTACTACTGGTGCCAGCAAATCCGTGCCTGTTCCAAAGTGCCGATTATATTTCTGTCATCCAGAAATCAAAATATGGATATCATTATGGCGATTAATATGGGTGGCGATGATTTTATTCAAAAGCCGTTTGACCTGGATATCCTTCTTGCGAAAATCAATGCACTCATCCGCAGGAAATATACGTATGAAGAAGATAAGAATAGCCAACTGCTCCACCGGGGGTTGAAATTACATGTCACAAATTCAACGATTGAATTTAACGGAACAAGGACCGAAATCAGCCGCAATGAATTTATCCTTTTACAATTACTGATGCGCAATATCGGAAAAATCATTTCGCGTGAGGACCTGATGCAGGCACTATGGAATGATGAACAATTTGTCGATGATAACACCCTCACCGTGAATGTCAATCGGTTGCGCCGTAAAATTGCCGCGCTCGGAGTGGAAGATTTCATCGTTACCCGAAAAGGAATGGGGTATTTAATCGAATGAACTTTCTTCGCTACCTTAACTATGAAAAGCCTTATATTTATTTGTATCTCGTCAGTTTTCTAGTCGTGGCTGCCATATTTTTTACCGATAGCCATGACGGATTGGACTGGGGGACATTTTTCTATGCGTTTGCCCTATCCGTAATTGTTTTGATCGGCTTTTTAGTATTCCGCTACCAGCAAAATGTAAGGGTAATCCAACAAATGAAAAGTGAACAGTATGAGAGTTTGTCGCTGGAAGGAGAAGTTGCTAAAGGATATATCGATGAGCTGAAACGTGAGCATATCCGTGAGATGAACCGGATTCAAGATAAGCAGAAGGAACATTACAATTTCATCGTCTCCTGGTTCCATGAGATCAAAACACCGATAGCCGTCCTCCGTCTACTCCAGCAAACCGATATGGACAAGGATAGTTTAAGGGAAGAAATCACAAAAATTGAAAACTTTGTGGATCAGGCGCTCTATTACGCCAAACTAGATAGCTTTAACCAGGATTACGATATTCAGAACTGTAACGGAATCCGGATTGTGAAAGAGACCATTAAAGCGCATGCGAAAACGTTTATCTCCAAAAAAATCCGCATCGAAATCAATGCAGCATCTCTTGACGTGCAAAGTGACCCGAAATGGCTTCAGTTTATCATCAATCAGCTCATAACAAACTGTTTAAAATATACAGAACCTGGCGGAGAAATCACCATTTCCGTATCAGAAACACCAAAGGAAAAAAGACTGGTCATTCAAGACAGCGGAATCGGCATCAGTCAAAAAGACCTTCCGCGAATTTTCAATCATGGCTTTACCGGAGAAACCGGACGAACACATACAAATTCTACCGGAATGGGATTATATTTGGCTCAAAATTTATCAACAAAGCTCGGCCATTATATAAGCTGCACATCGGAAGTCGGCGTGTATACCCAATTTATCATTCATTTTCCAAAAGACGATGATTTATATTTACAGCTGAAGAAAACACACGATGATTAAGCTCACCGTGTGTTTTTTTCACTAATAATTTTGTAGTAGATCGTTGTGGAGGATACGTAAAAGATTAAATACGTTAACACATAAAGCCCCATGACCGAAAAGATGATCGTTGTTAAGGAAGGCAGATCCTTTATGACAAGGATGACCGAATAGTATAGAAGGAACCAGCTGTGTACCATCCCAAGGATAAGTGGCGGCAGAAATACGAACAGCAATTGTTTTCGGATAATCGATTTGATTTCCTTCTCCTCAACACCCATTTTTCTTAAAATGCTGTACTGTTCCCGCTCTTCTGTCGCTTCCCTTAATTGTTTAAAGTAAATGACGCTTCCTAGAGCAAACAAAGCGATGACCGCAAAGAACGCAACAGAGAACAATACTAAAGAGGATGACTCCGTATCGATACTATACATATCGACAAATGCCGAATAATAGGCCCCTTCTGTCTGCATGACAATATCGCGGATTTCCCTCGATACATCATTGGAAGTTTTGGCATCTTCAATTTGGTATATTTCAAAGGAAGACAGAAGATGGTTTTCTTTTACACGCTCAAATGACTCGTCTGAAATTACGAGTACAGATGGTTGAAGGTTCGAACCTTGCCCTGAATTCGTTGGGATAGTTAGCAACGGGTAACGTATTTTTTCAATAATACGAAATGTTTCATTATCAAACGCGGCCAATTCAGGCTGAGGACTTTTATATTTAGTCGGTTCGTCGATGCCCCTAGTTAAAACAATGGCCTCTTCCCCTTCCAACTCTACTTTCTCACCCACTCCCCGTAAGTCAACAATCGCATTTAACTGGGACTCAGGGAAAAGGTAAAACTCCTCTGTGTAATATTCAGGATACGTTAAGAATGCATTTCGATTTTGGATTTTCCCTGTTTGAATACCCGTAATCGTTTCATGAGCAATAATCGCATGTGAATTTTTGATGAGTTGTTCAATTTCGTTTTGTGTTTCTTCATCTTGTGTTGAAAAGGCAAGATGGTTCGGATACTCTTTTTTTACAACCTCTTCTTTAATGGCGTAGTCTACCGCTATAAATCCAACCGTAAAGATGATCACCGCACTAATCAAAGAATTAAAGGTAAAGTTTAATGTATTTCCGCGAATGGAAAAGCGGAGTGAAGAAATCCACAGCATTTTATTCCCGGAAAAGTATCGATTACTTTGACTCATTTTTTGTAAAATCCAACCGGAAAACTGGCGGAAAAATAAATACGTCCCGACAATCAATGCGGCGGTAGTAGCAATAAATGTTCCCGTAAATTGATTTTTCCAGATGTCCGTTTCGCTCGCCATCATGATCGTGTAGTAAGACGCGGCGATTAAAATAACGGATAGGAGCGCTAACGAAAAAGAAAACTTAATCGGTTTTTCCATTTTTTCTTTTGCATGAAATAACTCCACTAACTGTACCCGACGAACACTGAAATAACTTTGAATTGTAATAATGACGATGAGTAAAGCGAATAACAGAATCGTTAACGCGATGGCTTCAAGCGGGAAAGAAAATGAAATGTCCTCATTGTAGCGCATGAGATTCATTAGTACGGCACCGAAAAACTTCGATAGTAATCCACCAATTAAAATTCCGCTGGATACGGCAATGGCACTGAGGAATAATGTTTCAAAAAAGATCATTGCGGCAATTTGTCTTTCTTTCATCCCGTAAAGCAAATACATCCCAAATTCCTTTTTCCGCTGTTTCATAAAGAACGAGTTCGCATATAAAATAAAAAATACAACAAATAAAAAGACGATAATTGAAGCAATCAAAATAACGGTTTGATAGTTTTCTTTATTTTGGATGGCTGCAACGACGTCCTCATTAAACATGAGACCGGAAAACGTAAAGTATATGACAACCCCGACAAGCATCGAAATGAAATAGATTGTGTACAAACGGAAATTCCGCTTCATATTCCGCCACGATAAATCAATCAAGTTCATCGTTTGTCACTCCCTATCGCACTCTGGATCGTGAGAATTCTATCAAAAAACTCTTTTTCCGATTGTTCTCCTTTAAACATTTCGTTCACGAATTTTCCATCCCGCAGAAAAATAACACGCTGGCAGTAGCTCGCTGCATAGGGATCATGAGTAATCATCAAAACCGTTGTCTGGAAGGTTTGATTGAGCAATTGAATTTGTTCAAGGAGCTGTGTGGCAGACCTTGAATCGAGCGCACCCGTCGGCTCATCGGCAAACACGATGGCAGGATTTGTAATGATCGCCCGCGCAGCTGCCGTCCGCTGCTTTTGCCCTCCGGAAATTTCAGAAGGATATTGGGTTAAGATCGCTTCGATATTCAATGCTTCCACGATTTTCTCCAATCGTTTCTCCATTTCAGCAACAGGTGTTTTTTGTAACGAAAGAGGCAATAGAATATTTTCTTTCACCGTTAACGTATCCAGCAAGTTATAATCCTGAAATATAAATCCCATTCGCTTTTGGCGAAAATCCCGTAAAGCTTTCTTTTTCATATCCAACAGGGATTTCCCCTCGATCCAAATGTCACCGCCGTCGAAGGAATCAATCGTCGACAAAGTATTCATCAATGTCGTTTTCCCCGAGCCGGATGGTCCCATAATCGCAGTGAACTCTCCTTGCTTAATCGTCAAATCTAAGTTTTTTAAGACTTGTGTTCTTCCGTAAGATTTCGATAAGTTCGTTGTTTGTATAATTGTAGTCACGGTTAACACTCCCTTCACAACCATACTATACGAATTCATTTCCCCCTAACATCGATGCACCAAAATCGAAAGTGACATTTCTGTCATGTTGCGAGTCAGAACTAATTTTTATTCACTTTTACTGTACAAATCCAATTGTTGCGGATGGAATAGTAAGCACCGTTCACTTAAGTTGTTCCTGAAATTTTTTATTGCAACCATGCATATTGTTGAGTTGCACTCTTCACAACGAGAAGTCTTACTTTCCCTTTCTTTGAATTGTCTATATCTCAATGTACCTTCATATAATTTGAATGTTTGTCTACAACTACTACACTCGATTTCGTAGTAAAGCATAGTTTCCCGCCTACAGTCTTGGCCCATTACTTTTTCGTTGATTGCTTGAAAATAGTAACCAGTTCGTTATCTTAAATGTACCTTTTAGTAATAAGTGATAGAAAGAAAAGAAAAGAAAAGAAACAATCCATTTTCACGAATGTAGAGGCTTGTGTTAAACATGCCAATCCCTCTCAGTAAGGAAAGAGTATCCTAAAACTTATGCAAGAGTATTTGCGTGCAGCTATTGAAGGGCTCAAGGCAGAGCATTGCAAAAAGGAGATGTACTGGACAACGGAGAGTCCAATCCAATCAGTCGGGTATTTGTTCGTCAGCTCGCAATTAGGACGACTCACTTTAATTGGTCTGTCGATTATACAAAGTTTCTATTATTTGATAAAAACAAACGATGAGGGTATTACATGGAGCTGAGTTTGAGCGTTTCGATACCGGAAGCCAACAAGCATTCTTCTCGAACCCCCATCAAATAACGACACAAGCGGATCGTATGGGCTACCGGTTGGATGGCGAACCACTCAGCCTATCCGAGAAATCTATTATTTGCGATAGTCTATTTGCATTGAGATTTCTTCAGCAACCCACAAAAATTAAAGTGAGTTCAAAAATTATAGTTAGTATATTCCTCTACCAAATGCTGGCTGCCAAATTCCTTGATCATTCTTCTCCATTTTTAATTCTGTTGGGCCTTCATAAGAAATATATTTAATAACCCCTTGTGTATCTGTTAACTGCTCAAATTCTGCGTTTTCTAAACCATCAAACAATCTTGCAATTATAAGTCTGTTTACTTCCTCTGTTAACAACTTCTGACGTACTATTTTTGTTTTCTCATAATATCTTCGGACACTATTTGTTTCGGTATTAACATTTGTTGTGAACAATGCTTCATATGTTTGATAATCTTTTTCAATATCACTTAATAAAAACATTTTAGTAATCGCTTGTGGTGTCACATCTTTTAACCGGTTCACATCGTAATCTGTTTTAAAGCCATCAAAAACTCGTTGCTCTTGTTCAGTTAGTTCAAAAGATAACTCAAAGTTTTGGAAGCCAATAATCTTTCCTACTAAATCTTCTTTATTAATTTTTAAAATGGAGTGCCCATCATTATGTTGATAAACAACAACTTCATCTTCTTTCGTAGAAATTGATTTTTTGATAAATGGTTCTTGTTTTGTTCCTCTATTATGGAAAAAATATGGATTGTTAAACGGATCTTCCTCATTAGTTACTTCTTTATTTAAACCATGTATTTTTAATGCCTGATTATCCACTAGAATCTGACCGTGATTCATTGTTACGGTATCATTTTCTAAACCTAAAACAGTTGAAACTAATAGCCCTTCAGATCCATAATAGGCAACATAATCTCCATAAGTAACTGATGCTTTCTTATCGATAATCATCGGCAAAAAGTGCAACATCCATTGTTCCCCTAGTAAATTGGCGTATTGTGGGTCAATTACCTCCAAAGTTGTGACATCATCGATAATGGGAAGCAATTCATTATTTTCACTAGCTGTTTGTAAATTATTTTCTTGAAAAAGCTCCATAGAAAATAGCAAAGCAATCATAATACAAGCTACAATTGATACTGTGAGGACTTGCCAGTTACTCTTTTTTCTTGTTTTAGGTTGCGTGATTCTCCGTTGTATCTCTTTAGTAAAGGGTGCATCTTTTCGTAATTCATCCTGTAACCTGTCTTTAAACCCTTTCATAAAATATCTCCCCCAAATCCTGATTGGTTCTTAATAACTCCCTTGCTCGACGAATCCTAGTACGAACGGTATTTTGTGATATTTTTAAGAAACTTGAAATTTCAGGTACACTAAATTCCTCATAATAAAACAGGATAATCACCTCTCTATAATGGAGTGGTAAGGAAAAAACAATTTGTTTTAATGTTGAATGTTCTTCAGTAGAAATATACCTTTGCTCCACGGAAGGCTCATCTTTACGGATAGGCCAAAACTTTGAAATAATGGCGTTTCTCTTTTTTCTCCTAAGCTCATCATGGCAACAATTAATAGCAATTCGAGTTAGATATGTTTTCAAGGAAGCATCCTTCCGATATTTGTCTTTATGTAATAAAAACTTCATTATTACGTCCTGCGTAACTTCTTCTGCAAGCTGATAGTCTTTCATATATAAATAATTAAGATGATATAAATATTCACCATATAGTTCTATGATTTGTTCAGCATTCAGATCCAACGAACATGCACCTCCTTTATCTTTTACTACTTAGACGTTTATTTTATATAAAATTGTTCAACTTATTGAAAATAGTTAAACCTATTCATCAAAAAAGCACGTTTTGAAGAAAATTTTCAAAACATGCCTTATATATTATGTAGGATAATTAAATCAATAATGTAACCCAGGTGCATAAATGATTTATTAAAATTGTTCGTGCACCCGGTTCGTTATTATCTATTATATTGTCTATGTTTATGGAGCTTGTCAGATTAAACTCAATTGCCAATAGATTCATTCCAGTCGCTGTACCTGTACCTATTCCCTAAAAGTTTCAATTTCTACGTAAATACATTATCTTCTTCATATTCCCCTATATTTCGTTAAAATCATTTATTACTCTATGTGAGTTTTTTTAAAATTAATTATATAATGAGTTAAGAAAATATTGCAAAATGCAAAGATTGATTTTATTGAAATACGTACGTATAATCATGCATTAACTGATAGATTAGTAACATGGTAACAAAAGAAATATTTAAAATATTGGAGTGAATTAAATGGTTCGTGGAAAAACAGTAAATGGGCTAATGAGACATTTGAGAGATACTCATGGCATTGAAATAAATGGTAGCAAGAATAAAAAAGACTTACTAAATATGGGCTATTATCATGGTTTTAAAGGTTACCGCTTTATCGGTCAATCAGAAAATAAAATTCCTTATACTAAATTTGATGAAGTTGTAGCGGTCTATCAATTTGACTCTAATTTAAAAACAATTTTTTACCCAAATATTATGTTTATAGAAACTGCCATTAAAAACTATACTTTAAATACATTGATTAATTTAGGTCCTGTTGACTTTGAACATGTTTTCACTATTCTCTTAAATGATTATAAAAGTGAAAATACAGGCAATAGCAAATATCGTGATAAAATGAAGAAGCGCTTAGAACTTAGAAATAAAATTAATGAAGCCATCAGCTATAATTATTCCGATAAAGTCCCGGTTATTCAACATTTCTTTCACACGAATCAACAAATGCCTCTGTGGGCTATATTTGAAGTAATTAACTTAGGTGTATTCGGATTCTTCTTACAATGCTTAAATAAAGATACTCGAATTAAAATTACTGAAGACTTAAATCTTCATACTACCTCACATAATCAAAACGGCAGAATTGTTGAAGATATTATTTTCTTAATTAAAGAATTGCGCAATGCCGTAGCGCATAATTCGGTTGTATTTGATTGTAGATTTAAGAAAACTAACCCTCCCTCAAGACTAAAGGAATATTTACAGAGTGAAACCAATATTGATAATATTAATTTTGATAATATTATAGATTACTTCATCTTGGTTATTTTCTTGTTAAAAAAATTAGGTGTTACTAAAACAGAACTCAAGAAAATCATTAAAAATTTCCATAATGAATCTGAACAATTACGTGATGGGATCCCTGTCCCTATACACACCTCTATTATGGGGTCAGACTTCAAGAAAAAAATCAATAAATTATCTAATTATATCTGAGTAAAAACTTTACGTATAATATTACTTGTAGTATCATAAAATACAACTAATTGCGGTGTATAGCTTCGGCTTGCACTTAAGGGAGCTGGATGCGTCTGGCTCTCTTTTAATTATGATTTTATATTTCAACTATTTACATATTTTTATTTAGAATGCTATTAGCATGTTTCAGAAGTATTATTCAATTTCCCCAGGATACCTGTGCCTTCTATATACGTATTGATACACCTTTAAATAAGCTTTTTTATTATCTTCTCCTTCTATAACTCGCTCTCGTTAATTCTTCCTTTATCATGATTTCTGATAAAAGTATCTACAACACGAGTAAACTCAACGAAATTGCTTTCATGCTTTAACAGTTCATCTAGCTGCCCCATTTCCTCCATTTTAAATCTACTTCCCCTCTACAAATTCGTTCAGATTTTCGCTCATTTCCTCATAATGCGTCCAATGTAAATAATGCTGCCCTTCTAGAACGACTAATTTATTAGTTTTTATATTTTGTAACTGTGCATGATAAAAATCGATTTTGGACTTCCCCTCTACGTATTGTTCTTCGGGAGTGAAAATCATCACTGGTAAATCAGAAGGGAATGTCATATTTGTCGTTATATCAAAGTTATCCCTTAGCTCGTTCGTCTCGTTCACTACTGTTTTATTTATGTATTTCGCAGCAGCTATCGATTTTGCCGTTTTTAAATTCACTTCTGGATACGTACCCTTTTCAGCTAACGGCAGAATATTTTCTGGTGCTACATAGGCCAATAATCGGGCAATGCCGGTTGGTGCCATATATCCTAAATAGTTAGGCATCGCAGGAAATAGGTCATCACCAAAATACTCCGACATCTGTGGTAAGGTAGGATCTATTCCTATGATGGCTTTCACTTCCTCAGGATAATGATTCGCATAATACAAACTATAAATACCCGAGACCGAGTGAGGCATCAATATATATGGACCGTTTATGTTCGATTTTTTGAGTGCGGCCCTTGTTTCCTCTACGATGTTTTCAACTGTTCGTTCTTTATCTGTCAGATCGCTCCAGCCATATCCGAACGGTTCCACGACGACTACCTGATTTTTCTTGGACAATTCATTGATCAACGGCTCAAAATCAAGTGCCGGTGCTGGCGTTGCAAGACCGCTTAATAACACAATTGTATTGTCTCCTTGGCCCTTTGTATAAACGTGCATCTTTTTACCATCTACTTCGACGAATTCCCCGATTGCCGGGTATTTTCTTTGTTCATACGCGGTCATAATCTTACTGTAGATGACCCACATAACCGCCACTGCTACTGCAGCTAATAAAATAGTCTTAATAATAGTCCACAATCTGAACTTCTTTTTGCCTTTAATTACGTTCACAACTCCCTATGACTTCAATGATTCCCTTGATACAGAGAACTTGCTAGCTGTATCAAGGGTTTATATTGAGCTAATTCACTCCACTATTCCGTATACGCAATCGCGCTAATTTCGATCAATTGCTCAGGAGAAGCCAAATAATTGACGCCGATCAGGCTGCCGGCTGGGCGATGCTCCCCCATATATTCCTTGAAAATTTGGATCGCCGGCCCTGTATCCTCTTGTGCATTCGTTAAATAAATTTCCAAATAAGCAAGGTTCGATCTTGAAATATTAAACCCTTCTAATACTTGGTCTAGATTTGCCAGCGTTTGTCGAGTTTGCGCTTCAATATCTCCTTCCCCGATAAAAACCCCTTCCGAATCATGCGAAAACTGCCCGGAAATATAGACGGTTCCATCAACACTGAACCCCTGGGAAATGCCATGATCCCAAAGATCGTGGTTGACTGTTTTAATTTTTTTCATTTTTACCATTCCTTTACTTGAGATTAGGTTAAATATAAAATAGTCCTAAATAAAAAAATAGTACGCACTTTTTTGAAAGGTACTATCAGAAAGGATAGTGTAAATATGGGGATGTCTGACTATGTAGAGAAAGGCAACGTTCGGGAGACACCTTTTGGCTATACATTATCAATTATTGGCGGCAAGTGGAAAATGCTCATTATTTATATATTGGCAGAACACGAAACCGTACGTTTTAATGAATTGCAAAGAAAATTGGGGACGATTACCTTCAAAATATTAAGTTCACAGCTTAAAGAATTGGAAGCAGACGGGATGATTGTACGAAAAGAATATCCGCAAATCCCGCCAAAAGTAGAGTACAGCCTTACACCTAAAGCACAAACCCTTTTACCGGCTTTGGAACAGTTATGTGATTGGGGATTGAAAAATCAAAAAAATAGTTAGAATTTTTATGCGTTTCATACTATAGTTTTTAAAGGACAGAACGAATTTCTAGTAATGAAATTCGTTCTTTTATTTGCTGTTGAAATTGTAGATGAGCGAAAAGAAAGGACATTTTATGAAACAAGTAAATTTACGTAAAACCACAATTGTGCTGTTAACTATCTATACAGCACTGATCCTCTATTTCCTATATGTTGGTTTTAATAGAGGGGTCCTCGGGACAGACTCCAGTTTACGATACAACCTAATCCCTGGAGGCATTGCGTTACACTATCCAATGGGAAAAGCCTTTTCAATCTGGTTTTTCGAGTACGGAAATTTTTTGGCATTCATCCCTTTTGGCGTAGTTATTCCCCTTCTGTTTCGTTGTAGTTTTAAACGCTTTATCATCGGTTTTGTTGTGTCGATCACATTGCTTGAAACGATTCAAATGCTGACACATTTAGGCGCTTTTGATATCAATGACATTATGATCAATACACTCGCTGCTGCTGTAGGTTTCGCCGCACAGCGAATCGTCAAGGATAACCGGGATAGCCTTAAAGGAATTTTTAAAATCGTACTGGTTTCCATTGTGCTTGCACTTGGAACAATAATTATTGTCGGCGGGATGAATCAATATTTAGAAAAAGGCCAAGGTGAAACCGTTGCCCTGAATGATCTGATTCAAGAAGATGGGTCGATCCAGTGGGATGAAAACTTGTCCACTTTTACAGTTGGCCAAAATGAAGTAACCCCACACATTAATTTAATTGATCGAGAGAATACGAAAGCCAATGAATTCGTGTACCTTTTAAATGGCCAATATAAATATATGACTGGGTATGTGGCAATACCTGACGATGTATTGAACGCTTCAAGTACAGAGAATATTGAAATGGAGTTCATCAGCGGTGGAGATTTAATTTACTCGGTCGGGTTATCCGCTACAAGTGGCGAAAACGGCGTAGAGTCTTTTGAAGTTCCTCTTAATGAAGTGAATGCTTTAACAATAAAGGTAAACAGTGAAGATGCGAATCCAATTACATATGCCTTGATATGGGATGTCACACTTACAGAGGAAAATGCGGGGCAGAAGGTGATTAACAGGATAAAAGGAAAGATTAAATCATTATTTTAGCAAAATCTAGCCACAGAAAAACTGCACCTCCTTGGTAAAGGGGGTGCAGATCAAAATTTTCAATCAGCCTTTATTTTTCAGCATCCTACTCGTTTCAATACCAGCGGTGAAATGGATACTACCCCTGCATCAGTCGTTGATGCTCGTTTCACGAATTGTATCACTGAACACCTCATAAGGCTCGAAACCGGAAACATAAAACGTATAGGTAGTTTCTACTGCCAGGGAATCCTTTCTCACCACTTCAAACTCATACGTGACATCCGTCCAACCGTATCCTACCTGTTTAATCTCATAGTCCATCTCTGGATAAGTTTCTTGCAAAAATGTTTCCAGGCTCTCTTTTGCTCTTTGTTTATGCACTGTATTTCCGCTCATTTGCATGTAAGCGTACACTAGCACACCAATTAACAAAACAGCAATTACACTATATAGTATTTTCTTTTTCATATTAATTTTCCTCTCTTACTTTAAGAATGCAAAAGCCGATAACAATTCCGATAAACGTTATGATTAAATGAACAATCACGGCTGTGAGTGCGATCGAAAAAGCCTCCAAAAAGTTTCCCCCATAAAATTCACCGAACCAATCCGTCATATACAACAGGCAGTTCCATATAAAATTCGGTATCCCTGCAAGCAGAACGGCTATAAGAATTGAACGGTAAAATAAATAGGTAACCGCGCCCAGTAAGGCATAGGTCAGAATAAATCCACTCTTGTTATTCATCACGGTCGTCCCCATCGCCAAGATAAAGGCAACCGCAACAAAGAAAATCTGTATCGTTGTCAGCTTCAGTGTAATTTTCCGAATCATTTTTTTAGAGCCACCGCCATGTTCTACCTCAACAGGCAGCGGAATTTGAGATTGTTCTGCCATCTGGCGGCACTCTTGGCAACTTTTCAAGTGTTCCTCGACAAATTGTTTTGTCTCCAGCTGAAGCAAATCTTCCTCATATAAAGGTAAAAGATCTTGGATAATCGGACATTCCTTGGTCATAAAGTCACCTCCATTAATTTTTGAATCTTTAATTTCAGCCGGTGAAACGTCACCCGCGCATAGTTCTCTGATTTACCAATTAAATCACCAATTTCTGCAAAGCTCAGTTCTCCATATATGCGCAGCAATACAATTTCCCTTGAGGCATCATCCAGTTTTGAAATATGATGTAAAAGTATTCTTGTATCTTCATTAACTTCTGCTAACTCTTCCAGTGATAGCATGTCAGTCTCTGGAAGAGTTGCGAGTTTTTGCATTAAGCTTTGCTGATACTTGTTTTTCCGGTAATATTTTTTCAGTAAATTCCCCGCAATCGAGAATATCCATGTCGACAAAGTGGAATGTCCATTAAAGGAGCCAATGCTTTTACAGGCCTCATAAAATGTATCGTGGCAAAGATCTTGAGCAGTCATCCGATTTCCTGTCTTGGATAGAAAAAACGCATAGAGTTTTGGATGAATTTGCTCATATTGTTCCTCTAGCTTGTTCATAACTGCCCTCACTTTCTTGTTGTTCGTAGTATTAATACCACGACCCTCTATTTCGTTACAAATTCTTCTAAAATATTTTGTAACCAGTTTCCCTTAGATTTCTTTATCCAGGTGTAGATATATTTTGTGATTCCTGTTAGTGTCAGAGTAAAAATCCCATGAACAACAAAAATAAGAGGAATCCGGTTCGGTACCGAAATCCTCAACTTCTTATGTAACGGTGCTAGGCCCGCGATGATACTTACTAATCCCAATAATTAAATACTAAATCTCCTACTGTCTGTGACCGGAAATGCTTCATAAAACGCAGTTCCACATCATTAAGTTCATTAGCATTCATCAGAATAATCCCTTTGCCATTCGTTTGATATACTAAGGGCTCTGCTAATTGTGATGCAGTTAATACTGTATAGTGATTTTCAAACAGTGCGCCCACTATTTGAGGATCAAGAAATTTTAAGTCCACAATATCACGATTGCTGGTAAAGGCTATATAATCATACATATTATTATGAAAAATATAGAACTCTTTCTCACCGATTTTCACATGAGCATGGGCATACCCAATATCATGATCCGGCTCATAAAAGGCCATCATGCGCCCATTTAATTGCTGAACATACGCGTAGCAATATTTTTTAAATTCAGCAGTATGGGCAGACCAATCACGCTCAAGTGATAAATCCTCTGAAGTAAAGCCTGTTACGCCTCTTTTCAAAATCATGGATAAAGCCCTCTCTTTCATTGTTTTCCTTTACATCCCTGTGTTTTCCCATGGTTGCCGCGCAATATTTTATATCTAAGTTAGATCAAGCTATAAATAATCTCTCCACTTTCCGCATTAATCCCTTTTATAAAAGCACCGTCCGTCATTTGAATACGGTAAATAAGGCGCATTTCATCCTTATCCTGCTCTGTTTTTCCGTATACCCTCTTCCACTCCGGTTGAACTTTTATGCCTGTTAGCGGCAGCAATTCTTCAATAGGCTTAATCGCTTTCGGCTCAAACTTTTCGATAGATTCAACCGCTATATTCGCTGCTGTAAACATCAGAATAGCGCCTGTTTTTTTACAAATATTCATATGGAAAAATTCATTTTCAACAAATAATCCATCCTTGTGCACTACAAATCGGAAAAAGGCGCGGTTTTTCTCCAGGTCATCTTCCTCTTTCACCTCTACATATAAATATGGTGTGTACTCCGGATAATATGTTTGGATAAACTGGGCGGCAATTTGTAAGCATTCTTCTTCAGAAAGCTTCGCCACACCTTCATTTTCAGTTAACCACATGAAACTAATTAAGCGCTTCGTTCGTTTATCCACTTTTACTTTTATCCGATTTTCAAACTTATTTTTCATATATTGATCGTATGTTTTCCCCCCAGAATCTTCCCAGCCTTTAGGACGCCAATTCAGCTCTTCATACGCCTCATCCATGCTTTCTTCTTCATATTGTTCCCATTCCTCATTGATGCCAATGATTTCTTCCATCTTGACCTTTTTCGGCAGTGCTTCAACCTTCGGAAACGGCACATAGATTTGCGTTGACTCATCATCGTCATCATGTAGCGGTTTGCCTGTCACCGCATCATAGGCACGCGTTAATCGCTTAGACTCATAGATTGCATATATACCCGACTCTTGAACGGAATCGTATTTTTCATCAAAACATACAGCACCGAGTAACCAATCACCTCCGTATAATGTAGTTAAAATACGCTCCGTTGGATAAAGCTTCTTTGGCATTTCTGGAGGATTTTCCATATAGCCTGTATAAGTGAACTGAATGACCTCACCTGGATCGGTCACTTCTATACGACAATAAAAACCGTCTAACGGAAAACCGCCAACAACTTGCCCAAATTTAAAGCTTGTACTTGCTTCCTTTTTATTTTGTTCTATTAATGTATAATACGAAGGTGCTTCCGGGTATTGCTCCCGTAGCTGTCGCTGAGCGATTTCAAGCTTCATCTCTTCCGTCATCGGCGGACCTTCTTTTGTTGCGCTTTTTGCAAAATCATCCAGCCGGCCTTTTTCATCTAAACGCATAAAAACCATTTCATCCTTGCTTTGCCCTTTCCACATGTATGAAGAAATTCCATCCTCCAGATAATTTTCAAGTTCCAGCTCATAGTGTGCAGGTATATTTCCATATTGCTTTGCTAAGTTCAATAACTGTTCTTTTAACATGCGTTTTACATCCTTTTGTTGTAATGACTTTTGCATCGTTTCCTCCAGCTTCAGGCGTATCGCTTTTCTGCCGCGGTGCAGATGCATTTTAATTGTGTTGTTCGGCTTCCCTAGTATTTCCGCGATTTCAAACACTTTAAAATCATAAAAATAATGTAATATTATGGCCATTTGATAGTCTTTTTTAAGGCTTTCTATTGCGTTATGCAACTCGCTGTAATCCTCGCTGTTTTCCTGATCCAGTAACAGAAGCTGTTCCATGATTTCTACCTCTAACAGCTCCGTGCGCTTCTTCTTTTTCATTGCAGAAAAGCTTTCACGAATCAATATTTTGTATAGCCATGTCGCAAAATATTTCGGTTCTTTCAGCTGAGCCAGTGCACCGAATGCTTTTATAAACGTTTCCTGCACAATATCTTCCGCATCCTGCTTATTTTTCATATAGGAATTTGCTTTAGCGAGTAATCGAGGCTTATACATCGTCGTTATGTGCCAGATCGCCATTTCATCACCAGCAAGTGCTTGTTGTATGTACTGATCCATTGCCTTCCCTCCCTCTATAAATGTTGATATATCAATGGCTTGCGCCATTTTTGAGTGTCCTAAAAATATTTTTTTGACACATACATCTATCGTTATTTTGTAATTCTTGATTTTTCTTACATTCCGTGCGAACGCTTCGCTATAGGATTAACCATTAATTGGTAATGGTGATCCTGATCCAGTGCAGTATATTGATGCACTTTTGGATCTCTGCGTTTCTTATGATGACGGACCCTCCCATGTCTCTAGGCGTCTGATTGCGCGTACATTCCTTCGTTCGGTCTATTCATAAGGCAGAGGCTGGCGATGCTCCTATAGGGACTCATTTGAATATGAATCAACGGTCGAATGGGATAAATAATGCCGGCTTCTCCGTGTCATCCTCTTGTTTGGACTTCTGATGTGTACGCTTAGGCAGCGGTTTGAAGACTGGCGAAATCGTTCATCATTTGGTGTTCGTTAAACATGGTTTTCTTTTTGCACAAGGCATGTAAAATCTTGAGTAATTTCCCACATAGCACAACGATGGATTGCTTCTTGCGAAGCGGATTGATCGAGCGTGTGGTGTAATATTCATGTAATTGCTTAAATGCAGAATTATGCAAGATTAACGGCATCATGACTCGGAATAAGAGGGCGCGAAGTTTGCGTCTTCCTCGTTTGGAAATCCGTTTTTGTCCTTTTTGCTGACCGGAAGAGTTTTCACGCAATGTGAGTCCCGCTAGTTTGATTAATTGGCGTGGATGTTCATATTGTGTGAGTGAACCTACTTCTGATAGTAAATCGACAATTGTGACGTCTCCGATTCCTGGGACCGATGCTAAATACTCATAATCTGTCATTTGTTTCGAGAGCTCAATTAATTGAGCTGTTAATTCGTCTAGCTGGGCTTGCATTAATTTCACTTGAGAAAGTAGCGTGGCGATTTCCAATTTGGCCATCACTAAGCCTTTTGTCAGTCCGATTGAAGCCTGCGCAACCCCGACTAATTGTTTTGCCTTTGGTAGTTGGGGACTTTTCATTCCGTCTACTTGGCGGTATAAAAATAGTAGTTCTTCAGGTGTTTTCCCTCTGATATCCGATGGCAGTGGTGTCATTTCGAGTACCGCATACGCCATTTTGCCGAAGCTTTTAAATACGTGTGTAAACTCTGGGAAGAAGCGATCTAGCCAACGAATAATCCGATTGTGTAAAGCATTTAAATCTTCTTGAATCTTTGAGCGTAATGTCGCACCATTTCGTAACTCAGCTTCGATTCCTTCGAGAGTTCGAGGATAGCTGAAGCGACCGTCTCGCATGAGGCGAGCGATGACAAGTGCGTCTTTTTGGTCATTCTTTGTTTGAAGATTGTCGTCCAATTCCTTGGAACGGTTGACGTGCATCGGATTGACCATGACGAATGGAATTCCGTAGCTTGTCAGAAACGCCGCCAAGTTCATCCAGTAGTGTCCTGTTGGCTCAAAACCAACGAGGATTTCCTGTTTTTCATGTGTAGCTTTTAACGTAAGCAGTCGCTCATAAAAGCCTTCAAATCCACTGCGTGACTGCACAATGGGAAATGATTTTTGGAGCACTCGGCCTCGATCATCAATGGCACAGGCGAAATGTTTGTGCTTCGCAATGTCGATACCGATTACCAGAGTATTTTCAGAAACTTGATTAATTTTATGGTTCATATTAGAATTCATTAGATAGTCCTCTCGTAGATGAATGAGTCAATTTAGTCGTTGATACTCAAGCATCATACAGGAGGGCTTTTTTGTTTTCAAGTCCCCGAAAATGTTTCTAACAGGAATGCTCCTATTAACTTAGAGTACGGTTTTACGGTAAAGGTTTCATTTTGTGAAATATTTTTAAAGCTTATCATAAAAAAATAAAGCATAAGCTTCCATTTGGAAAACTTATACTTTACTTATAAAGACTTTCATGAAAAAAAGCGCTCTCCTATTTCAGAAAAGCGCACGATTGTTGGCTACATTGATTTGAAACAGTTTTAGAACGCCTTTTTTAATAAACTAAATAACGTTATACTTTTTATAACAACGCTTTTAGGAGGCTCTATGATAACAAAAGGTGAACGTACTAAACAGCATATTTTACAGGTAGCCATTAAATTATTTAGTAAAAACTCATTTAAAAATGTAACAATCAGACAAATTGCTAAAGAAGCGGGTATTTCACCTGGACTTATTTATAAATATTTTGATACACAAGAAGCTATTTACTATGCGGCCATGCAATATGCGAGCCATGAGCTGCTGGAGCGCTTGCAAACAATTGAGAAATTGGAACAGTTTGTCCAAGAGTATTTACATCATATGTTTACTTCTGAAGTACTGTTTGAAATCATGACCTATTTTTCACTTGATCAAGATCATTCCAAAAACTTTCTCCCGATATTAAATGAAATCAATCAGCTTCTCGATTTATTTGAACAAAAAATTTCAGGACCAAATGCTAAAGTGGAAGCTCAACTTTTATTCTCGACATTAAACGGACTAATCATTTCCTATAAAAAAATTCCCAATCGCGATACAGAAGCCAAAATCGCCGCAATTCAAAAGCTAGCTGATTACTATGTGTCGCAATTAAAAAAACGTTTATAAAAGGTGATAGAAAGCTTCT
Organism: Solibacillus sp. FSL W7-1464; assembly: GCF_038004425.1. Lineage (NCBI taxonomy): Bacteria > Bacillati > Bacillota > Bacilli > Caryophanales > Caryophanaceae > Solibacillus > Solibacillus sp. FSL W7-1464. Next base: position 3,139,225 of record NZ_JBBORC010000001.1, read on the forward strand.
TCTATCACCTTTCATCGTTATACCGGGTTTGCAACAGTTAAATGTGTTTTTAAAATTTTGCCAACTGCATTGCGAGGTAATTGATCTAAAAATACTACTTCTTTAATAGACTTATAGGATGCTAATCGTTCTTTATTAAAAGCAATTATCTCTGCCTCCGTTACGTGCTCTCCTTCTTTTACGACAATGTAAGCACGCGGTACCTCACCCCATTGTTCATTTGGTACACCGACAACAGCTACTTCTGCTACTGCCGGATGCTCAGCTAGAACAGCTTCTAACTCTGCTGAATATATATTTTCTCCACCACTAATAATCATGTCTTTCAAACGATCCACTACATATAAAAAGCCATCTTCGTCAATATATCCAGCATCTCCTGTGTACATTTCCCCATTGCGTACTGTTTGCTGATAACTTTCTTCATTTTTGTAATACCCCACAAATACTTGCGGACCGCTTAAAACAATTTCACCGACAGTTCCTTGTGCGACCGGTTCCTTCGTTTCGACATCAACAATATGAACACTCGCTTGCATAACCGGTTTCCCCATCGATGTGAATTTCTCTTTGTTTTGTGACTCCTTCCAAAATGAAACCGCACCTGTAAACTCGGTAATGCCGTACACTTGCTGAATTGGAATACCAAGCTGTCTAAAACCTAAAATAAGTGGGGTTGGTACTACTGAAGCACCACATGAAATATTACGAATACTTGAAATATCGGATTTTACCATTGGATAAGTCTTCAACATAAATGCAAGCATAGCTGGAACTGTCATCATCGTTGTAATTTGATGTTCCTGAATCGCTTTCCATGCTTCTACTGGATGAAAGTCCTCCATTAAAATCATTGTTGCCCCAACGTGTACATTCGTAATAAGTGGAGCAAATCCGCCGATATGGAAAAACGGCGCAACCATTAAGAAACGATCCTGCTCCCACCAATCGATTGTATGGCTTAAACCAATGGAAGCTGCTTGCAAATTGTAATGCGAGAGCATCGCACCTTTTGGTTTACCTGTTGTTCCAGATGTATACATCATCAAAATTGGCTCATGGTAATGTGTTACATGAATTGGCTCGGATGCCGTCTCAGAATAAATACCTTGAAGTTCTGATGTGCTAATCCCTGTGATCGGCAACTGCCTTACCACTTCTTGAAACACTTCATCATGCACTAGTAATTTAGCGTCACTATGCTCCACAATGTATTGTAACTCTGCCCCTTGTAAACGATAATTTAGCACAACTGTGATAATGCCTAACTTGGCTGCACCGAAAAATGCTGCTACAACATGCTCGTTATTTTTACAAAGTAATGCAATTTTATCTCCTGCCTGAAGCCCATTCTCCAGCAAATACTGTGCAAAACTGTTTGCACGAGCATTCATTTCAGCAAATGTTAGCTGCACCTCATTGTGAATAAAACCAACTTTCTCTCCTTGTAATGTTGCACGACTCGCTAATACTTGACCAATGTTCATAACCCTATCCCCTTTGTTTATAAAATTGGTAAATCTTCAAACGGCTTTGTTACATATTCCTGATACGAGACAAAAAGCTCCTCCCATAAAGCTTCCCATCGACGAGCTGCACGCATATTTTCTTGATTTGGGAAATCGACTAAATTAATTGAAGCAATCGATTCAATTTCCTTTGCATAATTATTTAGTTCTTGCTCCGATAACTGCGGGAACATTTCACGAAGCACATCTGGCAATGGCCATTTTGACTTCAATAAATCACGATAAACTTGCGCTAACAGTACATTCCTTGGACCTTCCCACAGTTCATTGACCATACTGTCCCTAAACAATCTCGGAATATCACTAAAATCTTCAATCGCTCCGTTCCCCCCGAATAAGGAAATGGCTAAACGTAATTTTTCAACAGTCTCTTTCGAAGCATATATTTTTTGAAGTAAAATCATTTCACGGTTCGCAAAGGCCTTTAATGGGGAACCATCCATTGAATCAAATCTTTTATAAATATTAAATGCTGTCGCTACCGTTCTTTTCGCTGCATATTCCAAATCTGCTATTTGCGCAGCCGCCATTGGAAACTGCTCAATTTTACGACCAAACACATCCCGGAAACCCGCGTATAGCTTCGCTTCCCGAGCAGCACGCATCATAAATGCCCCACTACCAAATCCAATATCTAAACGGGATCTTGTAAGTACGATACTAACAGCAATTGCTACACCTTTATTTTGTTGCCCGATTTGATACGCGAGTGCACCTTTATATTCAATCTCGCCTGAAGGAAGCTCACTTGTGCCAAGTTTCCACTTTAAACGGTTAATTTCATAATGATTACGAATTTCTTTTTCTTTATTCCCTGGTAACCATGAAGGCACGATAAATGTCGCAACATCATCAGTCCCTTCAATACGTGCTGTCACCACTGCATAATCTGAGTGAACAGCTGAGCAGAAAAATTTATGTCCATATAAACGATAGACCTCACCATCCGGTACAGCCTTCAAAACATTCGCTGGAATATTTGAGCCGCCCTGCATTTCAGTCATATACTGTGCACCTATTCCAAAGTCACCGTTGATTCCTTCTTTTACATGTCGATGAATTTCGCGCACTGCTTCAGGTACTTCATCATAATAAGCCTCGATGAGTGCAATCAGACCATCCGTACAAACAAGCGGACAAGAGATACCGGCTTCGCCATTGCCTTGTAAAAGATAGCGTTTAATAATCCCCTCATACGGTAAGTTGTTTTCTGAAAAAACAGCTTCACGAAAAACTTCTTGTGTTATTTGCACCGCCTCTTGTGGTCGGATAATGCGGTCAATGCGATGATTATAAGCATCAAAATGTCGGATTTTCGGATGGTTTTCGGGACGTGCGTATTCTGCTGTTGCACGACGCCAGTCATAAGAAAGCTTTTCACTAAATGGTTTCAGTGACATTATTAATTCGTCATAGCCATTACCCGTAAACTCTTTTAATACTTGTTGGAGAAACGGATTGTCTAAATCATTGAGTGCGGCTCGACTCTCCAAAAACTCATCAAAAGTGTATTGTTCATTTTTCTGTACTTTAATCATCAATTCATCTCCTTTTTCCTGAATTTTACAATCGAGTAGGAGGCTAGCCATTAATTGGCTAGCCGACCTCTCACACCACCGTACGTACGGTTCCGTATACGGCGGTTCAACCTTTTGAGTATCTTTGCTCGTAAAATTGGGACAGGTCTTTCAGTCCCCATTTTACGAGCCTTTTATTTGGAATGGCTTGGTGTAGAACCTCGCTTCGTGATATTCGCCAGTACCCTTTTCTTGAATGCGCCGTTTTCATCGCTTCATCATGTTGGATTCCGTATTGGCGTAATTTCACATATTTAGTTCGTGGTAGCTTCCACCGTTTCCATATTAATTGACGTAAGCGATGGTTTAACCATCCCTGTAATTCTTGGATGAAAGTTTTCATGTTGGCAACTCCATAGTAATTAATCCAACCAACCGTTGTTTGATTGATTCTTTTCACAATCTCACTAAATGTCCCTGTTCGTTTACGACTCGTCAGTATTCTTAGCTTATCTTTTAGTCGTTTCTTGGCGGACTTGATTGGTCGGTATCCCACTTTCCCGACAGATTTTGTAGATGAAACCCTAAGAATGTAGCTGCTGTTGCGCCACACACTTTACTTTTCTGCTCATTGATTGTGAGACCCAGTTCATCTTCGATAAAATTCTTGACACTGGTCATGACGCGTTCACCTGCTCTTGGTGACTTTACATAAATCACAAAATCATCCGCATAGCGAATGAATCGGTGTCCTCGTTTTTCTAACTCTCTATCTAGCTTGTTTAAATACACGTTTGCTAGAATTGGAGAGAGTGGACCCCCTTGGGGTGTACCTTCTGTCGTTTCAATGAGGATGTCCTTGTCCAATATGCCTGAGCGTAAGAATTTCCATATTAGCTTAAGTACTATTTTATCTGTTATGAATTCTTCCAAATAAGCTCGTAGTCGCTGGTGATGAATCGTATCGAAGTAACTTTTCAAGTCACAGTCCACCACTGTTCGATAACCTTCCTCGTAATATTTCTTAGCGAGGGCAATTGCCTGGTGTTGGTTTCGACCTTTTCGAAAGCCAAAACTTTTGTCTGAAAAGTGTGGATCAATTATTGGTTGGATGACTTGTAGAATGGCTTGTTGAACAACTCTGTCCAATACACATGGTATACCTAGATATCGTTTGGAGCCATCCGCTTTTGGGATAGCTACTCGTTTCACTGGTTGAGGTTGGTAGGAACCATCTTTTAATTTCCTTTTCAATGGTTCCTCATATTTTATTAAATGCGCCTTCAGTCCATCAACCGTGATACCATCGATTCCAGGTGCTCCTCCATTTCCTTTTACTTTCTTATATGCATTCCATAGGTTTCTATGGGACGCAATTCTGTCAATTAAATTGATACTTTCTTGTTTCTTCATTTCCATGTTTACATCCCTACACGCTCTTATATACTCTTTCGCTTCCAGCTTATCCCTCTATAAGTAGCCATCTATTCGGTCTATACCTTGATGTTTTCTGTGTTTTGGCGGGATGTCTCCACCTCCTTGTTTCTTTCAAGATTTAAAAGATTGTTCGGCCCTTCATCTTTTGTCGAAGACTACTATGGCTTCTGCTGACTTCTCTTGATTCATCCATTTATCACTAAACAAATTGTTAATTGAATAACCCTCAAGAGACCTCCCCGGGTAAGCACAACCGCCTTCCTCTCATGTAACTGCCAGATTTACTGTATGGGATTTGGGCAGTATTGGACTTCGCTTTGTTTGGCAAGCTCATCCGTCCCAAGTCAGCCTTTTATCTGATTTCTGTTCGTCAGTTCGAGAGTTTGCGTCCGACTTCCTTCAGATTCCACGTCACCATGGACACCCTTGTCTTTCGCTAACAGTTCCTACTGCCAAGCCTGTAGTGGACTTTCACCACCAGGCTGTTGTGCATGCCGGGCACACCAAAATAACCCCAAAAGTAAACACTGTTTACTTTTAGGGTTGAACTTTTTCAAGGTAAGCTTCCGATTGTTAGATAAAAAGCAAAATAGATGTTACAAAACGACACAGGAAATATTTTTTTAACTACATACATGACAACAATCAGTTTCTTTTTGACTATTATCATTGTCATTATGACTTATATCGTTTACAATTGCTTTGAGGTGATGAAATGAAAAACAGATTAAAGGAGTTGCGTGCTAGAGAAGGTATGAACCAAACGGATTTAGCCAAAAAGGCAAAGATCTCTCGCCAAACAATTAGTCTGATTGAAAGAAATGAATATATGCCATCATTATTAATCGCCACAAAAATCGCGAATGTATTTAATGAACCCATTGAACAAATTTTTATTTTTGAGAAGGAGGAACTAGAATGATTATGTTAACAACTGCATTAATTATTACAATTTACAGCCTGCAACAATTATGGGTATCCCATTCTGTTATTTCTACAACGGAAACGCTTTTATTTCTTTGCAATATTAGTAGCGGCCTTTTATTAGTTTTTGCAGCTGCCTACAATATTAAAATATCACGTGCTATGAACTTTTCGCCAACCGATAATGAAGACACTTTTTTCGACTCCCTTGAACGAAAATATTATCGAATCCCAAATTCAATCATAACTGCACTGGTCATTGCTTTTATAGCAACTGTCATCGGCTTTATATTCTTACGAGAAGACCATCCGCAAATTGTATTAACATCATTTATTCTTGGAGTTGTTTCATTATTGTTATCCATGTCAGATTCAAAAATGACATCGATCATTTTCCCGAATTATTCCCCTCCTGTACCAAATACAAAGGAGCCTGTTTTAGATACCTTAAACATGTACGATGACGGACAAAAATATGTATTGTTAAAATCGTTATATAAATTATATTTCCTTATTCTATTTCTGCTCGTCTTACTTATTTTCGGACTCATGTATTACTCTATATTATCCGGTAATAACCAAACTGTAAGTATTATTGGTATCGGTGTAATTTTACTGATCAGCTTAACTATTTTTACGAGCAGTTTAAAACCCCAGAAAGCCATTAAAAAGTAAGAATCAAAATTGTCCTCAACCTTTAGAAAGCTCTGTTTTAACCTACCTAAAACAGGGCTTACTTTTTCTCCCCGCGTTTTTTTGGGGGTGTATTCGCCCAATTTGTAATTACTAAGGATAAGTAGAGAATTACAATCGCAATTACGGTAAAGGATAAATTCTCCTTCCATTTAATATCAGCATTCAAAACATATTGACCAACTGTGGCAAGAATAAAATAAATAATGGGATAGCTAAAATAATATAATTGATTTTTTCTCATATAATCACTCTTCTCCCCTCGTTATCTGGTCTTATTTACCTCTTAATCCACCCTACCATATATCACCAGTTGCTCATATTATTAAATAGTCCTAAAACGGAAAAACGCGATCTTCTTATTGAAGGTTCGCGCCATGACCCGATTGTTGTATAAATGAAGACATCGATATATTATAATTTACATATATTGTATGGATAGATGATCTTGTGGAGACTATTTCTGAGTATAATACAATTGTAGAACGGGGGGCTAAAATAGCAGCTAATAGTGCAATGAAGCGCCCACCGGATGATCAGGGGGGCGCTATTTCATTTACTTATTGATAGTTTTAAACACATGGGACATGCTTCTTTTGTTAGCTTTCTCTAGTTAACCTTACATTAGCCAAGGAATTTCCCAGTTCTCCGTTAATAACTGATAAGCTGCCATCGTTTTCGAGAACGATGGCTTTCACTTCCTTTAAGTCGCCGATTCCATCATTCCGTACAGACTGCAGTATATCGCCCTCGCTAATTCTTTCTTTTTTCATAGTTTCTCTAAGAAATGAACCGTTCAAATAGAGCAGGCTCGGCTCGGATTTAATAATTTTATTGAATTTTTCCCAACGTACAGATGTGAATGTCAATAGGAATTGCAAGAGGATCAACAGGACAAATGCTAACAGTCCCTCCAGCAAGCTCACATTTTTATCCAATAAAATTGTAGAGAGGACAGAACCAATTGCTACTGTTACGACTAAATCGAAAGCATTTAATTGGGTTAACGACCGTTTCCCGGAAGTCAGCAGAAAGAAGACGAGACCGACATAAGCAAGAATGCCAACAGTGATAATTCGAATAAAACTTTCCAATGTTATGGAGAACATGCTACCAGCTCCTCTCTGTAATCATTAGCGGCTCAAGCAGGCAATCGTCGGGTTAAAAATTCTTATCTAATAAATTCTCAAAACCATTTAAGTTGCTGTATCTACTCTCTATACCCCATTCCTAACTTCCAAATGCTCATTGCTTTAATTTAATGCCTGATCACACAAAAAAATACATCCTGAAAAAATAATCATTACGTATTTAATGACCACATAAATCATATATTTATACATTGCGTACTATTTTAATTGATTGATTACTAATCATCTAAATAAATTATCGATAGAGGGGGGCGAAATAAAGTTTTAGAAAATCATCGACATTCTAATTCAAGCGGTGAAGCAATAATAGATTGATTAGCACAAAATCAGGAGTTCGACTGCAAGGCTTATAAGCACTATTCGAGCCTTATTAATAAATGCTCTATGGATTTACCTATGACTAATTAAAATATGCGTTGTAAGAACTTGTTTATATAAGGTGGTTAAGTATTGGACTCGAACTTAAATAGTACTATTATTTTACATTTGACTATGTTAACGTTTTTAAAGCACCTATCGTTATTTTGAATAAAACAGCTTATTTGCACCGCCATTTTGAAATAATTCTCCTATAGTTGCTAGCCATCTATAACAAAAATGAAAGGTAGGAATGTTCTTGAAAAAAATTAATATTATATTAGTAATTTTTGTTTTACTGCTCTCTCCATTTAGCTCTGTATCCGTTAAAGCCGCTATTGAAGGTGATTATAAATACGAAGTAAACGGTAGTAACGTATCCATAGAAAAATATAATGGACCAGGAGGCGCTGTAAGCATTCCGGACACAATTAATGGGATGCCTGTAACCGTCATTAAAGAAGAGGCATTTCTAAATAAAGGCATTACAGATTTGGACATTCCAATTAGTATAACGGAAATTGGCACTAGGGCTTTTGCCCAAAACCAACTAGTAGATTTAACTATTCCAACGGGTATAAAGCATATTGGAATCGCTGCCTTTCAGGGAAACAAGTTAACGCATATAACTTTTCCTGATACTTTAGAGACTATTGGACAAACTGCTTTTGGTAACAATAATCTAACCGATCTAAAAATTCCAGCTAGTGTCACGTCGATTAACCATTACGCCTTTGAATATAACCCCCTCAACACCATCACGTTTGAAGGAGTGCCGACAATAAAAGCGGATGCCTTCTGGAAATCAAACAAAGAGCACTATTCTTTTGATGGTTGGTACAGCGATGCGACCTTCTCCACTATTTGGGATGATAGTACGGGGGTAGTGACGAGTGGCATGACACTTTATGCAAAGCGGACAGCAAACCCTTACACAGTTACGTTTAATGCTAACGGCGGATCGGCTGTTGCTGATCAAAGCATTTTATACAATGAAAAGGTTGCTTCCCCTGCCACACCGGCTAAACCCGGCTATACCTTTGCCGGCTGGTACAAAGATGCAGCGTTTTCGACTGCTTGGGATTTTGATGCAGATGTCGTGACTGGCAATACGACGCTATATGCGAAGTGGACAGCTAACACTTACACAGTCAAGTTTAATGCGAACGGCGGATCGGCTGTTGCTGACCAAAGCATTGTATACAATGGAAAAGTTGCTTCCCCTGCCACACCGACTCAACCCGGCTATGCCTTTGCCGGCTGGTACAAAGATGCAGCGTTTTCGACTGCTTGGGATTTTGATGCAGATGTCGTGACTGGCAATACGACACTTTATGCGAAGTGGACAGCTAACGCTTACACAGTCAAGTTTAATGCGAACGGCGGCTCGGCTGTTGCTGACCAACGCATTGGATACAATGGAAAAATTGCTTCCCCTGCCACACCGACTCAACCCGGCTATGCCTTTGCCGGCTGGTACAAAGATGCGGCATTCTCTACTGCTTGGGATTTTAATGCAGATGTCGTAACTGGCAATACGACGCTTTATGCGAAGTGGAGCAATATAGGGGGCGGTGGTGAAGGTAGTTCTAACTACACTTACACACTAAGCTTTATGACAAATGAAGGCACTGCTGTAGCTGCGCAGTCTATCGCACATGGCAAAAAAGCAACACAACCAGTACCACCAACCAAAGTGGGGTATACATTTGCCGGCTGGTATAAAGAAGCGGCTTTCAAGAATGAATGGTTTTTTGCGGAAGATACAATAAAAGAAAATACGACGCTGTATGCGAAATGGATAGCGGTTGCGAATCCCCCTGCATGCTCAGCTGAATTCTCAGATATTTCAACGCATTGGGCAAAGGATGCGATTATTGACATTGCTTGTCGTGAAATTGTTAACGGCTACCTAGATGGGACATTTAAACCGAATGCCCCTATTACACGTGAGCATGTTGCAGTCATCTTTTCGCGTACATTCGAGTTAACAGCTATTCGCAAAGCAATGGTATTTAACGATGTATCACCAAGTCACATTTACTATGATTCAATTATGAGCGTCTATGAGGCAGGAATTTTTGACGGAGTGTCTAGCGAATATTTTAACCCAAATGCATATATGACTCGAGCACAAATGGCAAAGGTTCTTGTTTTAGCTTTCGGTTTACAGGAAAGTACAACAAATAGAACTATCTTCAATGATGTACCTATAAACCATTGGGCACAAGGTTATATTTCAACACTCGCAAACAATGGGATTGCGTTTGGTGATAATGGCAATTTCCAGCCTAATGAGCCCGTTACACGTGCGCAATTTGTCGCATTCCTACACAGAGCGTTAAATTTATAAATTACTAGGCCACCTACTCTGATTATAAGTCAGCTGAGTAGGTGGTTTTTTGTATTATTTAACTTCATTTCATTACTCTGCGATGTTATTTATTCAATAAGAAATTTTTACTTCAAAGAATGGGAATGAAGTGTGAAGTAGAAGTTTGATATACGATGAAGAATTAAACATTATCGTGCTAATCCTGAGAAGAATAAATCATTGAACCTAGAAGATGCTATATCACAAAATCTTTCTAAAAGCTTAATAAAAAGTAATTCACAAAATTAGTCAGTAATAAAAAAGAGACGCACCAGATACGGCACATCTCTTTCCGGGAAAAAGTATTTCTAGGACACTTCCCTATTTGAAAGTTGTTTAAAAGGCACAGATTCCGTTTGTTTCAACTTTTTTCGTCGAATCCATGCAACAATTACGACAAGAATTAAAGCAAACCCTAAATAGCCCATCGTTGAGTAAACTTTCCCTACTAAATTTGTGAAGCCAACTAGACTTGCAGCAAATCCTGCCAAACCAACGACGATGACAGCTGGCTTGAATGACTTGGATTCTGGTGCAAAGAAGCGTACGGTAAAGGCATAGAACATACCGACTGCCGTATTGTACATCATCCCCAAGAGTGCGATTGACATAAGAATACCTACTGCCGGATGAATTTGATTTGCTAGTTCTAATGTTGGCATATCCACCCCTGCCACCACGTCAATTTTCACGAACATCGCGACATTGATTAAAATAATTAATAACCCCAGCATAATTCCGCCAAAAATACCGCCGCGCCCTGCTACTTTACTATCTTTCTCCGTACCACCCATCACGATCAACAGCGCAGCACCCGCAGCGATATTATATGAAACATATAATAATGCGCCCATAAACCAATTGCCTGCCGCTGCCGGCTGCTCCTTCGCCAAGCTATCTGCTTGTGACCACGAAAGATCCATCGTAAAAATCGAGTAGATTAATATCACAAAGATAACCCCCATTAAATAAGGTGTTACACTCGCAATAATATTGATGATATTTTTCACATTCAATAATAATGTCGCAATCGTTAAACCAACCATGATAATGCTGCCCACCATAGGATCAATGCCAAACATTTGATTGAATGTAGAGCCTGAACCTGCAAACATCACCACCGCAACCCCAAATAAGAAGAACGTGATCAGGAAGTCTAAAATGAAGCCTAAATAACGACCACTAATTTGATAAATAACCCCTTTATGTGAAGAGACCTGCATTTCCGAGCCTAGCTGTGCTAATGTCATACCTAAAAAGGCAAAGGCTAATGAAGCGAGAATTCCCCCGATCAGCCCTAGGGTACCGAAACTTGTAAAGTACTGCATGATTTCCTGACCAGAGGCAAAGCCCGCGCCGATTATTAAACCGACGAAAGCACCTCCTATTTGTAAACTTCTTTTCATAGTGCACCTTCTTATTGATTGAATTTTCTGATAAAATAGTCCGTAAATTTCCTTAAGCACAAACATTCATGCTTAAGGAGTTGTTTTGTATTAGCTATATGTTTTCTTATCGACTGTATAAGATTCCACTGTTTCACGATTGATCGCATAACCGATGCCGGCTGTTTGCGGTACCTGGATATAACCGTTTTCCGCCACTACCTCAGGCTCGATAATATCCTTTTCCCAGTAGCGATTCGAGCTTGCCGTATCCCCTGGCAGAATAAAGTTCGATAAAGTTGTCAGTGCTACATTGTGTGCACGTCCCACACCCGACTCCAGCATGCCGCCACACCATACCGGGATGCCCTTTGAGTCGCAATAGTCATGGATTTTTTTCGCTTCTGTTAAGCCGCCGACACGACCGATTTTAATATTAATAATTTTTGTCGCACCGATTTCGATTGCTTTACGTGCATCCTCCAATGAGTGAATGCTCTCATCCAAGCAAATCGGTGTTGTCATTTGCTTTTGCAGTGTTGCGTGATCGATAATATCATCCGAAGCTAACGGCTGTTCCACCATTGTTAAGTTAAACTCATCGAGCTGCTTTAAAAGTGCCGCATCTTCCAGACGGTAAGCAGAGTTGGCATCTGCCATAATCGCCACATCCGGGAATTTTTCACGGAGTGTACGCATCACTTCTACATCCCAGCCGGGCTTAATTTTCACTTTGATCCGCTTGTAGCCTTCACGCACATATTCATCTACTACAGCAACTAAATCATCGATCGATTTTTGGATTCCGATACTGATGCCTACCTCGATTTGATCCTTTGTCCCGCCAAGTGCAGCGGCAAGTGTTTGATTAGTTTGCTGGGCATAAATATCCCAAATCGCACCTTCAATTGTTGATTTCGCCATATTATTTTTACGGATTGGCTCGAAAATCGCACTTACTTCATCTGGATGGTTAATCTCTTTATTTAAGATTAACGGTATCAAATAATCCTCCAGCATGTGCCAGTTCGTTTTCAACGTTTCTTCGTTATACCATGGTGAGTGGAATGCTACCGATTCCCCCCAGCCGATTGTCCCTTGTTCATCTTTTGCTTCCAGTAATAAAAAATCTCTATTTGTAAACGTACCAAAGCTTGTTGTGAAAGGTGCCTTTAGCTTCATTTGTAAATGTCTAATTGTAATTTCGGTAATTTTCATGATTGCGTTCCTCCAAGTGCCAATGTGTCTTTTCGTACAAAAATATATTCATTCCACGCTTCCTGCTGCTGCAGGCGAACTGCTGCGTAGCCTGCTGCAAATAATGCCTGGCAAGTTTCTCGCACAGCTAATCGCCAGTGCATCGCATGCTCCTGACTCGTTGCCTTTAATAGTTGGAAATCCTTTGGAACAGGTAAAGCATAAGCAGGCTTCGTGAAATCTACGTTATGTAACTTGTTCTTGCATAAACTTTCCTGCTCCCAAACCATCTCGCCAAGCGGTGCCGGATTTTCGAAATCAGGCTGGATGGACTGCGCTACATAATCAGACGTTAAATGCCAATGCACCTCAAAACGATCCGATGGCAAGCCTTTATTAAAGCCGTCCTGCATTTCGCCGTAGCAGTTTTCCATGTACGTATCACAAATGCCGTTAAGCTTTGTTAAATTCAAGTAACCATTGCGTGTTTCAAGTGGATCAAATGTCCATACCATCAGGTCATAACCTTTTTGAATGGCGATTTCACGCTGCTTATATTTCAGCTTTTCACCGATTTTTCGAGAACGATAGGCCTCATCAATGCCAAGCATATGTGAACATAAATAAGTTTTGCCATTATTGAGTGCCGCAAAGCCGTAACTGAAGCCGACCAGTGTTTCGCCTTCATAGGCTCCTACCATAATGCCGCCATGCTTGACCGCCGTTAATGTTTGATGTGTCGGCAGGGGGGATATTTGCCAAATTTGCTGCTCAAGCACTTGCACTTGCTGCATTTCTTCCATTGTCGTTAGTTCTTTTATTAAAATCATAGTTGATCGCTTCTTTCTAAATGCTGTAACGCGCCAAGTAGTGCCCGCTTGATTATTTCTACGCCTGTCCCAAGCTGATCTTGGTTAAAGGTCATTTGCGGATGATGCAGCCCCGGTGTGACACCACAGCCTAAGCCGAGCATCGTCGTTTTTAAATGCGGTTTTGTATATGCATAAAAATGAAAATCCTCGCCTCCCGGTGTCACGATAGCCGGTGCACAATACTCGGTTCCAACCGTTTCAATAATCGCCTGTCGCATAATCGCTTTTGCTTCTTCATCGACCTGTGCTGCCGCAATATGAGCGCCAATTGTTGTCGTAATGGCTGCTCCGTATAATGTACTGACAGCATCAATGGCCTTTTGTAAACCCGCTGTGAGTGCATCCATCGTGTCATTCGTCTGTGCGCGCACATCTAAACTAAATGTCGCGGTACCTGGAATGATATTTGTCGATGCTCCTCCTGCCTGAATCTGGGTCATTTTAATCGAGGCGCTTTCCTCAGGTTTGATCCATATACGTTTTAGCGCATCTACAAGTGCAGCGGCAACTTCAATTGCGTTTATCCCCTGCTCTGGTCTTGCGCCGTGTGCTTCGATTCCAGTAATGGTGCCGTTAATAAGTTTTGCTGCCCCGTGATAGATCGCTGGTGCATGATACCCTTCTGCCAGTTCCACAAGCGGGCGTACATGTGTACCAAACAAAAACTGCAACGGATCGACTACACCGCGTTCCACAATCGCCTTCGCACCGCCTGCCTTTTCTTCTGCCGGTTGGAATATAATCCGTACTGCACCGGGTAGATGCATTTTTTGCAAGGCAAATGCTACACCGAGTGCCATCGTCATATGTCCATCATGCCCACAGGAGTGATTGGCCTTGAAGATCCCATCTACTTCCTGCCATAGGGCGTCGATATCTGTGCGGAAGCCAACTTTCGGGATACCAGGACCAATATCCACATACAAACCCGTCATCCCCTCAAACAATATGGGGGTAAGCCCTGCTTGTGTGAGCTGTTCTGCAATAAATTGTGTCGTTTCTACCTCCTGCCAACTCACTTCAGGATGATGATGTAAATGCTCAAATATTTGGTTTAAACTTTTCTCCATATGACTCAACTCCATCGATCTGCTAAAAAACTATTTTGAAAATCATCAAATTTTTTGCGTTGTTGCTCATAAAACGCCGGATCATGCGACACCATGCCCACAACGAGTGTATTCATAAAAGCAATCAGTGCCGGCATGATATCTATCGTCGAAAGCTCCGTTTGCTGCAATACAAATGCAGTATCTGCATGAGCGATAATCGGTGCCACATTTGAATCCGTCATTGCCACCGTGTAGGCCCCCTGCTCATGAAACATTTTCGCTAATGCAATGGATTCCTTATAATAACGGTGCAATGATATGACGATGACTAATGCATCCTCATCCATATCCTGTAATGTACGGATCAGCGCACCTGTGTGTGGCTCAACGACTTGTACATTTGGTCGTAAAATATTTAATGTGAATGTCAGCCAATGTCCTGCAAATTGTGAAGCACCCGCACCGATTAAATAAATCGTCGATGCTTGATGCATGCGTCTTGTGACATCTTGGAATTGGTCCGGGTCGATTTGCTGGGCAATATTGATGATTTGATTGCTTACCTGTCCCATGACCTTTTCTGCAAGCTGCGGTTCATGAAATAATGCTTCCTTTGATGCCACATAATTGCCTAACGTACTATTCGTATTGTTTCCAAAAACGAACATCGTGACTTCCTTTTGGAGCTGTGCATAGCCCGTCAAGCCAATCGCATAACAGAATCGGATCACCGTTGTTTCACTTGTGCCTGCACTAACACCTACTTCACTAGCCGAATGTACACCAATATAAGTTGGATTTTTCAGGACAAATTGAGCAACCTTTTTCTGCGCTTTTGAAAGCTGATCAAAATGCGCCTCAATCCGTTCGGTAATCGTGCTTGCTATAATTCCCAAAAAGAAGCCACTCCTTCACGATTTGTTTTTTGAAGTTTAAACTTCAAACGTTGAATAGTAATTTAACATACTCATCGGTAAAAGGCAATAAGTTTTCTGAAAGTTCATACTAATAAATCTATTAATTTGTCAATTCAATGAAAATGATTAACTTGAGCATATAAATTAAAAGCATATAATGAAGACATAAAGGGGGTATCTTTGATGAGGTTTAATCGAATTTTTCAACAGTTTGCAGGAATAACCGATGCAATCAAAGCATTTCCACTCGTTACTGGACTCTTACTTGTTTTATTCATCTTGAATGTAGCAGAAATTAGCGGTACTGTGACAAACTATGAAAAATGGTTGGCAGCGCTTGTAGTTGCTGTATTCGCTGCATCTGTAGCAGACTTATTTGCCAAACGGGTCATAACGTATAGCATCGCAATCATTTTTACAGGTCTTTTCTTCTTGATTAGCAGCTCAAATGATCTCATATTAGCGATCCAAACAGGCATTGTTGTAAGTGCGCTCATGATGGGCTTTATTTGGCGCGGAGAGGAAAATTTCAGTGCACGTTTTTTCCATATTTTCAAAAGCATACTCATCACAGCCTTCTTCTCCATCGTCATCTTTGTTGGATTAATGCTTGTTTATGCAGCGATCAATTATTTACTGTTTCCAGTTAATTCAACTATCATCGGGTATATCGCAGCTACTGTATTTGGATTGTTTACTCCATTATTCTTCCTGTCCCTGACGATGAAGAAAGCAGAGTCAGCCCATATTCTTGAGGTGTTAATTTCGTACGTCATTGTACCGCTGACAATGGTGTATGCGGTGATTTTAGTGATTTATATTGCACTGCATTTCACCGACTGGTCGGAAAATTTACTCGAGCCATTATTAGTGTCTTTCGTGACAACTGTACTCGTCGTGTACTTTTTAAGCAATGTAATTACTAATGCATTAACGAAATGGTTCCGTCTCATTTTCCCGAAAATATTACTTGTCATTGTGCTTTATCAACTCGTTGTCTCCATCATGAAAATTGGTGAGGCCGGAATTACGCATGGCCGATATTTTGTTATTTTGTTCGGTTTATTTGCCATCATCATCGCAGTGATCCTTACATTCATGCCAAAAAAGCAATGGCTTGTTGCACCGATTTTTATCTTGTTTAGTTTACTTTCTGTCATCCCGCCTGTTGATGCCTTTACGATTAGTAAACACAATCAGGAAAATCTGCTGCAGGAGCGGTTACAATCGCTCGGTATGTACGATGGAGAAGTTCAACCGAATCCGGATATTTCTATGGAGGATAAGCAATTCATTACGGAGAAATTTGATTATTTACAGCGAATGGAATATCGTGTGGCGTGGCTGCCAGATCAACCTTTCGAGAAAATTTTTGGTTTCTCCCCACAATATAAAGATTACACGAATGAAGTCTATTATACAGCTAACTTAAATGGAGACGAACGGATTATTACTGCGATCGATGGTTACGACTATTTTGTTCAAGTATCCATTTCACAAAATTCACTGCATAGACGCTTTGAATTAACAAACGATACGGAGCTCCGTATACAGAAGGATCAGCTCGTGATAATGAAAGACGAGCAAGAGCTATTAGTATGGCCGTTGGAGGAGCTAGACACCCTCTTAACAAGTGATTACAGAAGGTTATCTGTAGAAGAAGCTACTCTAATCGCAGAAAACGACCGCGCGAAGCTGCAAATCATCGTACAACATGCTCAATCCCATCGCAATCAACGCAATGCGGAGCTATATGTTTTTGTGCAGGTGAAGGAGTAAGGAAGCGAAATTATTTATTACAATTATAAAAACGGTGGTAGCTAAAGGATTCCCCTTCAGCCGCCACCGTTTTTAGTGTTGTATGTTATTTGTAGCTCATAGTTACAGGTTTTTAGCCTCGTACTTTTGCTTTTTGTTACTTCGTGAAATCTGTTACGACATAAGTACCTTTTGTTTCGAAGCGGGACATTTTATCGAAGATCGTTGGTACTTCTGATAGTGAGATTTCGGCTGTGACCATTTTGCCAGGTTGTAAGTGCCCTTGCTCCACTAAGCTTAGGAGGCGAGGAAAACCACTGATTGGCATACCTAACGTACCAATGAATTGCGCTTCTTTCATAACGATCAAGTCCTATAATGCCAAAAAAGACCACTCATAAAAGTGATCCTTTTCATTCCGCTCAATTATATTTTAGAGGGCTATATCGAACTGTGAGTATAATATTTTATTAAGCAGAACTGTTATAACTTGTGGGAAATTATCCACGTAACATATTACGGCCACCGTTTACCGGAATAATTTGACCATTAATGAAGCCTGATGCATCTGATGCTAAAAATACCATTACTGGTGCCATGTCACGATCTACATCGCCCATTTCACCACGGAAAGGTACTTTCAGACGTTCAGCTTCTAAAAACTTTGCACGGGCTTCATCAGTTAAGTTGTTTAAATAGTGCTCGTACATTGGTGTTTTCATCGTTGGGTTCACACAGTTTGCACGGATATCGTATTTCAATGCCCATTCGTATGCAATTGTGCGTGTCCAAGAATATACAGCACCTTTTGAAGCAGAATATAATGCACCACCTGGCATACCTGTTGAAGCTGTATCAGAAGAGAAGTTGATGATATTCCCTTCTCCCTCTTGCTCCTTGAAAATATTGCACGCTGCTTGGTTTGTATAAATTGTACCGTTAATGTTTACGCCTAATTGGAACGCTAAATCCTCTGGCGTATATTCTTCAGCAGGTTTTAATTTTTCAACACCTGCAATATGTGCTAAAACGTCTAAACCGCCCATATCTTTTGCGGCTTGTTCAAATACAGAGAATACTTCTTCTTGATTCGCGATATTACAACGATAAAATGTTGCTTTCCCCGCTACACCAGCTTCTGCATTTACATCATTTACTGTTTGTTGACCCATTTCTTCATTAATATCTAGAACTGCTACTGTTGCACCTTCACGTACATAAGCACGAACAGTACCTGCAGCGATACCACTTGCGCCACCAGTCACGATAATGCGTTTATCTTTTAATTGCATATCAAACACTCCTTCAATTTGTCATTAACTATAGTATAAGATGTGCTACATATGATAAACGATTCCGACTTTACGCTAAGTGTTACGCTAAAGGAAACAATTTAAACCATTTGTTACCTACCTTGCTCATCATAATTTTGAAAAATAGGAAGTGTCCATCGCTCATAGTAGGATGCCATCAGCTTTGGTGGAATCAGCATACCATCTTTCATCCATTTCACGAGTAGCATTGTATGTGATGACGCATAGAAGTAAGTCATATATTCATGCTCTAAGTCAGATAGCTTTAACGGTTTTAATTTATTCGATATGATTTCACCCGAATGCTTTAATACAAATTCATAAAAAGAATTTTGCCCTGTAAATGCACTAATGCGTTCATAAAATTTGCGTTCCTTGTAAAATTGCTGATATTGCCACTCCAGAATCATTCCTGATGGTAAGTCCATATTTATATATAGCTCTCGCAACTTCTCCATCGGTGCAATAATGTCTTTAATTAATATTTGCTCAACGATATCGTTTTTATCTTTAAAGTATTTATAAAACGTCTTTCGTGAAACTTGTGCGGCCTCGCAAATTTCAGCAACCGTAAGCTTCGTAAAATCCTTATCCATGACAAGCTTATGAAAACTACGCATAATTTTAAGCGCTGTTTCGTGCAAAACTTTTTCTTTTTCCACCATGCATGCACCACTCTTCTTAGTTCAAGATTATAAATTTAAAGGAATTTATTAATATCAATTATACTATATATAACATAAGTATCAGGCACTCACACTAGTTATAATAGTCAAGATAAAGAAGTTCATCGCACTGCCTATACAGTTTCAGCGTGTAGAATTTCTGAAATCAGTAGTAAAAATAGACTTGATACGGCTGTCGACTACACTGTAATTTATCCACAAGAATATGATGGCTGTGCACATTGCTACAAAGAAAAACATCGAAAATAAAATGAAGGTAGTGAAGTCTGTATGGCTTCTCTACCTTCATTTCTTGTTAGCATAGTTTAATTAAAAATAATTATCTGAGTACCTAGCACTTTTTAAATTAAAAAGGTGGATTAAACTTCAACATTTCTCTAAACTCATCAACGTTTGGTAGCTCACTTACTACCAATTCGATTCCAACAAGCTTTGCAACCGGCATTAAAATACGACATACTTCTGCTGATACGAATATTTTACTAGGAAGAACCGCTAAATCCTTTAACATATTCCAAAACAACAATTGCTGAACAAACGAATGTTTCCGAAATGGAACAATTTCATGGTGAATAACTTCTCCAGTAGTATGATTAACTATTATATTTATAAGAGGATACAGTGGACGTTCCTCCTCCCCGTCTACTGCATAAGGCATATAAAAATAATCAAATTCTATTTCTAGTGGACTCTTTTGCTTCTTTTTTATTTTTGCAACTTCTAAATCATTTACATCAATCTCGAGCACCCAATCTTCAATTCGTTCCATTTCAATAATGCCTAACAAATCCACTTCGCCATCATTTTGCACTTCAAATAGAGGATAGCCATACATTGGCACCATCGGATATTCCCAGCCACTCATCCGCATTTTGGTTACTTGAATCATCAGTTCTATTAACTCAATCATCGTTTCTACTTCATCATAATCCGGCTGCATCGGAACAAATCCAGGTTCAAATGTTTTGAAAGCAATCCAGTTTTTCTTCCCGCGGAACGATAAGCCATGTTCTTTAATTAGTTCATAATCTTCTTTATCAAGTTCATCTCGGTCAACATAATTCACCGTTAATGCACTCATATCAATTGAAAAATCATCCGATAAAGCTTCACCGTTAATAATTTTCTCTAATGATTGATAACCAAAGGCTTCATCATACATCATTAATCCATATTCCTGGCCACCAGCTCCCATAACAGAAATAAAGTACTTCATATCATTTAACTGAACCGCAATAATATCTTCATTATTAAAATACTGCCAAGGCTTCAGTTTTTTAAACTCGTCTGCTACCTCGAATAATGTTAAGTAATCCGGAAATAAATTGTCCATTAAACCTTTCTCAATTTCAGAAAATAAACTTCTATCTAACTCCATTTCCAGTTGCAGTACTTTATTTAACGCATCAATATCAATATTTTTTCGTTTTGAAAATAAATCCCCTTGTCCATCTATGATACAAGCTTCTACATCTTCAATTTCAATTACTTTTTCTAATGTAAGCTTTAGTTTTATTCCGGCTTCAGTCATATAATCCATTCCATCATCAATCTTTACAAACCATTCTCCAACCGTTTCTTCCAAGCTTTCAAATTCATCATAACTCTCACTATAGAGTGGAATCACTTGATGCGATTTTTTTCCCTTTACTTGAAAAAATTCAAAAAACACATCGCTTTCATCTTCTATCGAGAATGCCGTTGATATAACTGTATCCAAATCAAAAAGGCTCATACTTTCAGATACTTGAACAATACGATAAATAGTAGGATTTTTTATACTTTGAATTCGAATTTGGTGCACATTAACGCCTCCGATAATTAATTTAATAGAATTTACTTAATTATCCTGTAAAATTCATATTTTTACACTATTTTATAAAACTTTCTTATGATTTATAAGTTTAATAGAATAAAAAACTTTTCAATTTATAATCCCTGTTTATAATTACTGATAATTAAACTCTAACCGCACCATATCCCGACACTGTATGCCATTTTCAAAAATCGGTTCATCATAATTGTCGACAAAATAGTCATGAATGATTTCTTTTAATCGAAAGCCGCATTTTTGATAAAGAGCAAGCTGCTGAATACTCGAGTTCCCTAATTGGTGATTTAAACTTTTCTTGTAAGAGACCACGATAAGGGAGTAACGTCATTTCCTCTGGAATGGTCTCCATTTCCCGAATAATAACAGTAAGGAACGTTTTATTATTTTCTACTTTATCGAAAGTAACGTTATGATGACTTTTTCCATCAACATTGATCTGCCATCCATAAGGGATGATTTTAGGCTGTCCATCTACTTTGATATGGAGTTGTAGGTCGCCATCTTTTAATTGTGTATCATAAATGGTGTACAAATGGCCTAAATAGTTGAAGCTAGTTTTTTCGTTTCTTTTAAAAGTAAATGGCTCGGTGTAAGTGAGTAGTTGAACAAAGTAGCTTTCAATTTCAAAAAACGTTGGGTCAGTTTCGATGGGCAATGTAAAATGCGTAATTTTCTCTCCGAGTACTTCTGTATCTTGATGGTATGTGCTGACAAGCGGATAAATCGGTTTGATATTTTCACTTTCTTTTATTTCAAAAGTTGTTACCACTTCGTTTCTATTGTTACGGATGAGTATAGAAATAAGTGAGTTCCAGCCGAGATCAAATACAAAATATGGAAACGTATGATACACTTAGGTTAACTAAATTCGCTGTATAAACACTGATGCTTCTTCAACTAAAGGGGCAGGATTGATCAAAAAGAAGTTAATAGATATTCATTCACTGTAAAATAAAATAAAGATTGTTTATATTTTGGGGGAATAAATGATAAATTTTTTTAATGAGATTCGTAGACCAATAAAAATATTGCTATCAAGAAAATTATTATATTCTGCTTCAATATTTATCATAGGGGTTATTTTAGGCGTAATTTCCAAGGTGCTTGATACAACTCCAAGTAATTATTTACCCTATTTTCTTGAAATATTAGATATAGGAAACTTTTTTTCTCGCATGGGAGTTTGGATTTTCCTTGCGGTAGTTATATCTGTGTATAGTAAATCACCTATTTGGTCTGCTATAAATGTATTTTTGTTTTTTGTAGGCATGGTTAGTAGCTATTATCTATACACAGTTCTGGTAGCTGGTTTTTTCCCTAAATCTTATATGATGATTTGGATTATAATGACTTGTATTTCGCCACTTTTTGCTTTTGTATGTTGGTATGCAAAAGGGAAAGGTATATTTGCTATGTCTATTTCATCAATTATATTTATGTTTATTTCAAGACAGACTTTCGGGTTTGGAGTTTGGTATTTTTACATTAAATATAATCTAGAATTGTTACTCTGGATAGCGATCATATTTGTTTTGTATCAGTCTCCAAAACAAATAATAAAGGTGGTTGCTATTGGATTGATTCTTCGCTTTCTTACTGCTGAAATAAATTTGTTCTGGGGAATGTTGTAGTTTTCTATCTACACTTTTTTTACATATCAAAGAATGTGGAAGTTCATACTTAAAGTAACGGGGGCTTTAGTTAAACAAGACATTATAAAAAAACAGAACTTCCAATCTCTGGAGGTTCTGTTTTTTTAAATCTTAAACAACAATAAGCTTTAACAAAGCCAATTAATAAACAACCCCTTTTCATGCGAGAACTAATAAAACGACTGTTATCATTAAAATTGAAGCTTTTTTCATTTTACACCCCCAATATTTAAATTCAATGTAAGAATACTTTTTAACAATATCTCCTAAATTGTAAACTAGATAACTAGGTTGTGTTCAATTATAGGGCCATTTAACGGAACAGGGCCCTTCCTTATTCAAGGAAAACGCCTGATTTTTTAACAAATTAATTTTAGTTACTTCAAATTAAAATTAATCATCCTCATTAACATCAAACAAATAGGAACGATGATGATAATGCATGCTAAAAATAAAGCCGAGCGCAAGTGCGTTACCCATTAATGAACTACCTCCATAACTAATTAACGGCAATGGGATACCTGTAATCGGTAGTAATTGAATTGTCATACCGATGTTTTCAAAGACATGGAATGTAATCATTGCGATAATCCCTGTGCAAATATATGTACTGTATGGATCTTTAATTTTCATCGCAATTTTAATCATATGGTACATTAACAAAAAGTACATACAAATGACAAAACTTGCTCCAATAAATCCCCACTCTTCACCAATAACTGTAAAAATGAAATCTGTATGATTTTCAACTACATATACTTCACGATTTAAATAACCTTTACCAAATATTTCACCTGAACCAATTGAATTTAGTGAAGATATTAATTGAAAACCTTCATCGGAAGCGTAGGTATAAGGATCAAACCATGAAAATATACGTCCCAATTTATAAGGCTCAATGCCAAAATTATCTTTCAAAAAATCTTGCATATTAAAAACCATCCATATAACAAAACTTCCAGCTGCTATTCCTACGGTTACTAATGGTGTTATTATCAACCATGAAATTCCGGACACGAGTATTAAAGCAATTGTAATAGCGATAAAAACAAGTGCTGAACCTAAATCAGGTTGATTAAATACAAGTAAGAATGGCACAACCAGTAAGCCTAATATTTTAATTAATAAATAAAAATCAGTTTTTAATGTACGTAAATAATGTTTTTCATTATGCAAACTGATTGTTTTGGCACAAGCCAATATGTAAAAAGTTTTCATGAATTCAGATGGTTGAATATTTCCTAAAGGGGTATGATACCAACTTTTTGCTCCATTGATGATTTCACCAATTTGTCCTTTTCCTTCTGGCATAAATATTAAAGTGACGAGTAATAGAATGCCAATGCCATATAAATACCAAGTAATTTTTTTATATTGTTCAATATCGAAATACATGACACAGAGTATTATAAACCCTAAAATTCCATAATAGATTACTTGCCTGGGTATAAAATTGATACCTGTATAACTGGTTGTTTGTGCAGAAGAAATAGCTAATAAACTAATACAGAAAAAGATGAATATAATCACAACTAATATCCAATCGATTTTCTTCATGATTTGACTTTTTTCATTCACAAGTTCACATTCCTTTCGGTAAATGTATTATAGATAACGAATACGTTTACAAAAAAAGTTCTAATAGTATCAACAAATCCCAAAAAGAAGATTATTCAACAATATCAATATGGCCCTATAACGGAAAACGCGATTTTCTTATTGAAGAATCGCGCCCTTTTTTCAAGATGAAAAGTTGAAAAGAGATTTAAACATTTATCAAAATAATTAAAGACTATGAGTTCCTATTTAATTTAGTTTTTTATTTTAATAAACGATTCCTCTCCATTCTTTAATAGGAATTGAATCGTATATTTGTCACTTTGTATTACCTCTTTCGTATCCGTTAAAGCTAAGTAATCTTGTACAGCTAATTCAATTTTTTCTATTATTCCTTCCGAAGGTGGTTGTTCAAAATCCGTTTTGATTGAAACATAGGAGTGTCCTTTCCTTACCTTATAGGAGAGCCCAGTCACTTGATAAGTGGATTTCCCAGCCATTGCATTATATATATCAGATGAAATATAACCCCAACGGTTATCTTGTAGGCGATGTTTTAAATTAAAAGTACTTACTTTAATATCCTTAATATTTATATCCTGTGCTTCTATTTCTTTTTCGATATCCTTAACAATTTCATTGGACTCATCGACATGGTCAGGCATATCAATTAAAACAATATTGGAAAACCATGTTTCTTGTAACCCAGCTAATTCATAATCTGCTTCCTTGGCATATCCATAGGCTGAGAATACTTCTTTCACTATCTCGCGTACTTTTTCGTATGTGTCATCCTCTTCAGTCTTTGGAGGAATTTGTTCTTCAGTTCCTTCAGAAATTATTAATTCATACTGGTCATAACCATTTTCATATAGAAAATTTGTTACCTTTGGTTCGAGATTTTCTGTTGCCTGTTTTAATGTAGAATCTTTCAATATAAGCGATATTTCTATCGTATATGGCGATGGCTTGATTCCTACTGAATTAAAAGAGTATCCTTCCCTTTCGACTAATTCTGCAAGTTGGGATGTTAAATCTGGATTATACTGACCATTTGAATAACTTGGAGTAATAGAAATTGGTAATATTCTCTCCGCTACCCTCGCCATTGTGGGTGAATAAAACGGTGAAGTAATGATAAATAGCATACAAACCGCAACAACAATCCCAAAATACCGTTTTCTATTATGCTTTTCACGTTTATTTATATTCTGCAAAATCTTATATTTAAGTTGATTTTTGGATTTCTCCGTTATCTTTAATTCTTCTTCGAGTTCACTAAATTGTTCATCTGTAAATTTCACTGGTAAACCCTCCCTTTATCAACTCATTTTTCAGTTGAACTAACGCTCTTGTTAATGTCATTTTCACTTTACTCTCAGACCAGTTTAAAATAAGAGCTGTTTCTGCAGTTGAAAATTCTTTTAACTTTCGCAAGATGATGACATGCCTGTATGTAGGCTTTAATTGTTGAATCGTTCTGTATAATTGTTCTGTTTGAAAATTCATTGCTGCGATTTGCTCGGGCATTGGCTTGTAATCTTTCTCTTCCATCGTTAAACCGAAAAAGTGCTGCAACGGATGTTTTTTTCGGAAATAGTCCTTGGTGACATTATGTGCGATGCTAAATAGCCATGTTTTCACAGAGGATTTTTGTTCAAATTGATGTTGGTGCTTATAGGCTTTTATAAATGTTTCCTGTGTTAAATCTTCTGCTTGTTGGTAGTCTCTCACGATTAATAGTATGTATGTTAATACCGATTCACCGTATTGTTCAATCCATTTGGTCAACTCCTCTTGTTGCAAAGCTGCTCCCTCCTTTTCTATATACTTAGACGTAAATTAAACTAACTTCGTCACGATTTTTTTAAAACTAAAAATTAAAAACATAAAATTAAACTTCATTCCGGAATTTTTATGCAATTTAAAAAGCGCTTTCCGCACTTTCCTTTTAACAATCGCGCCCAATTGTGAGGGCCTTAGTGCTTTTTTTAAACGGTGGGGCATTCTTTTATAACACTCCCCCAAAAGATGTTATTCAATATGGCCCTATAATAGAAAACACGATCTTCTTATTGAAGAATCGCGCCCCATTGTTGAAGTTTGTTTTTTGTAATCCACAAATTTTCAGCATGAATAATGAAATTAGGTAGCTCAATAAGGCTATAAATCTAACATCTTTAGCTTTATTTTGGAAACCTTTTTTTTAGAATACTTACATATATTCTCTTATTATCCAACTTCAGATTCAAATCCCCCGAAATATTAAAACTTTTAACTAAAAACCAAACAGGATAAATAAAGAACCAACTGTTTGATCAATCTTTATTTCAATACAGTTGGTTTCTTTCTATAAAAAATCAGTGTTTGCTGTAGCTTTGTAATAAAATTTTAAATTACCTCGTAAATCTTTATTTTACGTGTCCTCGTTATGGTAAAATGTTGGTAATTTAATCAAGGAGGTTTTACATTGAAGAAATTATTATGGATAGGTGCATTATCTGCATTACTTTTAGTAGCGTGTAGCGATGAAGCTGATAAAGAGCCTATAGAAGCAGAAGAAGTGATTGTTGAAGAAGAAGCAAAAGAAAACGTGAAGGAAGAAATGATAGAGAAAGAGGCAAATGAGACTGTAGATGCAGCTAATGAACCTCAAATTGATACATCTTTTTTTGAATATGCCAAATCAGTGACAGTAACAGATGCACGTAGCACAAATAAGCATATTACTTTGCAGATAGATTTAAATGACGATGCTAAAGCTGGGATTGGGACTCAGCACGTACTAAATCAAATGTATTTTTTCTTAAAACAAGATGATATAAACGGGGCAGATACAGTTTCCTTCTACGTTCGCATCCGGGAAGAAAAAGTGGCCCAATTCAAAACGACAGTTGCAAATTTTAAAGATGAACTGGAAACACCGTTGTCGAATATTGTATTAAAAGCTTCTGAAATCAAAAAATTAAATCCTGAAGTCGAATCGTACGGTAAGACAATGGGATTATGGTAAGTATGTTTTATAGGTAACTATTAAGAATTTAAATTAAAGACAGGCCCTCCACAATGATGTGGAAGGTTTTACATGCTCCCCATCATAATAATGAATTTAGATTGAAAAATTATACAAGTTTGTGCTTATTGCATCAATGTGATAACTATACAACCGCATACATAATAACGTTCTATACTGAAATTTTGGAGAGAAAAAAAGAAACAAACGTTGATATAACTGCGTTCGTTTTTTTTAAAGTAACTTTATTTATAACCTTTTATACAGATAGCATAAACAAATTGCTTCATTTATCGTTGCAGTGTTATTCCACAATATGGCCCGATCGTGGAATAAGAACACTTTAATATAAGGTATGACACCCTATATCACGGATGGAGTGGTTTTTGTTTGAGAGGAAAAATCGCCAAATTAGGAACATGACAAAGAACGTGAATATACCAAAGCTTGATGATAGATATTAAGTAAAAATGTTATAGTACTGTATAAATGGGAGAAGTTAACGTCTTATGATAATATGACAAAAAGATTGAAGTAAAGCACTTAACAAGGGAAGAGATTATATGAATTATAATTTACATTTAAAATGTGAAGTTTGTAGTAACACAATTCGATTAAAAGTATATGCAGGATATGAACTCCAAAATAGTTTTAGCTATTCTTGTCCAGAGTGTAAAATTAGAATTACTGGTCACTTGATATGGAATGAAAACCCCGAAAAAGGTTTTGTTAAAGAGTTTTCTTGTATTAATGCTAAAGATACAGTGGAATTCGAAAAAGAAAGTCACGTTCTTCAAGTGGCAACAGAATTTTATACCGATAAAATTAAAGAATTTGATCCAGATGATCCGACTTTATATATCTCTCCTTTCATGATAGAGAATATTTCATTCGAGCTAAAAATGAAAAGACAGATATTTTTAAATTATGTTACAGAAAATTTTTCAAATGATTATATGGTCACTAACAGATTATGGCAATTATATAAAATGGAAAACTATAAATATCTAGACAGACAACTTCTTTCAAATAAATTTGTTAAACCAGTATTATTAGGTGAAGTTTTAAAGATAGATTATTTTGATAAAATGTTAGAAGTCCTTTATAAGCCATTTTTACCTTTCCTAATCAACAGTAATAAATTAGTAGAAATACAAAGTTTTAGAAATTTATTATCTGATTTAAAGAAAAATCATAGTGCAGAAATACATCAATTAAAAATAGATTTAGAAGAGTTACTCAATTATTCAGAATCCGAACTTCTTCATTTATTGGATAACTTTTCGAAGTACTATAGTTATATCTGGCCGATTATATTATCTACTTCTCTTAATACCGAAGATTTAGATGAAATAAAAGTAAAAAAGGGTATTCTAACCACTGATTTCGAGGTTTTAAAGAATTACTATGTTGAAGCATTTGAAGTTTTATCTTCGGCCCTACCAGTTTTATTAGGGATTCAAAATATCAAGTTGAGAAAAAATCGCGATACATTTCATGAAAGCAATAGGATAAAATTTAAAAATATTAATTCAATTAAAGATTATAATCACAAAGTTAGAAAAAAAGGTTATAAGATTGAATTCTTTGAAGAAGAGAATATATTCTCTTCATACGATATAACCAAAGTATTAAATAATGAAATTAGAAATAGTATAGGTCACTATTCTTATAGTGTTGAATCAGATCAACAATTAATTCATTTTAAAGATAATAATAAATCATCTAATTTGTATTTAATAGAATTTGCAGATTTATTATTAAAAACATTTTATGCTACGTTTTTTACTTTTGAAGTAGTATTCTTTTTAAAGAATAGCTGATAGAATATTTTAAAAAATAAATGCTATAAATTATTCAAATAACTAATGCAGTTTCAATACATTTATTTTTCGTCTTTGTTTGATTTCCCTATTGTGTATTTGGTTGACTTAATATAAAAGCGCTAGTATCCAATGCCTTAGCAACTTCTATAAATTTAAGACACAAACTTTCCAAATCTGACCAATTTTGTATGTATCCAAGTGGTAAATACCGTATTTAGTAAAATAAATTAAGGATAAAAAATAACGCAAGTTTCTCTTAAAATCAACCATAAGATTTCCGCAAAAAAAATAAAGCATAAGCTTTCCAAATGGAAAACTTATGCTTTACGTCACAATATGACTGCATTTACAGCCACTTTATGTATGGAGACGGTGGGAGTCGAACCCACGTCCAGAAGCTCCAATACGCCGGCTTCTACGCGTGTAGTTTGTCTACTTGCAATTCGCGAATTCTTATGCCGACAAACAGGCGTCCGAATCGCTAACCTGGAAATCTCTTACCGTTGACTCAGGTGGTGCCAACGATCGTATCCCACTTAAGTTGAACCCAGCGTAGTCTACATGGGCGATAGACAGGCTGAGTGCTACGCGCTATTAAGCTGCGAAAGCGAAGTTTTGTTGTTTGCCAGTTATTATATAACTTCCGTTGTTGACGAAGACGAGACCTCCGACGCGCGACCAGAGCTTGAACCACCCCTGTCGAATCCGTAACGTCCCCGAGTAATAGTAAACCCGAGTTAAGTTCGGAAATGAGCTTTATTGGCTCATCAATTATGCCTCGGCATAATTGCCGTCCAGATTTTTTTGAGTTCACTCAAAAAGTTTCCTTTAAAAATCTGTGACATTTGCCAAAGGCTTATCTGCTGAAGGCAGATATCGTGTACCGTATGAGTAGATACACACTGGCTAGTACAGTAAATTATATGACAAAACGGCTAAGCTTGCAAGTAATTGTGCTTCTCTCGTATCCTGCCAATATTTTCTTAGCCTTGTTTATATAATTGATTGCGGTAGTCTACCGGTGTGACACCGTGGAATCGCTTGAACATCTGCGTAAATTCAAAGTAACCGTTCAACCCGATCATTTTTGAAATTTCCTTGAAGTCCATTTGCGTATCTTCCAGTAATCCTTCTGCTTTGTGTAAGCGAACTTTCGTAATATATTCATTGACCGGCATCCCGACTTGCTGTTCGAAAATATTATTATAGTCCGGATACTCACCGGCAATTATATCCTCAACTAATGCCAAACAATCGGCATGTACACTATACTTTTCTACTAAAATGACAATCTTATCGACCAATTCTGCGTTGCGTAATCCATTCACTTCTGGAAGTCCCCCTACGTATGCTAATGCCATTGACCAAAACACCTCAAATTTTATAGTTTTAACCTTGCTTTTACTTCACTTTACCTGTGTACCCCCATCTTCTAGATTGAAAACCACTTTTTTTGGCGAAAAAAAGAGATGTGTTAAAAATAAACAAATTTACTTCACACATCTCTTTTTGGTCAATCTATAAATGCTGTTAAATACGTAGGTTTCCGCTTACTGCTGGCGATCCTTGAAAGCACGTTCCATATCACGCTTCGCTTCTTTTTTCTTCATATCATGACGTTTATCGTAATCTTTCTTACCTTTTGCAAGACCGATCAATAGCTTCGCATAGCCGTCTTTAATATACATTTTCAGCGGAACGATTGTGTAGCCGTCACGCTTTACGGCACCGACTAATTCACTGATTTGCTTTTTATGTAAGAGCAGCTTGCGTTCGCGTAAAGGATCATGGTTGTAGCGGTTCCCTTGGTCGAATGGCGAAATATGCATATTTTTTACCCATGCTTCTCCACCCATAATACTAATATACGCTTCCTTCAGCTGGACACGGGCACCACGTACGGATTTAATCTCCGTTCCTGTCAGTACCATCCCTGCTTCAATCGTTTCTTCTATGAAGTAATCATGGCTCGCTTTTTTGTTTTGAGCTAAAACTTTCCCTGCGCCTTTTGCCATTCGTTTTACACCTCTATTTTAAAGGTAGAGAGCTATGATGCCGAAATTGCACCATAGCTTCACACCTTACTATTTCTTTTTACTTTTTTTCTTTTTGCCTTTTGCGATGCCTTCATAAAACTTCGGCTTATCGCCTGATTTACCTTCTTTGCGTCTCCCGCGTGGATCACGGTCAGATGAGCCTGAACGTTTCGCTTTTTCAGGACGTGCCTTACTGCCACCGCGCGATTTGCGGTCACGTTTTTCGCCTGTACGCTCATCATCTTTTTTGCGGCCTTCTCTGCGACCTGCATGGATGACTTTCGATGTTTGGCGACGAGCCGGACGTGGGCTGCTCACCATATCGACGATTTCAAAGTCGACAGAAGATTCCTCGATCACGACATTCGCCACACGGATCTTCACTTCATCCCCGATACGGAACTGGCGGCCAGTACGCTCACCGATCATCATCATATGACGATCTTCAAAACGGTAGTAATCGTCCGTCATATTCGAAATATGCACAAGACCTTCCACCGTATTTTCAAGCTCTACGAAAATACCGAAGTTCGTAATCGAAGAAACAATCCCTTCGAACTCTTCCCCAATTTTATCGGACATAAACTGCGCTTTTTTCAGTGCATCCGTATCACGCTCTGCTTCAACGGCACGACGCTCACGACCAGAAGTATGGTCCGCAATTTCATCCATTACCGCGCTCCATTGCACAACCGTTTCCTTCGATGTATCGCCATTAATCAAATACGTACGGATTAAACGATGGACGATTAAATCCGGGTAACGACGGATTGGTGATGTGAAGTGTGTATAGAACTCTGTCGATAAACCGAAGTGGCCTAATGACTCAGCATAATATTTCGCCTGCTGCATCGAACGTAACAGCATCGTTGAAATTACCGGCTCTTCCGGCAAGCCTTCAATCGAACGAATGACTTCCTGTAATGCTTTCGGGTGCACCGAGTTCCCTGTACCTTTTATCATAATACCAAAATTTGTCACAAACTCAAAGAAACGTTGCAGTTTTTCCGGCTTCGGATCTTCGTGAATACGGTATAAGAACGGCAGCTCCATCCAGTGGAAATGCTCGGCAATCGTTTCGTTCGCTGCAAGCATGAACTCCTCGATCAGACGCTCTGCTACTGTACGTTCGCGTAACACGATATCAGTCGGCCAGCCGTCTTCATTTACAAGTACTTTTGATTCTTTGAAATCAAAGTCAATCGCACCGCGCGACATACGTTTATTGCGTAAAATTTGCGCTAAATCGGCCATATCTCTGAACATCGGCACTAAACTTTCATAGCGCTCCATTAATTCCGGGTTTTCGTCCGGATTTTCTAAAATGTTGTAAACGTCCGAATACGTCATACGCTCCGTTGTTTTAATGACACTTTGGAAAATTTCATGCTTCACCACTTGACCGGCTTGGTCGATTGTCATTTCGCATGACAATGTTAAGCGGTCAACTTGTGGGTTCAATGAACAGATACCGTTCGATAAACGGTGTGGAATCATCGGAATTACACGGTCCGTTAAGTAAACAGATGTCGCGCGTTCATATGCTTCCTGATCGAGTACAGAGCCTTGTGTCACGTAATAACTAACATCCGCAATGTGAACACCAAGCTTGTATGTGCCATTGTCATTTTTTACAACCGTTACGGCATCATCCAAGTCTTTCGCGTCCGCACCATCGATTGTGACGATCACTTCATTGCGAAGGTCACGGCGTCCGACTAAATCCTGTTCGCTAATCTCATCCGGTACATCGACTGCCGCTTGGACAACCTCAGCAGGAAATTCTGGCGGAATATCATATTTATACAGAATCGATAAAATGTCCACACCCGGATCATTTTTATGACCTAAAATTTTCGTAATCATCCCTGTCGCAGATTTCGTCGCATCTGGCCAGTGCGTTACTTCTACAACGACTTTATGTCCGTCGACCGCACCCATTGCGTCCTCTTTTGCGATAAAGATATCCATATTTAATTTTTTATCATCTGTAACAACAAACCCAAAACCGCGATTTGCCTGGTATGTACCTACAAATGATGTTTTGCTGCGTTCGACGATTTTCACGATCGTTCCTTCACGGCGGTCACCTGATTGTTCCTTTAATACACGTACGAGCACGGTATCTTCATTCAGTGCACCGTTCACTTCATGTGCCGGAATGAAAATATCGTCCATGCCTTGTTCTTCCGGTGCGACGAAACCGAATCCTTTGGCGTTCCCGATAAAGCGGCCGCGCAGTAAATTCATGCGTTCCGGTAAACCGTAGCGATTTGAACGGGAGCGAACGATTTGTCCTTGCGCTTCCATTTTTACGAGTGTTTTCACTAACTCACGGAACTCATCCGCTTCTTCTAATTCAAGTACATCTTCAATTTCCGATACAGTCATCGGTTTATAGCCTTCATCCTTCATCATATCAAGGACGCGCTGTTGTAATTCATTTTTTTGTGTCATGTATTATTTCCCTCCTTTGAACAGAAAATAAAGTTTCTTACGATGTTGTGCTTTTGGAATGAACTTTTCGTTTAGCACCCGTGGATTTCCGTTTCGGCGGACAAGAATTCAAATCAAATTTATTTGTTTTAAATTCTTTGCGCCGAGGATGACGGCAATTTATTGCGGTCACCGCAGAAGCAGCATATTAGAAAGTCGCCGCCTACACTCCAATCCACTGTAAAAATTCCAAATTACAAAGTTTCGTAAAAAACAAAAATTTATTCACACCATTAGACTATCCAATCTAACGAATTTAAAAACGTGAGAACTTCTTCATGAAGCTGGTCTTTTTCTTTGTCGAGTGTGATGACATGGCCCGAATGCTCATACCAGCTGATTTTTTTGTCGATCGATTCGACGGTGTCATAAATAATATTGGCTGAATCGGGGTTGATGACTTTGTCGTTGCGCGCCTGGATCACCAAAATCGGCGCATACAGTAAGTCGATTGTCTCTCGTACATCGTAAATCAGTTGCTGCAGTTCAGGCAGTGATGCCATTCCCTGCTGCTTGATCGCTTCAATCTCTAATTCAATTTCCTGTTCACTTTTACCTTGTTGTTTTTTATATTGTTTTGCATATTCAAGTACGCCTTCAAACATAATGTCTGTCGTGCGCATCGTCATCGGCGAGCACATCGTGACAACGCCTTTTACCGGATGACTTGTCGCAAGCTTGAGTGAAAATACGCCACCGAGCGATAATCCTGCAACGGCGATTTCTTCATAGCCTGCCTCTTTTAATTGTGTATACCCGTTTTTTACATCTTGCCACCATTCTTCGGGATTTGAGACAATCAGTTCTTCAGGCGGAACACCATGTCCTTTATAATGCGGGGCAAGCGATGTGTAGCCGTGCTTTTCCAAAAAGCGTCCAAGCATCCGCACATCTGCCGAACTACCTGTAAATCCATGTAATAATAAAACCGCTCTCGGTCCAGCCTGAAAGAAGAACGGTGAAGACAAAGCTGATTTCATATACGTGGCTCCCGTCTTGTTCCATAATATGAAGAATACGATCCAATCACACCATTGAATCTTCAATCAATTACGCCTCGGCATAATTGCGTCTAGATTCGTCTTTGTGCTTGCACAAAGAACTCCTTATCGAATCTATGACATCCGCTGAAAGATGTGAAGAACTTTCCATTTCTTCTATTATACTGCGTTTCCTGCCACACTAAAAGAAAAAGCCCAACCTAGCATTAAATGCTTGGTTAGGCGTTTAATTTCAATCGATTAGAATTTCGTAATCGCTAGTGCTAATACGAAGAATGCAACAGAAAGAACGATTGTTGTGCGGTGCAGGACTAGATCCATTCCGCGAGCTTTCTGTTTACCGAACAGTTGCTCAGCTCCACCAGAGATGGCACCTGATAAACCAGCGCTTTTACCTGATTGTAATAATACAACAACGATTAAGGCTATAGCTACGATAATAAGTAATACTGAAAATAACGTATGCATTTGCTCCACCTCCTAAGTATGGACGTCACAATACAAAATAGTATATCAAAATGAGGGGGCCATTACAATATTTCTTGGAAATGAACAACATATTTTAGCCAACCATATCCACTCTTATTCAAACGGTTGAAATGGCATTCGCTTTCTTCATTTTTCTTAAAAGAATTGAAAAAAGCATGATACCCGCAATTTAATACGGGCACCATGCTTTTCATTCGTTTTAATTAGTCGTTGCTGTTGTCATCTGCATTATCATCAACAGCGCCATCAACATCTGTATCGTCATCTAAAGTATCTTCTACGTTGTCATCGTTATTGTCGTTGTTGTCATCAACATCTAACTCAACATTCGTATCGTCAGTGTTGTCCTCCATTAAGCCATCATCTGTACCGTCATCGATGTTGTTGTCGATGTTCGTATCGTCATCATCGTTACATGCTGCAAGTGATAATGATAGTAATACCGTCATCATTAGCGTGGGTGTTTTTTTGAGTTTCATAATGTAATAGCCTCCTTTGGTGTATGCTTTATGTTTCCCCGATCTCTGAAAGAAAAACCTTTTTTTAATTTTCCGCCGTAAAAAGTTATTTTCAGGCTTTGTATTTTCTTCCTGATTTATATTCGCTATAGTGAAATGAGGAGGTGAAAATCATGCAGCAATCCAGGCATTATTTATTTGTCAAAACATTGTTGAATCGCATGAAAATGGATGATTTGGACGCACCCGCAATCGAACAGGAATTTTACCGATTGGAGGCCGGCTTATCAGGAGAACAAAAGTTAAAACGGCTGCTCTCGGACTATCATTTTAAATCCGCTTCCCATATTTTTTATAATTTTGAATGCATCAATTCAAAAGGTTTTACCCATCAAATGGACGCTTTGCTCATTACACCGCATTTTGTCGTCGTCATGGAAGTCAAACAAATGTCCGGCACCCTTTTCTATAAACCCGCGCTCCATGAATTTTCCCGCGTCCATGAAAATATCAGCGAAAACTTCCCCAACCCGTTTGACCAGGCATACCGCCATCAGCTTTTTTTAGAACATCAATTCAAAGCGTGGCAAATCTCCATTCCCGTTTACCACATCGTCGCGCTTGCCAATCACCGCGCTACACTCGACCATTCCCTTTCCAGTTTCCCGATCATGCATATGAGCGGCATCCCGAGATTTATCGAAAAACTGTATAGACAGCACCCGAACCCCCGAGCAAATATTACTTTTCTGCAAAACCAATTAGAGCAGCTTTACGAACAGCTTCCCCCGCGCCGAACGATTGAAAGGAACCGGCTCCGCAATGGCGTTCTTTGCAGGGAATGCGATTATGCCAATGAAATGCATTATAGGCAAGGCTATTTTCTTTGCCTGGTGTGCGGTGTGAAAAGTAAAGACGCGTTGTTCGAAACTTTTCTACAATACCGAATTTTAGTCGGCCCCCGCATAACGAATAAAGAATTCCGTGAGTTTTTTAATATATCCTGTATCCACATTGCTTCGAAACTGTTGGCGAGAGCCGGTTTGGAGAAGCACGGGGTGAATAAGGGAACGTATTATTTGATACCGGAGAAGTTTGAGTAGATATACACTAGAAGAAAGGACGTGACACATATGATGGAAAAACAACGCCGTAACCATGTGGATGCGGCAACTAAAGAGCTCATTATTAGATCTGTTGCGGAAGACGGCGCAAAAGTTGCTGATATTGCCGGTCGATATGATGTCGGCCCATCGACGGTCCATCGGTGGGTGAAAGAATACCGCGCGTCATTGACAGACTTGGTTCCAGAGAGCGAATTGAAAAAAATAAGGGTATCGTATGAGAAGAAAATCCGTGCGTTGGAAGAAGAGAACGAAATTTTGAGAAAAGCGATTCGAGGATTTTCGGACATTGAACGGTAGTTTGAGAGGCAAGAGACAGACCCCCACATTCTGTATTCGGGGGTCTTTGTCTGTAATGTTCTAATATATCCGAAAAAGTTCTAATATAAATTTATTTGTTCTAATAAATTGCCGATTTTCTAATATAAATGCGGTTTGTTCTAATAAGGGTTCCGGATGTTCAAATAAAGTATCTACTTCTTCTAATATCCTGTCGCCATTTTCTAATAAACCTCTCGATTGTTCTAATAAAATCAAGGAACGCTTTCTCCCGCCCTATTCTATCAATAATAAAAGCTCTCCAACGCCTCAAATACAAGGAACTTCTAATATCCATCACCGTTCTTCTAATAACACTCGCATTTCTTCTAATAACCCACTAGTTTGTTCTAATAAAATCACGGCATAAATTCTCCCCGCCCATTTCACCGGCAATAAAAGCTCTCCAACGCCTCAACTTTGGGGAATCTTCTAATATCCCCCGTATTTCTTCTAATAACCGGCTCCCTTGTTCTAATAAAATCCCCCACGCCAACAAAAAACAGCACCGGAATCCCCCCGATGCTGCCCCAAAACATACCTGTTAAATTAATTTCCAACCGGCTTGCTGTTCTTCACGAAGAACGAGCCAACCAAGCCTAATACCGAAACGACTGTCACGACGATGAACGCTGAGTGGACACCGTGTGCTAAAAACTCTGCCGGGAGGGCGTTGCTGAATTTCTCGATATAGTTTTGCTGACCGATTGTGTACATTGTGATCGCAATGGCTGTACCCGAAGCACCGGCGATTTGCGTTAATGTGTTTAATGCTGCAGAACCGTCAGCAAATTTCTGCGGCGCCAATGAGTTCATCGCATTTGTCTGTGCCGGCATGATAGACATCGATACTCCGACGAAGAACACACATAAGTTTACAATGATAATCCATGTCGCTGTTGTGGCTGAGATAGTTGTTAAAAATACAATCATTGACACTAATATCAATGTAAAGCCGATACGTGTAAAGATTTTCGCTCCGACTTTATCGAAGTTTGACCCAACGATTGGTGACATGATGATATTTAGGATGTTCGCCGGCAACATGCATAAACCGGCAGTTAATGCGGCGAATCCTAATACTGTCTTCAGGAACATCGGCACTAGGATCGCTACCGAAAGAATCATGAACATGGTCGCAACCATTAACGCGACACCTAAAGAGAACATCGGTGATTTGAATACTGATAAGTCGATCATCGGCTCATCCATTTGTGTTTGACGAACGCCGAATACGACTAATAAAACTAACCCCACGACAAGAGGAACCCAAACGATCGGTTTTGAAATCGATTGCTCCGCCAATGTTGCCAATGCGAATACAACGCCGCCAAAACCGAATGTAGAACATAATAAGGATAATAAATCGATTTTCGGACGTGTTACGTTTGACACGTTATCCACTTTAGATAGCGCTAAAACGATGACAAGGACATAAACGACCGCCATGATCCAGAAAATATAGCGCCAGCTTAAAGATGTTACGATTAAGCCTGCGATTGACGGACCTAATGCCGGACCTGCTGTTAAAACTACCCCTACAATCCCCATTACGGCTCCGCGCTTTTGCACCGGAAAAATCATCATGATAACACTGAACATCAGCGGTAAAATAATCCCTGTTGCAAATGCCTGTACGAAACGGCCTATCAGTAATACCGCAAAGTTCGGTGCCAATGCTGCTAATAATGAACCGATTACGGCCAACAAAATTGCCGAGACGACTAATTGACGTGTAGTAAACCATCGGACTAAATAGGATGATAACGGAACTAATACGGCCAATACTAATAAATAGCCGGTTGTTAACCATGCGGCAGATGCTGCTGATACACCGTAGTCATCCATAATATTTGTTAACGCCATGTTTAATGCCGTTTCACCAAATAAACCAACGAATGTACTGATCATCATAACAGCCGCCATACCTTTTGGGCTTTTTACATTGAAAAAAGGTGCTGCCATTTTTTGTTTCCTCCTATTGATAAGACTCTTTTATGAAAGATGATAATTGCTTCATATCATGCTATTGCTGTCACTCTTGTCACAGCACGCTTTAAAATATATCAAATTTTTTCCTGGAAATTCAATTGTTTATGTAATAACTTTTAGATCCGTTGTTATAATTGTGAACAAATATATTCCAATATTTCCCTTTTATGGAGCTATGTTTCGTAGACATTATTTTACATATTCTTATGAAACCGATTGCAATCTCACCCCCCAAAATTTAAACAACATCTGAAAAACCGCGCCACATCAGCATCAGTAAGTTGATGCATTCTCATTGCTAGGAAAATGAATTATTTTGCAATAGTTTTTCGCGCATTTAGTACTTAAAAAAGGCTAATTGTGAACACCTTCCTACAGCTTTCTTAGACAGAACCAACATTCCGCCCACTAGAATAGAGAGTCCCACATTTGAGTCTCTCTGGCTTTTCTAATATATTCGAAAAAGTTCTAATATAAATTTATTTGTTCTAATAAATTGCCGATTTTCTAATATAAGTGCGCTTTGTTCTAATAAGTGTTCAAGATGTTCAAATAAAGTATCTACTTCTTCTAATATCCTGCCGCCATTTTCTAATAAACCGCCCCATTGTTCTAATAAAATCCAGACACGAATTCTCCACGCTCTATTCTCTCGGAATAAAAGCTTTCCTCCACCTCAAATACACGGAACTTCTAATATCCCCCTACGTTCTTCTAATAACACTCGCATTTCTTCTAATAAACGACGCAAATGTTCTAATAAAATCCAAGCAAGCTTTCTCCCGGCCCTAC
This sequence comes from Solibacillus sp. FSL W7-1464, assembly GCF_038004425.1. NCBI lineage: Bacteria > Bacillati > Bacillota > Bacilli > Caryophanales > Caryophanaceae > Solibacillus > Solibacillus sp. FSL W7-1464. The sequence goes on from NZ_JBBORC010000001.1 coordinate 3,178,975, forward strand.
TCATTAGGAATAAAAGCTGTTTTTCGCGTCAAATTCAACATACTTCTAATATCCATCCTGGTTCTTCTAATATCACCCAGCTTTCTTCTAATATCCGTCTCTATTGTTCTAATAAAATCCAGACACGCTTTCTCCACGCCCTTTTTACCCGGAATAAAAGCATTCCTCCACCTCAAATACACGGAACTTCTAATATCCACCCACATTCTTCTAATATCACTCGCATTTCTTCTAATAAACGACGCAAACACGGCTTTTTTCCGCAAAATTAAACGACTCACACCGGAACATTCACCCCGCCCCACTCCCCAACAAAAAAAGACACCCGCCAAAAAGCGAGTGCCTGATCAACCGTCAAACAGTTATTTAATATTGTAGAATGATTTTAAGCCTTCAAAACGGCTAGTTGCGCCTAGTTGGTCTTCGATGCGTAGTAATTGGTTGTACTTCGCAACGCGGTCCGTACGAGATGGTGCACCAGTTTTGATTTGACCTGCATTTGTTGCAACCGCGATGTCAGCGATTGTGTTATCTTCTGATTCGCCTGAACGGTGAGAGATTACAGCTGTGTAGCCAGCGCGTTTCGCCATTTCGATTGCTTCAAATGTTTCAGTTAATGTACCGATTTGGTTTACTTTGATTAAGATTGAGTTGCCAACACCTTCTTCGATACCGCGAGATAATTTTGTTGTGTTTGTTACAAACAGATCGTCACCAACTAATTGTACGCGGTCGCCGATACGCTCTGTTAATAGCTTGTGGCCAGCCCAGTCGTTTTCGTCTAAACCGTCTTCGATTGAGATGATTGGGTATTTAGAAGTCAGCTCTTCGTACCAAGCAACCATTTCTTCAGAAGTTTTTTCTACGCCTTCACCAGCTAAAACGTATTTGCCTGTTTCTTTGTTGTAAAGCTCAGAAGACGCAACGTCCATAGCTAAACGGATTTCTTCGCCCATTTTGTAGCCTGCTTTTTCAACTGCTTCGATGATCACTGTGATTGCTTCTTCATTTGAACCTAAGTTTGGAGCGAATCCGCCTTCGTCACCTACAGCTGTGTTGTGGCCTTTTTCTTTTAATACAGTTTTTAAGTTATGGAAGATTTCCGTACCCATACGTAATGCTTCTTTGAATGATTTAGCACCTACTGGCATTACCATGAATTCCTGGATGTCCACGTTGTTGTCAGCGTGTGCACCACCGTTTAGGATGTTCATCATTGGTACTGGTAATTGCTTCGAGTTGAAGCCACCTAAGTATTGGTATAAAGGAATGTCCAGGTAGTCAGCTGCTGCATGCGCTACTGCCATTGACACACCTAAAATTGCGTTTGCACCTAATTTACCTTTGTTTTCTGTTCCATCAAGTTCGATTAACGCTTGGTCGATTACTACTTGGTCCAATACAGAATATTGGCCTTCAAGTTCTTCCGCGATAATTGTGTTGACGTTTTCTACCGCTTTTTCAACACCTTTACCTAAGTAACGGTTTACGTCCCCATCGCGTAATTCCACTGCTTCATATTCACCAGTTGAAGCACCAGATGGCACGATAGCACGGCCGAATGCGCCTGATTCTGTGAATACTTCTACTTCTACTGTTGGGTTACCGCGAGAATCTAATACTTCACGAGCATATACTTGAGTAATGAATGGCATAATAAAAAACTCCTCTATTGATAAATTTAGTTGGTGCTTGCACAAGGACAAGCTATATAATTAACCGCGCGATCAATTCTGTTCGCTTGGCATAACTAACGATTTTCCTGTCATCTCTGCAGGTTGGGCAATATTAAGTAATTCAAGCATTGTCGGTGCCAGATCGGCTAAAATGCCGTCTTCATAAAGCATGACACCAGGCTTCGTCACAATCACCGGTACCGGGTTTGTCGTATGTGCCGTCATCGGCTTGTCATCAAGTGTCACGACTTCATCCGAGTTCCCGTGGTCCGCTGTAATGATTGCATAGCCGCCTTTAGCCGTAATCGCATCAACGACTTTCCCTAAACATTCGTCCACTGCTTCGATCGCTTTGATCGTCGGTTCAAGCATTCCTGAATGTCCGACCATATCCGGGTTCGCAAAGTTTAAAATGATCGCATCGAACTTATCTGCTGCAATAGCTTCCAGTAAAGCATCCGTCACTTCATACGCACTCATCTCCGGCTTCAGATCGTAAGTTGCCACTTTTGGCGATGCGATTAAAATGCGCTCCTCGCCGGCAAATGTCTCTTCACGGCCACCGCTCATAAAGAACGTAACATGCGGATATTTTTCCGTTTCCGCGATACGCAGCTGCGTTTTGCCTGCTTTGGAAATAACCTCACCGACTGTATTGACTAAATCGTACTTTTCGTACGCTACATCCGCTACGACATCATCACTGTAATGTGTAAACGTTACAAATTTCAGATTCGTCGGATGATTTTCAGAGCGTGGCATCGCGTCAAATTTTTCATTTGTCATTAAAGAAGATAATTGAATCGCACGGTCCGGACGGAAATTGAAGAAAATAACCGCATCGTTTGAGCTGATCGTTGCGGCTGGTCGACCTTCTTCTGTCACGACAAACGGCACGACGAATTCATCATGCACTTCACGTTCATACGAAGACTCGACACCAGCTGTTGCAGTAGATGCCGTTTGACCGATCCCGTCAACTAACGCATTGTACGTTAAGCCGACACGTTCCCAGCGGCGGTCACGGTCCATTGCATAATAGCGACCGTGAATCGATGCGAACTTACCGATCCCGATTTCTTTCATTTGTTTTTCAGTTTCACGGATATAATCAAGTGCTGTCGTTGGACCGACATCGCGTCCATCAAGGAAACCGTGGACATAAACTTTCTCAAGACCATTTGCTTTCGCCAATTTCAACAAGGCAAACAAATGCTCATAATGGCTATGAACACCGCCATCCGAAAGCAGACCCATTAAATGAAGCTTTGAACCATGCGCTTTTGCATGTTCAACAGCCGCCAGTAACGATTCGTTACGGAAGAAATCGCCGTCACTAATGGATTTATGAATACGTGTCAAAGACTGGTACACAATACGTCCAGCTCCGATATTTAAGTGTCCAACTTCAGAGTTCCCCATTTGGCCATCTGGTAGACCTACTGCTTCACCACTTGCTGTTAAAGTCGCATGTGGATAGGCATGCCAGTAACGGTCAAAATTCGGTTTATTTGCTTGTGCTACGGCATTCCCTTTCACTTCATCGCGAAAGGCAAAGCCATCTAAAATAATTAATGCAACGGGTTGTTTAGGCATTTGCTGCCGCCTCCAATAACTTCATGAATGATGCTGGCTGTAGGCTTGCTCCTCCTACTAATGCGCCATCGATATGCTCTTGTGCTAAAAGCTCTTCAATGTTTTCAGGCTTCACACTGCCGCCGTATTGAATGCGCACTTTTTCAGCTGTATCTTTTCCGTATAATGTTTCAATCGCCAGACGGATTGCACAGCACACTGTGTTCGCATCTTCTGCAGTAGCTGTTTTCCCTGTTCCGATTGCCCAGATTGGCTCATAGGCAATGACCATATGCTCTACTTCAATTGGTGCAAAGCCTTCTAATGCTTTTGTAATTTGGCGTGCCACTTTTGCTTCAGTTTGCTCCGCTTCACGCTCTTCCAATGTTTCACCACAGCAAATAATCGGTACAATACCGTAATTAAGTGCAGCACGGACTTTTAAGTTGATCGCTTCGTCCGTTTCATTGAATAGCTCACGACGCTCCGAATGCCCTAAAATAACATAGTCGACATTGACATTCGAAAGCATTTTCGGGCTGATTTCCCCTGTAAATGCGCCTTCATCTTCGTAGTGCATGTTTTGTGCACCAATTGCCAGGCTTGAATCTTCTGCCCCTACGACAAGTGATGGTAAATATAATGCAGGTGCACAGATGACCGCATCGACTTTATCCGGAGAAGGAACCTGTTGTTGGATTTCTTCGATAAAATCAACTGCCTCATCAAATGACTTATACATTTTCCAGTTTCCTGCTATAATCGGTTTTCTCATTCAAAACCCTCCGTTTTTAAAAGATTCTGTCCGGCTGATATCCGCTAGGCAAAGCTTTTCGTGCACCCAACCCGCTTCAACCAACCTTTAACAGATAGTTCAGCCTCCAAACGATTTATTTATCGTTTAACGCTACAATTCCCGGTAATTCTTTACCCTCCATTAACTCTAATGAAGCACCGCCGCCTGTTGAAATATGGTCCATTTTTGAAGCGACTTCGAATTTTTCTACCGCTGCAGCCGAGTCACCGCCGCCGATAATTGTGTAGCCGTCTGTTGTTGCCATTGCATCCGCAACTGTTTTCGTACCGTTTGCGAATTTTTCCATTTCGAATACACCCATTGGTCCGTTCCAAATGATCAATTTCGATTGTTTAATAACTTCTGCATAGTTTTCAGCAGTTTTCGGTCCGATATCAAGTCCCATCCAGTCAGATGGAATAGCATCGATTGCCACTACTTGCGTTTCAGCATCTTTTGAAAACTCGTTTGCTACGACAGCATCAACCGGCATGTGCAGTTGTACGCCTTTTGCTTTCGCTTGCTCGATAAAGCCTTTTGCCAGCTCGATTTTATCTTCTTCCAAAAGTGACTTCCCGATATCGTGACCCATCGCTTTGACGAATGTAAATACTAAACCGCCACCGATAATCAGGTGATCCACTTTATCTAATAAGTTTTCAATCACACCGATTTTATCTTTAACTTTCGCTCCACCAATAATTGCTGTGAACGGGCGCTCTGGATTTGATAATGCTTTTCCTAGTACATCCAGCTCTTTTTCCATTAATAAGCCTGAAACAGCCGGTACATGTTTTGCGATACCTTCTGTTGAAGCATGTGCACGGTGAGCTGCGCCGAATGCATCATTTACGTAAAGGTCTGCTAATTTTGCAAACTCTTTTGCCAATGCTTCGTCGTTTTTCTCTTCGCCTTTATGGAAACGAACATTTTCAAGCAGGATAATTTCGCCTTCTTGCATATTGTTAACCGCTGCTTCTACATCTGAACCAATTGATTCATCCAATTTTTTAACCGGCTTGTCCATTAATTCCGCAAGACGCTCGCCGACTGCTGTTAAGCGCATGTCCTCGTTTACTTCGCCTTTTGGACGGCCAAGATGTGAAGCTAAAATAACTTTTGCTCCAGCGTTTACTAGTTGTTCAATTGTTGGAATAGCTGCACGAATACGCGTTTCGTCGGTAATGCGGCCCTCATCCATCGGCACATTAAAATCGACACGCACAAATACGCGTTTTCCTTTTACATCTACATCGTTCATTGATTTCTTTAAAAACATACTGAAAATCCTCCTTCATACTCGTTCGTCAATTATTATGGATCGTATACTCGCTAGTTAAAATAGTAACAAAATTCGATAAGACTGTCTTGATATCGCCTCTGTTTTGTATATTTATCCTTATATCCGAAAAAAGAGCGGTCCGGGTGAGTCCCTGCCGCTCTTTTACCCTTATTTATTATAAGGTTTACATGTATTAAAGGCTATACTTTTTATGCCCGTTTCCTTTTAATATGACACACTTTTCCTTTAATTCCGAAAAAGTATGTCACATTTAGGTGAATTATTATTCTTTAATACCTTGTTTTGCGATATATAAAGCTAAATCCATTAAACGAGTAGAGTAGCCGATTTCGTTATCATACCAAGAAACGACTTTCGCCATACGACCTTCCATTACCATTGTTGATAAACCATCAATAGTAGATGACGCCGGGTTACCATTGTAGTCGATTGATACTAATGGTAATTCGTTGTAAGCAAGAATGCCTTTTAAATCGCCTTCAGAAGCTTCTTTTAATGCAGCATTGATTGAATCTGTTGTTACGTCTTTATCCAATTCAACAACTAAGTCAACACATGATACGTTTGGTGTTGGAACACGCATTGAGAAACCGTCCAATTTACCTTTTAATTGTGGTAATACTTTTGATACGGCGATTGCTGCACCAGTAGTTGTCGGAATCATTGATACCGCGCCTGCACGTGCACGACGTGGGTCAGAGTGCGGGAAGTCAAGGATACGTTGGTCATTAGTATAAGAGTGAATAGTTGTCATCATACCGCGTTTGATGCCGAATTTTTCATCCAATACTTTTGCAAGTGGTGCTAAACAGTTTGTTGTACAAGAAGCGTTTGAAATAACATCTTGTGATGGGTCATAATCTTCGTGGTTAACACCCATTACATATGTTGGCATATCGCCTTTTGCTGGTGCAGAAAGGATCGCTTTTTTTGCGCCGGCTTCGATATGTTTTGATACTTCTTCCATTGAACGCCATCTGCCAGTACATTCAAGAACTACATCTACACCAAGTTCACCCCATGGTAAATTTGCAGGATCTTTTTCTGAAAGCACTTGAATGCGTTTGCCGTTTACGATAAATGCATCATCTTCCGCTTGAACGTCTGCATCATACACTCCATGTACTGAGTCGTATTTTAATAAATGTGCAAGCTGTTTCGCGTCAGTTAAATCATTTACTGCAACTACTTCAAATTCCTCGTGCTTCATTGCTTCACGGAATACTAAACGTCCGATTCGTCCAAATCCATTGATTGCTAATTGTAATGCCATGTGTAATTCCTCCAATAACTTTATTATTAAAATAGTATGTGTAAAATCATACTTTTAAAAACATGTTTAATTTTCAAGAATTGTACTTGCGGTTTGCTCATCTGTAATCAAAATCGTTTGCGATGCGGCATTTTTAAAATACGCCTGAATCGCAGCCGCTTTATTTCTGCCTGCCGCAATGGCAAGAACATGCTTCGCTTTGTTGACTTGATCACGCTGGATTCCAATTGTCCTCAGATGATGAACCGTGTCTCCATTTGCATTGAAATAGTAGCCGAATGCTTCGGCAACCGCGCCTTTTTCCTCAAGTAACTGCTGCTCATGCTGTGAACTTTTACGTCGAAGCGCCATTTCCTGTGCTGCCCCGATTCCGTGAATAACGATGTCCACCTGTTCATAAAGTGTTATCATCTCCCGAATGATCGGTTCATCCTTCATCGCTTCATACGCCTGCTCACTTAAATGCTCCGGCAAAAACAATGTGCGGTATGTTGCCCCGCATCTTTTTGAAAACTTCGAAACAATTGTATTCGCCTGGAATGTCATCTCATCACCCATACCACCGCGTGCCGCAATAAATGTGGCGTCGCTCAACACCGGGACATCCGACAAATATTCCTTCATCGATGCAACGCTGCTGCCGCCTGTTACCGCAATGTTGGCTTTCGCAGGTGCGATTTGCTGTAATACTTGTGCCGCCACTTTACCGAGCTGCTGCTTTACCGTTTCATCCTGTTCGGCATCACCAGGCACAATGATGACACGTGCGATGCCAAAGATGTTTGTAAGCTGCTGTTCCATCGCCACAATACCGGAAAGCTCACGATACAGTTCGTAAAGCTGCTCTATTACTTCATACCCTTTCGGCGAGCAAATCATGCCTTTTTTTTGAATCAAGATCAATTGCTGTTCGCTCAGGACCGTTGTTTCATTCCGGATATCACGCTCTGTCATCTGTAGCTGTTCTCCTAAAGCACGTCTACCAATTGGGCTAAATGTCGCAATTGCTTGTAAAACTCGAAATCTCTTTTGAAAAAGAGCATCAATTTCAGGCATTAGTTTACGCTCAGCTGCAAAAAATGAAATATCCGTCAAAAAACCACCTACCCGATTTATCCTGTTGGACAATATATGTCCCACATAAATATTTTATGTCCCACATGGGGTAAAAAAAAGAATTTCTGTCTTTATTATAGATCGGCTCGGAGGGATTTGCAACTTATCTGACCGAATTTATTACAAAAAATAGCGAACAGGCACCGATGGCTAGTCCACCAGCGCCTCGTACAACGTCGCATAATCAAGCTGCCCGTATTGCACAACGTCCCCGTTATACTCCACAACCGGAATCATCAGCATATATTTTTCATGCGCTTCATCGTCTTCTTCTATATTGCAGTGCTCAATCGTAAAGTCGATGTCTTCCTGCACGGTTTTTAACGTATGGAGTCCTTCAATGCAAAGTCCGCAGTCCGGTTTCGAATAAAATTTGATGATCATTGGCAGTTCCTCCTTTTTTTATTATTATAGCGGAGTTTGGGTGGGGATGGGATGTGCGCGTCGGGATTTTATTAGAAGATTTTTTGGTTTTATTAGAAGGTGCGGGTGGGATATTAGAAGTTCGCGGTTGTTTATTAGAAGATGTGGACCACTTATTTGAACATCGGCGACTTATATTAGAAGATCCGCGTTTTATTAGAACTTTCCCGGGTTTATTAGAACATCGCGCATACTTATTAGAAAATGCGTCCCCCCTATTCATCGGCCGCTTTTATTAGAAATTATTCCGGCTATATTAGAACATCTGGCAGACTTATTAGCAGTTCCCAACCGTATATTAGAACTTTGCACGAACTTATTAGTAAACCGGTGCAGCACCTCAATAAAACTTCACGACCGCATATCAGAAAATGCGGTCAGCTGCTTATATTAGAACTTTTCACGATATATTAGAACATCCGAATTATTTATTAGAAGTTCTCGATTGCTTATTAGAAGATCCGGGCCACTTATTTGAACATCGGCGACTTATATTAGAAGATCCGCGTTTTATTAGAACTTTTCCGGGTTTATTAGAACAACGAGCTTATTTATTAGAAAATGCGCCCTTCATTTTCATCGGCCGCTTTCATTAGAACATCGCACCAACTTACTTGAAAACCGCCGCACACCGCCGCCCGCCCGCACTACAGTAAAAAAGCACCCCACCCGCAACGAGTGAGATGCCTTTCCCTAGAACTATACTTAAAACTTCCTGCCCGCGCCTCCGCCGAATGAGCCGCCGCCACCGAAGCCGCCAAAGCCGCCCGATGAACCGCCACCACCGCCGAAGCCGCCTCCGAATCCACCGAAACCGCCACTGCGGTATACTCGGCGTGCTGTGCGTCGGCGTCCGCCTGGGCCACCGCCACCGCCAAACTTCGATATGATAAAGTAAATAATAATGATGAATATAATGAAGCCGATTGAAATCCCATCCTCTTCATTTGACGCAACAGGCTGTACTAAATCCGCACCGCCTGCTTCACCACCCATTTCTTCATAAAAAACGGAGAAGATGCTGGCAAACGCATTTGTATAGTCACCATTTGCTAAATAAGGCATCATATACGTATCGATCATGCCGCCGAGCTTCCCATCCGGATAATCGCCTTCCAGACCGCCGCCGACCGTAATCCACACATCATTCTGGCCTGGCCCTTGCTCGGTTGTCGCAAAAATAAGCATACCGTTATCGAGCGCTTCATCACCGATTCCCCAACTGCGAATCGTTTCCGTACCGAATTCAAATGCATCCATTCCATCGATCGTATCTATCGTCATCATGACAATGACATTTCCCGTTGAACCTTCGAGCGCTTTTGCCGACTGGATCAGGTTCTGTTCCACATCATCGGACAGGACGTTCGCATAATCATACACGTAAGAATTATAGGCCGGTTTTTCCGGTATAGCTGCCATCGCTTGGAGTGGTACGATCATTAACCATAAAAGAAGCGATACCATTAATCTCACATACAGTCCCCCCTTTTTCGAAGCTTCGGTCATTGCCGACAAGCTTCATTATTCCCATCATTAATCGCCAAAATCGACTGCCGGTGCTTCTTCCACACCTTCCTTAATTTCGAAGTAGTCTTTTTGATCAAAGCTGAACATACCGGCGATTAAGTTTCCCGGGAAGCGGCGAACATCATTATTAAACTGCTGAACCGTGTCATTGTAATCTTTACGCGCTACCGTCAAGCGATTTTCCGTCCCTGCCAGTTCATCCATTAACCGTGTAAATTGTGCATCCGCTTTTAAATTCGGATAGTTTTCAATAACAACGAGTAAACGGGATAATGCAGAAGACAGCTCATTATTTGCGTCCGCCGTTTCTTCTACTGTATTGGCACTCCCGTATTGTGTACGGGCATCTGCAATCTGTGTGAAAATTTCTTCCTCATGTTCGGCATAACCTTTGACCGTATTTACTAAGTTCGGCACTAGGTCAAATCGACGCTGCAGCTGGTTTTCGACTTGTGCCCATGCTGCATCCACCGTTTCTTCACCTGTTACAAGTTTGTTGTATTTCGGCACGACAAGCATGGCCGCAATGACGATCAATGCAACAATTGCAATAAGGGCGACTAATACCGCACTCCCTCGTTCATTTTTTTTAAACATTTGCCCCATCCTCTCTTTTTTAAAAATGCGTATAAAATTACTGTTCGTTTCCACAATAAGAACGTACGAAATATCTTACTATGGAGGTTACTAATTCATGTTTACCCAATCATCCCAATCTCAAGACAATCAAATGCCTTTTTCAACAAATCATGGTGCCCATGAAATACTGGATGTTCATGAAGTACTAAGCGCGATGATCGGCGGATTAAACCAATTCGTCCTTCTTCGCGAACAAGTTCAAGATAGCGAGCTTTTATCTATTTTGGATCGTCAGTACGCTTTTATGCTTGATGAGTACAATATTACAATGGAAGCCTTTAAAACAGGTCATGATCCAAAACATCCTACACGCAGCTACAATATGAACATGGGGAACGATACGATATACGGCATCAAACCTGGGGAGCCGAAAAAACCGATTACTTCAGCAAGTGAAATTAATGATGCGATTATTTCAGGCTTCTTGTTAAGCTGCCACAAAATGGGTGCTTCAGGGAAAACAGTTGCTGCTTTAGAAAGCACAAACCCTGTTGTTCGTCGTGTGCTGCAAGATTCAGTACCAAACTGCATCGAAATGGCCTATGAACTTTCACTGTATCAAAACAAAAAAGGCTATTACCAAGTACCGCAACTTTCACCACAGGATATGAGCACAATGCTCAATATGTACGGCCAGGCAGAACAAGCAAAAAATATGCCTAACTAGTATGCCCAATAAGCTATACGAACAAATCATTATTTAGTTTCATTTTTAAACAATTTACCCATTATTTACAATAAATATTTCACCGAGAAGTACAAACAATAGGAACGGTGCTCGTTTCACCCACTACGATGAAGGAGGGGCTTTTATGAAAAATATTCGTGAAGGTTTAATTCCGACTGTACTTGGATCAGCTGTCACTGCGACGGGGTATGCGATGAAACAAAAAATCGGTACGAACAAGATGATTGCCAATACCATTTTTGGTTTCGGCCTTGCCCATATTGTATTAGGGGCAATTGACCTTGTAGAACATCGTAAGTAACTAGGAAAAGCTGATGTAAAGAAATCCGCTTTCCCACAAAGAAACGCCCAACTTTCTAATGTGTATAGAAAGTTGGGCGTTCTTTATTTGGTCTTCCCCCTTTACTTTTTTAGCGGTGTTTTCATGCCATGCTTATCGCAAATTCCACCGATAAGCGCTAATCCATGTTATATCCACACTCCTCGCAAAATTTTTTCGGTTCATCGTACACTTCATTACAGTTGGCGCAATTGTATATATAGGACGCCGTAATTTCGTCAATCGTTTGCTTCGCTTTCGAATCGGGCGTTATTTCCTCCTCTTCGACACCCGCTAATTTACTGAGTTCATTCAATTCTTCAATATCTTTTTCCAGCTGCGCAATCGTGTTTTCTTTCGCCTCAATTTGCGCGAGCTGATAATTCACCATGCTGACTGAAAACAGGCTGTTGCGGTTCAAATTGACGATTTCCCCGATCTGCTGTTTCAGCACTCTGATCTCTTCTTCAATTCCGTTGATCTGTTTTCGCAGTTTGGACCGGTCGACCGCAAAAGACGTTTTGCTGCTAAGCGTTGTCACCTTCTTGTTGACTTTCTTCCTCCATTTCTGAAATGTGCCTTTCCCTTCACCCATAAAAACCCTCCACTTCGATCAGAAATTTTTCTGGATTCAACTGGTGCATCCACTTGTTCTGTTTCACAATATGTGTTTCCATGTCGAAATATGCCTTTGTTTAAAATTTTCCCGTGCAATTTATTAATATAAAAAAAGGCACATCCCGTAAGGAAATGCGCCTGCCGCTCTAAATTTTCAACTGCTCAATTGTTCCAGCAGTTTACTGGAGAAATATTTTCTTGTGTCGGCCATTTTAATATGCAGTAAACGCTCCTCATGGGTTGCTGGATTGATAAACGTCACGAAAGCTCCTTCCAGATTCTCATCGATCGTTTTAATAATATAGTTTTCAGCAAGCAGTTCATCAATTTGCTGAATTTCTTTTTCTACAAACTGAAATTCTGACATGTTCGCACCTCGTTTACATTTAATCTGCGGAAGCTGTTTGCTGAATACCAATTGGTTCTGGAACAGCGTCAATTTCCCAGCTGCGTCCCGCTGTAATGCCTAAATATTCATCATCGCTCGGATTCACGATTTCAGCTTGCGGATACTTCTTGAACCACCAGTATTTCGCCAGCACATAATAGATTGCCGCCCCTACAAAGAAGCCAACAAGTGAAGAAAATGATGGCCAAATATTCGCGATCAGACCGCCAATCACCCAAGCGATAATACCCGCTACATTGACACCTTTCAAATAGCGGTATTGCCCTTCCGCCTCATAAAGCTCCGTGACATTTACACGGCGTTTTCGAAGCAAGTAATAGTCAGCGAATAATATACCGACAATCGAAGAAAGGATACCCCCTACAACAAGAAGTACGCTATTTAAAACATCAAACAAGCTCCAAGGTTGAACAACCGTCCCGACAATACCGGCAACGACTACACCCACCCAGAACGGTACTTTCGCTCCGCCGATATTCGAGAAAATCGTCGCGGCCGGAATAACGTTCGCGGAAGTATTTGTCGACCATTGTGCCAGTACGATCATCGATAACAGCATCACGAGGACAAAACCGCCCGCCGCTTGCTGTAGTGCGTTGATCGGGTCACCTGAACCAGTCGACATATAACAAACCGCACCGATGACGATCATCAGTGTATTGAAGATTGGCTGAACTACTAATGAACCAAGTAATTGCGTTTTATTTCGTTTAAACCAGTTACGCTCATTTTTCGGCGCCTTAAAGTGACGGGAAAGCGTCGGCATATCTGCAGCCAATGTCGCCCAGAAGCCCATGATTGCAGTCGCGACTACCATGAATGCCGTAAACTGTTCAAATCCTGTTTGCGGTGCTTCCACCCATGACCATACCGCTTTGCCCTGCTCTTTTGCTTCAGCAGATAATTGCAGATACATCCAAATCGAAATAAAGATAATGACCGGTGCAGCGAAATCCGCGAAACGTTCAATTGATTTAATCCCCAGTGATACATTGAACAACTGCAACGTCGCAAATACTAGGAAACAGATAAACCAGTTATCAAAGCCGACAAGAATGTTCAGAATACCGTTGATCGCCAATGCCCCGAAATACGTGTTGATCCCGAACCAGCACGAAGCTGTAAATGCACGGGCAAATGACGGGAAATGCGTACCGATTGTTCCGAATGGGGCACGCATATAAACAGGAAACGATAATCCGTGTTCAACACCGATATCCCCGATGACGACCATGAAGATCCCGATCAGAATCGAGCCCACCAATGTCGCAAGGATAAGCATTGGCATACTTAGATTGACAATTCCTCCTGCACCGATCGCAAATGCCGCAAGTACGATGGCCATCCCAACCCAGATGACACCAAAGCCCATCATACTGATACTGCGGTTTTCGTGTGTGACAGGAAGTAAATCCGGTGATTTCAAATAGTTATTACTTTTGTCTTTTCTGTCTGACATCGCTACACCTCTCTTTATTCAATTTTTTGGTTTACAGAGGAAGTATGTCAGTCACCCGCTGCCGCTTGATGCGACGCGGTTAGGCTGACATACTTCCTTTTAAAAACTTGTGCCAATTACCTCGCAACACCTGAACTGCTCGGAGCAAATCCTGCAATTAGTTTCTGTCTTTCGTTCCACGTCATCGGCGGTTGTGTCGGAACAAGTTCCTTCATCGTAATCGCACCTTCTGCCGGACAGACGATTGAACATAAGTTACAGCCTACGCAGTCTTCCTCGCGCACTTTCAGCATTGGACGGCCATCTTCTGTATACAGATCGATACATTGATGGGACGTATCTTCACAGGCAATATGGCATTTATTACAGTTGATGCAAACATCGTTATTGATCTCTGCAACAACTTTATAATTTAAGTCTAAATCTCCCCAATCCGAATATTTCGGTACTGTTTTGCCGACTAAATCCATGACCGATTTCAAGCCTTTATCGTCTAAATAATTGCTTAATCCATCAATCATGTCTTCAACAATGCTGAAACCATGGTGCATTGCCGCTGTACAAACTTGCACACTAGTCGATCCCATCAGGATGAACTCAGCAGCGTCCTGCCAGTTCGAAATACCGCCAATTCCGGAAATCGGTAAATTGATATACGGACTTCTCGCACACTCGCCCACCATGTTCAGTGCAATTGGCTTCACGGCCGGTCCGCAATAACCTCCGTGTGCCCCTTTATTGCCAACATGCGGAATCGTGTTCCAGGAGTTCAGATCAACGCCTGCCAAACTGTTGATCGTGTTGATCATACTAATCGCATCCGCACCGCCGCGCACCGCTGCTTCCGCCGTTACAGTAATATCCGTAATGTTCGGTGTCAGTTTGACGATGACCGGCACTTCAGCATACTCTTTCGCCCAATATGTCTGCTTTTCCACCAGGTCAGGTACTTGACCCGAAGCGGCTCCCATACCACGTTCCGCCATACCATGCGGGCAGCCGAAGTTTAATTCGAAGCCATCTACCCCAACATCCTGGACTCTTTTTACGATTTCATGCCATTTCTCAGCTTTCGGCTCGACCATCAATGAAGCGATGATCGTATGATCCGGGAAGCGTTTTTTCGTTTCATAAATCTCCTTTAGGTTCACTTCAAGCGGTCGGTCTGTAATGAGCTCAATATTGTTGAAACCCGCCACCTTCTGACCATTAAAACTAACTGCAGCAAAGCGAGAGGAAACGTTCAAAATAGGGTCGCCCAACGTTTTCCATACAGCGCCGCCCCAGCCCGCTTCAAATGCACGCTGCACTTGATAGCCGGAGTTTGTCGGTGGTGCCGATGCCAGCCAAAAAGGATTAGGTGACTTAATACCAGCAAAATCTATTCGTAAATCTGCCATTTCAATTCCCCCTATGCAATTTCTGAATTTGCGTTTAGTTCATAATGAATCGCGTAAGCCGAATCTTTGCCTTGCTGCGCCGCCGATACAACTGTCGCCTCACCGTACCCGTTGCCGTAAATCACATCACCGCAAGCGTAAATTTTCGGATTGGAAGTCTTCAGACTGTTGTGATCCACATCAATCACACCGCGAGTATTTGCCAAACCTAAATGCTCGATCAGCTCATACTGCTTCGTTTGGCCGATCGCCCGAATCACCGCATCTGCCTCAATCACAAACTCAGAACCAGGAATTTCCGTTAACGTCCCTTTTCCACCTTCGATATCCGTCAGCTTCATTTTGATGCATTCCATTCCGATTACTTTACCGTTTTCATCGCCAATGATGCGCTTCGGTAATGTCAGCCATCTGAATTCAACACCGTCCTGCTTCGCAAAATCAAATTCAAAATCATATGCCGTCATTTCATTCGATGTACGACGGTAAACGATTTGTACTTGCTCAGCACCAAGTCTTACAGAACATGTCGCTGCATCAATCGCTGTATTGCCGGCACCGATAACGAGTACTTTTTTGCCCAGTACGCGGTCAGTGAATGAAGATTTCGATTCCTTTACGAAATCAATTGCATCATACACACCGTCCAGGTTTTCGCCTTCAATGCCAAGCATCGGTACTTTGCCCATACCTACTGCTACAATGATGCGGTCATAGTTTTCAAGCAGCTCATCGACTAATACATCTTCACCGATCTTCGTGCTTGTTCTAATTTCAACGCCTAGGTTTTGCACTTGCTTCACTTCCCATTCCACCACATCTTGCGGCAGACGGAATGAAACGATGCCGTAGTAATTCAGGCCGCCCGCTTTTTCATCTGCTTCGAAAATCGTCACACCGTAACCAAGCAATGCCAGTTCACGTGCAGCAGATAACCCTGCCGGACCGCTTCCGATAATCGCGACTTTTTTGCCGTTTACCGGTTTTGGTGTAAACAGATTCACATTCGACTCACGCAGCCAATCTGTTGCGTAGCGCTGAAGATGACCAATTTGAATCGGCTTTTCCTCACTGTTCAACACACAAGCCCCCTCACAAAGCTCGATTGTTGGACAGACGCGCGCACAGCTTGCGCCTACCGGATTGGATTCCATAATGACACGGGCAGAACCCTTCATATTATTCGAAGCAATTTTCTTTATAAAGCTCGGAATATTAATGCTTGTTGGACACGCCTTTACACATGGCGGATCATAGCAATACAAACAACGATTCGCTTCAACAGTTGCCGCGTATGTTGTTAAACCATCAAATATCTCTTCAAAGTTCTTCGCTAAACTATTGCTCATTTCATAACAACCCTCTCCAGTTTGATTTGTTATTACTTTTAGCTGTTGATATCTTCAACCAGCAAATGCCCTAACCACCTGCTGAATGAAGATAAGCCCCGGCAGATGTCACAGATTTATTGATGGAATGGATGCCAGCCTAATGTGTCGCGTCGTGCAACAAAGGCTGGCTGACCCACGAATCCGGACGCAATTACATAGCGTAATTGACCTTGTTATGAAGTTACTTTAGTGGAACCTTTTACTTCACGACGGATATACTTGCCGCTTCCAAGCTGTCCGACGAATTTTTTATCTTGAATGACATACTCACCGCGCACTAGCACACTTGTCGGTTCACCCGTCACTTCCAGCCCTTCAAATGCGTTGTAGTCCACATTCATATGATGTGTTTCCACAGAAATCGTACGTTTTACAGTCGGATCGAATAATACGATATCCGCATCTGAACCGACCGCGATTGTTCCTTTTTTAGGGAATAGCCCAAAAATCTTCGCAGACTGCGTTGAAATCATATCGACAAACTCGTTTTCCGTAATACGGCCTTTCGCAACACCTTCTGAATACAGTACAGAGAAACGGTCTTCGATAAACGGTCCGCCGTTCGGGATTTTCGAGAAGTCGTTCTTCCCTAACGTTTTCTTGCCGTTGAAGCTGAACGAACATTGGTCCGAACCAATCGTTTGCAGCTGCTTCGCCTTCAATGCATTCCACAATACTTCCTGATGCTCTACAGGACGTAACGGCGGAGACCATACATATTTCGCACCTTCAAAGTTCGGCTTTTCCAATGCCGTCTGGTCAAGCACTAAATACGGCGGACAAGTCTCGCCTAATACGTTGTAGCCTTTGTTACGTGCCGAGATGATTTCATCTACCGCTTCTTTACACGTTACATGCACAACATATAATTGCGCTCCAGCCAAGTTCGCCAGCTCAATCGCACGCTTCGTCGCTTCCCCTTCTACTTCAGGCGGACGAGTAAGCGCATGATAAATCGGCTCTGTCTGACCATTTGCCTTCGCTTCTTCTACTAGCTCATCGATAACCGATCCGTTCTCACAATGGACCATAACCGTTGCCCCAAGCTTCTTCCCGACTTTAAACGCCTGGAATAGCGTACGATCCGTCGCCTGGAATTCCTTCGCATATGCAAGGAACACTTTGATCGAGCTGATCCCGCCCCGTTCCAACGCTTCCGGTAATTCCTGCAGGCGCTGCTCATTCAAATCACCGATCATTAAGTGGAAGCCATAGTCGATTACGGCTTTATCTTTTGCTTTACCATGCCATGTATCGATCGCATCCATCAGTGTTGGGGAGCCCGCACTAATACAGAAATCGATGATTGTCGTTGTTCCTCCGTATGCCGCAGCAATTGTTCCAGATTGCCAGTCATCATCTGTTACCGTGTTGTTGAACGGCATATCGAGATGGGTATGAGGGTCAATACCACCCGGGAATAAAAGCTTTCCTGTTGCATCAATAATTTCCGCTTCCGCATCATCTATTTTTGCTGCAATTTGAGTGATGATCCCATCCTCAATCAGCACATCCCCTTTAAACGTATCCGCAGCAGTA
Organism: Solibacillus sp. FSL W7-1464; assembly: GCF_038004425.1. Taxonomy (NCBI): domain Bacteria; kingdom Bacillati; phylum Bacillota; class Bacilli; order Caryophanales; family Caryophanaceae; genus Solibacillus; species Solibacillus sp. FSL W7-1464. The sequence goes on from NZ_JBBORC010000001.1 coordinate 3,197,129, forward strand.
ACAATTGTTCCCCCAGTAATAATCTTTTTCATATGAACCCTCCTAGTTTTCTAGTAATTTCTGTTGAAAAAATGAAAAACCAAAGTGCATCTAGTATTTGAGAATATTTACTAGTTTTTAAGCATATAATTTAATATATAGTATTATATGTAACAATTAGTAACATAATATCTAATTCACGAAAAAAATTTAAATAAATATTTTCCGCTAATAAATCCTTTGAGAATCCTTCATATACATAACTTTACTGAATATTTCGACTAAAATTAATATACAAAAGGTAATTTTTTCCGGAAACTTTTTAGACAAAAGGTTAAAAGTTGTAAGGAAATATACTATAATTATGTAAGTTTTTCTAACATAATGTATTGTTTTTGTCGGGTTTCTATTAGGAGTGCGGTTCTTTCGGAAGTTTTCTAAAATATTGGGAGGATGTTCTAATATATTTTTATTTGTTCTAATAAAAGTCGGATTTTCTAATATATCGTTCTATTGTTCTAATATGTGTACGCAATGTTCTAATATCCACTCGTGATCTTCAAATATCTACCCCGTTTCTTCTAATATCCGCAGGCAATGTTCTAATAAAACTATAAACTTGCCTACTCCCAAGCCTAAAACTGCGTCCGCCACCACGATTACCGCCCAATCTTCTAATAAACCCCCTAACTGTTCTAATAACCGGGCTACTTCTTCTAATATCCATAACAAATGTTCTAATAAAATATAAATTTGCCTCTACCCGAGCCTAAATCAGTATCTGCAAATCCCATTACCGCCCAATCTTCTAATAAACACCCCAACTTTTCTAATAACCGGTCCTCTTCTTTTAATAACCGCCACCAATATTCCAATAAAACCACCTTCCCGCTATCCGACAACCTGCACTTCTAATAAACTCCCTTTTTCTAATAACCGCCCTCCCGCGTCCGCCGACCTCTCGTTCCAATAAATACAAAAAACAGCCTAACCCCACATCCGGATTCAGGCTGTTTCTGCATGTATTTTAGTTATTGCTAGGGAAAGCGAAAGTCGATGCTGTCGTTTCTGTTGTGTCTGGCCAGCGTTCCGATACTGTTTTCGTCTTCGTAAAGAATCGGGCCTGATCCGGACCAAACATATGCCCTTCACCAAAGCGCGAACCTTTGAAGCCGGCAAAATTGTGATAGCCGACTGGGATTGGAATCGGCACATTGACGCCGACCATACCGACATCAATCTCCGTCGTAAACTTGCGCGCTGCCGCACCATCGTTCGTGAAGATCGTTACCCCATTTGCCAGATCCTGACCGTTAATGAAATCGATCGCTTCTGCAAGCGAGTTTACGCGCACGACATTACGAGCCGGACCGAAAACTTCCTCATCGAAAATTTCCATCTCCTTCGTAATATTGTCCAGCAATGTCGGACCGACGAAGAAGCCTTCCGAGTTTTTCACGATATCCAGTTCACGGCCGTCCACTACAACCGTTGCACCTTGACGTTCTGCCAGATCGATTGCTTTCAAAATATTCTCTTTCGACTCTTTCGAAATGACCGGACCAAAATCCGTGCCTTCTTCTTTATAGCTGCCCACTTTTAAATTGCTGATTTTCTCTTTTAAAATCGCAACAAGTCGGTCAGCCGTCTCTTCACCAACCGGCATAATCGTCGAAATCGCCATGCAGCGTTGGGAAGCCGCGCCGTATGCTGCACCGATAAACGCGTTCGCCACTTGCTCTAAATCCGCATCCGGCATAACGACCATATTGTTTTTCCCGCCGCCTAGAGCCGTTACGCGCTTGCCGTATTTTGAACCCGTTTCGTAAATATATTTCGCAACAGGTGTCGAGCCGACAAATGAAATCGCCTGAACAGTCGGGTTTTCCAATAGCTCATTTACCGCGTCCTTACTGCCGTTTACTACTGTCCAAATTCCGTCCGGCAGTCCTGCTTTTTTCCACAGCTCACTGACAAACAGTGAAGTCATCGGCACCTTTTCAGATGCTTTTAAAATAACCGCATTCCCGACAGCGACCGCCATCGAAGTTTGCGCTAACGGCACCATGATCGGGAAGTTGAATGGCGAGATCGCCGCCACGACACCTAAAGGATACTTCGCAGAGTAGGCATTAATCTGACCACCTACATTGACCGAATATTCCCCTTTCACCAGATGAGGCGCACCGATTGCCAAGTCAACCGATTCCAGTGCACGAGTCACTTCACCGCGTGCATCCTCCAATGTTTTGCCGCTCTCCATACAAATAATATCCAACAGCTGATCCATATTTTCTGTCAGTAAAAATCGGAAACGCATCAATACTTCCGCACGCTTCGCAACAGATAAATCGCGCCATGCCGGGAAAGCCGCTTTTGCTGCTGCAATGGCTTCACGTGTTTCTTCAGCTGTCGCAATCGGAACTTCGGCAATTACTTCGCCTGTCGTCGGGTTATAAACTTTCGAGTAGTTGTTGCTCTTCCCTTCGACCAATTCCCCATTGATAAAATGTGTTAATTTTTTTACCGAAACTGCTTCTGTCATTATGAAGATCCCCCTTTATTTAATACTGTTCACTGCTTCAATCACTGTATTGGCAATCAGGTCTTTTTCCTCCAATGAAATTGAAAGCGGCGGTGACAGTGTTAATACGTTATTGAAGTTTGCTACCGTCACACCGTTTTTCCCGATAATGACGCCCTTTTTCTTACAGTAGGCAATCACTGCATTAACGCGCTCAACATCAAGCGGAGTTTTCGTTTCCTTATTTTCAACAAGCTCAATCCCGATCAGTAATCCTTTTCCGCGAATATCGCCCACGAAAGGATGTTCCTCCAGATTTTCTTTCAATGTGCGCTTGAGCGATTCTCCGAGGACAACGGATTGCTCGAATAAATTTTCGCGCTCCATAATTTCAATGTTTTTCAGTGCAACCGCACATGCGACCGGTGAACCGCCGAATGTATTAATGTGACGGAAAAATTCATATTCCCCGTTCGCCACAAACTGCTCATAAATTTCACGGCGGATGGCAGTTGCTGATAATGGCATGTAGGCACTTGTTAACCCTTTAGCCATCGTCACAATATCCGGTTTAATGCCGTAGTTCTGGAATCCGAATGCTGTACCCGTACGTCCGAAACCATTGATTACTTCGTCAACGATCAGCAGCGCACCATGTTTTTCGCACACTTCCTTTACGCCTTTCAAGTAATCCTCATTCGGCATGATGACACCGCCACCTGTAATGATCGGCTCCATAATCACAGCAGCGATCGTTTCGGACATTTCCCAAGTCATCACCTGGTCTATGTTCTTCACACTTGGCAATGTCGTTGCATCGCCGTTGACTGCTTCTTCCGGATTCCGGTACTGGTCAGGTGGTGCTACATGTAAAAAGCCGGGTGCTAGCGGCTCGTATTTATATTTGCGCTGCGCTTGGCCGGTTGCTGCCAATGCGCCCATTGAACTTCCATGATAAGCACGGTAGCGGGAAATGATTTTATAGCGGTTCGTATCACCTTTTTGCTGATGATATTGTCTTGCCACTTTAAACGCCACTTCATTTGCTTCCGATCCGCTGTTCGAATAGAAGACAACATATTCGTCACCAAGCAGCTCACTGATTTTCTGGCTCAGTAAAATGGCCGGTGTATGCCCATTCGTTAACGGTGTATATGAATTTTTAAGCATTTGCTCGTAAGCTGTGTCGGCAATCTCCTTACGACCATAACCAATATTCGTACACCAAAGCCCTGCCATTGCATCCAAATATTTATTGCCATCGATGTCTGTCAGCCAAGCCCCTTCCGCTCGTTCAACGATAAATGTTGCTTCAGGGTTATAAGGTTTCATCGAATGCCATACATGTTTTTCGTCATTTGCTTTCCAGTTATACTCTACATATTGGCTCATGCATTTCCCTCCTACATTCCTAAACTCTATTTCTATTTTCGCTCATTGGAAGATTAAGGGCATTATACATAGTGTCAAATGGATGTTTGCATCGATTTCACATTTAGCAAAGAGTTGTTCTCACCGGGCAAGAGGTTGATTTCCTTTCCGGGTAGGACGCTTTCCGCGGGCACGGCGTGAGGCCAACACGATGTTGGTCACAAAAGCGTTGCCACAGGACGTGGCGCTCTTAGCTTTTGTTCCCAAGTCTCAGACGTCTCGCTATTCCCGCAGGAGTCGCCTCCCCTCCATTCCAATCAACCTGTTTCACATTTATTCGCGTCATCATCATTCACTACTCTAAACCTTCACACCCTCATAATAATTATGCTTCGTCATGAGCAGCATGATCTCAAGACAGAGACGGTTTTCGTACTTCATAAAATCATTGCCGATAATCTGCTCCACCTTTTCCAGGCGGTGATAAAGGGTTTGGCGGACGATGAACAGCTTTTCGGCCGTTTCCTTTTTTAGTCCGTTACACTGAAAAAACACATCGAGCGTTTGGATCAGATTCGCGTTGTGCTTGCTGTCATAATGGCTAAGCTTTTCGATTTTTTCCTTTGCTGCCTGCATGAGACTGTTGTTGTTTTGCAGAACTTTCACCATATGGTACAGCACAAGTTCATCATAAAAATACGAATGCTCCATATGCTTCATCCGGATCTGCAACGTTTCCTGCGCTGTTTGATAGCTTTCTTTCAATTCATTGTAATGCGAAACATACTTCCCGACCGCGATCAGCATGTCCTGTTTATTTTGCTGGATCACCTCATTCACCACGCGGTTCATCCGCTCTTTATATGTAGCTCCCTGCGCCAGGTCATTTACGATGAAAATCAAATATTGGGACTGCTCGACTATAAATGTGTAAAACCCTTCCTTCTGCAGTGCCTGACGAAGATTGATTTTATAGTTCGTTAAATCTTTTTTCGCATTTTTCCTTCTCAGCTGATGTATCATAACCATCCAGCCATTATGCTTCAGCTTCTGATCGATCTCTTCGATAAAATAAAGCAGCTCATCATCGCTGTTTTCACCTTCAAGCCACTTTTCGAAGAACTTTCGGTTTTCGCTTTCCAATTTTTCTTCAATATATAAATCTCTTAAAATAAACTGTGACAGTGTGACAACAGTGCGGTCCAAAATAAGCAAATCCAACTCAGTCATTTCTCTTTTTTCCGAGTATATATAGACCGTACCGTACAATTGATCAAATAAATTCACTTCAATCTTCGCTTTATGTTTGGCACCTAAACGATCGATATACTTTTTGCAATTTTCAATCTTTTTATCCGGGATTGCGAGACTCGTACCTTTTTTCACATCAAAATAAATATCCACGTTCAAATACTTTTGCATATACTGCAAAATCTTTACTTTGTCGTTCACCTTCAAAACATAATTGTTGATCTTCTGGGAATAATCTTCGAGCTGCCTTAAAATATCGTATTGCTGATGAATGATTGCTGTATGCAAATCTTGTGTAATGCCGACGAACGGGACAATCTCCTGAAAAACGATGAGCGGAAAATCCAGTTCATCCGCCAGACTGATCACACTTTCCGGAACCGTTTGAATGTACATACCCAGCTCTATACAAAGCCCGGCTACATGTAATTCGCTAAGCTGCTTTACAAAATTCAAAAAACCTTGTTCATTATCCTTTAAAGTGACGCCCGTTGTCAGAATGAGCTCATTACCCCTTATTAGCTGCTTCACATCGGTTACTTCCAATATATGAATCCATTTGATCGCATGATTTAACCCGGTTTGACCTGCGACGACCTTCGCTGATTCAAAGTATTTTCGATTTAGAACTTCTTTTACGGTTAACATAAGCAGCCCCCTATCATTAACAATTCGTCCATACAATTATTGTAACATTTTACATTAAGTATATATTAATTTGTTATATGCTAGTGCTAATGTTTATATATTATTGAATTTAAGGGGGACCTTTATGTTAAAAACAAATCGCGAAAGACTTCAAAACACGATTGATTTATTCAGCAAATTTGGGGCAACAGAAAATAATGGTGTCACACGTTTAAGCCTATCTCCCGAAGATATTCTTGCGCGCAACAAATTCAAGGAAATTTGCGAACAGCTTGGTATGGTCGTAACAGTTGATGATATGGGCACTATGTACGCAACACTTCCTTCCAACTCCGATAATTTACCGATTGTCATCGGCTCACACTTGGATTCAGTCATTAAAGGCGGACGCTTCGATGGAGTGCTAGGTGTTTTAACTGCACTGGAAGCTGTCCAAACGATTATCGATGAAAAACTCGAACTGAATCACCCTATCACGATTGTAAACTTCACAAATGAAGAAGGTGCACGTTTTGAACCGTCTTTAATGGCTTCAGGTGTTCTTTCAGGGAAATTCGAAAAGGAAAAGATGCTCGCTTCAACTGATCGTGAAGGGGTAACATTTGAACAAGCCTTGAAAGAAAGCGGCTATGAAGGCGACGTTGCAAACCGTCTGACAGAGGCACATGCCTATTTGGAGCTTCATATCGAACAAGGTCCCGTGCTGGAACATTACAAAAAAGAGATCGGTGTCGTGGAAGGCGTCCTTGGCATGGTATGCTATGACATCACATTAACCGGCGAATCGAACCATGCGGGCACTACCCCTATTTCCATGCGGAAAGACAGTATGTTCGCCGCGATGCAAATCATTTCAATTCTGCAAAATAAACTAAAACAGCTTCCTGAAGATCTTGTTTATACAATCGGGCGCATCAATGCCTATCCGAATATTCATACGGTCATTCCGAGTAACGTAACATTCTCGCTGGAATCCCGCCACCAGGACCCGGCAGTCATTCAGCAAGTGGAGCAAATTATTTCTGATCTGCCAAAAGAAATCGAAAATTGCGAGTTGAGCTATGAAAAGCTATGGAGCCGGGATACGGTGTATTTCGCACCGGAAGTTGTTCATGCCGTTGCAGCAAGCACAGAGGAACTGGGCTATTCACGCCATCATATGTTCAGCGGTGCCGGCCACGATGCTCAATTTATCGCCGGATACATTCCTTCAACCATGATTTTCGTTCCAAGCGAGAAAGGCTATAGCCACCGCGAAGATGAATATACATCCTATGAAGAATGTTCAAAAGGCGCGGATGTCCTTCTGAATGCGGTATTGAAAGTAGCCGAATCTTCAGTTTCACCCGTAAAGTCTGCTAGTGTAAAGTAAAGGTTTTTATGATGAAATCAATAGTTTTGCCCTCCTCTTCTTATTAGGTGAACATACTATATGGTACCTACTAAAAGGAGGTGGGATGATGAGACGTCCTGCAATGGGGTTCTGCTTCCCTGGCTACCGCTACTGTGGACCGGGATGCACTGGACCTGGTGCACCAACGAATGCAGTCGATAATTGCTGTCTGAACCACGATGCCTGCTATGCATACGGATACGACAAACGATATTGTGACGCAATTTTCCAGCAATGTTTAAATCAATACAAAAACCCCTCAACAAAAATGGGGAGGGACGCAAATTTATTCTCTCGAGCAATTCGGTTAAAGAACTTTCTAATATAAACTAAAACACAGGCATGAATTCCTTTTCAAAAGGTTCCATGCCTGTGTTTTCAATTAATTAATCAATCTTCTGACCTGTAATTTCTTCTAATTTACCGTTTTCTTTAATTTTTGCCAGGCCTTCATTTAAACGGTCCACTAACTCCTTGTTCCCCTTTTTCACCATGAAGCCGTAATACTCTTTCTCGAACTGATCTGACTCAATCGCTTTTAGCCCTGAATTCGGATTGTTCTTTAAGTACTCGATTACTACGGCATTATCGCCAAACGCCGCGACTGTTGCACCATTGATTACTTCCTGGAATGCAACTGGCTGATTTTCATAAGCTAAAATTTTTGAACTTGATTTCCCTTGCAGGTTTTGGGCTGCAATATGGCCTGTCGTATTAATTTGAACAGAGATTTTCTGATCTTTTAACTCATCCAATGTTTCAATTGTTGAATCTTCTTTCACAACAATCATCAATGACGCTTCATAATATGGATCTGTGAAGTCATACGTTTCTTTACGCTCATCTGTAATTGTAATGCCTGATGCACCTAAATCCAGTTCACCGTTCGTAATTTGTTGGAATACCGGCTCCCAGCCTACATTTCGGAATTCAATTTCCGAACCGATTTCTTCACCGATTGCATTCATAATATCAACATCGATTCCGACAATCTCACCTTTGTCATTCATCGATTCAAATGGGGCAAATGTTGCTTCTGTTCCGACTAATAGCTTTTTACCGCCACCTTCTCCGGATGTTGCACTTCCTGAAGTTTCGTCGTCTGCCGCACCGCATGCGGCTAAAATGATCGTTAATGCCATTAGCAGCATCGTTGTTAAAAGTTTCTTTGTTTTGAGCATTATAAAGCCCCCTCTATTTTTGTTAAGATTATACATTTTTTAGCAGAGTCACACAATATGCAATTCTAAATCTTCTGATAGTTTATGATATAAAAATCCCTAAACAATTTATGCTACTAAAATCTTCACGGCTCATATAGGGTTGATTTCCATTTCGGGTCGGACGCTTTCCGCGGGCACGGCTCCTCTGCATTCCAATCAACGCGTTTTAAATCTATTTGCATTCTACTCCAATTAGTAAGAAGCAAAAAACTATCTTCTACTACTCATCATAATAGAAGATAGTTTCCCTGCTCTTATAGAACTTTTCCTAAAAAGGCTTTTGTACGTTCATTTTGCGGGTTGCCGAATACTTCATCCGGGTGGCCTTGTTCTACGATATAGCCGCCATCCATAAACAGTACACGGTCGCCTACTTCACGTGCGAAGCCCATTTCATGTGTTACGACAACCATTGTCATCCCTTCTTTTGCAAGGTTCTTCATTACTTCCAGAACTTCTTTCACCATTTCCGGGTCAAGGGCTGACGTTGGTTCGTCGAACAGCATCACTTTCGGCTTCATCGCCAACGCGCGGGCAATCGCTACACGCTGCTGCTGACCGCCTGATAACTGCTGCGGATAGTTATATGCTTTTTCACGCAAACCGACCTTATCCAATAGCTCCAGTGCCAGTTTTTCGGCAACGGCTTTGTTCAGTTGGCGAATTTGCATTGGAGCCATCGTAATATTATCAATGACCGACATATGCGGGAATAAGTTGAACTGCTGAAACACCATTCCTACTTCTGTACGGATCTCGTTAATATTTGTTTTCGGATCATTAATTTTAGTACCTTCAATATAGATTGCACCATCCGTTACTTCTTCCAGCAAGTTCATGCAGCGAAGAAACGTTGATTTCCCGGAACCTGATGGCCCGATAACACAAACTACCTCTTTTTCACGCACTTCATAATCGATCCCTTTTAACACTTCGAGCTTGCCAAAATGCTTGTGTAAGTTTTCTACTTTAATCATTTACGCGCGCTCCTTTTTCTTACGTGGGTTGTAATTGATATCAACTCGTTTTTCGATAAATGCAATGAGCTTCGTTACAGCATACGTCAATACAAGGTATAGGAACGCCGCGAATAAATACGGCTCCCAGAAACGCTGATACGTTCCGGCTACAACTTTACTTACGTATAAAATTTCGGCTCCGGCGATTACCGTTACAAGTGAAGAATCTTTTAACAGTGCGATAAATTCATTCCCTAAAGGTGGAATCATACGACGAAACGCCTGAGGTAAAATAACTTTGCGCATCGCCTGTCCCTGTGTTAAACCTAAAGACCTTGCAGCTTCCATTTGCCCTTTGTCGATCGACTGGATCCCCGCACGGAAAATTTCTGCATTGTATGCGGCACTGTTTAAAATCAGGCCGACAATACCCGATACCCACCAACCTTGTGATGTTCCAAAAATAGTCGGAATAACAGCTAAGTGAATTAATAATAATTGTACGAGCATTGGCGTACCACGGAATACGTCGACATATATTTTAGCCGGCCAGTAAATCCATTTTTTTGTTGAAACTTGGCCTAATCCTAAAACCAGACCGAATATAATACCACCAATATAACCACATGCTGTTAAAACAATAGTCGCCCAAAGTCCTTTTGCATATAGTTCACGGTAGTTCCAGATTATATCCCAACGGAAAAAATCAAAAAAATCCATCTGAAACCCTCCAATAAATTAAAATGTAGCTTATTCGATTTCCGTACCTGTAATTTCAGCTAACTTGCCGTTGTCTTTAATTTTTTGAAGACCTTCATTTAAAATGTCCAATAGCTCTTTGTTGCCCTTTTTCACCATAAAGCCGAAGTAGTCTTTTTCAAATGAAGTATCTTCGACCGCTTTTAAGCCTGAATCAGGATTGTTTTCAAGGTAATCCAGAATTACTGCGTTATCACCGATAGCAGCATCCGCAGCGCCTGTAAGCACTTCTGTTAATGCAACAGAGAAGTTTTCATAAGCTAAAATCTTCGAGCTTGCAACACCTTGCAGTTCCTGTGCGGCGATATGTCCTGTCGTATTAATCTGTACCGCGATTTTTTTGTCTTTAATATCTTCTAATGATGCCACTGTCGAACCTTCTTTTGTCACGATCAATAAAGTCGCTTCATAGTAAGGATCTGTAAAGTCATATGATTCTTTACGCTCATCTGTAATTGTAATAGCCGCTGCACCCATATCCACTTCACCAGTTGTTACTTGGCTCATCATTGAATCCCAGCCTACATTCTTTACTTCTGTTTCAATCCCCATTTCTTCGCCGATCGCTGCTAAAATCTCTGAATCCAACCCGACAACATTACCTTTATCATCTAAGTATTCGAATGGTGCATATGTAGCTTCCGTACCTGCAACAATTTTCTTATATTCTTTATCACCTGTTGATGAAGATTCGTCCGCTCCACACGCTGTTAAAATCATAGAAGCTGCTGCTAAAGGTGCTGCCCATTTAAATAGTTTTCTAGTACTCATTATGAATATCCTCCTGGATGTAGTAGTTTTTTTATTAATAACATGTTCAATTATATTAATTCCACAATTAATATACAACATTTAATTTTTAAAAAATTGATTATTATTGCAGTATGATGAATTAATATAACAAAATTAACGGTATATTTGCATATAATTTAATATTTATTCACTTAATTGTTATTTCATTTTTGTATCCCCCTCTTAAAAAGGCGCCCATTCCATTACATATATTCCCTGTTTTTTATAATATATGTTAATTAACTAAAGAATTTTTACTAAAAAAAAAAGACTGCACAAGAGGAACTCCCTCTCATACAGCCTTGGAAATATTATTTAGTCAGAGAACGAATGAAGGATAAAAAGAACCGGTACAGTGATTCCTTCTATCCTACTAAAACTTCATTCTCTACTGCAAAAAAACCTCAGATGATTTTTTGCAATTGATATTGAAACGTATATTAAAACAGTAAAATGGTGCCCTCTAGAGGACATGATAATATAGTATACCTAGCTACTATTGTGAAAACACAACATTTAATAATGTACTAATTTTCATCATATATTACAAGTAGGAAATGTGCTTTTTTATAAACAAATTTAATTTTTTAATTGAAGAGCGTTTAAATTAGATTGGATTCGGAAACTTATAGTGTAGCGTCAAAAATAAACTGTAGAAAAATGGAAGAGAAAGATTATTTTAACTTCATGTTGACCAATAATAATCTTTAAAAAGAAAGCGCCCTCGGAGGGAATCGAACCCCCAGCCTCAGAACCGGAATCTGAAGTGTTATCCATTACACCACGAGGACATATAAATAAGTATATGAGCAACTTTTTTCATTATACAGATGGAACCCCTTATTTTCAACTGTAAAAATCAGAGTTTATATTTGACCATAACTGACTAATACGTGTATGATAGGTTTACAGCTGAAATATTTGTCAATTTCAGCAAAAGTTATCGAATATAAGCTTTAACAAAGGGAGGATTTTTCAATGAACTTAATTCCTACAGTTATTGAACAAACAAACCGCGGCGAACGTGCATATGACATTTATTCACGTTTACTTAAAGACCGCATCATTTTATTAGGTAGTGGGATTGACGATAATGTTGCGAACTCAATCGTAGCACAGCTATTATTTTTAGAAGCTGAAGATCCAGATAAAGATATCTACCTATACATTAACTCACCAGGCGGCTCTATCACTTCAGGTATGGCAATCTACGATACGATGAACTTCATCAAACCTGATGTATCAACTATCTGTATCGGTATGGCTGCTTCAATGGGTGCATTCCTGCTTTCTGCTGGTGCAAAAGGCAAGCGTGTTGCATTACCAAACGCAGAAGTGATGATCCACCAACCACTTGGCGGAGCACAAGGTCAGGCAACAGAAATCGAAATCGCTGCAAAACGTATTTTACACTTACGTGAAAAATTAAACCGCATCATGGCAGAAAACAGTGGCCAAGATTACGAAACGTTAGCACGCGACACAGATCGTGACAACTTCATGTCTGCACAGCAAGCATTAGAGTACGGTCTTATCGATAAAATTTATGAGCGTAACCAATTAAAATAATCGATCCATCCAAGCATACAAGATTCGTCTTGTATGCTTTTTTGTGTTCAAAAAATAAGCACAGCCGTTCATATACTGAACAGCTGTGCTTTTGTCTTGCAAATAAAATTCATTATCGCGTTATATTTATTGCTTAAATAATATGTTTGTCCACGTCCAGAATAAAGCACCAACTCCTTGCACCCTTTCGGTCCCTCATGCAAAAGTGGTGGAGCGTTTACTTTTGCATCGGGCCCTCCAATGGTTTGAGGAGTTGAACGGGCGCTTTATCCTTTTGCTTTAATCCGCTTTTTCAATTAGAAGTTGTAGTGCGTTGATTGCTTTTTCTTCGTCATGGCCGTCTGCCCATAATGTGACAACCGTGCCTTTTGCAACGGCAAGGCTCATAATGCCCATGATCGACTTTGCATTCACTTTTTTCGTATCTTTTTGTAAATAGACATCTGCTTTATAACGATTCGCCTCTTGGACGAACAAAGCTGCCTGTCTTGCTTGTAAGCCCGATTTTAATTTAACTTCTACTTGTTTTTCAATCATGTTGAAATACTCCCTTTCACAACCGTTCATCGCTTCTAAGTTCATCTTATCGAAATTATCCGAAAAGAACAACAATTGGAAACATCTTTTATGAAATCGTTACCAATTTTCTCTATTACACTACGGAATACTTACCCTTATGCTTAAGTGGCTTTAAATATTCTCTCCACGGCGAAGCGCATCCGCGATTTCATCGATTTTGCGCAAACGGTGATTGACGCCTGATTTGCTGACAACGCCAGTCGAAACCATTTCGCCAAGCTCTTTTAACGTCACATCCTGATATTCCACACGGAGACGTGCAATTTCCCGCAGTTTTTCCGGCAGCTGATCAAGGCCCATTGCATTATCGATATAGCGGATATTTTCCACTTGCCTCAATGCAGCGCCAATTGTTTTATTTAAGTTGGCTGTTTCACAGTTTACGATACGATTTACACTGTTGCGCATATCTCTTATAATCCGTACATCCTCAAACTTCAGCATTGCCTGCACGGCACCGACTAAATTCATAAAATCCGAAATTTTTTCGGCTTCTTTTAAATATGTGACAAAGCCTTTTTTACGTTCGATTGTTTTCGCATTTAGATCGTAGCGGTTCATCAGCTCTGCCAACGCTTCCCCGTGCTCCTTATATAAAGAATAAATTTCCAAATGGTAAGAAGAGGTTTCCGGATTATTCACCGAGCCTCCCGCCAAAAAGGCACCACGTAAATAGGCACGGCGTTCATTTTCTTTCGGTATGATTGATTTGGCGATTGTATGATTAAACTCGAAGGAATTAGAGACAATTTCTAAATCCGCAAGAATTTCCCGCGCGCCTTCCCGGACACGGCATATATATACATTATTCTTTTTAAGACGCATCTTTTTCCGAACGAGCAGCTCGACATTATATGGATAAAGTCTTTTTACAATTGTATAAAGCCGACGTGCGATTGCCGCATTTTCTGTTTGTACGTCCAAGCTTATTTGACGATTTGCAAAACTCAATGAACCGTTCATCCGTATTAGGGCAGATACTTCAGCCTTTAAACTGCTATCACCGGCTTCTACCTGCGTCAGTTCTTTCTTTGTTTCAGATGCAAATGACATGGATTCGCTCCCCCTTTCCCAGCAACCTATGTAGTGTTTCTTCAGTACTACTATTCTTGCATCATTTGTCTTTTCTGTAATGTATATTCACAAAGCCAATCAGCGAGATTTACCGCATCATGACGTACTGTTCCATTTTCTATAAGCGCAATCTCTTTAGGAATAATATTGATGCCCATTTCTTGCAGTCTTTCAATATCAAACTTTACAGGTTCGGCATTTTCTTCACGATAATTTTCATAGATCGAAGGAGGCAGCTCCTTTTCATTGATCAGGACCGATTCGATAAATACTTCTCCTACATGTGCGTGGATTGCCTCAATATGCTGTGAGGCAGTAAAGCTTCTCGTTTCACCCTGCTGTGTCATTAAATTTGCAATATAGATCTTTTCACCTTTAGCACGTATAACCGCCTGCCCGATTCCTTTAACTAATAAATTCGGAATAATGCTCGTATAAAGGCTTCCTGGTCCAATCAAAATAAAATCCGCTCGTTCAATCGCATGAACTGCAGCAGGTAATGGTTTGAGATTACTAGGCTCCAAATATACCCGTTTAATCGGTGCATGGCCAGATGGAATTTTCGACTCGCCTATAATATCTGACCCGTCCATTAATTCGGCATGTAATGTAACCTTTTTATTCGCTGCCGGAATGACCTTTCCGTGCACATTCAGCACTTTGCTCATTTCTGCAATCGCATGGTTAAAATCACCTGTAATTTCCGTCAAAGCCGTCAACATCAAGTTCCCGAGCGAATGTCCGCCTAAATCGTTTGATTGGGAAAAGCGATATTGAAACATCTGCTCCACTAACGGCTCTACATCTGAAAGTGCGGCAATTACATTTCGCACATCTCCTGGCGGCGGGATATCATAGTCATCCCGCAGACGCCCAGAAGAGCCACCGTCATCTGCAACCGTAACGATGGCCGTAATATCAAAAGGATGTTGCTTTAAACCGCGTAAAATTGTAGAAAGGCCTGTCCCCCCGCCAATTACGACGATTCTTGTTCTCTTTTTTTTCATCTCATCAATCCTTCCTATGATTGATATCTCTATGTGTAACGATGACTTGATCATTTTTTGCCAATAGCTTCCCGAAGTATTCAGCAAGTGTAACGGAGCGATGTTGACCGCCCGTACAGCCGAAAGCGATGACAAGCTGTGATTTGCCTTCATTACGGTAATGGGGAATCATGAATGTGAACAAGTCCGTCAGTTTGGCAATTAATTGTTGCGTTTCTTCTGTTGCCAGTACGTAAGAGGAAACTTCTGTTTGTAGCCCAGTTTTATGTCGCAATTCTTCAACATAGTAAGGATTTTTTAAAAAACGAACATCAAATACTAAATCAGCATCAATCGGCAGCCCATGTTTAAATCCAAACGACATAATGTTCAGTGAAAAAGTAGGACTGCTCATATTGCTGAATTCCTGGGCGATACGTTCACGTAATTCGCGTGGTTTTAAATTGGAAGTATTGACGATCGATTTGGCGCGCCCTTTTACTTCAGAGAGCAATTCGCGCTCCAACTCAATCCCTTCCAGCGGTAATCCCTGAGGGGCAAGCGGATGTGATCGGCGTGATTCTTTATAGCGCCGAACTAATGTGGCATCATCGGATTCCAAAAATAAAATACGGAGTAAAATATCTTCTTCGTCCAATAGCGCGTCGAGCATTTCAATCAATGAGCCAAAAAATTCTCTCCCACGTAAATCCATAACTACTGCCATACGTGAAATCTTTTTTTCGGAACCTTTCATCAGCGCTAAAAAAGTAGTTAAAAGTTCCGGAGGTAAATTATCAACACAGTAATAACCTAAATCCTCAAAACTTTGAACCGCTACCGTTTTGCCCGCCCCTGACATTCCTGTAATAATAACTAACTCATGTGTACAGCTCGAACTAGCCACTTATTTCATCTCCTCTAGTTTTGTTCCGTCGAGTTTTGAATTTTTTCGCTGATCAGCTCAAAATCCTCTGTATATTCAAATGTACCATATTGCGTACCATTATTTAATGCTGCAAATAATAAATTCGTCCGGTCACCTGCTGCCATCGGAAGATCCTTTAATCGCTCAATATCATACCAGCTTAAAATGCCTTCACGTGTTTCGACAAATGGTGTTCCTTCGACATCCGTTGCAATAAATGTGTACAGCATCCATTCATCGACAACAGTATCTCCATTTTTGATAACCATTGTATATACGCCTTTTAAATGAACGTCTTTTGGTGTCAGATTCGTCTCTTCCTGAAATTCGCGTATAGCGGAGTCATAGATGGACTCTCCTGGCTCCATTTTTCCACCTGGTGCAACAAACCAGCCTCTTCTCGGTTTTTGCAGCAATAGGACTTGACCATCTTTAATAGCAAGTAAATTTGTAATTCGTTGCATACACAACACCTCAACTTTTTCATTTAATGGATTGTGAATATATAATATTTCACAAAATCCACATAAGTAAAGACACAATATCGCTATGTGAAACGAATTGTGTTTTTCTAAAGCTTATTTCTATTATACCTTGTCCTATGCATTCCGTAAAAGCAAGCGTTTCATTTATAATGTCAACATTTATGCCGGAAAGCCACAAAAAAAGAGGTTGCTTCAGCGTAAACCGCTTGAAACAACCTTAGGATAAAAATATAAGGGGGTTAAAACAAATTCCACTTTTAGTATACCCTTATTTTGTAACGATATGATTACATTTATGTTAAAGAATTATTGATTTATCTTTTCTTTTATTTCTTCCACGTAATGTTGAGCCGACTGTGCTGCAATACTGCCGTCGCCTGTAGCTGTTACAATTTGACGCAGCATTTTTTCACGAACATCGCCCGCTGCATAAATACCAGGAATTGATGTTTCCATTTTTTCATTTGTTACAATATAGCCTGCTTCGTTTAAAATATTCAGGGAAGCAAATGGCGCTGTTAATGGAAGCATGCCGACATATACGAATACGCCATCTGTTTCCACTTCTTTTTCTGTACCGTCAACTGTAGAAGCTAACGTCACTTTGCCTACTTTACCATCAACTTCATGAATTTCCTTCACTGTCGAGTTCCAGATGAAGTCTACTTTTTCATTGGCAAATGCACGATCTTGTAGGATCTTTTGTGCACGAAGCTTATCGCGACGGTGTACGATTGTTACTTTATCCGCAAAGCGTGTTAAGTAAACACCTTCTTCAACAGCAGAGTCGCCCCCGCCGATTACGATGAGGTTCTTTTGTTTGAAGAATGCGCCATCACATACAGCACAGTAGCTTACACCGCGGCCGCCAAGCTCTGTTTCGCCGGGAATACCCAGTTTTTTATATTCTGCACCAGTTGTAATAATAATTGTGCGTGTTTTATATTGTTTTTTACCTGAAACGATAATTTTGTACTCTTCCCCGTCGATGATTTCATTTACATCTCCGTAAGCATATTCGGCACCGAACTTTTTCGCATGCTCGAACATTTTCGTCGATAGCTCAGGCCCTAAAATTGTATCGAAACCAGGGTAGTTTTCCACTGCTTCTGTATTCGCCATTTGTCCGCCGGGAATCCCGCGTTCAATCATTAATGTTGATAAGTTAGCGCGTGATGCATATACCGCAGCCGTCATACCTGCCGGACCTGCTCCGATAATGACTACATCATAAATTTTTTCTTCAGACATGTTGATCCTCCTCTTGCATATACCTTCTATATAGTTTTATCGTATAAGATTGCTTGGGTAAATACAAATATACTGCCTATTCAAAGTCCGCCGGTACAAATTCATACAATTCATCATTGTATTTCGTTAACGTCGCAGTTGAAATATTGTATTTGCCCGCAATCGCTTTTTTCGTCACTTTGTTTTCCAGTGCGACATGGAATGAATATTCAACAGCAGCAGCCAGCGCCGCGCGATTTTTAAACGAATAGCCTTGCTGGAATGCGATTTCCCCAAGCGCAAACCATGTACTTAACACTTGCGCCACTTCCAATGAAATCGAATCATTTACTTCAATAATCTGCTCGGCTACTTCCATAAAACGCAGGAATTGCTGTTCTTCCTTACTGCCGTTACTGAAATCATAGTCCAGTGCATACGCCATGCACAGCTTTTCGATAGCCGAAAAATCCGAGACATTCAAAAGAGAAGGGTGTGCGACAATCTCCTGCTTATGTGCCGAACGCTTCAATAAGAACATGCCGAACAACCGGCTGGACTGATGCTCATCTGTTAATTGACGTATGATGAAGTCACGATGATTTTCCGCTGAATTCCGTAAAATTGACCCTTCACCATTTGCCCACGGTTCCATCCCTTCTTTTGACGGATCCAACTGAATGAGCATTTTCCATGATTCTTTTGCAATCGTTTCATGCCCTGAGAAGTAGGCTGACTGGGCAAGCCAGAAATAGAAGCCAGGCTCTCCGTCATAGCCTTTCTTGCTCATAGAGCGCAGCCATTTATAAGCCGCTTCATATTGTCCGATCAATGCAAATGTTGCACCGAGCTTGTAACGGTTTTCCCATTCGAACGGTTGGATTTTCTTCAATAAACCGACCAGTTCATTCAGCTCTTCACTGTTTTTTTCGTAATACGCAAATACGGCCAAGTTGCAAAGTGCATGAAGATTGCCTTTGTTTTCACGCAGCACTCGATATAAAAGTGCGCGGGCCTGTTCCGCGTCTCCGACATAAAAATAGGCTAACGCCAGATTATTGTATGCATTCCAAAGGTCTGGATACTCTTCAATGAGTTGCTCCAGCATTTCGATTGCTGTCTTGAAATCACCCTGCTCCATTTGACGGCGGGCCTTTTCCTGTGCCACATGCTTCGCCCCATCAAATTCGTCCATGTCATCCATTTCATCGCCCACATAGTCGACAAACTCCAATATTTCAGAGGCGTCTTCCGTATATGTGCCGTTTGGTTCCATTTCTAAATATTGTGCTGCGTATTTTTGGGCATCCGCAATATGACCGATACAGCCCGACACTTCCGCCAGCATGAAAATGATTTCGGATTCATTCGGCTCTAAACTATAGGCTGTGTGAATCAACTCATAGGCATGCTCGAAATTTTGCAGTTCCATTTCAAGTATTCCGTACTGTAGTAACACATGCGCGTCATCCGGACTTAAATCCGCCGCACGCTTAATAAATTTATATGCTTTGTCCATTTCGTCTCGTTCAATTGCCTTTAAAGCTTTCTTGTAATAATAATCACCATTCGGAACAAACGACACGACATTAGTAGCTTTTGTTTTTAAACGTTTATTTTCCAATAATATTCCTCCGAGTCATTCCGTTCAGTACATTCTATATCATCAAATACGCAGGTCATTTGTTTGTAAACAAAGAAATAAGGAACGCACAGGTGTGGTCCCTTAATCAATTCTTACTATTATAGCATATTCGGCACATATGTACTAAAAACACGTCTGACAAAGCGGTGTTAATTTTCCGGCCGTTACTGTTTCTTTCCTTCATGACGTTTTTGCAGGACATCCAGCACTTCATAAACATCGACTTTTTGCTCTTGAAGCAACACTAATAAGTGATAAAGAAGATCTGCCGATTCCCATTTCACTTCTTCTGCATCGCGGTTTTTTGCCCCGATGACAACTTCAGTAGCCTCTTCGCCGACTTTTTTACAGATTTTATCGATTCCTTTATCGAATAAATACGTTGTGTACGCCCCTTCAGGCATATCGATTTCACGTTGTTTAATCACTTCTACAAGTTGCGGAAGAATCGCGACAGAGCCTGGGCGTTCGTTTTCTACCAAGCTTTCAGTAAAGCATGAAGTCGTTCCGTTATGACAAGCCGGACCAGCTGGGATCACTTCAATGACAAGCGCATCCTTGTCACAGTCTGTTTTGATCGAAACTACTTTTTGCGTGTTGCCGCTCGTTGCGCCTTTATGCCAAAGCTCCTGACGAGAACGTGAATAAAACCAGGTTTCATTCGTTTCAATCGTCTTTTGCAGTGATTCTTCGTTCATATACGCTACTGTTAATACTTCTTTTGACTGTGCATCTTGTACTACGGCTGTAATTAAGCCTTGTTCATTAAATTTTACGTTCATCGTACACGAACCCCTTTTTCTTTTAAGTAGCTTTTCACTTCTGCTACGCTCGTTTCTTTATAGTGGAAAATACTCGCTGCGAGTGCCGCATCTGTATCAACATCCTGCAGTACTTCACGGAAGTGTTCGGCATTCCCGGCCCCGCCGCTCGCAATAACCGGCACTGTTACTGCATCACGTACCGCTTTTGTTAGTTCCAGGTCAAAGCCTGATTTTTCGCCGTCCTGATTCATCGATGTAAGGAGAATTTCTCCGGCACCTAATCGTACCGCTTCTTTCGCCCAATCGACTGCTGTCCAAGTCGTTTTATTGCGCCCGCCATGTGTATAAACCATCCATGTGCCGTCTTCTTCGCTGTACCTCGCATCAATCGCACAAACGATACATTGGGCCCCAAAGTAATCCGCACCTTCTTTAATAAGCTGCGGACGTTCCAGTGCTGATGTGTTGACCGATACTTTATCGGCACCCGCACGTAAAATACGCTTCATATCATCGATTGTCCGGATGCCGCCGCCTACTGTAAACGGAATCGCCAATGTTGCCGCCGTTTGACGGACAACATCGACCATCGTTTCCCGTCCTTCATGCGAAGCGGAAATATCAAGAAATACAAGCTCATCGGCGCCTTGCTCATCATAAAACTTAGCTAACTCTACAGGATCGCCTGCATCACGCAATTCTACAAACTGTACCCCTTTTACAACACGTCCTTCTTTTACGTCAAGACATGGAATAATTCGTTTTGTTAACATACGCCCTCTTTCACTCCCTGCGTCCAAGCCGTCAGTAAATACACACCAAACGGACCTGACTTTTCTGGATGGAACTGCATACCTGTAAAATTATCTTTTGCCACGATACCCGGTACTTGAACGTGCTCATAATCAGCTGAGGCGATCAGCTCCATGTCATCGATGCCGCTCGCATAGTACGAGTGAACAAAGTAGACATGGCGCTCCTGCGGCAAGTCTTCATTATTTAACCACGCTGGTGTCTGCTTTAATTTCAGTTCATTCCAGCCCATATGCGGAATGCGTGTAACATCGGTAAAACGCTGAATACGTCCTTTGAAAATGCCAAGACCTTTCGTTTGCGCCACTTCATCGCTTTCTTCAAACATCAGCTGCATGCCAAGGCAAATACCTAAGAGCGGCTTTTTCGTCGTTTGAATGAAATCGATGAGCCCCGTTTCATCCAGGCGTTTCATCGCATCCGGAAAAGCGCCAACCCCCGGCAGCACATAAGCATCTGCCGCTTCCAGCTGTTCAATATCGCTTGAAACAATTACTTGTACATCCAATCGTTTTAGTGCCTGTTCGACACTAAACAGATTGCCCATTCCATAATCAATTACACCGATCTTCACGTTAACAGCCCCTTTGTTGATGGCACACCTTTTACACGTGGATCGATTTCAACCGCTGCATCCAATGCACGTGCCGTTGCTTTAAAAATCGCTTCAATAATATGGTGTGTATTATGCCCGTAAGGAACGATGACATGCAGGTTAATGCGTGCTTCCAGTGCAAACTTCCATAGAAACTCATGGACTAGCTCTGTATCAAAGTTTCCTACTTTCGCATTGAGTCCCGGTGTAACGCGGTACTCCAAATGCGGACGGTTAGAGCAGTCAACGACAACTTGTGCTAATGCGTCGTCCATCGGCACAAATGCTGTACCGTAGCGTTTGATTCCTTTTTTATCGCCTAACGCTTCACGGAATGCCTGTCCTAATACAATCCCGATATCTTCTGTCGTATGGTGATCATCAATCCAAGTGTCCCCGTCCGCCAGTATTTTACCGTCAAACAGTCCGTGCTTGATAAATAGATCGAGCATATGGTCCATAAAGCCAACACCAGTTTTAATGTCGGCTTGACCTGTACCGTCCAAGTTGAGCTCTACTTTAATTTTTGTTTCATTTGTATCACGATCGATTTTTGCAAAACGTGTCATTATTCTTCTCCTTTATCCCAGCCGCGCGATTCTACCGCTCTTGCATGTCCTTCCAACCCTTCAAGTCGTGCAAGACGCGCAATCTTCGGCGCATTTTGTTGCCATGTTTTCTCGCTGTAATAAACAACGCTCGTGCGCTTAATAAAATCATCGACATTTAAGCCGCTTGCAAAGCGCGCTGTTGAGTTCGTAGGTAATACATGATTCGTGCCCGCAAAGTAATCCCCAACCGGCTCCGAGCTATAGCGGCCGATAAATATCGCACCGGCATGTGTAATCATTTCCGAAACCTTTTCAGCATCTTCTGTTATGACTTCCAAATGTTCAGGTGCCAATGAATTGACAGCACGTACCGCATCTTTGATGGATTCCGCTACGTATATATGACCGAAGTTTTCAATCGATTTTCGTGCAATCGACTGTCTCGGCAGTTTTGATAATTGAATCTCGACCTGATCTGATACGGCATCCGCCAAATCATCGCTTGTTGTAATCAGTACAGCACACGCTAATGTGTCATGCTCTGCCTGTGACAACAGGTCTGCAGCAATTTCATCGGCATACGCACTTTCATCCGCTAAAATACAAATCTCAGACGGACCGGCAATCATATCAATCGCTACTTCACCGAATACTTCACGCTTCGCCAATGCTACGAATATATTGCCCGGACCTGTAATTTTATCTACCGGGGCAATCGTTTCCGTTCCGTACGCTAATGCAGCAATCGCCTGTGCACCGCCTACTTTGTAAATTTCCGTCACACCTAAAATGTGCGCTGCAACGAGTACAGCTTCCGGCAACTTCCCGTCATTTCCAGCAGGTGATGTAATGACAATGCGCTTTACTCCGGCAACTTGCGCAGGGATGACATTCATCAATACAGAAGAAGGATAGGCTGCAGATCCGCCGGGCACATACAATCCGACTGCATCAAGCGGTGTAATCCGTTGCCCTAAATACGACCCGTCTTCTAGGGGCAACTGGAATCCCGTACGTTTCTGTTCATTATGGTAGCGGTAAATATTATCTGCCGCTTCCTGTAGATCGCCGTATAATTGCGGATCAAAGTTTTTAACCGCTTCAACGATTTCACTTTCGGCTACGCGTAAATTTTCAGGTGCAAAACCGTCCCATTTTTCACTGTAATATTTAATCGCCGCATCACCTTTTGCACGCACATCCTGAATGACTTCACGAACGGTTTGCAGCTGCTGTTCATTGCCTTGCTCGAGTTGGCGTTTTAAAGAAATATCGTTATCCAAAATTGTTATTTTCATCTCGTTGGCCCCTCTTATTTCACACATTTTTTCAAGCGTGTCACTAAATCTTGAATGCGGTCACTCTTCATGCGATAGCTTACAGGATTCGCGATTAAACGGGATGAGACTTCGGCAATATGCTCATATTCCACTAAGCCGTTTTCCTTCAGTGTACGACCCGTTGAAACGATATCGACAATGCGATCGGCCAGACCAATCATCGGTGCCAGTTCAATCGATCCGTTCAGCTCGATAATCTCAACCTGTTCCCCGATTCCCTTATAATACTTCATCGCAATATTCGGATACTTCGTCGCAATACGCGGCGCAATTTCATTAATTGTTGTGTTCGGCAAACCTGCTGAAGCGATATAGCATTCACTGATTTTCAGATCGAGCAGCTCATGTACCGTTCGGCGCTGCTCAAGTAAAACGTCTTTACCCGCAATTCCGATATCCGCAACCCCATGTTCGACATAAACCGGTACGTCCATCGGTTTCGCTAAAATAAAGCTGATGTTTTCCTCTGGTATTTCAATCATGAGTTTACGTGACATTTCCACTTCTTCAGGAAGGTTAAAGCCAGCCTCCAGCAGCATTTCATAAGCTTCTTCGAAAATACGGCCTTTTGGCATCGCAATTGTTAGCTGTGTCATTTGTTTACGCCTCCCTGCTATTGTATTCATTAACGATTTTAAAGTGAGCTTTTAATGCTTCGATATTTTCGATGCCTTCATATGATTGGAATGTCACTTGCTTTCCTTGTTCACGCAGCAGTTGTGCAGCTCCCAGTGCTTCTGCAAAACGCTCTGCCGTAAACAATACAAGCACCTCATCTTTGTCGATGCTGATTTTTGGCATTGCTTCAAAAACACGGTCAACACGCAATCCAAAGCCTGTTGCACCGACTTGCGTGCCAAAGTGCTGCATCAAGCCGTCATAACGTCCGCCATTTCCTAACGGGAACCCGCTTCCTGAAGCAAACACTTCAAATAACATGCCTGTGTAATAACTCATATGGCTTGATAATGTGAAATCGAATGCGATGTACTCTTCATAGCCGGCAGCATCCAAAATTCTCGCCAAGTTTCTCATATATTCCAGCGCATCATTTTTGCGCACATATTTTTCCATTGCTTCGATTGAAGGAAGGCTGATCGCATCTTCAATATAGGCTAACAGTGCATCGGATTTCGTTTTCGGCAAATCAAATGCCAGTACCGCTTCTTCAAACCCGACAAAATTCCGTTGTACAAGAAGATCATTTAAATCATCTGCCTGTGCATCGCTTTCTGTATAGTCCTTCAAAATGCAGCTCAATACACCTGCATGTCCGATCGTTACTTTGAAATCTGTAATTTGATAGGCTTTCACTAAATCGATCGCTGTCATGATTACTTCCGCATCGGCATACACGGAATTATCGCCAATCAGTTCAACCCCCATCTGATCAAACTCAGCCGGACGCCCGCCTTCACGCTGCTGCGCACGGAATACATTTGCAAAA
Source organism: Solibacillus sp. FSL W7-1464 (assembly GCF_038004425.1). NCBI lineage: Bacteria > Bacillati > Bacillota > Bacilli > Caryophanales > Caryophanaceae > Solibacillus > Solibacillus sp. FSL W7-1464. The sequence continues at coordinate 3,222,034 of NZ_JBBORC010000001.1, forward strand.
TAGGCAAGGCGTTGCGGAATTTTCTCTTTCAGTAATTTCGATGTTGCAACACGGGCAATCGGTGTTGTCATATCAGGTCGTAGTACAAGGGTATTCCCTTGGCTATCAACCAATTTAAAAAGGCGGGCATCGGAAATTGCAGAAGCTTTTCCGACCGTATCGTAATATTCAACAGATGGTGTTTTTATAAATTCATAGCCGCGCTCGCGTAGCAATGCTCGTCCTGTCGAGCGGACCATTTCAAGTTTTTCGTAAATTTCAGGTAATGTATCACGCATTCCAAGTGGCTTTTCAAACATTTTAATCGATGACATTTTCACACATCCTAATTTTTGTACTTGGTAAAATTCTGTATACTGCACTTTAGTATACTAGAGTGTTAAATCACTAGTGTATGAAAGTATTTTACTGCTACTTATTGCCATAGTCAATGGATTCATACAAATATTTAGTTAATTTAATTTTCTGATATATTTTTATATTATACATCATCTTTTGCCGAATTCAGTTATGTGGCGAAAAAGACATGAAAAAATACCCATCTCCGCGTTAGTTGGAGATGGATATCTGCATTCAATTTTGCCAAACCGGGTTGTCATTCTTTTTCCGTTCTGCCATTTGTTCCGCAGTGAAAATAATGCGCATCGGGTTTCCGCCTGCCATTGCGCCAGCCGGTACGTCCTTATGTACCAATGTCGCTGCAGAAACAATCGCCCCGTCTCCTATTTTCACTCCCGGTAAAATCGTCGAGTTTGCGCCAACCATAACATTGCTGCCAATTTCGACATTACCGAGACGGTATTCTTCGATTAAATATTCATGCGCTAAAATTGTCGTATTAAAGCCGATGATCGAATTATCTCCGACCGAAATACGCTCCGGAAACATGGAATCAGGCATGACCATCAATGCAAGGGATGCCTGCTTGCCGATTTTCATTTTTAAAAACGAGCGGTACAGCCAGTTTTTCCAAGCCATGACCGGGGTAACCCGTCCGATTTGGATAACAATAAAGCATTTCATCACTTTCCAAAATGAAACGGTATTATAAACTTTCCATAATGAATTCGCACCTTGAACTTTGTAGCGTTCTGTTCTGCGCATGCCTACTCCCCTTTCACAATTTCCAATAAATCACGCATATGATGAAGCATATAAGTCGGCTCATAAGCCATTAAATAGTCGACACCTTTCGCAGACCACGCAACCCCCGCTGTACGGACACCCGCATTTTTCCCGCCTTCAATATCATGCGAGTTGTCGCCAATCATAATCGCTTCCTCTTTACCGACACCCAGCTTTTCCAGTGCTACCAGAACCGGTTCCGGATGTGGCTTCACATGCTCCACATCATCAAAACCGACAATGACATCGAAAAACTGTTCCGCACAAAGCACTTTTAAACCACGGGCAAGGCTTTCTCTTGCTTTCGTTGAAACAATCGCCAGTTTGATCCCTGAATTATGGAGTTCCTCCAATGTTTCGACAACTGCATCATAGCTTGTTACTAAACGGTCATGGTTGATTGCGTTCCACTCTTTATATTTCCCGATCATTACATCGGTTTCGCCCGGTGTCAGTTCGTCAAACGTCTGTTTTAATGACGGACCGATGAATCTCAGGCAGTCTTCTGTCGAATATTGCCCGGGAAATCTTTCGTCAAAAATATGCATGAATGTCTGGATGATTAAATCATTTGTATTTAATAATGTGCCGTCAAAGTCAAACAGCAATGCTTTTGTTATCATACTGAAGAATGCTCCCTTTTAAAAAACCGCTCGCACTAATGCAAACGGTGTTAAATATTTATTTCCCCAAACAGAGGTGATTTTTATTTCAAAAATTTTCCCCTACATAATAGGGGGGGTGATTTCCATTCCGGGGAGTACGCTTTCCGCGGGCGTGAGGCCAACAGGATGTTGGTCACAAAAGCGTTGCCACAGGACGTGGTGTTCTTAGCTTTTGTTCCTAGTCTCAGGCGTCACGCTATTCCCGCAGGAAACGCAGTTTGTAGCGAAAGGCGTTAGCCGTCAGCTACATTCGACTCTCCTCCATTCCAATCAACCAACTTTTTTATTTATTTCGTTTAATTACTTAACATCTTGCTAAAATTATTTCTTCTTGCTCTTCTTATTTTTATTATTTTTAGTAGCAACTGGCTTTTCCTCATCTAAATAGTGGATAACCGGTTTTACTTTCATGCGGCGGTACACAATGGCGATAATACCGACTGTAATACCGATGATCGAAACGACTTGAGCCGAGCGTAAATCGCCGACTAAGTATAAGCTGTCTGTACGCAAGCCTTCGATGTAGAAACGACCGATTGAATACCAGATTAAATAGAAGAAGAACATTTCGCCGCGTCGCCAGTTTAATTTGCGGGCAAACAGTAAAATGACTAAACCGACTACATTCCATAATGATTCATACAGGAATGTCGGGTGTACATAGTTCCCGTCTTCACGGATATACATTTGTTCAATCAGCCAGTTCGGTAAAAACAGACCTTCCAGAAATTCACGTGATACAGGACCGCCGTAAGCTTCCTGATTGATGAAATTGCCCCATCGTCCGATAATTTGACCAACGAGAATACTCGGTGCTGCAATATCGGCCAGTTTTAGGAAGCTCACTTTGCGCTTTTTCGTAAATATGTATGCTGTAATAAACGCTCCGATTAATGCACCGTGAATTGCAATACCGCCATTCCAAATTTGAATGATACTCCCTGGATGCTGGCTATAGTAATCCCACTTCATCACAACGTAATACACGCGGGCGGACAAGATTGAAATCGGAATTGCCCAAATGAGCAGGTCGGCAAAAAATTCCGGATCTAACCCGCGGCGGACCGACTCTTTTTGTGCCAGAAAGTAGGCAACAATAATACCGAAGCCGATAATGACTCCATACCAGTTCACCGGTATTGGCCCTAAATGGAATGCGACCGGGTTAATTGCTAATAAATTTGTAACCATAAACTTCTCCCTTCAACTACCTATTAATAATCGTCTATTTCATCATTCGGAACAAGCATATCGTCCAGACGACGTGAAAATTCCTCGGCAGCATTGACGCCCATTTTCTTCAGTCGGTAGTTCATCGCCGCTACTTCAATAATTACGGATACATTTCGTCCCGGCTGTACTGGAATTGTCAGCTTCGTTACTTCTGAATCAATAATTTTCATCTTCTCCTCATCCAGCCCCAGTCGATCATAAAACTTATCCGGATCCCATGTTTCAAGCTCTATTATTAATGTAATACGCTTGTAGGGGCGCACCGCACTTGCACCGAACAGTGTCATAATATCAATGATTCCAATACCGCGAATTTCCAGCAGATGTTCCAATAATGGAGGCGGGAATCCAACAAGCATGTTTTCGCCTTCCTGACGAATTTCCACACTGTCGTCAGCCACTAACCGATGTCCTTTTTTTACAAGCTCAAGTGCCGTCTCACTTTTACCGACGCCACTTTTCCCAATAATAAGAACACCAATGCCATATACATCAACAAGAACCCCATGAATGGCAGTTGTTGGTGCAAGCTTGCTTTCCAAATAGTTCGTCAGCCGGCTCGAAAATCTAGTTGTCGTCAGCTTCGTAACGAGCACCGGGACATGATTTTCATTCGATGCATCGATCAGTTCCTGAGGTACTTCCAAATCGCGCGAAATAATAATCGCAGGTGTTTCATCCGAACAAAGCTGCTTCATCCGGCTTCTTTTTTCCTTTTCAGGCAACATTTCAAAAAATGAGAGCTCTGTTTTTCCCAACAGCTGAACTCGGTCAGCTGGATAATGTGTAAAATAGCCGGCCATTTCCAAACCTGGACGGGAAATATCACTCGTTGTTATGTATCGTCCAACTCCGGCTTCCCCACTGACCAGCTCCAAATTAAACTTTTCCATAACATCTTTCGCAATTACTTGAATCATAAGTTTGGTACGCTCCTATCCTCTAGCATCTCCACTGTATTTTATCATGTCTATAGCATTTCCAATATATAACGCGCCTAGTTTTTTAAATTATCAATCACATCACTTGGCCTTTCGCAAAAAAAGGTAAAAAAAGATGAAGCGAATAAAGCTCCATCTTTTTTATGTATACATTACTTGAGTGTTGATAAATATTCTGCAGCTGCTTCCGCTTTTTCGCCTTTTACGATCCCACCAGGCATACGGTCTTTACCATTTAAAATAATATCCAAAATCTCTTCTTCTGAATATTTTGCTCCTAATTGATTCAATGCCGGTGCACCGCCGCCTTGCAATTGGCCGCCATGGCATGTTGCGCATGATTGCTGAACAACGCTTTTCCCGTCGATTTCAGCTGTTTCACCGCCGCTTGAAGCCGAATCATCTCCACCGCACGCAGCAAGGAAAATGGCTGATCCAAAAACTAATGTAAGTAAACCCTTTTTCATTCTGAACCCCTCCAAAAATGTACTACTATTCCACTACCGATTATAACAAACTTATACTTTTTTGAAACCTTCGCCCAGTACTTCATATGCGTCCGAAACGATGACAAACGCTTGAGGATCAACGGTTTTCAATACTTGTTTCAACCTTGTGAACTCTGTTTGGTAAACAACGACCATTAATACCGGGCGCTCCTCACCTGTATATCCGCCAAATGCCGGAAGCCTTGTAATCCCGCGGTTGATCTCTTTATAAATTGCATCACGCACATCTGTTTCTTTTTGTGTAATAATGTAAACCATTTTAGATTGGCTAAAACCTAGCTGAACAATATCAATCGTCTTTGTCGTGACATACAGGCCAATTAATGCAAAGAGTCCTTTTTCAAGGTCAAACACAATTGCCGCACTAACCGCGATTAGGCCATCGATGAACAGTACGCTTGTCCCTAATGTTAAGCCTGTATATTTTGTAATAATTTGAGCAAGTAAATCCGTACCGCCAGTAGAAGCATTCCCTTTAAATACGAGACCTATCCCCAAACCTACCACAATCCCGCCAAAGATGGCCCCCAGTAACGGATTCAGTGTCCAAGGATCCCAGCTCTCCGTTATTATAACGAAGAAAGGAAGGGCAATTGTTCCAATAAAGGATTTGATGCCGAACTTTTTCCCTAGTACAAGCACACCAGCTATAAATAAAGGAATATTGAAAGCATATTGAACAATCCCGGCATTCCACCCGAACATTCCATTCAAGATTGTACTGATTCCGCTTACCCCGCCGGATGCGACCTGGTTTGGAAATAAAAAAACATTAAAGCCGAACGCAATGACCGCGGCGCCGACAATGACAAATACATATTCCATTACATTGTTTTTCACTGAACTCTGTGAGCTATATGTCATACAAATCCTCGCTTCTTTTGTAAATTCCATTGAATTATAACAAATCCTGCATTAAATGAGAACTTCATCTGACTAAAGGAAAAGCGCCCCATATAAGGACGCTTACTCTTCTAATTTTATTGGATTATAATGCCTCATCAACCCATACTTTCACTTCTTCATACATCGGCAGAAGCCCTTCGACAGGTATGTTTAATTGCCGCGCTAACGGAATGAGATTTTCCCAGTCCAATTTACTTAATGCGGTAGCGAATTGTAGATAAGGCGTCATCTCCGTACGTTCACCTGATATTGTTTCCAGTATCGTTTCCGATAATGGCAATTGCGTAACGATTGCATTCATCGGTCGTTTTAGCAGGGAATCGATTAACGAAAACATACCGACTAAAAAGTACTCGGAGAAATTCTTTTTATAGTTAAGTCGGGCAATTTTTTCGCATGTTTTTGCTCTGAACAACGAGGCATACATTAACTCCTGAAATACATCGTTATTTTGATTCATATCGGTTTCACGCATCGCCAGTAAGTAAATCCATTTCCGCAACTCCGTTAAGCCCAGTAATAAAATGGCCTGCTTAATCGAGCGGATTTTTGTTTTGGAACGTCTTGAAGAACCATTGATTAATTTGAGCAACCGGTATGATAATGAAATTTCCCGTTCAATACTATTCGTCAATACATCAATATTTGCTTCATCATCGCGCAACAATGAGATGATCTGAAAATATTGAAACAAGTTTGCCGGAATATCTGTAGCCGCCAGTATTTGCGGTTTTTCAAAAAAGTAACCTTGAAATAAATAATAACCCGTTTCTTTGGCCATTTCATATTGCTCACGCGTTTCTACTTTTTCTGCCAATAGTTTAATATGAGGAAATTGTGATTTAATAGCATTTTCAATTGCAGCCCTCTCATTTTCACCTGTATGTAAAAAATCGATTTTTATATAATCAATGTGCTGAAAGAGCTCATCATAAATCACCACTTCTTCATTCATGACAAAATCATCAAGCGCAAGTTTATATCCTGTATGCTTTAATTGTCTGAGCCGATCGATTAATTCCATTGTAATCGGAACATCTTCCAATATTTCAATGACAATTTGTTCTTGCTCAATAAAATCCAATGATTCCTGCATAATGAGGTTTTCCGTAAAATTAATGAATGACGGCTTTCCATTGGCTATTTCTTTTATGCCAATGGAAAGAAATGAATTGATTAGCAGCTCAACGGTTGCTGTATCTGCATCAATACGCGGAAACTCGTTGGTGTAATTATTTCGATACAACAACTCATATGCTACGATTTCTTCATGTTTGTTAAATATAGGTTGTCGCCCAACAAATACTTCCATTTTATATATTCTCCAATACCCTTATATTTTCTTTCTATTTATATTGGAATTTGCTGTTATTTTACAATTTTCCAATGTACTATAAAATTAGATTAACAAACTTCAAGGAGGCAGTAAATGTGAATACTGTAAAATATGAGCAAAAAGACTTCATTGCATATGTAACACTTGATCGCCCCGATATGTTAAACGCCTTTAATTATGAAATGCTGGAACAATTGCGCCATGTCATTGAATCCATCCAAATCCACCCTGATATTCGTCTTGTCATCATTACAGGTTCCGGTGACAAAGCCTTTTCGGTTGGTGCGGACTTAAAAGAACGAAAAACATTGCCGGATACACTTGTTAAACGTAATTTAAACCTTTTCAGGGAAGTATTCACGCTCATTGAGCAATTACCTCAACCGACGATTTGTGTATTAAACGGCTATGCCTTTGGTGGCGGACTTGAGCTTGCTCTTGCATGCGACTTCCGTATTGCTGCTGAAACAATATCACTCGGCTTAACGGAAACAGGCTTAGGCATCATTCCGGGTGCCGGCGGAACACAGCGACTGCCGCGCCTAATCGGTGAAGCGAAAGCATTGGAGCTTATTTTGACCGCAAAACGTATGACTGCCCATGAAGCACTTGACTATGGTGTCGTGACGAAAGTGGCACCGGTCGAAAGTTTACATGAAGTGACGGCCGAATTTGCCGCACTTATTTTACGAAATGCACCGATTGCGATTCAGCAGGCTAAATTTGCTGTAAAACAAGGGATGAAAACAGATATTCAAACAGGTCTTCATATTGAACGAAAAGCCTATGAACTGACGATTCCAACCGAAGACCGCATTGAAGCACTGAATGCCTTTGCCGAAAAAAGAACACCACAGTTTAAAGGTAGATAAATTTATTACTAAAGAAAACAGGGCCCTCTGGGAGGAAGCCCTGTTTTATCTTTGTTAAGTAAATTATATATGTTCGCGCTGTGGAATCACTGAAGCGAAATCTTCATCCCCGTCCAGGCTAAAGCGCCAACTCCTTGGCCATTTCAGTCCCTCCGTGCAAAAGTGGTGAACCGTTTACTTTTGCGTCGGGCATTCCAATGGCTGGTGGAGTTGGACGGGCGCTTTAGCGCTTTTATTCTCTACAAGTATTTCTCGAACCAGCCTGTAATTTGCTCAAGTCGTTCTAATCGTAAGTTCGGGATACCTGTACGTGACAAGTTATGGTCACATTCAGGGAAACGGACGAAACCGACCTCTTTGCCCATTTTCTTAAGCGTAATATAAAGTTGCTCTGCCTGTTCAATCGGGCAGCGGAAATCACGTTCACTGTGCAAAATAAGCAGCGGTGTCTCCACATTTGCCGCATATTTCAGCGGTGAATGGTGCCACAGTTTTTCCACATCATTCATATCAGCGAGCATTTGCCATTCCGAGAAATAATAACCGATGTCCGATACGCCGTAGAAGCTGATCCAGTTCGAGATTGAACGTTGTGTAACAGCTGCTTTAAAGCGGTTCGTATGACCAACAACCCAGTTCGTCATGAAGCCGCCATAGCTTCCGCCTGTAATCCCTAGACGTGACTCATCGATCCATGCATAGTTTTCCAGGGCATAATCTACACCAGCCATAATATCTTCATAGTCCCCATCACCATAATTGCCGCGCACACCATCAACAAACTCCTGGCTGTAGCCATGACTGCCTCGCGGATTTACATAAAGTACGCCATACCCTTTCGCCGCCAATAGCTGCATCTCATGGAAAAACGTATTCGCATATAAAGTATGCGGTCCGCCGTGCACTTCGACAATTAACGGATATTTTTCTCCTTCTGTATACTGTGCAGGTTTCATAATCCAGCCATGTACAGTCAAACCGTCTTTTGAAGGATACGAAATCGCTTCCGGTTCAGACAGCGCAATTTCTTGTAAAAACTTTTCGTTAAACGTTGTTAACTGCTTACGATCACCTGTTGTAATATCAAAGTCAAACAGCTCTCCGGGGAATGTTCCATTGGATACCGTCAATAATGCACGATTGCCGTTTTTAAAAATTGCGTAGCCGTATACATGCTCATTTTCCGGTGACGCAGGATAAAGTGCGCCTTCCAACGTTGCATAATATAAACGGATATCCCCTTCAGTCGATACTTGGAAATACAGATCATTGTTTTCCGTCCATACTACGGATGGAGCTGATACACCTTGCTGAATATCTGCAACCGCATAGTCGCCAACCGGCAAGTCCAGCATTTCCGTCAGCTTCCAGGTTGTTTTCGTTTCTGTATCATGAATATAAACATGGCCATGTGTAGCATTTCTGAATGAATGATCCGAGCCGCCAAATGCAATGTAACGGTCATCAAATGAAAACTCAGCCCCGCCAAAGTAACCATCTTCATCTATTAGAACTGTTTCTTCTTTCGTATCTACATCAACAAGGTAGAGCGGCGTGCGGAATACATCATCCGTATTTTCTGCACGGTTCACACCGATCACCAATGTTTTGCCGTCATGTGATATGCCTTGTAAGCTATGTGAATAATCGCCTTCTGTAAATGTATTTACTTCTTTCGTTGCTAAATCAACAGAAGCAATTTGTGTATAGCGGTTCTGCTTCAATAACCCGACACTGTCTGCTTTGTATTTCATTTTATCCACGACATAGGCTTTCGGGAATTTTGTGTCTTCCTTTTCTTCCTCTTTCGTAATATCCAGCCCTTTTTTAACGGTGCTTGTTATCCAGACTTTCTGACCACAAGGGCTCCATAAAAATGAATTGACGCCATTTGGAAGTGTCGTAATTTCCTGTGCTTCCCCGCCACGGCGGTTTAATATGTATAGTTGCTGTTTTTCATTGCGCTTCACTAAAAAGGCGACTTGTTTTCCGTTCGGAGACCACTCGGGATTTGTCACACGTTCATTGCCGTAAGTCCATTGCGTTGTTTCTCCTGACTCCAGGTCGATATGGAACAAATGGGCATTATAATTATTTTCTTCTTTATTGATCTGTGTTCGAATAAATACGGCCTCTTGCTCATTTGGCGCAAGTACCGGATTTGTAATGGATTGAATTTCGAACAAGCTTTCTTTTGTAATATACTTTGTCATTAAAACACCTCTTCATTTATTTCGATTCCCGTAATATTAATGTACCATCTTTTGTTTGAAATTTCAAAATATAAATTTATATCGTTACCTTTTTATTATCCCATTTAAAAAACACCCGCCACAAAACTTGGCAGGTGTCGGAATATTATGTTCTTGCAATTTCTTTTAAAGAACGGCGCAGAATTTTGCCTGTTGTGTTTTTTGGCAGCTCGTCCAAAATTTCAATGACAGTCGGCACTTTGTATTTCACAATACGGTCTGCACAGAACTCGCGAATCGCTTCAATTGTTAAAGTCGGGTCCTTCAACACAACGTAAGCATGTACCGCCTCACCGAAATCCGGATCCGGGAAGCCTACTACCGCCGCCTCCACAATACCTTCATGTGAGAACAATACTTCTTCTACTTCACGTGGATAAACATTGTAACCGCCTACAATGATCATATCCTTTTTGCGGTCAACGATGTAGAAGTAGTCTTCCTCGTCTTTTCTTGCCAAGTCACCTGTATATAACCAGCCGTCGCGAATCGCAACCGCTGTTTCTTCCGGCATATTGTAATAGCCTTTCATGACATTCGGCCCGCGCACGATCAGCTCGCCTACTTCACCAACGCCCACTTCATCGCCATTTTCGTCGACCACTTTGTTTTCAACATTGCTGATCGACTGACCGATTGAGCCTGGTTTACGCTCACGGTCTGTTGGGTTGAAACAAGTAACAGGTGAAGCTTCAGATAAGCCGTATCCTTCAGAAATTCGTACATTGAACTTTTGCTCAAAGTTGTGCAGCAATGATACAGGTAATGAAGCACCGCCTGAAATTGCTAAACGAATTGTGGAGAATGCGGCAACATCCGCTTTGTCGTATTGATAAAGGAAATTGTACATCGTCGGAACGCCCGCAAATACCGTTGCTTTATAAGTCGAAATCAACTCGAAAATTTCTCCTGGACTAAAGCGTGGCGCTAATAAAATCGTGGCGCCGCGTGTTAACGGTGAATTGACAACTACCGTTAATGCAAAGACGTGGAAAACCGGCAATGTTGCCACAATACGGTCTTCTGATGTCATTTTCAGATAATCGCCGATATCTCTGGCATTCGAAAATAAATTGTTATGTGTCAGCATGGCACCTTTCGGATGACCTGTCGTACCGGAAGTATATAGAATAATGGCCGTATCATCCGGCGCTACTTCTACTGGATCCGTTGTACGTGCTGTTGTTGACAGTACTTGTGAAAACAGCTTCGTCTTTTCTTTCGCCCCATCTGAAAGCGCTGCATACTTTTCGCCGATGTCTTCTGTCGTTTCGCAAATGATATATTGTTCTACTTGCGGGAATCTATGCACCCCTGCTTCCACAAGCGGTAATAATAAATCAAGTGCAATGACAACTTTTACATCACCATTTTGGATGATATATGAAATTTCATCTGCTGTATAAATTGGATTAATCGGAATTGCCACAGCACCAATACGCATTGACGCGTATAAGCTGATGATGAAATGCGGTGTATTACCTAATAAAAACGCGATATGGTCGCCTTTTTGTACACCCAAATCTTCCAGAGCAGCTGCAAACCGTGCAACTGATTGCTCCAATTCACCGTAAGATGTGCCTTTACCTAAAAAGTAGTACGCTGTTTTTTCTGGTTGTTCGAAAGCTTGTTGTCTTACCTTTTCAACTAAATTCAATACACCCATCCCCCTATTGCGTAAAATGAAAAAATATTCACTCTATTAGCATTATAGAATAAGTATATTAATAAAACAATATGAAAATCTCGTTTATTCATAAATATTGTACTAAAATCATTTTTTCTCTATTTAAACTCACCCGCGCACATGTGAAATATAACGCCAGCGGATTAAGTAGAAGTAGACAATTTGAATAAGCGCAAACATTGTAAATGAAAATACAACTTCTTTTACGATCGATAAATTCATGACATCATTCAATACGGTTTGCACAACATAGAACGCAAAAGCGCTGTGTATAAAGGCTAATCCCCATGGCAGGAAAAATTGTATCATTAAATTCCTCGTAATCAGACGCTTCAGTTCTTTACCGCTCAATCCTACTTTAATGAGCATATCAAACTGTTTTTTCTCCCGGTCCAAGTTCGCATATATTTTGAAATAAACGAAACTTCCCGACGCAAGTAGAAATACAGCTACTACTAATATACCGATGAGTGTTAATAAAGAATACGTAGCTAATATATAAGAATAATTTAATCCGGCATTTTCAAAGTAAAATGGCAATGTATATTCACTGTTGATCAAATAATCGCGGGCGACCATCTGCTGAATATCGATTCCGACATTTTTCGTTTCGGTCCAGTTAGGAATATCAAACGTAAATAAATGATAACCAGGCTCTACATATGGGGCCATTTCAAACTTATTTGTCAGTTTTTCAAAGTCCTCATCACTAATAATAATGGAGTTGCTGCTAATAATAGCCGTCGGGAAAAACATTTTCGGGTACACACTGTTAATCGTCAGGTCCACATTATTTTCCTTCAGTACCGTTTTCACTTCCGTTTTCTCCAGCTTTTCAATCGAGTCTTCCGAATAAGGGATGAACATTGCTTCCCCGCTTTTCAGATTCACTAAAGGATATTTGTACGAAAACAGAAGATGGTTAATATCCGTTTCCCGGAAAACTTCCACCGGATTCGATGTATACGATGATGTTTGGCGCATGACCGTAAAGCGCGTCATATGATAACTGATTCCATTAAACTCAAGTTCATCAATTACCGATAAAATATGTTCAATTTCATATGGATTATCCATTTCCCCTTTATAAATGAGGCCGATTGGATTGATTTTGTCATACTGTGATGTATAAGAAGACATCGCCGATAAAACACCGACCATTAAAAAGGCCAGTGTCGAGACGAGGGTCACAATGAAAAACATGCGTGAATTGAAACGTAAAATCTGCACCTGTTCGGCAATCGCGAGCATGCGTGCCCGTTTCCAGTAAAACTGTTTATGCCCCTTCAACCGGTCAATAATATAAAGTGTCGTATCCGAAAAGAAATAGTAGGTTCCCAATGTCACGAATACAGGGATCAGTAATGTATATGAAAAAATAGATGACTTCGTTGTAATCAGTGCAAGCCCGTACCCGCATAAAATAAGGATAATTCCTAAAATGGCATTACGCTTTGAATAGGACACGGCAGCATCCACAAACTTCGGACCTCTTATAAAGTTCCGGATTTTAATATCCGGCGTAAATAGGATACTCAACGTCGAGATGACGATAAATGCGCTCAAATAAACGAATAATGTCAGCACAAATGGCTCCCATGACAAATAGAGCGGCAATGCATTTAAATTTAAAATTTCACGGACAATCATAAAGAAAAACTTCGAGAACGCGAATCCGAAAACAATACCCGAAATACAGGAGAAAATTCCGATTGTCATTGTTTCAATGATGACCAGTTTTCCTAACTGATTCCGGTCCATCCCAAGATGAAGCAATATCGCGAACTCTTTAGACCGCGCTTCCAAAAAGGCACGCATCGAGTAAAAAATAAAAAACCACGAAAACAGCACGAGAACGACTTCTGCAAAAACCATTCCGGCTATCGAGACTTCCCCTAAAATACCACGTTCGATTTCAGGATGAAACATGAGCATCGAATAGATAAAGAACACAAAAACACTGAAAAAGCTCGCCATAAAAAAGGCGGCATAGTTACGAAAATTCCGGAAAACGTTACGGTAAGCGAATTGAAGAAAAGTCACCTACATGTCCTCCTAATAAACTTAATACATTTAAAATGCGCTGGAAAAATGTTTGGCGACGATCGTCTGTATATATTTCATTGAAAAACTCGCCGTCTTTAATAAAAATAACTCGATCGCAATAACTCGCCGCAATCGGATCATGTGTCACCATTAAAATCGTCGTATCGTTTTCTTTATTCATTCTTGCTAAAAGTTCCAGCACTTCGCGTGATGCATTCGAATCCAGATTCCCTGTCGGCTCATCGGCTAAAACGAGCATCGGTTGGTGGATCAGTGCACGTGCAATTGCAGTTCTTTGGGCCTGTCCACCTGATATTTCATTCGGACGCTTCATTAAAATAGACGTTAAATCGAGCCGCTCACTTAAATAGTGCAGACGTTCCTCCATGACAGATATCGGCTGTTCATCAATTGTCAGCGGTAAAATGATATTTTCCTCCACCGTCAATGTCGGCAGCAGATTAAAGTCCTGGAAAACGAATCCTAGCTGGCGGCGTCTGAAGTAGGCCAGTTCCTCACTGTTGAGCTTTTGCGGTTTCATCCCATTAAAGATGATTTCGCCGGATGTCAGTGTGTCAATCATTGATACCATATTCAATAATGTCGTTTTGCCGCTGCCGGATGGACCCATAATTGCGACAAACTCACCCTTCTCCACTTCAAAACTAAGCTGATTGAGCGCTCGCTTCGTCACTTTTCCTTCATATACTTTCGTTGCATCTTGTATTTGTAAAATAGACATAGTAACTCCTTTTAAACAAGTCTGTTTCTTTCAATCAATAATAATCCTCATGACTGAAAAATCACTTCAATTTGTGTACCTTTACCAACTTCAGATGTAATCAATAGCTGGTGTCCGAGCTTATCACAAATCTCCTTTGCGATATAGAGTCCCATGCCGGTAGATTCTCCGGTTTTCCTGCCGTTTTCACCGGTAAAGAACGGCTTCATTACACGGGGTAAATCGGATTTGGGAATGCCGACCCCTTCATCGCGTATGAATAAATGGACGTGCTGTTCTTTTTGCTCCGCCGTTATATATAACTTTTTATTCGGTTCAAATGTATATTTCACCGCATTTGTAATGAACTGCCCAATAAGGAAGTTCAGCCATTTCATATCGCTCATGACGATTAACTCTTCGTCGATGTTCACTTCCGGAAACACCCGGTTGGCGATAAACAGACGTTTATTGTCATTTACATTTGCCATGATCGCCGATTTCAAAGGCACTTTTCCGATTTGCATATCATCCGAGAAGTTTTCCAGACGTGCATTCACTAAAACCATTTCAAGACCGCGCTTCAAACGTTCGGTTTCTTCCTGCACACTTTTTTTATCCAGCTCCTCTTCCTGCTGCAGCAAAAGTTCCAAAACCGAGACAGGCGTTTTCATCTGATGTACCCACTGGTTCATAAATTTATATTGTCTGGACTGGGTCGCATAAAGCGCCTGTACTTCATGCTGATACAATTTATACAGCTCATGCAAATAACGCTCCGTCTCCATATATTCCGTTGTTTTCGCATTCTTTTGAAGGGCATCCTCCATCGTTTGCGGCAGCGTGGAAATCTTCGCTAAATAGCGGCGTCTCAACATATAGCGCACGACTAAAAATGAGACAATGAGAAGAAGGCTGATCGCAATCGCGTAAATGCCGGTAGTGACACTGCGAAAGCCGTCCAGCCAAAATAATGAAAGCAAAAATAATGTGAGGAAAATTTGAAAGATTACGTATGAAAGGTGCTCCTTCACAAATAATTTGATCGCCATTACATTTCCTCCGAGCTTAATAAGAAGCGGTACCCTGCTCCGCGCACGGTTTCAATAACAGAAGAAATGCCGTAATCGGCCAGCTTCTTCCGCACACGCGTCATATTCACGTTTAATGTGTTTTCATCAACGAATGCCTGATCGTCCCACAATTCTTCCAACAGCTGTTCGCGTGACACGACTTTCGGCGCTTGCCCCATCAATAATCCTAAAATGACACATTCCTTCTTTTGAAGCGGCACAACGAGATCCTTCAATTGAAGTTCCATCCGTTCCAAATACAATGTAAGCTGTCCTTGTACAATTTTCCGTTCTTCCTGTCTTGCAGAATACTCACCATATGTACGACGTAAATGGCTTCGAATTTTAGCGAGCACGATTTCATAGTTAAACGGCTTCGTTATAAAGTCATCCCCACCATTTTCCAGTGCAAATATTTGATCCATTTCCCCCGAACGAGCGGAGATAAATAAAATCGGACACTTCGTAAATTGTCTCAGCTCCCGGCACCAATAGTATCCGTCATAGGAAGGCAGATTAATATCCAGTAAAATTATGTGAGGAGAAAATGCGATGCATTGCTGTATTAAGGAATCAAAGTCTTCAATCGTTTCGACTTCGTACTGGTATTTTCTTAATGTGTCTGCCAATAGTGCAGCTATTTTAGGATCATCCTCAACGATGAAAATTCGATGTTTTTCCATCTGAATGACCTCCTTTTCAATAGGTTTCCAACTAAAATATCCCTACATAAGTTAATTGTTCATATTGTTCCATTGTATCAAAAAAAGGGGGCTCCCGAAAACAGGAGCCTCCCTTTCTACACTCTCTATTACATTCATGATGATTGACAAGCTGCTAGTAAATTAGATGAAGGAAATCCTCTTCCGTAATCCCGCCAAAGTATACCGGAATTTCAATATCTTTCAGCTTTTCTGCAATTGCGGCACGGTCATATTTCGTTCCGACCAGAAGTTCTCCAACCTCATCCACATCACCGACACCAAAGAAATCCCCGAAGATTTTCGCCTCTTCAATGACCCCTTTATTCACTTCCAGACGAATATCCAGGCTGCCTGAAGGGAAACGCTTCGTTTTTTGAATGTTAAAGCGCGGTGACTTTCCGTAATTCCACTCCCATAACTGGTAACGGTTTTTCGAAATTTCATGGATGTTGTCCCAATCTTCTTCCGTCAGCTCGTAATATTGAATATTTTCCTCGCCGCCGAAAATCGATTTTAAAATTTCCATACGGAACTGATCTACCGTGATTTTTTCTGGAAGGAAATCAATAATGTTCGCAACACGCGAGCGCACGGATTTGATTCCTTTTGACTCGATCTTGTCCTGTTTTACTTTAAGCGAGTTCACCACAGCATCAATATCCAGGTCGAACATAAGTGTCCCATGGCTGAACATGCGGCCACGCGTTGAATATTGGGCATTGCCCGAAACTTTTTTCCCTTCAGCCAAAATATCGTTACGGCCTGAAAGCTCGGAGTTAACCCCTAATTTTGCAAGCGCATCAACAACAGGCTGTGTGAATTTTTTATAGTTGCTGAAGCTGTTGCCGTCATCCTTTGTCAGGAAGCTGAAGTTCAGATTGTTTAAATCATGATAAACCGCTCCACCGCCGGAAAGACGACGTACTACAATGATTCCGTTTTCTTCAACGTAATCTGTGTTGATTTCTTCGATCGTGTTTTGATTTTTTCCGATGATAATCGAAGGCTGATTAATATAGAACAGTAAAAAATCATCCTTTTCGATATCCATGTTTTTCAGTATATACTCTTCTATTGCCAAGTTAATACGCGGATCTGTAATTCCTTTATTATCGATAAAATACAAAAGGCTCACTCCTTCAAAAATCGTCCATTTATATTTTAACTTAATTTAGGCATTTTGTGTTGACGAATTAAATCTGTTATAATACAATACAATATATAAACAGAAGTAGTATAACAGAAACTTAAAGGAGGCATGCACAATGTTAGAAAACGTAGTGGAATTTTTCAAGAATTTACCTGATAAAATTTGCGTTCAATGCGGTGATAAAATCGAAGAACAAAGCGAGTGCTACAGCAACAATTGTGATAAATGTAACTCTCTTTAATTCTTTACACACTGTTTAATTCGCATTACTGACAACTTCATCTTAGAAATGGGATGAACCTATAATAGCTTACTTGAACCACGGGCTTGCTCAATGCTCGTGGTTTTTTCTGTATAAAAAAGCATGGATTCAAGTAATTACCCGAATCCATGCTTTTTCTTCTATTGTTCTGTTTGTTGTTTTGAATAACGTTTTTTATAAAGCAATGCAAAGTAACCGAACGTGATTGCTAAGCATGAAATCATAACTGCACCTAAAATCGACCAGTTGAACATTAGGAATGATGTATCACCAGTTGAAATGGCTGCTTTGAAGCCTTGTACAGAGAATGTCATCGGTAAAATTTTATTGAAGAAATGCAATTGCTCTGGTACTAGCTCAATCGGGAATGTCCCTGCACTTGTTGTTAATTGAAGAATCAACACGACGATGGCAATAAATCGTCCTGGATCACCAAACACAGACACAAGCAATTGAACCATAGCTAAAAATGTAAAGCTAGTTATAATTGTTGTCAGAATGAACTGCGGCATATTATTTACCTCAAGTCCAAGCCCCCAAACGACAATTGCAATCGTTATAAATGACTGCACCAATCCAACACCGATTAATACAGTTACCTTACTTACAAACCAGCTTGCACTGTTTTTCGGGATAACAGCCGGTTCAACAAATGGGAATACAATCGAAATTAATAATGCCCCGACGAATAATCCTAAAGAAATAAAGTATGGTGCAAAACCTGTACCATAATTCGGGACATGGTTTACGGAATCTTTTTCGACTTCCACTGGAGAACCGACCATATTGTACGTTTCTTCAGTCGGATTTACAGCCGCTTTTTCACCAGCCTCCGTTAACTTTTCAGATAAAGTTGTCGTACCTTCCTTCAACTCTTTCGTACCGTCTGCTAAAGTAGTAGAACCTTGTGCCAACTCACCTGACTTTTCTGCCAGCAAGCTAGTACCGTCATATAATTTATTCGAACCATCCACTAATGTGTTCAAACCTTGTGCTAATGTGTTGGCACCTGTTGCTGCACTTGATGCGCCTGCTGTTAGTTCATTTAGTTTTCCGGCAATTGTCGTATTGCCTTGTGCTAATGAATTGGCACCTGCTATCAGCTGTGCTGAATTTTGCTGTAATTGTGCAACACCTGCAGTTACTTGTTGCTGTCCTGCATTTAATTTACTTGCACCTTCACTGATTGCCGCGATTTTATCGTCCAATCCGTTTGTTCCTGCGTGTAGCTGGCTTAAACCGCCACTTACTTGTTTACTGCCTTCTTGCAGCTGCCCTAGTGCGGCTTTTAATGCTGCCTGATTTTCTTCAGGGAGCATAGGTAATATCGCTTCCAGCTGCCCCGCCAATTGATCCATACCGCCTGCTACATTAGCTGAACCATCTGCCAGCGCTTTTACCTTGTCATCGATATTCGCTGTGCCTTGTGTTAATAGTTTCAGGTTTTCAGCTAAACTTGCCTGACCGGATGTGATGTCCTTTTGCCCGTTTGCTACTTGTGCAACACCATCAGTATAGCTTTCAATACCTTGCTGCAATGTATTGGCGCCATCTGCGGCAGATTTTGCTCCTGCTTCAAGTTGACTGCTGCCATCCGCAATTTTTGCTACTCCTGCCGCCAAATCACCAGCACCTTTCGCAGCATTTTTAGCACCGGTAACTAAAGTGTCAGTACCATCGGATAGTTGAACAGAGCTTGATGCCAATTGTTCTAAATAGCCTTTCAACTCATCAGCGCCATCCGCCAGCTTTGCGGCACCTTTATCCAGTTCTCCTGCTCCATCTGCCGCTTCGGTAAAACCGTCACCAAGCTGTGTAATAGAATCAAATAATTTTTCGGCATATGTTGCTGAAACCTGTGTATTTACTTCCGCTTTAATACGATCCATTGCAGTTTCACCAATTTGTGCGCCTAAAAAGTTGAAGCCTTCATTTGGAATATAATCAATAACCAACTTTTGTGGTTCTTCATCTAATAATGTCGTTGCATGCTCAGAGAAGTTTTCCGGAATTTTAATTAAAATATAATACTTTTGATCCAATAATTTTTGGTCCGCTTCCTTCGCATCAACTTCCTCAAACTGGAATTGCTCGCTATCTATCAGCTTGTCGACCAATGTTTGACCGAGCTCCATTGTTTCCTCATCCATCATAGCCCCTTTGTCTTCATTGACAACGGCAACCGGCAGGCTCTTTAAATTGGCATATGGATCCCAAAATGCCCATAAGAACATCCCGCTGTACATAACAGGAACAAAAAGAACGGCAATAACTGAAATAAGCATTTTCTTTGTTTTAAAAATCTTCAGCCATTCTGCTTTTATCACACTAATTTCCTCCTTCTAAAACTACATGACCAATATCGTCATTCGGTCATTTCATGGTAAAAAGAAACCACTTCACCAGGAAGTGACTACTACTTTTTCTTTGCCAAACCACGGAAAATGGTTTCGCTGAATAATGTTAAAATTTCTTGTTCATTGAGTGGTTCATTATGCGTCAACTGCCAGTCTACAATAAAAGCCAAATACGATTTAAACAATAAAAAAGCTACATGCTCAGGATTACAGTCAATGACCTCATCTTTTGCAATGCCGTTTCGAATACGCATCGAGACGTATGAAATGATTTCCGACTCAATTTTTAACAGCATTTGCTGTACTTCTGGAGTTCCAAGTGCTGTTTCCTCTTCTATTAGTTTAGCAAACAGTAAATGACGCTCACGGAACTGCAGCATTTTCATCAATGCTGTATGGGCATTTTGCATAAAGCTCGCATTTGCATCGATTAGCTGATCTGTTTCGCGCTTCATTTCACCGATTAAATGGAATACAACTTCCTGAAACAGCTCTTCTTTATTTTTAAAAAAAGTATATATAGTCCCTTTTCCTACATTTGCAATTTTAGCAACTTGTTCAATCGTTGTCGCTTTATATCCAAATAATGTAAACGACTTTGTAGCAGCTATTAAAATTTCATGTCGACGATCCATAAATCCACCTCCTCAAAAAAGTGACCAAATGAACACTTCGGTCATTCAGTCACTATTATACACCGTTTTATTCATATTGCAATATTTAATGGTTATGGTCTTCTTCTTTTTCTTCTTCTTTTTCTTCTTCGTCATGTTCCATCGAATTAGAACTTGTATCTTCCAGCACTTTGCTCATATCAGGGTTGCCGACGATCAGCTCCTGCTTTGGCATCACATGCATTCCTCGTGCCGTCGTATGAGCAAACATATAGTATACGCCATCATGGTCAAACGTATAGTCAGCGACATAGATTCCGTCTTCTGTCAGTTCTCCGTCCAGCATCTCCCCTTCATCGCGAAGGCCAGATTCCCATACTTCAAACTTCACTTCTTTTGCATCATTTACCGCTTCATCATCTTGAGTTACACGTGCTGCAAGCTGAATCTTTTCCCCTGCATTTAATTGTTCAGCCGTTTGAATATGTACATCTACAATTGCCGGTACCTCGGCAGTATCAAGTGTCTCAACTTCAGGATCATCGCCACATCCTCCCAGTAAAAAGGGTACTGCTACTAAACTGTATAACCATTTTCTCATCATGAAATCTCCCATCCTTGTTAACAATTATGTAATTTACTGCAATCTTTTCCCCATCTTTATAAGCGTACTAAAAAATCCGGACAGATGCATACTATAATTAAGATAAATTTGTGAACCATTCGGAAATTCTTCAAACAAAAATGCTGCATTAAAAGCGATTCACTTTTAATACAGCATTTTGTTCAATTAGTCTACTGAATTGTTACATTGCTAATTTTGACTCGGCCAACTGGTTGAGTAATTGCTCGGCAGTGTGTCTTCCTTGCAATACACAGTCTGGAATACTAATTCCCTCATAGGAGCTTCCTGTTAACAAGACATTCGGAAACTCCTGATAAAACTGTTTTTTCATAGTTGACATGCGAGACTCATGACCAATTGTATATTGAGGCATTGCTTCCTTCCAGCGGGCAACTGTCGTCAGTAATGGCTGGGCATTCAACCCCACCGCCCGTTCCAAATCCTGCAGTACGATTTTTTCGATTTCACTGTCAGGCAGTTCCACAATCGATTCGTCCCCTACACGGCCAATGTAAACCCTCAACAGCTCATGGCCATCCGGTGACACATTATCCCATTTCCTGTGACTCCACGTACAGCTTGTAATCGCAAAATGACTATTGCGTGAAACGAAGAAGTTAAGTGCATCCTCATATTTTTGCATCGAACCTTTTTCAAATGCCATCGTAACCGTGGCAATTGTCGCATAGTTCATGTCCGGAGCTTTCAGCATCGTTGTTGAATCTGGGAAGATTTTTTTTGTTACATTAAAAGGTGTCGTCACGACGATTTTATCTGCTTGGATCGACGTACCGTCATTCAATTCTATAAGATGCGTGTCATCATTATTTTTTTCGATGAAATTCACTTTCAATCCTTTTAAAATCGTTACATCCGTTAAGGCCTTTTCCAATGTTTCAATTAAAGATTCCAATCCGTTTTCGAATGATTCGTAATGCAGTTCACCTGGAGTATCCACGAGCGCGTAAATACCTTTTCCGGTTTTTTTCATACCGAGCAGTAAACTGCGGTATTCTTTTTCCAACTGATAAAACTGCGGGAACATCGATAGCATACTAAGATGGTCAACATCACCTGCAAAAGTACCCGCCAATACCGGCTCCACTAAATTTTCTACAACTTCTTTACCAAAGCGTCGATTGAAAAATTCACTAATCGGTTCGTCTGCAGCATGCGGTAATTTCGGTAATAACAAATCTCCTGCTGCGCGGAATTTCCCCATTAAGGATAGAACATTCGATGTCATGAACGGGAAGATTTTAGGTGACCCCCCAAGCAGAATATTGCTCGGAATTTGGTGTAACTTGCTACCAACTGCGATGAATGTTCGACCATAATTATTTTGAATCATCTCATGTTCGATATTTAAATCACGTGCCAACTTTCGGACACTGCTACCTGTATCAAAAAACGATTCAGGCCCACGTTCGATAATATACCCATTTTGCCGTACTGTATGGATTTTACCACCTAAACGTAGTGACGCTTCGATCAGCACGATGTCTATCGGTAAATTATGCGCCTTCGTTTTTTGCTGTAAATAGTATGCCGTCGTTAAACCAGTGATGCCACCGCCAACGATAACAATCTTCTTCCTTTTTAAAGTCACCCTCATCATCACTCTCTACTATTTCGCTAATTTTTTATTGATAGCATCTACCATTGCATCAATGAATAAAGGATGTGTATTTGGCATTGTCGGGCGATAGTAGCTTGCACCGATTTCGTCACAAACAACTTTACACTCAATGTCATTATCATATAGCACTTCTAGATGCTCTGTAACAAATCCTACTGGTGTATAGATGAATGCTTTATAACCTTTTTGCTCAAATAATTCCTTTGTTAAGTCCTGTACATCCGGTCCTAGCCACGGCTCCGGTGTTTGTCCGGCTGACTGCCAGCCTACTTCAACATTCACAATATCAGAAGCCTCTTCGATTAAACGTGCTGTTTCGATTAACTGCTCTTCATACGGATCGCCTGCAAGCTTAATTTTTTCCGGCAATGAGTGGTTAGACACGATTAAGCACGCATTTGCACGTTCTTCTTCAGTCATTTTCGCAAGCTCGCCATTCACGGCATTTTTCCAGAATTCAATGAATTTAGGCTCGTCATACCATGCTTCAACAGAAGTGATATTTAATGTTCCGCCTAATTTTTCTGCAGCTTCTTTCGCTCGTCCATTGTACGATTTAATCGAGAAAGTTGAGAAGTGCGGTGCTAAAACGATTGATACCGCTTCAGTGATTCCTTCTTTCACCATTGCTTCTACAGCATCTTCTACGAATGGTTCAATATGCTTTAAGCCGATAAATACTTTATATTCCACTTCATCCTGTACTTCGTTCAAACGTGCACATAATGCATGGGCCTGTGCTTCCGTCATTTTCGCAAGCGGAGATATACCGCCGATTGCACGGTAACGTTCTGTTAAGTCGTCCAAATGTTCCTGACTCGGTTTGCGGCCATGACGAATATGTGTGTAATAACGTTCGATATCTTCTTCTTTGTATGGCGTACCATAAGCCATTACTAATAACCCGCGTACTTCTTTCATGTAAGTTCACCTCTGCATGTTTTTAAACACGTTTCTTTTTTTATTAGTTTTAAAGGTTTTACATCCCATTTATTTTTGGGTGCTCTCCAGTCAACCTTCATCTATATAGTTTTCTCACCTACACCGGTGAATGGTCAAATTTAAACCTATTGTTGTATTATGAACGTTTTGCGATTTGTTCGCGGCTGTATTCGTGTACAAATGTTGTCAGTCGTTTTAATACAGCTGGATCTACTTCAGGGAAGACGCCGTGGCCTAAGTTGAAAATATGCCCGCCAGTATGTGCTAAACCTTGATCGACAATATCTTTTGCGCGTGCTTCGATTACGTTCCAGTCTGCCAATAATAATGTAGGATCCAGGTTCCCTTGTACCGCTTTTGTAACGCCGCGCGCTTCTGCTTCACGGATAGGTAAACGCCAGTCCAAACCTACTACATCGACTGGCAGGTCATGCCATTCGTTTACTAAATGCGATGCACCTACACCAAACTGGATTAACGGCACATTTAATGCGCGCAATTCAGCAAAAATGCGTGTCATCGTCGGCTTGATGAAAATACGGTAATCTTCCACATTTAATGCACCAACCCAAGAATCGAAAATTTGGATTGCCTTTGCACCAGCTTCTACTTGCGCTGTAATATCCACAATAATCATATCAGCCAGTTTTTCCATTAAAGCAAACCATGCTTTCGGCTGCGAAACCATGAATGATTTTGTTTTAGCATAGTTTTTACTTGGGCCGCCTTCGATCATATAGCTCGCAAGCGTGAACGGCGCACCGCCAAAACCGATTAACGGAACATTTAACTGTTCTGTTGTTAACATTTTAATTGTCTCCAACACGAAAGGTGTATGCTCCTGTGCGTTGAAGTCACGCAAGTTTTCCACATCAGCAGCTGAACGGATAGGATTTGAAATAACCGGACCGATTCCTGCTTTTATTTTTACATCAATTCCCATTCCTGGTAAAGGGGTAACGATATCTTTATAAAGAATCGCAGCATCCACGTTGTACTGGTCGACAGGTAAACGTGTCACATATGCGCATAACTCCGGCTGCATTGTAATCTCTTCTAATGAATATTTTTCTTTTATTTCACGATATTCTGGCTGTGAACGGCCTGCCTGGCGCATAAACCAAACCGGAGTATGCTCTACTTGCTCACCGCGAGCAGCACGTAATAATGTGTCATTAAATTTCATCATGTTTGATTTCTACCCCTTAAAGTAAATTCTTTTTTATTCTATACCTCAAAAACGCATTGATATCCATCATCGACTATAAACTTTTCATAAATAATTGTATAGATTTCTTTAATAAATGTCATAAATTTGTCTCTTCTGCTACAGAACTTTTTGACAAATGGCTTGAACATCTTTATAAATGGAAATAATAGTGTAAAGGAGGTCGGTCATATGAATTTTTATGTAACTTCAGGAACACCTGACTATATGGAAAAATTAATCGTAAAAAATCCACAGCACCCTTTAATTTTATTGCACGGTAATGGAAATTCGGTGGTGTTGCACGAAACAGATAGGAAATCTATTTTCGCAGTACCTCGCAAGTTTGAAGTCATTGCACAAGACGGGCAGTTTACGCAAAAAGGCTATTTTACTTTTTTCAATATGCCCATTATGTCAGATGAGCGCCCGGTTTTCGAGAAAAAAGCTCTCGACGTCATCCCTGCATTGAATTCCAATGACGCTGTAATTGCCTACCGTTTACTGCGTCCGGTTAAAGCCGAAACCTATCTATTTATTATTCAATGGGGCGGACCTGCTTCCTATGAAGTCTGGAAAGCCAGCGATGAGTATAAAACTACATTTGCCCCTGTTTTTGAAGGTACGACACAAGTGTTACAGTCGATGTTTAACTCATCCTCCTATATTACGACATATAGTGCAGCTTCAAAAGAATAATGCTTTTATGAAAAATGCTACGATTGTATTTCGTAGCATTTTTATATAAAATAATACATATTTACAAAATCTTTCGTTTTCCGAACTATTCTGCTTCTAACTAATTAAAAGGCGGTTATGATGTGAAAATTCAAATTCAGTTGTTCAAAGCTTTCTTTGTGTCTGGAATTCTTGGGTTCGGTGGGGGTCCGACAATAATTCCATTACTTCACAAAGAAGTGGTGGAAAAGTATAAACTTATGACGGATGATGATTTTTCCGATGTTTTATCAATCGGAAACACACTTCCTGGTCCGATTGCGACAAAGATGGCAGGCTATATTGGTTACCGTATAGGCGGAGTGCTCGGGTTAATCAACGCCTTGTTTGCGACGGTAATGCCTACTGTACTATTAATTATTATTCTATTAAATTCTTTGAAACAATTTAGCAACTCCGATTTTATCAATAATATGTCTAAAGGGGTTATACCGATCGTGACAGTAATGATGGGGCTGTACGCATTCGACTTCCTGAAAAAATCGCATAAATCTTTAGGTCTGAAAATCAGCGCCATTATTTTCTTATATAGTTTTATTACGATGGTTGTATTCGATCTCCATCCTGGGATTATCATTGCTTCCCTCTTAATATTGGCGCTTGCACTGCCAGCTAAAGGAGGAAAAGAACAATGATATTTTGGGAACTTTTTATTGCATTTTTAATACCGAATCTTTTGGCATACGGTGGCGGGCCTGCTTCAATCCCATTAATTGAGCATGAAGTGGTGGACAGGTATGAGTGGATGACGCAAAGTGAATTCAGTGAATTTCTTGCTTTGGCAAATTCGCTTCCCGGTCCAATTGCAACGAAGATGGCAGGCTATATCGGATTTGAAGTCGGCGGATTTTTAGGGAGCATTATAGCGTTATTTGCAACAGTTGCCCCTACCCTGATTTTAATGATCACACTTTTGAATCTACTACATAAATATAGAGATTCGCCTAAAGTAATGCGGTTATCAAGCTTTGTCTTACCTGCAATTGCCGTATTATTAATTTCATTAACATTCGATTTCGCAAAGTCTTCCTATGAATCAAATAAACTGATTCCAACAATTTTAATGATTGCCGGAAGCTATATTGCATTGGAAAAATTTAAAGTTCCTTCTATTATAGTTATCGCCGTCGGGTTATTAATTGGCGGATTCTTGTTATAAATATAATGAAGTGTATTATAACCCAAAAAGCTACTTTTCTCTGAGAGAAAAGTAGCTTTTTTGATGAGCTCTAAAATTGATTTCCATTCCGGGGACGCTCTCCGGGGGCGTGGCATGGGGCCAACACGATGTTGGTCACAAAAGCGTTGCCACAGGACGTGGCGCACTTAGCTTTTGTTCATTAGTCTCAGGCGTCACGCTTATCCCCCAGGAGTCGCCCCTCCATTCCAATCAATTTTAATATTCGTTTCTAATAAAGTTTCCTTCTTATCCCACATATATCTACTTCTATGCCAACCTCTATTTATTGTTACAATTCCATTTTTTATTTTGACATTCTCATCGTCAGTTCGCTCACTGCGATAATGACAACCGGTATGATATAAAACTGCGGCTGCATGACTGCGCAAAGTGTCACGATAATGGCCTGAACAATGCTCAGTTGGCGAAGCAGCTTTGCGACAGCCTGTTTTCTCGTATCGCGAGGAATCGGATAAAGCATGTCCATTCGGAAATCCCCTGCCGACATGAGCGCATACTTAAGCTGAAGCGTTGTTGCAAATGCCAGTGCACCGACAACGATCCAAGTCACAAAAGGAATCGTAATAAACATCGCAATAACAGCTGAAATCGCCGTTAGCCGCACCCATAAATAAAAATGGTCATCTGTACGGATAAACGTCCGGTATATTAAATACGCCTGTGTATTTTCCTTTTTATAGCTGATCGCTTTATAGGCAATATCCAGCCATGCACGACGTTTTACTGAGCCCTTTAAATGCGGTACATCTGTAAAGTAGTTGGCAAAACGGTAAAAACGCATCATACGGTTTTGCTCAAGCTTAATAAAATGTTCGTACGGCACAGGATGATCCTGCACTTTTTTCTTCAACGTCATTGTATAATAGGCCATCATAATGAGAAATACGATACCCAGCAAACCGTCTGTCAATGTCATTTGAATCCCGATTATTGAAACGATCGCCCTTACAACACGATCCAGAAATATGGCATTGCCGCGATTTGCATAACGGTAATTGAATTCGGCGCGAACATTAATAAATTTTAATACCGCAATAAATGCAGCCGTCAGCCAAATCTCACCCGCGCTGAGTGTCGTAACCTCTTTCAACAATGGAATCGTAATTATATACAGAACGACCGGCAACAATAGCTGTGACCAGAATGTCCAGTTCATCGCCTTTTTAAAGTAGTTCGGCATTTGGCTTTCAAGCGGCAATAGGTAAACTTGATCGGGTTCTTTCAGCAATGTGACAGGTCTGCTTAATGCAACCAGGACACCTGTTACAATGGCAATAAGCCATTCTGCCAGGAAATCCGGCTGCACGACCTTCAGCCATTCGCTGTACTGATATCCCCCTGCCCCTAATATAAAGACAAGGACAATCGCAATATGCCCTGTAAAGACGAAGCGCATATACTTCATCACTTCGCCGATGTAATGCTCGAAGCGCTTAGCCCATACACTATGCATGCTGTTCATTGTCCTGCTCCTTTGTCATCGCAATATACAAATCATCCAGTGTCGCAGTCGGCATATTGAACGCTTTGCGCAAATCATTCATTGTCCCTTGTGCCCGTACACGCCCCTCATGAAGCAGAATGATGCGGTCACAATGTTTTTCTGCAGTCGATAAAATATGTGTCGACATTAAAATCGATGCACCTGCACGCTTTTTATTATCCATTTGGTCAAGCAATGACTGAATGCCGAGCGGATCCAACCCGACAAACGGCTCATCGATAATATACAGACTTGGATCGACCAAAAAGGCGCACATGATCATTACTTTCTGGCGCATCCCCTTTGAAAAGTGCGATGGGAACCAGTTCAGTCGCTTTTCCATACGAAATTCCTTCAATAAAACTTCAGAGCGCTCATCCAACGTTTTTTCATCTAACCCATAGGCCATTGCCGTTAATTGCAAATGTTCTTTTAATGTTAACTCTTCATATAGTACGGGTGTTTCCGGAATATAGGAGAAGCTTGACCGGTACTTGTCCAAATTTTCCTTTAACGTCACACCATTTAAACGAATTTCCCCGGAGCGCGGCAGGAGCGTACCAATAATATGCTTGATCGTTGTACTTTTCCCCGCACCATTAAGGCCGATTAAGCCAACCAGCTCTCCTTTATTAATTTCAAATGATAAATCTTGAATCACAGGCTTTCTCGTATAACCACCTGTTACATTTTGCAGTTGTAAAATTGTCACAGTCGTCACTCCTCTTTTCTAAAATTTAGTTTATCAAAAGCGAATAAAATTGAACACTGAATGCAACACTCAATTCAAAGAACAAAAAATAAATCCTTTATATAAGAAAGTAGTTTTCCGAATAATCTATGATAGAATAAAGAAAAATAATAGTATGTTCACCATAAATTGGGGTTGTACAAATTGATATTTATTGCAGGCGGGTGCTTTTCGAGAAAATTTTCCGCGCTTTCACCCTCTCAATTTACATTATCATTATTTTCTAACTTCTCATGGTGAAAATCAAAAACAAAAAAGGAGCGATAAATAATATGAGTGATTGCTTATTTTGCAAAATTATTGCCGGTGAAATTCCAAGTATTAAGGTTTATGAGGATGAGCATACTTTTGCCTTCATGGACATTGCCCCGCTAACAAAAGGCCATACACTGTTAATCCCGAAAACGCACTGTAAAGATTTATTTGAAATGTCTGAAGATGTGGCACGCAATCTATATGCTGCTGCACCGAAAGTAGCAAATGCCATTAAAGCAGCCTTTAACCCGGCCGGAATGAATACGATCAATAATAACGGAGCTGAAGCAGGTCAAACTGTTTTCCATTATCATTTGCATCTTGTTCCGCGCTATGACGAAAAAGATGGACTTGTTGTCAACTGGAATGGCCGTTCACAGGAATTCCCGCCAGAAGTGCTGTCGACACTTTCCGAGGAAATTAAATCACACTTATAATTGCTCCGATCATGGCTACATAATGGTATGAGGAGACTATGGCCAGCATCTTTTTCATATGTGAAAATGCTGGTTTTTCTTTTAATACATCTCTGTCCCATCTTTTCAATGTTTACCGGAAGATGGATTCGGAAAAAGATTTGGATAACAAATATAAAAAAGCGAGGTTACCACTATGAAAGCAAAATCATTTTTACTAGGTGTTACAACAGGCATCGTTAGCGGTGCAGCAGTCATTTTATTCACAGCACCACAGTCAGGGACAACTTTACGACAAAATTTATTGGAAAACACAAAAAACGCTAAATCAAAGTTTCAAGGTGTTCAAAGCGAATTAAATAGCGAATTGACTAGTGTGAAGCAATCCATCACAACGTTAAAGGCAGAAGTCCAAAATAGTATGCCTAGTATAGTAAATGAATTAAAGGATAGTTTGGCAAATTTCAAAACACAGATTGAACCCGAAACGATAAATTTAAAACAAGAAATAGAGAAATTACAGAATTCTATAAGTGAAATCGAGAAAAATATACCTTCAAACAAAAATGACGGGTAATGAATAGCGATTCACCGCCATTACTTTAGAACTAATTCAAACTATAAAAACTGTCAAATCAATCTTAAATTTATCTTTTTATAGCATAAATCAACCAATGTTGAATTATTCCATTTTTCTAACTTTAAACTCTTTTCTTTTATTGCTATAATAATTTTAAAATGTTAATGAAAGAAGAAGGTGATTGCTTTGACAGAAGATTTATACTCGCAAAGAGAGGCTATGTTATTTAGCCAAAGAGTCGCACAACTTTCGAAAGCACTATGGAAAGCTATCGAAAAAGATTGGCAAACATGGATTAAACCTTTTGATTTAAATATTAATGAACACCATATTTTATGGATTTCATATCATTTGAAAGGTGCCTCCATTTCAGATGTAGCTAAATTTGGTGTCATGCATGTATCTACCGCTTTCAACTTTTCAAAAAAATTAGAAGAACGTGGATTACTTACTTTCTCAAAACGTGATGAAGACAAACGAAATACATATGTTGAGTTAACTGATAAAGGCGCTGAACTCATCTTACGTATGTACGATCATTATCACGATACAGAACATACGATTTTAACTGGTGCATTGCCGTTAAAAGAACTTTACGGACGTTTCCCGGAGTTTTTAGATGTAATGGCTGTTATTCGAAATATTTATGGAGATGACTTCATCGAAATATTTGAACGGTCTTTCTTCAACTTCAAAGAAACAATCGATGACAAAGGAAAGCCTTCAATCTCAACAACTTCATAAAGTGATAGTAAGAAATGTCGCCAATTTTAAATGGATGACATTTCTTTTTTTATTTATTATAGTTAGTTTTATGTTTAATAATGTTACGTTAATGGAAAAGCATAATACGTCCTTTTCCATAATGATTTAGGAGGGCTGACATGCATTGTTGGAAAACGATCAACATTGAGCGCGAATATGGTACGGGAAGGCTTGTACTATTGGCAATCACTCTTTTCGTCCTTGTATTTTGCTTTTCATACATTGCATTTAGTTTTAATTTTAACGGCAAGCATATCGACCGCCATTTTTGGTTAGTTTTATTAGTAATACCTTTTGTTTATCCTATGCACAAATTATTGCATTATTTCGCTCTGCTTCAACATAGAAAATCACTCGTCGTTCGTTTTAAAATCCAGCATTTCATGCCGGTTGTCCGCATGCGTCTGCAAAACGGCATACCGAAAAAATCTTACATTTTCGCACTCGTTACACCTTTTGTTACGATTAATTCCGCATTGATTGCTGGAGGCATTTCCTTCCCTGAATATGCGCATTATTTTAGTGGTCTGCTCGCATTTCACTGTTGTATTTGTCTGATGGATTTTTTATATGTGAAAAATTTAATGTCTGCACCAAACAATGCTATAATTGAAGAAACGCCAAGAGGTTATGAAATTTTAGTTCCGCTTGATATTTAAGTTTTTATTGATGCTTTAGAGGGGAGGAATAAATTTGTTACTACTTGTTGTAATTTTATTCTCAGTAATATACTTATTCCAAATAAATCGAATGACTGCCGCATTATGCAGTCGACGCGAAATTCCAGAAGAAAAACAGCCAAAAATTTTCCGTACGATTAATGTACTGATTACGATTTTACTAGTGAGCATGTATGTCGAAGTACTGCTGGCCGTTTAAATTATGTAATAATTTTTTGGTCATACTTTAATAATTGGAAAAGGTGTGTTAAAAGCCGTAATGACTTTTAACACACCTTTCTTTCTTAGTAGATGAAAGCTGCACCTACAATAATCAACAAGATAAACAATACAACTAAAAGAGCAAAGCCAGAGCCGTAGCCGCCGCCGTTGTAACCTCCGCCACCCATATTGACACCTCCCTTCTCTCTTTCTCTCAATATCGTATGCGCCTGTCGTCACAAAACTTAGGCACTCTTCACATGCAACCATTTTGTTTTTAAATCGTTTATGTTATAGTTACAATTGCATTAAAGTTAAGTTAGGAGCGTATTTAAATGAAAAAGTCCATTTTTGCATTAACAGTTGCTGCTTCAATCGGTTTAGCTGCATGCAGTAATCCAGGCGATGAAGTTGTTGTATCAACAAGCGTAGGCGATATCACTCAAGAAGAATTTTATAATTCGATGAAGGACATCGCTGGTGATCAATTACTGCAACAAGTAGTAGTTGAACAGATTTTAAACGATAAATATAAAGTGACTGACGAGGAAATCGAAGAAGAATTGAAGGGTGTAAAAGAGCAGTATGGCGAAAGCTATGAAGCTGTTTTAGCTCAAAGCAATTTAACGGAAGAAACGTTAAAAACAAATATTCGTTTCACGTTGTTACAAGAGAAAGCATTAAAAGATGTTGAAGTGACTGACGAGGAAATCGAAAAGTACTACAACCAAGCGTCTAAAGAATTAAACGCTCGTCACATTTTAGTGGAAGATGAAGAGACTGCCAAAGAAGTCAAAGCTAAATTAGATGCTGGGGAAGATTTTGCTAAATTAGCGAAAGAATTCTCAACTGATCCAGGTTCAGGAGCACAAGGCGGAGATTTAGGCTGGTTTACAGTAGGTACAATGGTGCCTGAATTCAATGATGCTGCATATGCATTGGAAATAGACCAAATCAGTGAGCCTGTACAATCTGAGCACGGTTTCCACATCATTCAAGTGACTGAAAAACGTGATGTGAAAGATTACGGTAAACTTGAAGACAAAAAAGAAGAAATCCGTGAGTCAATTGCAGCGACAAAAGCTGATTGGAACACGAAAATGGCAGAGTTAATCAACGAAGCTGATGTAAAAGTTAAAGACGAAGAATTAAAAGACGCATTTTCAGGCTTCAAAGCTGAATAATCGTTGACATATAAATGCGAGACCCACTAACGGGCCTCGCATTTTTTAGTTTTTCTTCACGAATTCCGATTTCAGCTTCATTGCACCAAAACCGTCAATTTTACAGTCAATATTGTGGTCGCCTTCTACAAGTCGAATGTTTTTAACACGTGTGCCGATTTTCAATGTAGAGGAGCTCCCCTTCACTTTCAGATCCTTTACAACCGTGACAGTATCACCTTCAGCCAACAAGTTGCCGTTTGCATCGCGAACGACTAATCCTTCTTCCACTGTTTCCGCCGATTGAGACCATTCATGCGCACATTCCGGGCACACATAATTCTGTCCATCTTCATACGTATACTCTGATCCGCATTCCGGACACTTGGGTAACTGTTCCATTTTTATATACCTCCTGTAATTCATCCCCTCTATACTCGCATAGTTCCTGTTTATAAACAAGACTGTAAAAATAAATATGCCCAAAACACGAACATTCCCTTTTCCTTTGTGACAAAAATCTATATATTTTCTATAAGTTCTTCTCTTTTTTGTTTATTCGAAAGATAATTTCAAGAATTTTCACATATCTGTGCCAAAAGGGTATATTATCAATTTATATTCTAATATTAAAATTCAGGAGTGATTGCATTGACAGTAACGACAAAACGCGCATTTAACTTTAATGCTGGTCCATCGGCATTACCATTGGAAGTTTTACAAAAAGCACAGGCAGAACTAGTAGATTTCAAAGGTACAGGTATGTCTGTAATGGAATTGAGTCACCGCAGCGCTGCATTTGAAGGCGTGCATAATGAAGCAATCTCAAATTTACGCGAGTTGTATGAAATCCCTGAAAACTATGAAGTACTATTTTTACAGGGTGGAGCAAGCCTTCAATTTTCAATGATTCCAATGAACTTCTTAAATGAAGGACAAAAGGCAAGCTATATCCAAACAGGTGCCTGGTCGGAAAAAGCCTTTGCAGAAGCGAAGTTATTCGGTACCCCTGTAGAGGCAGCAAGCTCAAAAAGCAATAACTACAAAAATATCCCGGCTCTTTCGGATATCCAAATCGACGAGGATGCAGCATACCTTCACTTAACATCGAACAATACAATTTTCGGTACACAATGGAAAACATTCCCGACTACGGGTGACGTTCCGCTGATTGCGGACATGTCTTCCGATATTTTATCGAAGAAAATTGATGTATCAAAGTTCGCTATGATTTATGCGGGTGCACAGAAAAACTTAGGCCCTTCAGGTGTAACGGTAGTCATCATCCGCAAAGATTTTCTTGAAAAAGCAAATTCAAATATCCCGACAATGCTGAAATTTGCAACGCATTCAAAAAATAATTCATTGTACAATACTCCTCCTACTTTCGGGATTTATATGTTAGGTGAAGTATTGAAATGGGTGAAAGCTGAAGGTGGCTTACAAGCGATCGAGCAGCGCAATGAAGAAAAGGCGAAGTATATTTATGATGTGATCGACAATTCGAACGGCTTCTACTACGGGCATGCAACTGATGATTCTCGCTCATTGATGAACATTACGTTCCGTGTAGCGGATGAAGAGCTGGAGAAAAAATTCCTTGATGAAGCAAAAACAGCCGGTTTTGTCGGTTTAAACGGTCACCGTTCTGTAGGAGGTTGCCGCGCTTCCACTTACAATGCTGTCCCGGTCGAAACATGCAAAGCCCTTGCTGATTTCATGGTGAAATTCCAGCAGGACAATCAATAACAACTTAAGCCATAACAGCACTTCTCATCATTAAAGGCCGTTCAAATTTACGCTGAGTAAAATTGAACGGCCTTATTTTATTTTTGTGATTTGTATAGCGTACGTTGTTCTCCGTTACGCAAGAAGCTTTTCTTGCGGCACGATACTCCATCTCTGTTGGTCAAAAACTTGACTGCAGGATTGTATACAGGCAGCTTAAATCGTCGGCTTGTAGAATGAGCGGTTATCTAACGGGAAGAGACGCTCTGTAAATTCACCCGGCTTCGTCTTATCAAGGGCACGAGTCAGCATATTCATCTTCGCGTCAATATTGTCAATATAGTGTAAAATTTCAGCTTCCTGAATCATAGGCTTTTTCGGGCTGCCCCACTCTTCTTTTCCGTGATGTGAAAGCACTAAATGCTGAAGCAGCATGACTTCTTCACCTTCAATTTTCAACTCATTGGCAGCTTGACCAATTTCGTTGACCATAATCGAAATATGACCAAGCAGATTGCCTTCCACCGTATACATTGTGCCTACCGGACCGCTCAGCTCAATGACCTTACCGATATCATGCAAAATAACACCCGCATACAATAAATCGCGGTTTAGTGTCGGGTATAGATCACAGATTGCCTCACTTAATTTGAGCATCGATACAACATGATCGAGTAAACCCGACGCATAGTCGTGGTGATTTTTAGTTGCGGCAGGATATATCAGCAATTGATCTTGGTATTTTTTTGTAAGATTGCGTGTAATACGCGAGATATTCGGATTTTGAATTTGAAAGAAGTACTGTGTAAGCTCTTCAAATAATTGTTCTTTTGGTACGGCAGATGTCGGCAAAAGATCGCTGATTTGAACGCCTTCCTCTTCTCGTGCTGGTCGGATTTGTTTCACACGCAGTTGGTTTTTTCCACGATAGTCGTGAATCTCTCCCCCAACTTTTACAATTACCTGTGCACGGTATAAATTTTCATGTTCCTCGTTTGTATCCCATAGCTTAGCTTCAATATCACCGCTACGATCCTGTAAAATCAGTGACATAAAAGGCTTGCCGACAGTCGTAACACCTTTTTTTGATTCTTTTATCAATAAATATTGGTCCACTTGTTCACCAGGTTGGAGTTTTGTAATTCCATTCACAAGTAATCGCCCCTTTATAACTCTATTACAATTTATTGTAACATGTATATGCGTTAATTATCGATTAAAAGACTATCAATTACACTTCGACCAACTACAGCACTTTGATTTTTTAAAATATAATGGTTAACAATAGAAAAAACAGGGTATATACCGTTTGAATAAAATGTTCATGAACAGTTAATAAAGTGCAAATATTTCTCGAATAATGGTGGCTGCTTCGTGAATTATCAGAAAATCTCTAGTATAATTATATTATCTTGCTTATAAAGGGTGGTTTAAATGGAGAATTATCGTTTTACTGCATTTGAAAAAACTGGGGAAACATTATTTGATGAAGTGTGGAATTTCGCAAACGATGATGCTGCAAAAATCGAAGGTCAAAAGCAAATCGAAGAAAAAGGTATTGCTGAAAAAACTCACCGATTAGTAAACTCATCGGGTAAATTAATTTTATTCCACGTTTAAAATTAAACGTACATAGTGGAAACTTCAACCCGGCTTTTACCGGTAGTTTATCTCCCGCTGTGCGGGGCTAAATGAAAGGTGCCCTGAAAATTCAGGGCACCTCTTTTTTATACTAAACGTTTTATCGCGTCATACAGTTCTTCATTTGTTGGGACTTGCAAATACATGCGCAGCCGTACGATACGATTTAATTCCTTTTCAATCATAGCTCTTGCATAGGCAACACGATCCTCTGTTGCATACATCTTCCGGAACTCTTCCTGCATATTATACATTTCATTAAAATCGCTTAACACGAGCTGGAGTTCTTTTTCATTTAATAAATACTGCTCTACTAAATTGACAAGCTCCTCATTAAATATTTCCAGCATTTTCACTGCATCATCTTTTATAAATAGATCAAGCACTTTTTTTACAAGCGTCGTCGTCAATATACTGCCCACAATAAGACCGATGATCCCGCCAATTAAACTAATGACCGTTGTACTTACATTCGGAATTGATAAGCCGATTCCTCCACCAACGATCAAACCGATAATACTCCCTGCAACACTTGCCGCTGTTTTGGAAATATTTTTAAACAGTTGTGCCGGAGACATCTGCTTTTTGATCGTGCGAACAATATCGACGCTCGACATGACACCCGTGACAATCGCTCCTGTCACAACATTTGCATTGAGTAATGTGATGGCTTTTTTAGCAATAACCGAGCTGTACATCGCCTTTTTCGTGGCGGTACTAGCCATCCTCTTCACCACTGCTTTTGCACCATTTTTCTTTACTGCGCTTGCAATGCCTTCATCCAGCTCAATATGGTCCACGATATTCAGGTTATCAATCTGCTTTTCGATTATTTCTTCTGCAAATGGTTCTCCTATTACTGTTAAACCTGTCAGTACAGCATTTTCAACTGCGGTACCCCGTTCTGCACCATTCCACTTACTTTGGGCGAAAGAAATTGCGGTACTCATGCCGATTACTTCTTTCTTAAAATCAATACAGCCTCTTTCATCAATCACTAGATTATGGATATTTCCGGCATCTAATATGTGACGAACCTGCTCATATGTGAATGCACCTTGCTTAATAATATCGCTATTATTAAAATATGCATGTATTTCATGATATTGCTCGAAAGGAACTTCCAAGTAATTACTCTGTTCCTGATCCAGCTGTTTCAGTTCAATTTCGCAAATTGCAATCGCATCATTTACATTGGGACAATACACATTGTGTACGATTTGTCGCCGGTTGTTTGATAGCCAAATTTGGTCCATGAAGTTACCTCCATTTTTCGTCTTTCACTATCATATAAGCATTCGGTAATGTTGTACAGTAATTATTTTTAAGCCCAACTAAAAAGGAGGAGCCGACGTTGTTTCAGCGGCTTCCTCCGTCATTTATTTACTTTCCTTCAAATTGTGGCATTCTCTTTCCGACAAACGCCTGAATCCCTTCCAGATGATCCTGTGTCTGGCGCATTTTCACTTGTCCTGCTGATTCGCCTTCCAATATTTGCTCTAAAACAGGCAAGTTCGCATTATGCAAAATCTGCTTTGTTTCAATCTTCGCCAAAATCGGTGATGCCAACAGCTTGCCGACAAGCTGATCGACCGTTACTGATGCCTGACCATCTTCCACATTATAATCGATGAGCCCTAATGATAATGCTTCATCGCCGCTTAACACTTTTCCTTCCCAAATCATTTGCTTCGCTTTTGGTGTCCCGAGGCGTTCCTTCATGAAGAAGTGTCCTGCACCATCGGGAACTAAACCGATGCCGATAAAGTTCATCGCTAATTTACTCGATTGCTCCGCAACAATGAAATCGCTTCCCAATGCCAGACTAAACCCTAAACCGGCTGCAGCTCCATGAATTTGTGCAATCGTAATCATCGGAAGTGTATAATATGCCTTCACTAAACGTGAAATGTCTCCCATAATCGTCCCAAAATCAGAAAAGTCGTCTGATGAAACCATCATTTTTACATCGCCGCCAGCAGAGAAGACTCTCCCTTCCCCTCTAATGATAAGAATTTGAATATCCTTTTCATTATGTAGCGCTTCAAAGCAGTCCGCCAACTCGCGCATCATCGTAAAATCCATTGCATTCATAGCACTCGGACGATTTAATGTTAATGTTGCTTTTCGCTCCGCAATTTCCAGCTTAATTGTTTCAAAGTTCAATTGTATGCACCCCTTATTTATGAATAATCATTCATTTCGACAAATAACTGCCGATCTCCTTTATTTTCATACTTCTACTACTTTTGCTTTGTTCGGTACCGGCTTTAAAGTTGCTAAATATTTACCGACCTGCAAACCTGTAAATAGGCACCCTCCTAAAAATGTCCCTTCCAGTGAACGGTAACCGTGTACGCCACCGCCGCCAAAACCGCTGACCTCTCCTGCCGCAAAAAGTCCTTGAACAGGGTTGCCCTCATCATTTAGTACTTGCCCGTTTAGATTAGTTTGTAATCCCCCTAATGTTTTTCGTGTGAGTATATTTAAGCGTACCGCAATTAACGGTCCTGCTTTCGGATCCAAAATTTTGTGAGGCTTCGCTGCACGGATCAATTTATCACCGACATAGTTTCTCGCTCCGTGCAATGCATTAATCTGTGCATCCTTTGAAAACGGATTTTCGATTTCACGATCACGTGCTAAAATCTGCTCTTTAATTTGCATAAAATCTAGCAAGTCATTGCCTGCCAGTTTGTTCATACCTTCGACTAAATCTTTTAAACTATCCGCAATGACAAAGTCTTCCCCGTTTTCTTTGAATGCCTGAACGGCTTTAGGCGGCCCTGGCAAAACACGCTTCAGCACATCTTTTATACTTTTATTAGTCAAATCCGTATTTTGCTCTGAACCGGATAATGCAAATTCTTTTTCGATTATTTTTTCCGTCAAAATAAACCAGGAATAATCATAGCCGGTTTTTTGGATTGCTTCGAGAGTGCTAAGTGTATCAAACCCAGGAAAATTCGGGGCTTTAAAGCGGTTTCCTGTTGCATCAAACCACATCGAAGACGGTCCGGGCAGTATACGGATTCCATGGTTTTTCCATATCGGATCCCAGTTTTTCAAGCCTTCCGTATAATGCCACATCCGGTCGCGATTGACGATCCGCCCGCCTGCCCGCTCGGTAATCTCAAGCATTTTCCCATCTACAAATGCAGGTACCCCGGACACCATATTTTCCGGGGGAAGACCCAGTCTTGACGGCCAATTTTCTTTGACAAGTTCCAAATTGGCTCCGATACCACCGCTTGCCACTACGACTGCATCTGCGGTATATTCAAATGTTCCGATAACTTCTCTTGAACTTTCTTCTCCGCGGCGAATAATACAATTTTCCAAAATATTTCCCTGGATGCCGGTAACCGCCCCGTCTTCAGTCAGTAAGTTTGTGACTTGGTGGCGCGGCAAATAATCGATTAAACCACTTTCCGAAGCTTGCAATACTTTACTCGAAAAAGCCTCTGCAATCGCAGGGCCAGTCCCCCAAACGATATGAAAGCGGGGAACCGAATTCCCGTGTCCGCCTGCTAAAGCACCCCCACGCTCTGCCCAGCCGACAACCGGGAAAAATTGAATCCCCTGTGATTTTAGCCAATCATATTTTTCACCCGCTGCAAAATCTACATAGGCCTTTGCCCATTCATATGACCAGTAATCCTCATCCTCTAACCGGTCGAATCCTGCAGAGCCGTGCCAATCCTGCCATGCAAGCTCCTTACTGTCTTTTATACCCAACCTTCTCTGTTCAGGAGTATCTACTAGAAATAATCCTCCAAATGACCAAAATGCCTGACCTCCGATTGAATTTTCGGGCTCCTGATCAACAAGCAATACCTTTTTCCGTGCATCTATGAGCTGACAAACCGCAGTCAATCCTGCTAGCCCTGCTCCAATTACGATTGCATCATAATGCATTTTCTACTCCCCCTTTGTCAGTGCATATGTTATACAATTTCGTGGTATTTCTTATTTCCCCTTCTAATTATTTTTTCTTTAAAGCATCGAAACTTTAAATTAAGGCAAAATTTTAGCGAAATAGTAAATCATTATTTTTCCGATAAATGCTACGGGTCGCAACTTTTCAGTAAATTCAAACAAATCCCTATAAATCAACATCGTTAGCGCTTTCATAGTTTTAGCGAATTACGAACATTATATTCAGATTAACTAAATACCGTTCGTAAAACGAACCGATATCTGCTGATTAATCCACTAATTATTTATTAATTTTGAAAATTTCGTTGACAAAGATGAACAATCGGGTTTATGATGTTATCAAATTTAAAAACGACAAACTATTGTGATAGAGACATACTGTTTAGTTCTGTATAGCAAAGAGAGCTGGTGGTCGGTGTAAACCAGTGTATACGCTAAATGAGTTCCACTCTTGAATAGAATAGCCGAAAATCCAAAGTAAGTTATTCCGTCCCATGCACGTTACGCATATTGATAAGGTTGTATGACTATTTTTTCAAATAGTCGGCAACGAATAAGGGTGGTACCGCGATTTGTTTATAGAATGCCTTTCGCCCCTTACGTTATTCGTAAGGGACGGAAGGCTTTTTTTGTATAGTTATTTAAAAATAATAGTAAAATTTAAGGAGAGATTATTATGACAGCAACACAATTAATCGAAAAGGCGACAAAAACAATCAACGTATTTATTGCAGATCCACTGAGCGATGATGGTATTTTCCCGCTGCGTCAAGAAACAGAATTAAATTTAAATATCATCGTTGATACAGGGTTAACACCTGAACAATTAATAGCACGAATTGCGGATGTGGATGTATTACTTGTCCGCTCACAAACAACTGTTACACGCGAAGTTATTGAAGCTGCTAAAAACTTGAAGTTAATCGGACGTGCCGGTGTAGGTGTTGATAACATCGATTTAAATGCCGCAACAGAGTACGGAATTATTGTTGTAAACGCTCCAGACGGGAACACGAACTCTGCGGCTGAGCATACAATCGCAATGATGACATCTCTTGCCCGCTTTATCCCACAAGCTTTCAACACTCTAAAAAACGGTAAATGGGATCGTAAGTCTTATGTTGGGGTTGAACTTAAAAACAAAACATTAGGTGTAATCGGGATGGGCCGTATCGGTGCCGAAGTGGCTTACCGTGCAAAAGGTCAACGTATGGACGTAATCGCCTATGACCCGTTTTTAACTGAAGAACGTGCAAAAGAATTAGGTATTACAAAAGGTACTGTCGACGAAGTTTGTGCAGCTGCAGACTTTGTAACGGTTCATACACCACTTTTACCTGAAACGCGCAACATCATTAACAAAGAGCGCTTTGCCATTATGAAAAACGGGGTGCGTATTATCAACTGTGCCCGCGGCGGAATCATTAACGAAGACGATCTATACGATGCAATTGTTGAAGGCAAAGTAGCCGGTGCAGCACTGGATGTATTCGTACAAGAGCCTGCAACAGACCATAAACTGTTAACATTGCCACAAGTGATTGCAACACCTCACTTAGGAGCATCTACAGTAGAAGCACAGGAATCAGTAGCAGTCGATGTATCAAACGATATTATCAAATTCTTTAAAACAGGTACTGTAACAAATCCGGTAAACATGCCGTCTATTCCGAAAGAAAAGCTGGCTGAAGTAGAACCGTTCTTCGCATTGGCCGAAAAGCTCGGCAAGTTTTTAATCCAGGTTACAGAAGAAAGCATCAAACAATTGAATATTTCTTATGCGGGTGAAGTCGCTAACTTTGATGTACGTCCATTAACAGCCAATGCCATTAAAGGTCTGCTTTCTACAAACCACGGCTCACACGTAAATGATGTGAACGCTCGTTACTTGGCAGAGCGTATCGGCATTCAGATCAATGAGCATAAAACAACAACTGCAAAAGGGTTCACAAATTTAATTACAGTTGAAATCGTGACAGAAACAGAAAAACATACTGTAGCCGGTACGTTATTAAATGGTCTGGGTGCCCGCATCGTTAAAGTGGAAGGTTTCGTAGTGGATGTTATTCCTAACGGCAACCTGCTTTACATTAAAAACCAAGATAAGCCAGGTTCAATCGGCCGTGTAGCGACTAAGCTGGCTGAAAAAGATATCAATATCGCAACAATGCAGGTTGGTCGCGATCAAATCGGCGGCTCTGCAGTCATGATGCTTGTCGTGGATAACGAAGTAACAACTGAAGATTTAATCTTTGTCGCACAACTTGAAAACATTGATGAAGTAAAAGCCATTTCACTTTAATTATTTCTACTACTGATGAAAGAAAATTTCTTTCATCAGTAGTTTTTTGTTTTAACATATTTCCGCTTCGCATACATAAGTTTAAAGGACGATTTTATCTCTTATTCTTTGTAACTTCGATTGGATAAAATCTTACATAAAACTTGGCGAAAGTGAAGACCTCTACCCCATTCCCACCACCCGTTCACTCTATTCGCTCACTTTTCATTAAAAGGAGAGTTTAGTTGAGAAAAATACTTTATTTCTTATTAATTGTTTTTTGCTTCGTTGGTATTTCCATAGTAAATAACGAACATGTCCATGCAGCTGTCCCTTCTTCTGCCACAATTAAAATCACAACAATCGATACCGAAATATACGATGAAATACAGCAGAAACTGGTTCCACTGACAAAAGAATCGCCTGTAATCGTATTATCGGAAGCAGACGAATGGACTGAAATTCAATACAAAACGGTGATCGGTTCTATTCCAAGTAACTATTTAAAACCTGCAAACCCTCAATATATGCTCGTACAAGCAAAAGAAGAGCCATCTGTGTTTGTGACGAATACACCACAGAGCGAGATTAAAGGAAAACTCCATTTAAATACAATTGTAGAGCTTTACGGGTCTGCAACTGCCGACTTTGTTTTTATAAAATATGGCCAGCTTGCCGGTTTTGTAAATAAACAGGCACTTGTGAAACCCATTTCAAAAGCGATGTTCATCAAAGATTCAGCCGACATCGTTGTAAGGGAAATCGCCAGTTCTTCGAGTACGGAAATTGGTGTGCTACGTAAAAACAGCCCCGTTAAAATGCTTACAAATATTAAAGGTTGGGCATTTGTCACGACAGAAAAATTGTCAGGCTACGTGCTGACGAACGGGCTTATCACACCGCCTGCTGAAAAAGAAGAACCCGTAAAACCTGTTATTCCTAAACAAGCAGCCGATAAGAAAATCGCCTTAACCTTCGATGATGGCCCCCATCCGAAAGTGACGAGGCAAATTTTAAAAACTTTAGAGAAGTATGAGGCAAAGGCGACTTTCTTTGTTGTTGGGCAAGAGGTAAAGGAACATCCCGAAATCTTAAAGGAAGTGCATAACGCCGGCCATGAAATCGGCAATCATACATTTAATCATGAAAAGCTGACGAAACTGAAACCCGAAAAAATAAAGCAGCAAATCCAGTCTGCCGATACAATTATTAAATCGACAATCGGCCATCAGGCAACTGTCTTCCGCCCGCCATACGGAAGCTATGATAAAACGATTACTGACCAATTGACTGTTCCGAACGTACTGTGGACAATTGATACACTTGACTGGAAGCACCGTGACCCGAAAAAAACGGTGCTGGCAGTGAAGGAACGTGCAAAAAATGGCAGTATCATATTAATGCATGATATTCATCAGGCAACGGCCGATGCATTGGATGAAGTTCTCGCTATGCTCCAAAAACAGGGCTATGAATTTGTGACCGTTTCCGATCTGTTAGGAAAATAAATAAAAGGACCTGGTGAATGGTTCAACAGGTCCCTAACTTATTGATATTCTTTTAATTGTAAAAAGGTTAAGTACTCATTTATCAGCATGGAGTCAGCTTCAATCAGCGGCAATGTCACAATGTCCGTGCTTTTCGCTACCCCGAATGCTGCAATCGCAACGAAAAATAAAACACCAACTGCAATAAATGCCGACAGTATTCGGTGTGCTCTTTGCATATCGGGATTGGCTTGTTTTCTGTTTTTGCTGCGTACAAGGCTGAAGAAACGGTTTTTGTTTTCCGGTAAATGAAGCACATGTTCACATGCCAAACAAAGGTATGCTGTATGATGGTCAATCGTTATCGGATTAATCTGAACTGATCTGTTTGTACGGCCGCAGCTTTCACAGCGACAAGTATTATTATTTACCATGGAAAAAACCTCTTTCATCCCTTTCATACACTTATTATAGCACGAATTTTTAGAAAATTCATTCTTTTAACAG
Organism: Solibacillus sp. FSL W7-1464; assembly: GCF_038004425.1. Lineage (NCBI taxonomy): Bacteria > Bacillati > Bacillota > Bacilli > Caryophanales > Caryophanaceae > Solibacillus > Solibacillus sp. FSL W7-1464. Next base: position 3,266,716 of record NZ_JBBORC010000001.1, read on the forward strand.
AAAAACGCACTTACTTAAAGTAAAGTGCGTCTGCTGGATTATAATGTTTTCACTAACTGTAAAAATTCAGTAAGTGATGTTACTTCATATGTCGGGACAATTTCCGGATTGTGCGGTTTACTTTCGCGGTTAATCCAAACATTGCGCATACCGACACGCGATGATCCTAAAATATCGGTCATTAAATTATCGCCGACCATGATGGCTTCATCTTTAGAAACCTGCGCTTTTTCCATTACAAATTCAAAGATTGAAGCATCCGGTTTCCCCTTACCAAAATCACCTGAAATAATGATATGGTCAAAATACGGGACAATTTCCGGCGTAATCTCCAACTTTAAATTTTGTAAGCTTGGTGCACCGTTCGTTAATAACACAAGCTCGTATTTCCCTTTTAATTCATCCAATACGGCAAATGTGTCTTCATAGAAAAACGGTGCTTTTTTACGTTCTTCTACAAAACGCTCTCCAAGTTCTGCGCCTAATGCTGCATCTTCAATTCCCTCTGCCGCTAAACCTTTTGTCCAAGCTTCAGCCCGATAGGCAGGCACAATTTCTTTCATCTGCTGAAATTGCGGTGTCGGATCATCAAATGTTCCCCAGAGACCTTCAAATGGGTTAATTCCGATTAAAACCGTATAGTCATATGTAGGATAACTTTCATATAGACTGCGCGCTGCCGATCTTACCGCTTCTTCCAATGCTTGAGCGTCGACGTTTTTTTTAGTCGCTGCATAGTCACATGTCTTTTCAAATGCCGTTTTCACTGAATGTTGATCAAATAATAAAGTATCATCTAAATCGAAAATAATTGTTTTGATAGCCATTTTTACGCTCCTAAAATTAATATATGTACCCATATATTTTACCATAGTAAGACGTACAATTTCCGATAATTTTAGATTTTTCTAACTTTTCAATGATATTTGGAATTAAACGATAAAAGCCCCGTCATTCCTTGTTTTTTAATTGTTGCAATAGATTGTTGACACGTGTTTTTTGATTTTCAGTTTCTTCTTTCAGTAACTCAATCTTATAGTCAAAACCATCATCCTTAATATGAACAATATCTCCTTCTTTTAGCTCCGAAGGAATTTCGGTATGATGGATAAGGAGCTGCTCCGTTTCGTTCGGGCGTTTTAAAAAAATCGCATATTCTCCATCAAATCGGTCCAGCGTATACTTATTGTAGTTCACTTACAATCTCCCCTTTCGTATTGACTAGTTGGGCTGCATCACCGCTGTTTAGCCATATTTGCCTTTTCGACCATTCCAGTGTAGCCGTACCTGTTTTTGCATTGGGACCACTCGTAATCGAAAGCTTTTTCCCTGGCGCCAAACTAATATTCGGGAAACTAAATACTTGATCGCCTTCAACGGATTTCAGTTTCCAGCCTTCCAAATTAACTGCTTGATTACTGCTATTCTGGATGACAACAATTTCTTCATGCACATCTTTGCTGATAAGCTCCACTTCACCGCTCTTTATTGAAGCTGGTAACGGTATTGAACTCGTTGCCCCGACACCTGTCCACTGCTGTGCATCTATGTCATATGTTACCCCATCTGTTGTAATCACAATCGTTCCGGCTTCTGCAGTACTATATATTTCACTGTTTGCTTTTTGCAATATATCGATTACTTCTGCATGCGGATGACCGTATTTATTGTCCTGTCCATAGCTTAATATTGTTGCAAGCGGGCTCACTGCTTCTACAAATTCAGGCAAGCTGCTAGTATTCGATCCGTGATGACCTGCTTTTAAAATTGTTGCCTGTACATCGTTGCCTTTTTGTAAAAGCTCCTGCTCTACCCCATGGTCGGCATCTCCCATTAATAAAAACGAAATGTTCTGGTATTCCGCGCGCAGTACGATTGAAGCGTCATTATTATCAGAAGCCGTTTCGTCTGCCGCAAGTACTTCTATAATAAGATTGTCTTCAAGCTGAATTTCATCACCTGCTTCAGGAATCGTAAACTTAATATTTTTAGCTTGAATGAGGCTTAGCATTTCTTCATATGTTTGAGACGTATGTACTTTTCCGGAATCGATAAATTCCTTAATAGAAATGGAATTCAGCACTGAAATCAGGCCACCAATATGATCGGCATCCGGGTGTGTAGCGACTACATAATCCAACCGGTTGACTCCCTGTGCTTTTAAATAGGCGACAACTTCCTTACCGGCACCCTTTACGCCTCCGTCAATCAGCATCGTTTTCCCGTTTGGCGCTTCGATGAAAATGGAATCCCCCTGTCCTACATCAATAAAGTGGACGGCCATTTCTTTTAGTGGCTCTTCGTATGTTTCGGTTGTTTCCGTGCATCCCGCTACGATTAGTAACGTGAATAGTAACAATCCTATTATTTTTTTCATTGCAACAAATCCTTTTCTTTTACTCTCTTACTAGTTTACACAAGTTGATCTCATTATAAAAATCTCCCCTTCGCAGAAAAAAGCAGCGACTTAACCAAAAGAGCCATTTTCCTCTATGAGAAAAATGGCTCTTTTTCGCTGTGCGTAAAAATTGATTTCCATTCCGGGACGCTTTCCGCGGGCGTGAGGCCAACAGGATGTTGGTCACAAAAGCGTTGCCACAGGACGTGGCGTTCTTAGCTTTTGTTCCTAGTCTCAGGCGTCACGCTATTCCCGCAGGAGTCGCCCTTCATTCCAATCAATTTTATAAAATATCCGTTTTTTTAATAAGCTTTTTCAATCAAATATTAAAGATCATCAATTAAGAATAAAGCTCATCTAAAATGGCGATTTTCTTGGCGATTGATTCTTCAAATGTCAGGATATATGCTGCTGGATCTTTCGGGTTGTGGAACTGTGTAATTTTGCCGGTCGTTGGATGTACGAACTTCGAGGAAGCGCCGCAGCCAATCCCTAAAATTGTCTGTACTTCTTCCATAATGACAATATTGTAGATCGATTCTTCTTCCGGTTTACAATACCCGACGTTTTCCAAGTTTCCTAAAATATTTTTCTGGCGGTATAAGTAATATGGAACATAGCCGTTTTCAGCTGTCCATTCTGTTGCCATCTGCATCATTTTCCCTACCGTATCACGGTCGGCTACTTTATACTTATCTTTGTTTCGTGTCATTTCCGATGCGCGCTTGAAGCTGAGTGTATGCACCGTTAAACTTTCAGGCTGCATTTTTGCTGATTCCGCCAATGAATGCTCGAATTCTTCAATACCTTCGTTCGGCAAGCCGATAATCAAATCCATATTGATATTATTCATACCGGAATTGCGTGATAGCCAAAACTTCTCCACTGTTTCTTCAACCGTATGGTGGCGCCCAATTGCTTTTAATGTTTCTTGCGTATAGCTTTGCGGGTTAACGGAAATGCGGTCAATACCCCATTTTTTCAATACTTCTATTTTCTCAGGAGTAATTGTATCCGGGCGCCCTGCTTCAACCGTAATTTCACGAATGGTCTCTGGGTTCGGGAAAGCATCGAACATTGTTTTATATAATGCATCCATCTCATGTGCCTCGATTGAAGTCGGTGTTCCTCCGCCCCAGTAAATCGAAGTAATGCGCATATTTTTTTCTGTCAGCCACTTGCCCATTTCACGCAGCTCAATATGCAGGCCATCGATAAATTTCTCTACACGTCCTGCCTTACGATTTGATTGGATGGCATAGGCCGGGAATGTACAATACGCACACATTGTCGGACAAAACGGAACCCCAATATAAATTGAAATTTCCTTTCCAAGCTCGTCCAGATCGGGAATCACCGTAAGTTGTCGCTCAACAATCGCTTTCATTAATGCGATTTTCTGATCCGAAATCCGGTAATCTTCTTTTAGTACCGCGGCAATTTGTTCATCGTTCATACCGGCTTTACGATATTTATGATAAAGCTTTGTCGGACGGACTCCTGTTAAAATCCCCCACTGCTGAGTCATACCGGAATATTGTTCAAGTACATCAAGCATGACATGTGACAATGCACGCTTCATTCGGATATTTTGCTCTTTTTCCGTTCCTTCTGTTGAATATTTAATCGAATAGTCGCTCGTATATTCCTGGCCATCCACTTTCAGCTTGGCAAATGTGGAAATCGTAAAATTTTCATCGATAGACTTATTGAATTCAATCGACATATCCGACCCGTCCTGCCCGATTTGAATAACGGAATCCTCGTAAAATAAATTGGCTATATGATTAAGAACACGTGTCCAGTCTTCCTTGAATTGCTCATTAATATGAATCGTTTTCATGTTATTCTCTACCTTCTTATTATAATAAATAAAAAATCTATCTCATTGTAACAAATATTAAGGTAGAAGAAAAAAAACATGTTTATTGTTAGTAAATTTAATTGGAATAATTGCCCCTCAATATCATCAAAATTAAAAGGAGCCACACAATAGTGTGACCCCCCTGGATCTTATAGTCCGTCGTATAAAGCTTGAATTGGTTGTGTAATAATGCGGTTTACTTCTTGAATGACCTCACTTAATGCCATTTCCGCTTCCAGCATACCAATAATTTTAGCATTTTGCTGTGCCAGCTGTGCTGTTTTTTGTAAGAATACGTATTCTTCTTCTGTAATTTCTTCACCGGCATTTTGTTTTGCCTGCATTTTTAATTGAACATCGCGGAAGTTTGTGAATAATACTTTCGCTTCCTCATCTGCACGTACAGTTTCCACTGCATTCTTTAAATTTTGAAACTCATCAGTCTTGCGGAATGTTGCTTCAAGTTTATTAATATCTTCGTAAATATTAATCATGTAATATTCCTACTTTCTCTTTTTAGTTCGTCAAAAAGACGATTAACGCTTGAATGATCCCGACAAGACCACCAATTATGCCGCCCAGCCACGTGATTAACTTCAGCTCTTTACTAATAATGCCTAGTACAAGTTCTTCTAATTTGGCGATAGGGAAAGAATCAACCTGCTCTCGAACGACTTCCGCTAAATTCAATCGCTTCAGTACGTCTTCGATTTTTCCTTCTGCTGCAATGAATGTTTTATCCATCATTTTAGGTAGCAGATCATTTGCAGCCCAGTCTATTCCTTGTGGCCAATAGTCATTAATCGTTTTATCCAGGCGTGCCTCCAAAGCAAGTGCATTTTTTGCATAGCTCTGGATACTCGTTTCAATCGTATCAAAATTTACGTCATTCATAAAGTCCATGGCCGGGCGATTTTTAATTTTCTCCCATTCTGTAGTAAATATTCGTTGTAAAAGTGCAGCTGTTCCGGGAGCTTTTAAAAACTTTATAAGCTCCCGCTGTACTTTATCAACAAGGGATGTCGAGTCTCCCAAAAACATTTGAATCATTCCGCCAAATGAACCTTTTGTCGACAAGAAGTCATCCAGCATATTTTTGATTGTCATCGTACCTTCCGGCGACAGAAAATAATCTTCACCCTTTTGCAGTATCTGAACGACAGCCTCATCGATTTTCTGGTCCAGTACAGGCTCCAAATCATTCGGTAACAGTTCACGAATCGATTTAGTTGATAACGTATTTTTTACTTTATGGAACTGTACGTGAATAAGTTCATCCACTTTCCCTTCCACTGTTTGCGGTAATTGTGTAAAACCCGCCAAACGAACCCAATCATTAATTGTTTTTTCGTTAGTAAATATTTCTTGTGTCACTTTATTTTGTGCAAAGGTTAATACATTTTCGCGTATTTCCTTTGATAAAAACTTCTTCTTAATTGTTTCGGGTGTCAGTAAATATTCCGAAACGGTTTTCCCTAACTGAATCGCCAAATCTCCACGGCGTTTCGGGATCAGACCCGGCGTTAACGGCAGCTTCCATTTTTTAAAATAGATTGGCCTATACGGTCTAAACAGCATTTTGATTGCCATATAGTTCGTCGCTGCACCAACGACAGCCCCTACAACACCAAGCAGGAATAATAGCGAAATAAATTCTCCCATTTTGCTCACTCTTTCTTCATCATGTGTATGTTCTATTATTAATTTCAAAAAAGAAAAATTGCAACAATGTACTACTTTCTTGTACGATAAAAATGGGAGGGAAGTTTCATGATTCAACATTTTAGCTATAAACCATTATTTAAAAACAGCCAAATTCCGGGGTGGTCCATCCGCTTTTTCTATGAGCAGAAGCGTTATACAGCGGAATATTATAAAGATGGAAGCATCAAATTCTTTGGGGAAAGTCCTGCTGAAAAACAGAAAGAGCAGCTTGAGAAAATGATTCACGAGTTGATGCTCTTTCATGTTTACGAATAAAAAAAGAAATGGGAGCAGTCGAATTTCCGATGCTCCCATTTTTATGCGCGTTACGAGTTAATCATAATTTAATAGCTGGCTGCAGGAAATTATAGTTGCTGGCGTTTGCTAATTATTCTGCCTACTAAATTATCATTATCTACCATTTCACAGTAGCATAATTATATCAAAATTTCAATTTTCTATTAATTCATATAAACGTGCTAAAAATTTATTTCCGGATTATTTAACCCGAATTGTAGATTGGATAATTCAAATTTCATTCCACCATCTTTTTCCTCAAATTTCAAATTCATAAATTGTTTTTTTTACGTAAATATTTTATGATTGTAGTATTAAAATTTTTTTAGGAGGTGTACTCTTTATTTGCCACGCTCATTTGCGCCGCAAATAGGGAATATAGTTGGACGTAGACATAGGAATCGAACTAACCATTAGGTTGATAGCATTTGCTATCTTAATTGCCGCTACGGCATTTTTTGTTGCAACTGAGTTTGCAATAGTTAAAGTAAGAACGACAAAAATCGATCAGCTCGTTGCAGAAGGAAATAAATCTGCGATAAGGGCAAAAAAGGTAATTTCAAACCTCGATGAGTATTTATCTGCTTGTCAGCTCGGAATTACGATTACGGCATTAGGACTCGGATGGCTCGGAGAACCGACTTTCGAAATCATTCTTCATCCAGTATTTGAGTTCTTTAACTTAAGTGGTAATGTCACAACTGTTCTTTCATTTATTGTTGCCTTCTCACTCGTAACATTTATACACGTTGTCGTAGGGGAATTAGCACCAAAAACTCTCGCTATTCAAAAAGCAGAAGCCGTAACATTAAAGCTGTCAGGATTTTTAATTCTGTTCCACAATATCATGTATCCTTTCATCCGTGCTTTAAACGGATCGGCACGTGGACTAACTGGACTTTTCGGCTTAAAAATGATTTCTGAATCTGAAGAAGCGCACTCTGAAGAAGAGCTTCGCATGATTTTATCAGACAGCTTTAAAGGTGGGGAAATTAACCACTCGGAATACGAATATGTAAATAGTATTTTTGAGTTTTCTGATCGAATAGCGAAGGAGATAATGGTACCTCGAACTGAAATTATCAGTATTGAAAGAGGTCAAACGATTCGCGAAGTATTTGAAGTAATGGGCATTGAGCAATATACACGTTACCCTGTTACAGATGGCGATAAAGACCATGTCATCGGCCTTGTTAATATGAAACATTTATTAACAGCCTATATTAAAGATTCAGCAAATGGCGATAAGCTTGTTGATGATTATATGCAACCGGTGATTCGGGTAATCGAAACAATTCCTATTAGTGATTTATTGTTAAAAATCCAAAATGAACGTATCCACATGGCCATTTTAATGGATGAATACGGTGGTACTTCCGGTTTAGTAACAATTGAAGATATCATCGAGGAAATTATCGGTGATATTCAAGATGAATTCGATGAAGATGAAATTCCGGAAATACAGGAAATCGCAGAAGATCACTACATCTTTGACTCTAAAATGTTATTGCAGGAAATGAACGATATTTTAGGTACAACAATTGAAGATGAAGATATCGACACAATCGGCGGCTGGTTCATGACACAACGCTTCGATGTTCAAGAGGGCGATATCATTGAATCAGAAGGCTATAGGTTCAAAGTAACCGAACTGGACGGCCACCACATTTTGTATATTGAAGTAACAAAACTTCCACCGTCTGAAACGACAGATGGGGAAATTCTATAACCGATACAAAAAACCTCACTCTTTTTCCTTCTGGAGAAAAAGTGAGGTTTTTAATTTCTCGGATGATTCGCCCTGCTTGTATTTAGCTTGTATTTAGCTTTCATTCGTTTCCGTCAAATTATGTTTTACTGCGTATAAAGCCGCCTGTGTACGGTCCTGTACATGGAGCTTAGCAAAAATATTCGATATATGGGTTTTAACCGTTTTTTCCGTTACATATAACGAAGAAGCGATTTCCCTGTTGCTTTTCCCCTTAGTCAGTTCCGCCAATACGTCCTGTTCCCTCGGTGTCAGCGGATTTAAAATATGGGGCTTGTTCTCGTCTTCGCGCAAGCCTTCTTCCAATTGCGTAGTCGCATCCGGATGAATCGTATTTTCGCCGCGCATTATCTGACGGATCGATTCGACCAAATCATCCGGTTCGATATCTTTTAGCTGGTAGCCGGATGCCCCTGCATCTATTGCCGGCAGCACATGGTCTTTATCCGAAAAGCTTGTCAGCATCAGTATTTTAATATGCGGCCAATGATTTTTTATTTTCTTTGTTGCCTGGATGCCGTCCATCTCGGGCATGACCAGGTCCATTAAAACAATATCGGGAGAAAGTTGTTCAACAAGCTCTACTGCTTCCAGTCCGTTTTTCGCTTCTCCTACAACTTCGATATCCTTTTGGGTTTTTAAAAAGAATAATAGTCCCCGTCTTACTACATGATGGTCGTCTGCTATTAGTACCCGTATCATCAAATCCCCCCTAGTATGGTAAACGGACAAGTAATTCTGTTCCTTTTCCAATTTCACTTACCCAATCCGCGTTTCCTCCAACTGCATGTGCCCTGTCAATAATTGATTGCATGCCGATTGATGGTATACGGCGATGTGCCTCCACATTAAAGCCGTGGCCTGTATCATTTACAACGAGTAATACATCGGTAGCGGTCACGTTTAAATATATTTCCACAGTTTTTACTCCAGCATGTTTCCGTACATTATTCAATGCTTCCTGAGTAATTCGGAAAAGGGTTTCCTCTACTCGTGAAGGAAATTGAATGACACCCGAAACATTGACCGTTAATTTCAGACTCAGCATTTCTGCATACACTTTGATTGCTTCAATGAGTCCGCTTTCCAACCCTTTTGGACGGAGCTGCCAAATGAGTGCACGCATTTCCGTCAACGCCTCCTGTGTAAGCTGCTGAATATCTTTAAATGTATCTTTAATATCCTGCTCGTTGCTCATCTCCACTCCAGCACGGGCTGTCAGTGTTACCGAAAAAAGCAGCTGGTTGACAGAATCATGTAAATCGCGCGCTAAACGGTTACGTTCCTGAACAAGCGCGATTTCCTGCTGTTCATTTGTCAAGTAAATACGTTTAATCGCAGAACCCATCTGAAAGGCTACCGATTCGAGTAGATCCAGCTCCTCGTCCGAAAAGCGTACCGTATTCCTGGAAGCGACATTCAGCAAGCCGAAACGTTCCTGTCCTGACTGCAATGGTACAGTCGCATGATGGGTAATTTCGTTATGGTCGCCAACATTTGCGGCGATGGCACTTTCTATGCGCTGGCATTCAATAATATTCGAAGCTTTCTTTAATTCTTCATTGCGGAAACGGGACACACACCAGCATCCGCCCTTCTTTAAATAGTGGCACCCATTATGGCTAAGCGCATCCGGTAAATCCTGCTTCACGACAAGTTCCGATTTCCCTTTTTCATCGATAAAGAAAATCCATCCTGTCTCAAATTTCGTACCGCTTAAAAATTTCGACAGCGCACCATTCAGCATCGGAATCATCTCTGTTTCCTCGTTTAACAGCTCAGCAATTTCTTTTAATATGGCAATATTCGATTGGTCTTTTGTCATACTGGCTCTTCCTTTGCAACTTCACTTTTCTATATCATACCATTTCCATTAAATAGAACGCACCGCTATCCCTCTCATACTTTTGAACGAAAAAAATCCCGCTATCTTTTACGATAGCAGGATTTCCCTGTAAGTTATTTCAAATATTCCACGCGATAAACATCATGGCGTCTGTCTTTAAGGTGCTTCACGGTACCGTCTTGTCGTTGTCGCCGCAATATTTCCAGATCGACATCTCCGATTAATACCATTTCCAGGTTCGGACTCGTTTCTCCGACAATTCCATCCCGCGCAAATTCAAAATCGCTTGGTGCGAAGATGGCCGATTGCGCATATTGGATATCCATGTTTTCCGTTTCAGGCAAGTTGCCGACCGTTCCGGAAATCACCGTATAAATCTGGTTTTCAACCGCACGTGCCTGTGCACAATAGCGCACGCGTAAATAGCCTTGACGATCTTCTGTACAAAACGGCGTGAAAATAATATTCGCGCCCATATCTGTCGCAATGCGGGCAAGTTCCGGAAACTCGATATCATAGCAAATCTGAATGGCAATCTTGCCGCAGTCCGTATCGAATACGCGGACTTTATCTCCGTTACTGATTCCCCACCATAAACGTTCATTTGGTGTAATGTGAATTTTATATTGTTTTTCAATCGTTCCGTCGCGTCTGAATAAGTAGGCGATATTGTAAATTTCCTCGTCCTCTTCCTCCACAAAATGCGAACCGCCGATAATGTTGACATTGTAGCGGACCGCCAGACTTGTAAACAGTTCGATATATTCAGGTGTATATTTCGTCAATTTACGGACTGCCTGTGATGGTGATTTCTCGTTTAAGAAACTCATGAGCTGAGTTGTAAAAATTTCCGGAAAGACTACAAAATCCGAGCCTGCATCAGACCCGACATCCACAAAGTATTCACACTGTTTCGCAAAGTCATCAAAGGAATCGATCGCGCGCATCATATATTGCACAACACAAATACGCACTGGATAGCTCGTCTTGAAATGACGTTTTGACAGCGGTCGATAATCGACGTTGTTCCATTCCATTAATGTCGCATACTTGCCTGAAGCCGTATCGTCCGGCAGATAGTTTGGATTAATCCGCATTAAAATAAAGCCGTTCATCATCTGGAATGTCAGCACCGGGTCATATATTTTATGGCGGCTTACCGCATCCACATAATCACGTGGACTCATCTCATCCGAATGGACATGATAGTTTGGAATACGGCCGCCAATAATGATGGATTTTAAATTAAGTGTTCGTGCCAGATCTTTCCGTGCCTCATAAAGCCTCTGACCGACTTTCATACGTCGATACGCCGGGTGCACCATCACTTCAATTCCGTACAGATTATAGCCATCCGGATTGTGGTTTGTAATAAAACCATTGTCTGTAATATCATTCCATGTATGGCGGTCATCATATTCATCGAAGTTAATGCGCAGGCTCGAGCAGGAACCGATTACCTTCCCATCAAGTTCGGCTACCATTTGTCCTTCAGGGAAAATGGTTAAATGGCTGTATAAATGTGCTCGTTCCCACGGCTCCATACCTGGAAAGCATATACGCTGTATTTCTAATATTGAGTCAATATCCTCTGTTGTCATATTTCGGATAATCATTGGTTTTTCAAATTGGGACATATCTAATGAATCTGTCATGCAAAACTCCCCCTCCATATTTAACTTTCCTTTTAATAGCCTTTGATAAACGTAGTAATTTACTTTTTCTCGAATTCAAACTATAATCAATGAGAATATATATGAAAAACTTCTGCTGATAGAAGTTAAATTTGAATATCGAGGTAGCACTATGTCCAAAAAACTTGAAAATGCCTTGCTCATTATTTGGGTTGTATCGTTGACTGCAACGCTCGGATCATTGTATTTTTCTGAAATACGAGGCTACGAACCATGTACATTATGCTGGTACCAGCGCATTATAATGTACCCTATTGTGCTGATTTCAACGATTGCCTACATCCAGAAAAATGCGAAAATTGCATTAACAACAGCCGTATTCTCTACAATTGGAGCGGCAACATCTCTTTATCATTATAGCCTGCAAAAGCTAACTTTTATGCAGGATGCAGCACCTGCCTGTGGGCGTGTAGCGTGTACCGGTCAGTATATTAACTGGCTGGGCTTCATTACGATTCCATTTTTGGCACTTACTGCTTTTGTTATTATAGCAGCAGTTAGTTTTTATATGTTAAAGGTTTTAAAGGGGGAGAAATAATTTGAAGAAGTTAGCGATTGTCGGTGCAGTTATTGTGTTATTATTCGCAGCAATTATTGTGCTGACAAACATGAAAAACAGTGAAAAACTAGAAAACAATCCGTACGGTACAGATAACTTGAAACAATCAACAATCGACTTATTGGACGATGAAAATTATCAAAATATCATTTTACCGGATGCATTGGCAGAGAAAATCAAGTCAGGTGATGGCGTTGTCGGCTATTTCTTCAGTCCCGAATGTTCTCACTGCCAAAACTACACTCCAAAGCTTATGCCGATTGCCGATGAACTAGATGTTCAAGTTGATCAATTAAACATTCTTGAGTATACAGATGAGTGGACTACTTATAATATTCAAGCAACACCAACACTTATCTATTTCGAAAACGGTGAAGAAGTTGCCCGTCTGGAAGGTGACGCGCCGGATGAAACAACGCGTCAATTCTTTAACGATGTTGTGTTAAAATAAGATTATATTCAAAATCGTGTTCTTTACGAGCACGATTTTTCATTTGGAGGAAAATAAATGTTCACATATATCATTCACGAAAACGGTCAAACCGTTGAAGACCTGCTGCGCGATAAGTGGCGCTTAGGCAAAAAGCTTGTTCATGAATTACGTATGGCTAAAGCAGTCACAATCGATGGAGAGCCAGTTATTTGGAAGGAACCATTCGAAAAAGGGACGAAAATCGATTTTGCATTTGATATTCCCGCTTCGAACTATATTCCAACCGGCAGCTGTGATGTAAAGATCCGCTATGAAGATGCGCACTGCCTTATTGTTTCAAAGCCTAAAGGGATGGCAACACATCCGAACGAACCAACAGACAATGACACATGCATGAATCATGTAATGCGTCACATTGTGGACAACGGCGGGCATTATGCAGAGCATGTACACCGCTTGGATCAAGGGACAAACGGCTTATTGCTTGTTGCAAAGCATCCGATTGCAAAGTCTATTTTTGACCGCATGATTGAGGAAAAAACAATCGTCCGTACGTATGCTGCAGAAGTACAGGGCAATCTTCGTACAGACAGCGGTACGATCAATGCTGCCATCGGTAAAGACCGCCATCATAATACGCGCCGTGTCGTGTCACCTACTGGCCAGCATGCTGTGACACATTATGAGGTAGTGAATCGCTATAAAGGCACATGTGTTGTACATGTAGTTCTTGAAACAGGGCGTACACACCAAATTCGTGTGCATATGGCGCATTTAGGTCACCCGATCGTAGGCGATACAATGTACGGTGCACGTGAAACTACATCAGGCGATTATGCACTACATGCCATTCAGCTAGCATTTATGCACCCGTTTTTAGACGAGCAGATCATCGTTAAAGACAACTAAAAAACGAGGCCGGGACATAACCCAAAAATGCTATTTTTCTCTGAGAGAAAAATAGCATTTTTTTGCTGAGCGTTAAAATTGATTTCCATTCCGGGACGCTTTCCGCGGGCGTGGCCTGAGCCTGTAGTCTCAGGCGTCACGCTATTCCCGCAGGAGTCGCCCTGCATTCCAATCAATTTTGCAAAATATCCGTTTCTTAATAAAGGTTTTCCTGTTATTTAACGGTCATTCTACTTATGTCCCAGCCTTTTTCCTATCTTTTTTCACGCTCAATATACGTTACTTCATTCGCTCTCGAAAAATGATAAATCATGCTTTTACCAGTTGAGTGCAATTCTTTTTCTTTTATTACAAACTGTTCCCCTGTTTTTGTTGTAAATGTAATATCTCCCTTGTTGCTGCCTACCACATATTCGTAAACAACTTCATCGAATTCTTCCCACCGATATTTTTGTTCTTCCAATAAATGATGTCGTTCCAATTGCTCCTGGCTAATCAACAGATAATTTTGAGTCGATAAATAACCGATGCCAATACTCAATATAAAGAGTAATAGGCCGATCAAATAAAATTTCATATTACGCCTGTACGCCAAAATCCACAGCATCACAATCAAAACAAAACTTGTTACAAGTACAAGTCTTAAATTGAGCGGGTTTGGAATAAATGTCGCGGACGAATTATTAAACTGAAAAAACTCATTTTGAAAAATCGGATGGAATATCATAATAAATGGTGCAACAATTAAAACCGTTACTGCTGCCATTGCGAAAAACAAACTCGGCGAAAAGTTTTTAAACACAGTTCCACTCCCCCTAAGTAAAAACAATGTTAGAAATCAAAATTGAAATTATCCGGATCTTTCCCGAATCGTTCATTGCGATTCAATGCATTTAGCTGCTGCATTGTTTCATTTGTTAATTCGAAATGATAGAGTTCACTATTTTCTTTAATGCGTGAAGCTGTAACGGATTTCGGAATAATGATGACATCATTTTGTAAATGCCAACGTAAGATGATCTGAGCCGGTGATACATTATATTCATTTGCAATACGAATAATCGTTTCATCGTTTAAAACATTTCCACGGCCTAGCGGTGACCATGCAGTTACTGCAATCTGCTGCTGTTCACAAAATGCGCGCAGCGGTTCCTGGGACAAATAAGGATGGGCTTCGATTTGATTGACCATCGGCGCCACATTGCAAGTTGCCATAATTTCTTTTAAATGATGTTCATGATGGTTGGATACCCCGGGTACACGGATGAGCTTCTCATCATACAAGCGCTCAATTGCACGGTACGTATCTACATACTTATCCTCGACCGGCCAATGTGTTAAATAAAGATCCACATAGTCCATATCAAGCTTTTTCAACGATGTTTCAAATGCACGCAATGTATTGTCATACCCTTGGTCGCTGTTCCAAACTTTTGTAGTCACAAAAATGTCCTCGCGCAGTACAGAAGAATGGCGAATTGCTTCCCCTACTTCTTCTTCATTGTAATAAAGCGCGGCTGTGTCGATTGCACGGTAGCCTAAATCAAGCGCTGTTTCAATCGCCTGAAGTGTTTCATCACGGTCCGTCATTTTATAAACGCCCAATCCTAAATAAGGCATCTCTAATCCATTTGCCAGTTTTTTCGTTGATTGTAAATTCATATTGTTCACCTCTTAAATTTGATTGACTCTATTATATCATTCAAATTATTTGCCGTTTATTCATGTTATTATTTGTTAAATTTTAACAGATAATCATTTTATTATCTAGTATATTACTATTTATAGAATAATCTCCCAATCTCTGGAGTATATATTATAATATATTTTCGTTGAGGAGCTGAAAAACTATGATGGATACACAACTAGTTTTGACTGGATTTTTGAAGCGTGCACAACGGTACTTCCCGAACAGAAAAATCATCTCTCGTACAAGCCCTACTAAAACACATCGCATTACATTCAATGACTATGTAAAAAGAACGCACCGATTGGCGGATGCCCTGACAAAACTAGGGATGAAGCGCGGTACAAAGGTCGGTACATTTGCCTGGAATCATCACCGTCACCTGGAGGCATATTTCGCAATTCCGAGCAGCGGTGCGATCTTACACACGATTAATATCCGCCTTGCACCTGAACATATTGTTTATATTATCAATCATGCCGAAGATGAAATATTACTGATTGACGGCGACTTATTCCCGTTAGTCGAGCCTGCACTTGGCCATTTGAAGACGGTTAAGCATATTATCGTCATGAGTGATGAATTAAACGCTCCACAATCCAGTTTCCCGAATGTATACAGCTACGAACAGCTTCTTCAGGAAGCCGATGAAAATTACGAGTTCCCGACAGATCTGGATGAAAATCTGCCAGCAGGAATGTGCTACACTTCCGCAACGACAGGTATGCCAAAAGGTGTCGTTTATACACATCGAAGCATCGTACTTCATAGTTTGGCTCTTGGTCTTGCTGAATCTTTTGCAATTAAAGAAAGTGACACTGCCCTGCCTGTTGTCCCGATGTTCCATGCAAATGCATGGGGTTTCCCGTTTGCTGCACTGAATTTCGGTTCCAATATCGTTTTACCAGGTCCAATGATGACACCAAGTTTAATACTGGACCTAGTTGAACATGAAAAGGTGACAATCACAGCAGGTGTTCCAACAATTTGGCTTGGCGCACTGGTTGAACAGGAAAAAAATCCACGTGACCTTTCATCTGTCCGTCTAATTATTTCGGGTGGTTCCGCATCACCGAAAGGCTTAATTCAGGCTTACAATGAAAAGCTTGGTGTTCCTTACATCAACGCATACGGTATGACGGAAACTTCACCGCTTGTAAGCATGTCGCATCTAACAAGCGATATGAACGACTATACAGAAGATGAACAGTTAAATATTCGTGTTTCACAAGGTTTGACAGTTTCGCTAATCGAAACAGAAGTGGTGAATGAAAATGGCCCGGTTCCATGGGATGGAAAAACGATGGGTGAACTGCGTGTCCGCGGTCCATGGATCGCCTCAGAATACTACAATGATGAGCGGACGAATGAAGCATTCCGTGATGGCTGGCTTTATACAGGTGACATTGCGGTCTATACAAAAGAAGGCTATATCAAACTTACCGATCGTACGAAGGACCTTATCAAATCGGGCGGAGAATGGATTTCGTCCGTAGATCTGGAAAATGCCCTCATGTCACATCCAGCTGTTTTCGAAGCAGCGGTAATTGCAGTTCCGCATCCGAAGTGGCAGGAGCGTCCATTGGCATGTGTTGTTTTAAAAGAAGGTGCCACTGCTTCTAAAGAAGAGCTGATTGCGTCAATCGAACTGGACTTTGCAAAATGGTGGCTTCCGGATGATGTCGTATTTTTAAATGAAATTCCGAAAACTTCTGTCGGCAAATTTTTAAAAGCAACACTGCGAGAACAATTAAAAGATTATCAAGTTCAAATTTAACGAAAGAAAATGTGCACTGAAACGCAAATTCCAGTGCACATTTATTTATTTCTCTTCTTCCTCTTCATCATCAAACTGCTGCGGATCTGAAATGCGTTCTGCTTCTTCCAATTGTCCGCCGTCTCTTAAATTCTCCATTTGCTTCCCGAGAATTTTCAGCTCATCCATAGTATTCGCCATATTCCCGTTAACGATTTCTTCTCTTTTCATACACAATCCCTCCAAATTAATTTAGTATTATTTTTTTCCAATTTTGACTGATTTCTGTCATAAATAAAGTATTCATTCAAATAATTTATGCTATACTGAAAAAAGAGATAATTAAAACATGAGGAGGATACTTCCATGAAATTACTTTTAATTCTTGGTGTCAGCATATCATTTTTAGTAGCTATTTTCACAGCTGGCTATGATAGCAAACCATTCCCAAAAGAAAGATAATTCCACTAGCTTTCCAGTAAAGGACAATCGTCAAACAGCGATTGTCTTTTTCATTTGACTTTTATTATCACATATTTTATATTAGTTACATAAAGTAAGTTGATTATAAAAAATAACCATCAAGGGAGTTCATATATTATGGCTACACATTTTCACAAAAAACCTAATCTATACCCAGCTCATGTTCAATTAAAGGTTTCCAACTTAGTACGTTCAATCGAATACTACACAACGGTTATCGGCTTTAAAGTATTACAGCAGACAGAAACGGTAACCTACTTAACAGCAGACGGACAAACAAGCTTAGTATCACTAGTCGAAGTACAAAATGCCCAACCGCTTAAACAAGGCTTTGCAGGTTTATACCACTTAGCATTACTATTACCCTCTCGCAAGGACTTAGGAAACATCGTACAGCATTTTGTTAACATGAATATTCGCCTCGGTGCTGCAGACCATGATGTTTCAGAAGCACTTTACTTGAACGATCCGGATGGAAACGGAATCGAAATTTATATCGACCGTCATGAATCGGAATGGACTTGGAATCAGGACGAACAAGTGCATATGGTGACAGAACAGCTGAATTTCCAGCCGATTTTAGCAGCTGCAGACGGCAATTGGAACGGCCTGCCTGCTGACACTGTTATGGGGCATGTACACTTATCCGTAGTAAATCTGGACAAATCGGAGCAGTTTTATACAAATGTATTAGATTATAATGTCGTGACTCGTTACGGTGCACAGGCGCTGTTCGTATCAACAGGGAAATATCATCACCATTTCGGATTAAACACTTGGAACAGCAACAACGGCCATGCTCCAACAGAAGATATGGTTGGCTTAAAATCCTTTACAGTCGTGTTAAAGGATGCACAATACGCTGAAGAAGTAAAACAAAGCCTGACAAATAACGGATTCATCGTTGAAAACTTTGCAGAAGCACCAGCACACGGTGGTACCCAGTTATTTTCAACAGTCGATCCAAACGGTTTACGAATCGTATTTACATTAGACGGTGAATAATTTACCGGTCACCTAAACTTTGAGCCCGAAAAATTTTTCGGGCTCTTTTTGAAACTTTCTTTTCTGTCCTACGTATACATGATTAATTACAATTCATGGAGGAATTCATTTGTCACTATTTAATAAAGTTTTAGCAAGTGTTGGGATAGGAGCTGCAAAAGTTGATACAAAATTGCACAAATCAACTTATACATTAAATGAAAATATTTCAGGTGTTGTCGAAATCGTCGGGGGTAGCACGGAACAGCAGGTTGATGCAATCTATCTAACACTTCATACAAACTTTATCCGTGAAATCGATGATAAAAAGATTAAGGATGAAGCAGTACTGCACAAATTCAAATTAACTGAGCCATTTACAATTCAGGCAGACGAAAAACGCCAAATCCCATTTTCATTCTCTCTGCCCCCTGTTGTTCCGGTAACGACGGGCAACTCTCGTGTATGGATTCAAACGGGCTTGGATATTAAAAATGCGGTAGATCCTAAAGATAAAGACTTTATCGAAATTAAGCCGACTCGTCTTGCGAATGGTGTATTGACAGCGATTCAAAATATGGGTTTCCGGTTGCGTAAAGTAGATAATGAGCAAGCCCCTTCTTATTTGCGCCGCCAAACACCGATTGTACAGGAATTTGAGTTTACACCGACAAGCAACACATATCGCCGGTATCTAGATGAACTTGAAATTGTCTTTTTACATCAATCACCAAACTCAGTAGAGATCTTATTGCAGGTGGACCGACGTGCCCGCGGACTTGGCGGGTTTTTATCCGAAGCATTCGATATGGATGAAAGCTTCATCCGCCTCACACTATCCGAACACGACAATATCCAGGCAAAGCTTGAACAAGTGATTAAAGCGAAGATGAAGTAATAAAAAGGCAAGAAGCATCCGTCGCTTCTCGCCTTTTATTATTTTAACCCTGGATAGTTTTGTTGTCTTAGTACTTCGTATATAACGATTGCCGCTGTGTTTGATAGATTCAGTGAGCGGATATGGTCGCTTTGCGGTATGCGCAGACACATATCGGCACGCTCTTTTGCAAATTCTTTTGGCAAGCCTGTCGTTTCTCTTCCGAACATAAAGTACAGGTCCCCTTCTGAATTGCTGAAATCATGTGTCGTGAATGGCTCATCGCTATATGTCTCAATTAAATACACATCGCCATCTTTACTGTACTCGATAAAATCCTCTAATGAATCATGGTAAACGACATTCACATGCTCCCAATAATCCAATCCTGCACGCTTCAACATTTTATCATCTGTTGAAAATCCCAATGGTCGGATTAAATGTAATGATGTATTCGTTCCAGCACAAGTGCGGGCAATGTTGCCAGTATTTGCTGGGATTTCTGGTTGGTATAATACGATATGGTTTGGCACTTTTCGATCCTTCTCTCTTAATGATTTAACATGGCCAGCCCTTTTTCAATCTCGGCCAGCACTTCTTCATCCTGCTCTGTATTTTTGGCAGTCAATAATATATCCATTGCCCCATCCGTTCCGATTTTCCCGATTGCCCAAGCAGCCGTTCCTCTTAATACAGGGCGTTCATCTTTTTGCAATACTTGAATTAAGTCAGGCATTGCCGCTTCTTCTTTAAAGTGGGCAAGCGCTAAAATGGCATTGCGCTGAATCGGCTTTTTACCGCGCCATGAACCGGATACATGGCCAAACTTAGTTTTAAATTCCTTATTGGAAATCGATAAAAGCGGCTGAAGTAACGGTTTTGCGATTTTAGGATCCGGTGTGAATTCATCATGAATCCAGTTGAGCTTTCCTTTGTTTTTCGGGCACACTGTCTGGCATGTATCACACCCATAAAGACGGTTTCCGATTTTGGCACGAAACTCATCCGGCAAAAATCCTTTCGTCTGAGTTAAAAAGGCAATGCAACGCTGTGAATTAAGCTGTCCCGGTGCGACGATTGCTCCTGTAGGGCATACATCGATACATAATGTACAGTCACCGCATTCATCTTCCATCGGTGTATCTGGTGCAAACGGGATGTTCGTGATGATTTCCCCTAAATAGACGTACGAACCAAATTCAGGTGTAATAATAGAGCAATTTTTGGCGCTCCAGCCGATGCCTGCTCGTTCTGCAACCGCACGATCTACCAGTTCCCCGGTATCGACCATCGATTTCACCTTTACATTCGGCACCCGTTCTTGCAGCCAAGCTTCAATGAGCTGCAGACGTTCACGAACTGCTGTATGATAATCTATCCCCCATGAAGCACGGCAAAAGATGCCGCGACGCTCCCCTTTTTTACCTTGCGGGGCATCTTGCATGCGTGAAGGATATGCAATCGCAATCGCAATAATACTTTCAGCTTCATCTAATAATTTTAAAGGCTCTGTACGCAGCTCTATATTTGCTTCTTCAAAGCCTGATTGATATGCTAATTGTTGCTGACGACGTAGACGATTCTTCAATTCATGAAACGGAGCAGCGGTTGTAAATCCGATTTTATCAACACCAATGGATGCTGCATATTTCACTAAATCTTCTTGAAGTTGATGTACTTTCATTTCACATGCTCCTTTCAAATGATACAATAAATATAAATTTATTAGATATTACATATTTTAGTATTTATCCCATTAAAAACAATATAAGAAGGTGTTCTACATGAATATTTCAATAAACGAAGCTCTTTTTTCTATTAATGAACAATTAAAAATTGGCCTTATCCATTATAGCAAAATTATCGTTGAAGAATCTCCTCAAATGATTAAAGGACGTACACAACTTTATCAGGAAAATCTATATTTGGAATTACAGGAAACACCTGTGACAGAACGACCTGGCATTAAAGAGTGGCGCCAGCTTTGGAAGTCTTTCGGCGGTGATCCGAACCGGTACCGTCACTCTGCGGAAAGTTTAATGCGACGTATCGCTAAACAGCAATATTTAACGCCATTCCATTCGGCTGTCGATTTAAACAACTTCTTTTCTCTGCAATACGAGATTCCTGTTGGTATCTATGATTTAGATAGTATTGAGGGGGACGTGAAAATCGAAGTAGGCGATGCGACGTCAGGCTATGAGGGAATTAATGGACGGTTTAATTCACTGGAGAATATCATCCATTCAAAAGATGCGCTCGGACCATTCGGCAGTCCCTTTGTTGATTCAAAAAGAACGGCCGTAACAGAAGCGACGACAAATGCGCTGCAAATCTTTTATTTACGCCCTTCCCTTAGTGAAAAGGAAGCAACTGAACTATTGAGCAGTGCAGGGAACATGTTTACACAAATTAGCGGTGGCGAATATGAAATACATATTCTATCAAAGGAAAATTCAAAAGTTCATTTTTAAGGAGTGGAAACATTTGAGTATTAACTTAGCTGAGGCAGTAAAACTAAAAAGTATTATAACGAAGAGAATTCAGGAACGCACGATGCAAGTACATTCATTAACACATGTTATCATTGAAAAAGGTGAACAGCCAAAAACACCTGACTATTCTCTTGAGATGCTTGAAGCAGAGCTAAAAGAGCTTCGTTATGATTCTCGTAAGCTTGATGCCCTAATCTACCGTGCTAACATCGACAATTCGGTTGTCTTTAAAGATGAGGAAATACCTATCGTCGAAGCAATTGAACTGGCGAGCCAATTACGCGCGGAAGCACAATTTTGTAAAAACCTTGGTTCTGAAGAGAAAGAAGCTTTTTACCATAATTCCGGTGATGCCATGCTTTACCGAGTAGCATTGTATGATCCTATGACATATCGCAAGCGTGCAAACGAGCTTGAAAAGGAAGCACATCGCCTTTCCAATCTAATTAATGCCAAAAACTATCAAGTCGAAATTGAATTTGATGACAGCAATTATTTCTAAACCTGGGGCGGTGAGACTCCAAACTAGGTAATAACGAGCGATTTATGCTTCGGCATTCCCTACAACCGGTCAAACCGATAACTCTTTACCGTTTACAATGTTACCTATCACTAATAACCAACCATAGTAAAGGCTAACACAAACTTTTAGAGTAATTTTGCTCGCTCGTTATTAAAAGACACCTGCTCACATTTGTGAAAAGGTGTCTTTGCTTTATAGATGGATTTCGTTT
The DNA here is from genome assembly GCF_038004425.1 of Solibacillus sp. FSL W7-1464. Lineage (NCBI taxonomy): Bacteria > Bacillati > Bacillota > Bacilli > Caryophanales > Caryophanaceae > Solibacillus > Solibacillus sp. FSL W7-1464. The sequence continues at coordinate 3,289,204 of NZ_JBBORC010000001.1, forward strand.
ATTCGCCCATTTAAATCTTCCGTTAATGAACGTATTTTAACAGTAATTTGATTAAATTCCTGCGCTGTTTCAAGTTGATGCTGTGCATCTGTCGCTATATTTGCTGTCTCGATTTTGTATCCTTCTACGGTCGATGTCATTTCTTTAAGGAAGTCATTCACATTATAGACATCCTCTTCAATCTGTGTAGCTTTATCGAACGAGTGATTAAGCAATTCTTCTATTTTCTCTACTTTATCGGAGATTTTTTGGAAAAGAGCATTGGAATCATGTACTTTATCTACACCTGTTAAGACACTCTTCTCTGTAATCTGCATTTCATTCCTTAAGCTTGCAGTATCTTGACGTAACCCGGTAATAACTTGAGAAATTTGTACTGCATACTGATTGGATAAATCCGCCAGTTTTCTTACTTCATCCGCTACAACTGCAAAACCTTTCCCCGCCTCTCCAGCACGGGCTGCTTCAATCGCAGCATTTAAACCAGGTAAATCTTTGAAAGATTCCGTGCAGAACGCTTAGAAACCCTTACATACCAAGGGATTAGAACAATTATAAATACAGTAAATTTGTTCTAAAAAAAACCCACCAATTTTTTTGGTGGGTTTTTCAACTTTTTAAAGTTTTTTTATATAACCATAAGTTGATTTTAGGCTGTTTTCGTATAGATTGTTGCCGACTGAAAATTACAGATCATTAAAGGGTATAATTTAGTTGTTATAAACACTTAGAACATTATAAGTAGGTTTATTGTTATTCAACAATCGGGCCATATTGTGGGTGCGACACGTTCCTAGCTTAAATGAGATGTGGTTAACACAATCTTGGTAAAGGCTAGGCAATTTATATTTAATTGAAGGATATTATCAAGGAGTCGAATGATGAGGTAACGCTCTGAAAGGCTCCCCCTGCGTCGAATAGCACGCTGCTTAGTAAGGAAAAGCGTGTTATAAGCTCGGTTAATAGGCGTGAGAATTTACCGTAACAGTCTAGCTGACGAAATCCTACCCGATGGGGTGGTGTAAATCATGGTGCTTGGGTTGAACAAATATGGTGAGAATGCAACCAATAGGATAATAAACCTAATTTGCTGACGAACCTCTGAATGTACGGGTCTAGACTGGCAATACATAGAAATGTGTATATCACTAAATGTGAGATTAGCTATGGATGAGTAAGAATCAACAATATAAAAGTCCATCTTGTGTTACAGGCACATGTAATGCTAACAGGCTCATAGGAGGCACCTAAGTTTGTTCCATAATAGTTAATATTCAACGTGGTAAGCTGATAACGTGGAGAGCTTACTCTCGATGAAACGTTGGAAAGGAAAATAATCGTGAGATTAACGAGTATATAACTTTCCTTAATATCAGTGAAAGTGGTGGCACAGTACCGTTGAAGCGTGTAATGAACGTGGAGGGATCGCCACTAGATTAATACAAGATTTATTCACCATGAAAGGCAGTTCTTCAACGATTAATAAGGTTCTTGTGAGACTAATAGAGGTTCAGCTCCAAAAGGAGCCACCGACTTGTTAAAACGAAAGAAACTGAGACATAACGAATATTATGACATGCAAAATCAATTTGATAGGTTATATGCTCGCAGTGTTGATGGTCAAAATTTTTATGATTTATTAGATGTAATGCAATCGCGTGAAAACATTCAATTAGCGTACCGTAATATCAAGAAAAATACGGGTAGTAAAACAGCTGGGTTTGATGGTCAAACAATTGAAGATATTAAGCAACTTGAAATATCTAAAGTTGTATCAACGATACAAAAGATGTTTGCACACTATCGTCCACAAGCAGTACGACGTGTTTTTATTCCAAAAGCAAACGGGAAAACACGACCGCTAGGTATTCCGACAATTTGGGATAGGTTATTTCAACAATGTATTTTACAAGTCTTAGACCCAATTTGTGAAGCACGATTTTATAAGCATAGCTATGGATTCAGACCCAATCGTAGTACACATCATGCGAAGGCACGTTTTGAAACATTGATAAATCGAGCGTGTTTATATCACTGTGTAGACGTTGATATAAAGGGATTTTTCGATAATGTTAATCATTCGAAACTGTTAAAACAAATGTGGACAATGGGTATTCGTGATAAAGCTCTTCTATCTATAATTTCACGCCTCTTAAAAGCTGAAATTATAGGCGAGGGTTTTCCAGTAAAAGGTACTCCGCAAGGAGGAATACTATCACCACTTCTATCGAACATTGTATTAAATGAGCTTGATTGGTGGGTTAGTAAACAGTGGGAAAGCTTTGAAACGAAGAAGGCTTATAAAAACAAAGTGAATATGAATCAGGCATTAAAGAAATCGAACTTAAAGCATTGTTATATTGTAAGGTATGCAGATGATTTTAAAATCATCTGTCGTACACGTTCACAAGCAATACGCATGTTTTATGCAGTTAAAGATTTCCTCTCTACACGCTTGAATCTTGATATTAGCGACGAGAAATCGAAAGTTGTGAATCTAAAGAAAAATTCTTCCGAATTTCTTGGCTTTCGTATTAAAGCTCATCCTAAGAAAACAGAGAAGCGTACCCTATATGTTGCACATTCACATATGACGAAGAAGGCTCTAAACAATGCCCAAATAAAGTTGAAAAAGGCGGTAAAGACAATACAAAAACATCAATGTATTGAAAATGTCTGGCGGTTTAATACGGTAGTTATGGGTATTCAAAACTATTACTCCGCAGCGTCACACATAACAGATGATTTAGCTGAGCTGAACTATCGTATCCATAGAACGCTACATAATCGTTTGAAAGGGATTAGAAAAGAAGCAACGTTTCAAGACCTTACGAAATCTTTACGAAAAAGGTATAAGGGGTACGAATGCAAGATTTATAAAGTTAAAGAAATGGCACTTGCTCCAATTCATGCTCAACGTTGCCGAATAAATCTAAACTTCTCACAAATTATCTGTAATTATACTACCGAAGGTAGAAATAAAATTCATCATAGTTTAAGAGCGATTAACAAGCAAACACTTATAAATGTGATGCAACAGTTTATCCCTCAACGTTCCATTGAGTATAACGATAATCGGATAAGTAGATTTATTGCGCAATATGGTAAATGTGCTGTAACTGGGGTTGAACTTAGTTTTAATAATTGGCATTGTCACCATAGAACCCCATATTATTTATCGCAAGATGATTCTTATAGTAACTTAATTATTTTACATAAATCAGTTCATAGATTAATTCATCTTAAAGACCCCAAGAAAATTGAAGTACTCATGAAAGTACTTCAATTAGATAAAAAGCAACTAATGAAAGTAAATGAATTGCGTGAGCAATGTCTGAACGAAGCAATCTAATTCTACATTACATCTTGTCCTTACATAAAAATCAAATGAATTGAATTAATTGGAACGCCGTATGCTGGGAAACTCGCACGTACGGTGTGAAGTGGGGGAAAAGCTGGAGATAACTTCAAAGGCTTACCTATCACTATAATAAAAGCCTTTTATGCAATAGTTACCAAACATCGATTTGGTAACTTCAACTAACGATGCAGAATACTTCAAATAAATAGAACACCAATTTTGTATCCAAGATAAGCCAAGATAAGACCTCCACCATATATGGTTGCTGTATAAAATAAAAATTCTTTTTTATAATTGTTTAAGTGCAACTGTACCATTTCTAATTTCAAAGTGGAGAAGGTAGTAAACGCACCCATAAAGCCAGTCCCATATAAAAGAATAATCATTGTATCAGCCTTTGAGCCAGTTATTATTCCTGAAAGAAAAGCACCCAATAAATTTACTGTTAAAGTTCCTATGGGGATTGAGAATCCTGATTTATTATTTAGATATTTACTAATGGAATAACGAGCTATTGCTCCGAAAAAACCACCAATTCCAACCATTAATATATGTACCATTGTCAAGATTTTAATTCCTCCTTATTCACTTTGAACCCCAATCTACTCATTAATAATCCTCCGAAAATGCTTGCTAAAACATAAAGAAAACCAAACAATATATCGCCATTTTGAAACAAAGCAACTGTTTCTACATTTACTGTTGAGAAAGTGGTAAAAGAACCAACGAATCCTGTTCCAATTGCGGTCGATACAGCTGGTGGAACAATAATTTTCTTGAATAGTCTGGTCGTTAACCAAGCCAATAAAAAACTTCCAATCAAATTAATACTTAATGTTGCAAAGGGGAACGAACTATTCGTAAATAATGAAATGCCAATCAAATATCTTAAAATTGCTCCCAGCGTTCCTGCAATACCAACTAAAAAATAAACCATTTTTAAACCTCATTTCCCTGCACTGAAAAAATCTTTCTTTATTATAAACATTTAGCAATTTTGTTCATTGCATTAATTTATTGAATTTTTATATACAATACCATTCAAAATAACGTTCCAAAATGCAAGCTTGGGAATGTTTCAAACAGGGACAAACACTATTAAATCAGTATTTGTCCCTGTTTTTTATATAAAATAATGTTCTGAGACGCTGTGAGAAATTATTTTAAAGAGGTCTGTTCGATTCACTTGTTCTGAATGGCTGTAACATCTAAATAGAATCTCAATGAAATATTCCCAAACGTGAACTACATTGTGTTAGCTAAGGATTATAGTTTGATTAGTTTAACTAATAATTGAAAATTAATCATTAAGTTTGTGTAACTAATTCTACAGCTTCTATTACTAATGGAGTTCCGGCTGAGATTGTACCAGTAACATTGTTAAAAGTTAAATCTGTTGCAGAGATTGTATAAGAATCGCCCTCTTGCATTACACCGTTAATATAGAAATTGTAGTAACCATTTACTACTACCGGAAAAGCAGTTGCAGCAGTCCCGCTATCGTCTAAAAAAGCAGTTGCAGCAATCGTAGTACCATCAATTACTGATAAATCTGCAGCCAATACATTAAAAAATCTTGTCGAAGAACCATTGACTTTTACATTAATGTTAATAATTGAAAGTGCCATTATTTTCACCTCCTTTCAAGGGAAAAAGATTATTTTTGATAGATTTTTATATAGAATTTGTTGTAAATCCCAATGATTCTATAATGATTGGAGTTCCAGCAAAAATAGTTCCATTATTCGGGAGAATTGTTAATGAAGCTGAAGTTACTGTATATATCCCTCCTTCTTGCATCACAGCATTGATGTACAGGTTAACATATCCATTGGGATTAAAAATTTCGAATTCTGTTACCAAATTTCCATTATCATCTGAAAATAGATTAGCCGGAAGTATGACTCCATTTGATAGATCGATATTTTCTGTAACAATATAAAAATATCTATTTATCGTTGGAATAATAGTTCCACCTGGGACAATGACTGGGGGAGGGGGAATAGAACATATATCAATAGCTTTTATACGAGGCCAATAAAATCTATTCTCTTCACAACAATCTTTGTAAACAAATTTTGTGGGATTTATTTCATTCATTTTGTCACCTCACTTTTAAAATCTATAGGTAATCCCATAAACCGTGGGGATTATTTTGAATTATCTAAAGAAGTATAAAAAATTTAGTTTTATATGAATAATTTATGCTTTGAAATTGAAAAGTTCTTGGTATTTGTCTATTAAACGGAAATTAATAAACCTTTTTTGAGGGAGAATAGGTAAGCCCGTACTCAAATAACGCATATAAAACGCCAGGCACCTCCGGTACGATTAAACGTATCAATCAAAGGAGGTGCCATTCTTATGCCTACAAATAAATTAACCATCGTCCCCGTTAAACTGGATCCCCTTCCAACTGAATCTGCCACGCTTCGCTCCTCTCATGATACAGCTATACCAAGTTGTATCATTAAAACTGCAGAAACTGAAATCATCTTCTTCAATGGCGTAGATGAACGCATCATCCAAACCATTATGAAGGAGCTGAAAAGGCAGTGAAGCATGATTTTACGAGTGTGCAAAACATCTATATTATTTGTGGAAAGACTGACATGCGCAAAGGGATAGATGGTCTTGCAACACTTATTCAAGATTCTTTTGAATTAGATCCTTACAGTGATTCGATTTTTCTTTTTTCCGGATGGAGTAAGGATCGCTATAAGTGCTTATACTTTGATGGAGATGGCTTCGCCATGTTTTATAAAAGATTAGATAATGGCAAACTTCAATGGCCAAAAGATGAAAATGAAGTGCGCAATCTTTCTCAACAAGAATTGCGCTGGCTATTAGAAGGTCTCTCCATACAACAGCCAAAGGCTATTGCAAAATCTTCAAAAGGAATCTTTTAACCACATCACCTTTAATGGTATAATTACCCATAAAAAACGAACGGAATGTGGTGACGATTTGATGCCTGTTGATCAAAAGCAAGAAGAACAAAACGAACGTATTATTCGATTATTTGAGCAACAACTGGCTCAATCAAATCGACAAATAGAAGCATTAACTGAACAAGTTCGTCAGTTAACAAAAGCCTTATATGGCTCTAAATCAGAAAAATCAAAATATCAAGCGCCCGATGGGCAAGTTTCCTTATTTGAAGACGACCCGTCTTTTAACGAACCTGAGCAGACAGAAGAACAAAGCACTGAAACGATTAGTTATTCGGTTACACGTAAAAAGAAAAATAAAAAACGAAATGATTCATTCTGTGAAAACATAGAAATAGAAGAAATTCATCATCATCCTGTTCACTTAACTTGTGACTGTTGTCATCAGGAGATGGTTGAATTTAGTTCAACATTAGTGCGGGAAGAAGCAAAGTTCATTCCAGCTACAATGAAACGCGTACAGCACTTTGAGCATATTTATGAGTGTAAAGCCTGCAAAAAAGATGTCTCACAGAAGGCGCAAATCAAACGTGGCAAAGCACCACAAGGTGCTATTCAAAGAAGTATTGCCGGTCCTACGGTTTTAGCAAAGCTTATTTACGATAAGTTTATTCAGTACCTGCCTCTTTACCGTCAGGTAAAGGAGTGGGAACGCCACGGTCTCCTCACGAACGATAAAAATTTATCGAATTGGGTGATTCGTGTAGCAGAAGATTGGCTTCAACCGCTATATGATTTGATGAAGCAACTATTAACAGCAAAATCTGTGCTGCATATGGATGAAACCTTTGGGCAAATACTGAAGCGTTCCGATGGAAAGCCAGCGCAATCAAACGCTTATAATTGGGTTTCTCGTAGTGTTCCAAGCGAAGGTCCTGTGATCGTTCTTTTTAAAAGTGCGCTTTCTCGTGGGCGTGCTATTTTAGAAGATTTTATCAAAGGATTTAAAGGTACCGTCATATGCGATGGCTATTCTGCTTATGGACAACTACCTGACGTTCAATTCGCCAACTGTTGGGCGCATGTACGTCGATATTGGTTAAAGGCCGAGAGTAAGAATGGACAAATCGGTGTGCAGTATTGTGATCGATTATTTCATATTGAGCGTAAAATCAAGCATCTTTTACCTGAGGAACGTGTCCAAATTCGACAACAAGAGTCAAAGCCAATTATCGATGAATTTTTTGATTGGATTGATCGTTCACCTTTCTTTGGTAAAAATGCCATTGCGAAAGCAGCTGAATACACGTTAAGTCGTAAAGAGGCATTAATGGTGTTTCTTGAAAATGGTAATGTAGCCATCGATAACAATCCAGCTGAAAATGCGATTCGTCCTAATGTCATCGGTCGAAAAAATTGGCTTTTCTCTGTGAGTGAAGCAGGTGCGCAAGCAAATGCCATTTGTCTAAGTCTAGCTGAAACCGCTAAAGCAAACGGAATCGATTTCTATAAATACCTGGTAAAGCTACTAACAGACTTACCAAATTTACCGTTTCATCAGCAACCTGAAATTTTACATAGCTACCTGCCGTGGTCAGAAAATATTCAAGTCACATGTGCAAAATAGCCAGCTAGCCGAAAAAAATTTTCAGCTAGCTGGCCATTCGTCGTGCGTACCGTCAAGGTGCGCTATTTTTATATTTCGGGCTTACGAGAATAGCTCCTTCTTAAATAGATAAGATGAAATGAATGCTATGAAAGTGGAATTGGAATATTAACATAAAACCAATAGTTTTGTAACATTTTAATTAAGGGGGCCATCAGAAAAATGTAGATTTATAAAATATACAAAAATAAACCTAATAACGTTCCCAAATGAGAGTTAGGTAACTAATAACCGTGTCTAACTTTTAGGGGTCACTTCAAGTTTGGACGCACATTAAAAAGTCGCGAATGTTGTACAACCAACATTTCGTGGCTTTTAATTTCAGTGTTTAGTTGTTGTTATATATTTTTAAGTAAGTAGTCCATCTATAATGAACTACAACCGAAAATTTATTTTCTAGATTTTAAACTATGGCTTAATCCTAATATATTCAACTTTAGAAACACTAAGCTCCGACAAATATACAGGGAAAACTATATTTTTTTGCTATGTAACTATTATTAGATGAGATAGATTGTAGCAATATATAAAATAAGTCCGCTATCTGTTAGCATGATAGTGGACTTATTTGTCTATTTATTAAATGTGCGATTAATTACAGCTGCTTGATAGCTTAATAACTGAATATCATCATATTTTGCGATGGCATCATCCGTATGCACTTTTGAATTAATAATTCCTTCGCTACGTGCCTTTTTTAATAACGAGCGAATTTCTTCTCGCCCTGTTTCATTTAAAAACACGTTTGAGCCTTCCTTTTTTTCCACTGGTATAGAAGGTTTTTTTAGTTTTAAATATGTTGCAAGCGCCTCAGCAATCATACGCCCTGCATTTTCTAACACATTTTTATCACGTAGCTTCATAATGTCAATCTTACTATCCATGAAGCCGCCTTCAATTAGAATCGCCGGCATTTTTGTTTCGCGGACAATGTGTAAATTTCCTTCTTTAATTCCACGATTTTTTAGTCCATAAGCTTTTACAAGCGCTGGATGAATGGCCGCTGCTAATTCTCCGCTCATTGTGTTTTTATTGCCAATATACACAAACGTCTCGACACCTGTATGATTTCCCCATGTAGCTCCTAATGCATTATGGTGAAAAGAGATATAATACTGAGCACCCCAACCATTCGCGTTATTTGTACGTTCTTGTAATGGTACATCTCTTTGCCCTGTTGGATCATCAAATCGTTTACTTGTAATTCCCTCGTATTGTGCTAGTTCATTCGCAAATGCTCGCGCGACAATGTCATTAAATGTAAGCGCCAAATATAGCACACCTTCAACGAATTTAATGGCCATGAGACAATCATGACAATGAATGAAGTTGGAGGTTTTTTTATGAAACGATCAGAACGTCAGCTGATGTGGCAATCTCGTATTCAAGCTTTCCACACGAGTGGTGAAGCAAGCGTTGCTGCTTGGTGCGCAAAAGAAAATGTACCTGTTCAAAGTATGTATCAGTGGCTGCGTAAATCACGGACGCAGACAAAAATTCAACCTGCTCAGTGGTTACCTGTTGTTGTACAAGAGCCTGTTCTACCTGAAACGATTCCCATTACGATTAAATTAAATGGCATCACCATTGACTGTCCACCCGATTTTGATGAAGCGACTTTAACGAAAGTCCTTCAGGTTGTCCAACATCATGTTCACTAATTTAAGAATGGATCAAGTGTTCATTGCGTGTGGACCAACAGATTTACGGAAATCCGTGGATGGTCTCGCTGCAATTGTACAAGAAAGCTTTCAGCTTGATCCCTTTTCATCGCATCTCTTTGTATTCTGTAACCGAAAAAAGGATAAATTAAAAATCCTTCACTGGGACCATAATGGATTTTGGCTCTTTTATCGTCGTTTAGAAGATGGCCTGTTTGACTGGCCCGATGAAGCGACTACGCCATTGAAAATTTCAGGCAGGCAATTTAAATGGTTACTCGAAGGGTTACCTATGAATCAAAAATCCTCACATATGAAGATTTCTGCTAAAGTTGTCATTTGAAAAAGGAATTCGGCTATTCAGGTCGAATTTCTTTATCTATGGTAAAAATCGAACTTACTCCAACACTTACAATTGAAGAACTCGCAAAAAAGAATGCGGCGTTGGAAAAACAAAATGAAGCCCTACTGGCTAAACTCAACTGGTGGGAAGCACAGTTCCGCCTGAGCCAACAAAAGAAGTATGGTGCTTCAAGTGAAAAAACCAACCAAGATCAACTTACGCTGACGCTATTCAATGAAATGGAAATGACGTCAGATAACACGGTCGAAGAACCGACGCTTGAAACGGTTACCTATAAACGTAAAAAGCGTTCGGGTCAAATCGAAGCGATGTTAGAAAACTTGCCTGTCGAAACGATTCACTATCGTTTAAGCGAAGAAGAGCAGGTTTGTTTGTGTTGCGGTGAAAAGACACACGAAATGAGTACACAAATCCGTCGTGAATTGAAAATCATTCCGGCACAAGTCGAAGTGGTCGAACATGTTCAACACATTTACAGCTGCCGTCATTGTGAAAAAGAAGGAACAGAAACACCTATCGTCACAGCGAAAATGCCAGCGCCTATGTATCCAGGTAGCTTAGCTTCGCCATCAGCGATGGCTTATTTGATGAGCCAAAAATATTGTGAAGGTCTTCCGCTTTATCGACAAGAAAAACAATTAGAGCGAATGGGCATTTCACTCTCACGTCAAACGATGGCGAACTGGATGATGTATGGGGCGAACACATGGCTTATCCATTTATATCATCATCTTCATAAAAAACTACTACAAGAGGATATTGCCCATGCGGATGAGACCAGTTTACAAGTATTAAATGAACCTGGTCGCGCTGCGACAAGCAAATCGTTTATGTGGATGTATCGAACAGGTCGAGAAGTGGCGCCCATCGTGCTTTATGACTATCAAACAACACGCTCGGGTAAACATCCCAAAGCATTTTTACAAGGTTTTTCAGGTTATCTCCATGTCGATGGATATGCAGGTTATCACGACTTGAAAAATGTCGAGTTGGTCGGGTGCTGGGCGCACGCGCGTCGAAAATATGATGAAGCACTGAAATCCTTACCAGCAAATCTACAAAATACAGAGCAGCCATGTGCCGCAAAAATAGGCCTTCAATTCTGTAATCGTTTATTTGCGATCGACAAAAAGATTAATAAAATGGACGACTGTACACCTGAACGTCGCTACGAGGAACGTCTGAAGCAGAGTAAACCTGTATTAGATGATTTTTTAGTATGGCTAAAAACAGAAAAAGCCCGTGTCGCACCAAAAACAAAATTAGGTGAAGCCATTACATACTGTTTAAATCAGTGGCAAAAACTCGTGGTATTTTTAAAGGATGGTCGTCTAGAGTTAGATAATAATCGAGGCGAACGTTCGATTAAACCGTTCGTTATCGGTCGCAAGGCGTGGTTATTTGCGAGTTCTCCAAAAGGCGCAAAGGCTAGTGCTGTCATTTACAGTATTGTAGAAACAGCCAAAGAGAACCAACTCGATCCGCTGAAATATTTAACGTATGTCTTGGAACAGCTGCCGTTAATTGAACGAACAGACGACGCAGCGTTAGATGCGTTGATGCCTTGGTCAGATAAAATTCCGACCAACTGCCACGTACCAAAACGAACTATATAGATAACATAACAATAGCGGCTGCCTAAAACTAGGTGGCCGCTATTTGACGCTTACATTTATTTAAAAGTCTTAGCTGGAGGTAGAGATTAATATGACCCATCCTTTCGAATTATTACAAGACAAATGTCGCACCCTACGTCTGGCTGAGACAGCAAAAGAGTTGCCGAATCTAATGCGAGCAGCGGAATCAAAGAATTGGACTTATCATGAATTGATTCACGAAATCTTGAGTTACGAATTGAACTGTAGAGAGAAAAAGAATAATGAGAGATTAATGAAGTGGGCTGAGTTTCCAGAGAAGTTAACTTTTGAAGAATATAACTTGAATGAACAATCAGCAATAGGAGAAAAACAACTTAATGTTCTAAAAGAATTGAATTGGGTTGAAGAATATTTCACATTAATTATGATGGGCCCAACTGGAGCTGGTAAAACGCATTTGTCGATCGCTTTAGGAATACACGCCGTGGAGAAAGGATACCAAGTATCCTTTATCTCCATGAGCCAACTCATGTATGTTTTAAAAACAAAAGAATATACCAACAAGTCGAAAACTCGTTACAAGCGGATTATTACATCTGATTTGATTATCATTGATGACGTGATGTACATGACATACGAAGCTCAGGAAGCTAACTTATTCTTTCAATTTATCTATGATTTATATGATAAAGCTGCATTTATATTGACATCAAACAAAGGTCCAGGAGAATGGGGGAAGTTTTTAGGAGACCCAACATTAACAACCGCTATTTTGGATCGCTTACTTCATCGAAGTGAGATTATCACATTTGACAAAGAGGCAGATAGTATTCGAATGAAATATAGAAAGGCTTTATTCCAACATCAAACTGTTGAAACTTAATTGGTGAAAACTGTTGAAACTTACTTGTGAAAAACTGTTTAATTCTACTTGACGGTTACAAATTGTAATAATAAGCCCAGCGTATAGTACGTTTGTAATGAGTATAGCTTTCAAATAAGATATTAAAGATTTTTATTTTATCAGTGGTACTTATGAATTCATTTTCTAAAAACCAAACTAGAATATATTCGATTGTTTCATTTTCTAAAGGCTCTTTACTATTTTGTAACCAAAATTCAGGTGTTGGGTACTTTTGATGGAAACTATCAATCGTTTTCTGTATACGCGGAATATCCCGACCAAATAATTTAAGTTTAATGGGGTTTTCGGATTCCCTTTTTAAAAAGGCATCTGTACTCATCCAAGTAAGGCTGCTAGACATATAACGCTCCTGTCATTTTATGGTATTTTTTATATCTGAAATAATGGATTCTGGCTTATCATCGTTTAAATAATGAATATAGGTAGTCCTCGTTATTTCTGTATCTGAATGACCTAATAAACGTGATACATCATCCAAAGTATATTTTTTAATTCGTAGCAAATACGTAGCGTAAAAATGTCGGAAAGTGTGGGGAGTAATAAAGGAATAATCAACTCCTGTTTTCTTACTTATATTTTTACTAATGGTTTTAACAATAGAATAAACAGTGCTTCCGAGCATAGGTTTACAATCATTTCTAGGTGAGATGAATAACTCATCAGGATTTTTTGTATTCTTAACTTTAATTAATAATTGACGTTCTCTTAATGCACTGTATAGAATGCTTGTAAGTTCTTCTTGTTCAAATATGTAAAAAACTTCTCTACTGTTAGTTTTATTTCTTCTTGTATGATGGGAATTATCTTCTGTAAGTCTAACCTCACATATCCATTTATTAAGTGATTTATTATAGTATAGATCACCAAATTTTTGTTCTTTCAAAAGTGATAACGCTTCATTGTAATTTAAGTGTAAGAAGTTGCTAGGTAATTTACTTGTATCAAATAATAGATTAGATAGTTCACCTTCTCTTATTCCAAACCCTTTTAATAAGTAAATAACTAATTTATTAATATTAGAAGTCTTAATTAAATTCAAAGCACTCATAAATAATTCAATCTCTTCTAGAGTAGGAATTCTTACTTTAATAGGAGATGCTTTCTTTTTAGATTCAATATGTTTAATTCCTGCCTTTGCACAAAGAGCCTTTGTATCGTATTTTACCTTTGCATAAGCTACCTTGTTTGTTGAAGAGAAGCTGGATGTGTTATCCACCTTTTTTCTTGGGATTGAATCTACTGCGATGGGTTTTCTTTTGTTATAAAAGTCGATATATTTAAACGTATTTTGTAAAGCTTTAACAATAGAGTCGTTGCTTAGTTCGTTGGCTGATGAAAAACTTCTTTTCCCATATTCATTAATATCTAGGTTTTTTATATCATCATCTACTAATGGGATATAGTCTATCAAACTCCACATTATGCTTTTAGTTACGTTTATTCCCTTAGTGCCAAGTATTCTAAGATACAATAAATATCCTACTAATAATTCCTCTAAATCAGTAACTTCCTCTAAAGTAATTTCAAATAACATTAAAAAATCTAAAAATTTAGTCAAATCATAAGCTGTTGATCTTACTGTATTAGGTGAATCTCCACTTGAAACAATTTCTATTAATAAATCAGTTGCTTCATTATGTGTAGTGTAATCGGGTTTAACTACACACCCAACCCCTTTATTTGCAATGAAATGAGCATAATGTAATCCATTAATCTTTTTACGTTTTATATATTCACCAAGTTTATCTAGTGATTCATCTATGGTGAAGGAATTGCTTATTATGTTAGTTAATTCTAATAGCCCCATACGCCCCAACCTTCTTGCTAAAAAATTCTAAATATATTAATATTATAAATACAGTACATTGATGATTGCAATACTGTATTTATAATTGTTATGAAGGCTGTAATATCAAGGGTTTGTTTAAAATACATTAAAAAATCAATGATATGCAAGCAAATTCGTTTGAGCGGCAATTTCCGTAATTAACTGTAATGTATTTTCAATTTCAATTGAACGGTTCTCCAACTGCTTCACAACGAATTGCATCTGATCTGCACTTTTCACGACACTGTTCATCTGTTGAACCGTATCTGACATAACGGCCATCCCGTGTAATGCCTCTTCCGATGTTTCCTGTGAAGCTTCTTTTGAGATGGTCAGGTGATTGATGACCGTATGGGTACTTTCGTTTACTTTTTCAAGCATTGCACGACTTTTCTCTGTATAGTCCATCTGTTCATCTGCTGCTGTTACTAAATGCTGGATTGCCAATTGAGTGTGTTGCGCTGATTCTTTACTGGTTGTGGCACTCGACTCCAAAGTATTAATATTTTCCAGTACTTGTTGAGACATGCCATTAACATTTTTCATCATATTTTTAATAATGTCAGCATGATTCTTTTCTTTTTTGTATTGCTGAATTGTATGTTTACGCACAAGAATTTGCGTGATGACAACCCCACTAGTCAACAATAGGAAGAAGGCATGGATCAGCAGTAATTTAAATGGATACTCAGTCAAACCGCACAATAATTCCGGTACAAAGAAATAGCCTAGTAGATGCTGAGCTACGAAAATCATTGTTGATACGACAACAATTTTAACACTTTCATAATAGCCTAATGCGGCCACCACCAGAAATACAGAAAAATGATATTCTACCAATCCGTGTCCGCTTGCGATGAGAGCTATACTTCCGATAGTTGCTGAAATAGCTGTGAACATAGGGATATATGTATGTGAACTGTTTTTTCTAAATAATATATAGGATGCAATAATCAGACCAATGGATATTGAAATTAAAGAAAAGATGATTGATGCATTCATTGGTGTTAAAGATGCTCCACGTGATTGTTCCAGCAAAGTATACGGTTCGATCCATCCAAAAACCCGATGTAAAAGAAATACGGCTACCGTAATGCCGCTCATAACAACTGAAAATAAAATCATTACTATATTTTTATTTTTATACATAATACAGACACCATTCCTCTCTTTATCTCATGATATAAAATTTATGTATATTCTTGAAAAAGCCTCCTTAATCTACTGCCTTACTATAATTTAACACAATACCCATTTTTATTCCTATATTTCGTTTAGAAAATTCAGATTAAAGTCTTACATAAAAACTTAAATAGAAGTATTTTTTACCTATAAATATAGAAAAAAGACAGATAACGGTAATTATCTGTCTGCTCTTTATAAATATTTACTCTACCCCAGGTAAAATTCTTAATGCCTTTTCATCTGCGTCCAAAATTACATCCACACCTAATGGAATCGCAATATTAGGTTTGCAGTGGCCAATTTTAAATCCTGCTAACACAGGTTTGTTAAATGGCTTCAAATACCCTTCTATTACCTTCAGTACATCTGCATAGCTGTATGTATCATCCGGCATATTAAAGTCCGCTATAGCAAAGCCTGCTGCAAGCTCCAGCTTTCTTGAAAGACGCAGCTGGTTCAGCATTAAATCAATTTGCTCAATTGTTTCCCCTATATCTTCAAGTAGTAATATTTTATTGCGCACATCAATTTCAAATTTCGTTCCAAGCGTACTGACAATACGGTTTAAATTTCCGCCTGTCAATTCGCCGCGTACAACTCCCGGTACAATTGCCGTAAGTGGTGAAATGCTATCTGTATACTGAATTTCAATCGGTTGGAACAGCTGCTGGAACATTTTTTTAGAAAGAGTATCCAGCTCCCCTTTTGGACTGGACATCATCGGGCCATGGAATGTCACTAAATTTGCAAACTCGTTTACTTGAGTGTGTAGAGCCGTCACATCGGAAAAGCCCCAAATAATTTTCGGATTGTCCTCGATTAATGGGTAACTTATTTTATCGATAATTCTTGAGACTCCATAGCCGCCTGTCACTAAAAAGACTGCCTTCACTTCCGGATCGACAATCATTTGATGGAAGTCTTTAATACGCTCCTCGTCGGAACCTGCCAAATAGCCTTCATAATCTTGCACTGTATTACCAAGCTTATATTTTAAACCTAGCTCATCTAAGAACGCTAATTTATCACCTAATGATTCTGTCTTAAGCGGACTGCTTAAATTTACTAATCCTACAGTATCGCCTTGCTGTAATCTTGCTGGTCGTATTTTCATTTTAATGACCTCCTTTTACTTCTGTCGCTATTGTATCATAGCGTTTTATGTAAAGCGCATTGCAAATTCCATGTGGTTGTCCCTATAATAGATAAAATCATTTTTCCAATATAAGGAGATGTACAAGTATGAAATTTCCACCACAGCTATTGCTCATTTTAGCTACTTTATTATGGGGCGGTAACTTTGTAATTGGCCGGGCTGTTTCCGGGGATATTCCTCCGATTACTCTAGCTTTTTTACGTTGGATTGTCGCCTTTCTCGTATTTTTCCCTATCGCCTACCAACGAACAAAAAAAGAATGGCCTGCGCTGAGACAGTATTGGGGTGCTGTCATTATTTTAGCACTAACAGGAGTTGCCGCATTCAATACACTCGTATATATCGGCCTGCATTATACAACGTCCATCAATGCATCATTAATGAATTCATCGACACCGATTATTATATACATACTGAGCTTCATCTTTTTAAAAGAACGCTTAACAAAATTTCAACTGCTCGGCACGCTTCTCTCTTTAGCCGGAGTGCTCTTTATTATATCTGGAGGTTCATTGCAAAGCCTGCTTACATTTTCTTTCAACAAAGGGGACTTAATCGTAGTAGTTGCGGTAGTATGTTGGAGTGTCTATTCATTACTCATTAAAAAGTATGCTGGGAAATTGCCAGGATACTCTACATTTTTAGTGACGATCGCAATCGGTGCCATTATGTTACTCCCGTTTGCAGTATTTGAACAACTTACATCGTCACAAGCAATCGTATGGAACGCTTCGACAATTGGGGCGATTATTTATGTGGGGCTCATTGCTTCAATTGTTGCCTTTTTAAGCTGGAACAATGGTGTGGTCTCATTAGGTGCGAACAAAGCGGGAATCTACCTGAACTTCATTCCACTATTCGCTGCAATCTTTGCCGTGCTGTTTTTAAATGAGCAACTCCTGCTTGCCCAAATAATTGGTGGGGTCGCTGTTATTGCCGGGGTATTTATTTCGACTATAAAATAAAAAGGAGTGCACATTGTATGCACTCCTTTATTTTATTTAACATCTTATTTAACATCTGTATAAATTACAGTCACATCCGGATGGTTGTGCAGAGCGCTTGCAGGAAAGTCTTCTGTTACTATCCCACTGCGCAAACGATCAAAGGCCTCTTGTTTTGATGCACCCGAAATTAATAATACAATCTTTTTAGAACTCAAGATTGTCTTGATACCCATTGTAATAGCATGTGTCGGAACATCGTCAATTGAGTCAAAATAAACTTGATTCGCTTCACGTGTAGACTGTGTGAGCTCTACAATATTTGTACCTAAATCAAAAGGAGTACCCGGCTCATTAAAACCGATATGTCCATTCACACCGATTCCTAAAAGCTGTACATCAATATTTCCTGCATCCTTTATCATCGCATCATATTCAGCTGCTGCCTTTTCTAAATTTGATTTATTACCTGCGGGTAAATAAATATTTTCCTGTTTTATATCAATATGATTAAACAGATGATGATCCATATAAAAATGGTAGCTCGATTCATTTGCCGGATTAATGCCGATATACTCATCCAGGTTAAAAGACTTGGCCTGTGCAAAGGATACCTCACCAGCTTTGTATGCTGCTACCAGCTCTTTATAAAAGCCTTCCGGAGTACCACCTGTAGCCATTCCAAATACCGTTGCACCATTCTTTTTTAATTGATCTATAAAAATTGTTGCGGCAATTTTACTCATCTCATCATAATTCGTCGCTTCAATCCATTTAAAGTTTGTTGCTACATTCATTTATTTAATTCCCTACTTCCTTACTAAAATACACATTTGTTATTATTTAAATAATATTTGCTGTGTTTTATCTTCCTTACATTATAATGTTCATTCTATAGTAAATATTTTTAAGAAGCTAGAAAAAAACGTATTATTTCCTATAAAAAAAGCTTGTACTGAAGCGAGGCTTAAACATATGTACTTAGCATATCTTTCGCAATTTTAAATATGAAAAACAGAGAAACCATTTTAATTCCTGAATAATATTATTATACTTTTAAACACTTTCAATGGATTAATGATTGCATGCATTCTAGGAAATCCATAAGCATTGTTACTGCGGTTGCAGCGTTATTATAAGAGCGGTAATGCAGGAGTAGATATTATACTACAATTCAATTACTGAAAGCATAAGCAAAAAACCCTTAAAGCCTAATTTAAAGGTTTTAAGGGTTTTTGATCTGTTGTATTGAACTGATACCGAGTGTGGGACTTGAACCCACACGCCTCGCGGCAACGGATTTTGAGTCCGTCGTGTCTGCCATTCCACCAACTCGGCAAAATAAGGTAAAAAAAAATCGGGTTTTCCGATTCAATAAAATATGGAGGCGGCAACCGGATTTGAACCGGTGGTAAAGGTGTTGCAGACCTGTGCCTTACCACTTGGCTATGCCGCCATGTTTGGAGCGGAAGACGAGGTTCGAACTCGCGACCCCCACCTTGGCAAGGTGGTGTTCTACCACTGAACTACTTCCGCAAATAAAAAAATGGCTGGGGTACCTGGATTCGAACCAGGGCATGACGGAATCAAAATCCGTTGCCTTACCGCTTGGCTATACCCCAATATTTAAATTTTTATATAGAATAGAATGGGGCGACTGATGGGAATCGAACCCACGAATGCCTGAACCACAATCAGGTGCGTTAACCACTTCGCCACAACCGCCACTATATTATAATTTTAATACTTAAACCTAAATAAAAATGGGGCGACTGATGGGAATCGAACCCACGAATGCCTGAACCACAATCAGGTGCGTTAACCACTTCGCCACAACCGCCACTATATTATTTTAAGTATTTTAAAGTTATTTGGCAGGGGCAGTAGGAATCGAACCCACACTGACGGTTTTGGAGACCGTAGTTCTACCTTTAAACTATGCCCCTATCAAAAGGATGGTGGAGGGGGACGGATTCGAACCGCCGAACCCTAAGGAGCGGATTTACAGTCCGCCGCGTTTAGCCACTTCGCTACCCCTCCAGGTAATGGTGCCGGCGAAAGGAGTCGAACCCTCGACCTACTGATTACAAGTCAGTTGCTCTACCAACTGAGCTACACCGGCAAAAAAATATGGTGGGTTTGGACGGAATCGAACCGCCGACACTTAGAGCTTCAATCTAATGCTCTACCAACTGAGCTACAAACCCACAATTTAATGTTTTAAAAATGGCGGTCCCGACCGGGATCGAACCGGCGATCTCCTGCGTGACAGGCAGGCATGTTAACCGCTACACCACGGGACCATTTGGTTGCGGGGGCAGGACTTGAACCTGCGACCTTCGGGTTATGAGCCCGACGAGCTACCACTGCTCCACCCCGCGATAATACTATTTGTTTAATGGTGGAGGATGACGGGCTCGAACCGCCGACCCCCTGCTTGTAAGGCAGGTGCTCTCCCAGCTGAGCTAATCCTCCAACGCTGGATACTTACTTATGTATCTTTTTGGTGACCCGTACGGGATTCGAACCCGTGTTACCGCCGTGAAAGGGCGGTGTCTTAACCACTTGACCAACGGGCCTCTAAATTTGCCTGGCGGAGAGTAAGGGATTTGAACCCTTGATGCAGGGTTACCCGCATACACGATTTCCAATCGTGCTCCTTCGGCCACTCGGACAACTCTCCAAGATTTAATGGCTCCGAAGGCAGGACTCGAACCTGCGACCTGCCGGTTAACAGCCGGATGCTCTACCAACTGAGCTACTTCGGAATAATTTTATAACAGCCTAGCGACGTCCTACTCTCACAGGGGGAAGCCCCCAACTACCATCGGCGCTAAAGAGCTTAACTTCCGTGTTCGGTATGGGAACGGGTGTGACCTCTTTGCCATCATCACTAGACTATTTATTCGAAAGACATTACTTATTATATCATACTTTTCATATTTGTCAAGTATTTTTTAATAAATTTTCATTCTTTCAAAACTGGATAAACGTTTCATTGAATTGAGCAATAAAATGTGGTTAAGTCCTCGACCGATTAGTATTCGTCAGCTGCATACGTCACCGCACTTCCACCTCGAACCTATCTACCTGATCGTCTTTCAGGGGTCTTACTTACTTGCGTAATGGGAAATCTCATCTTGAGGGGGGCTTCATGCTTAGATGCTTTCAGCACTTATCCCGTCCATACATAGCTACCCAGCGATGCCTTTGGCAAGACAACTGGTACACCAGCGGTATGTCCATCCCGGTCCTCTCGTACTAAGGACAGCTCCTCTCAAATTTCCTACGCCCACGACGGATAGGGACCGAACTGTCTCACGACGTTCTGAACCCAGCTCGCGTACCGCTTTAATGGGCGAACAGCCCAACCCTTGGGACCGACTACAGCCCCAGGATGCGATGAGCCGACATCGAGGTGCCAAACCTCCCCGTCGATGTGGACTCTTGGGGGAGATAAGCCTGTTATCCCCGGGGTAGCTTTTATCCGTTGAGCGATGGCCCTTCCATGCGGAACCACCGGATCACTAAGCCCGTCTTTCGACCCTGCTCGACTTGTAGGTCTCGCAGTCAAGCTCCCTTATGCCTTTACACTCTACGAATGATTTCCAACCATTCTGAGGGAACCTTTGGGCGCCTCCGTTACTCTTTAGGAGGCGACCGCCCCAGTCAAACTGTCCGCCTGACACTGTCTCCTACCCCGCTAAGGGGCATGGGTTAGAAGTTCAATACAACCAGGGTAGTATCCCACCGACGCCTCCTTCGAAGCTGGCGCTCCGAGATCTCTGGCTCCTACCTATCCTGTACAAGTTGTACCAAAATTCAATATCAGGCTACAGTAAAGCTCCACGGGGTCTTTCCGTCCTGTCGCGGGTAACCTGCATCTTCACAGGTACTATAATTTCACCGAGTCTCTCGTTGAGACAGTGCCCAGATCGTTACGCCTTTCGTGCGGGTCGGAACTTACCCGACAAGGAATTTCGCTACCTTAGGACCGTTATAGTTACGGCCGCCGTTTACTGGGGCTTCAATTCACAGCTTCGCTTGCGCTAACCGCTCCTCTTAACCTTCCAGCACCGGGCAGGCGTCAGCCCCTATACGTCACCTTACGGTTTTGCAGAGACCTGTGTTTTTGCTAAACAGTCGCCTGGGCCTATTCACTGCGGCTTCTCTAGGCTATGCACCCAAAGAAGCACCCCTTCTCCCGAAGTTACGGGGTCATTTTGCCGAGTTCCTTAACGAGAGTTCTCTCGCACACCTTAGGATTCTCTCCTCGACTACCTGTGTCGGTTTGCGGTACGGGCACCTCTCACCTCGATAGAGGCTTTTCTTGGCAGTGTGAAATCAGGAACTTCGCTCATACGAGCTCGTCATCACAGCTCAACGTTATAGTATGCGGATTTGCCTACATACACGCCTTACTGCTTGAACACGCGCAACCAACGGCGTGCTTACCCTATCCTACTGCGTCCCCCCATTTCTCAAACGGTGAGGAGGTGGTACAGGAATATCAACCTGTTGTCCATCGCCTACGCCTATCGGCCTCGGCTTAGGTCCCGACTAACCCTGAGCGGACGAGCCTTCCTCAGGAAACCTTAGTCATACGGTGCATGGGATTCTCACCCATGTTTCGCTACTCATACCGGCATTCTCACTTCTAACCGCTCCACCAGTCCTTCCGGTCTGACTTCAACGCTGTTAGAACGCTCTCCTACCACGCATACTCAAAGTATGCATCCACAGCTTCGGTGAATCGTTTAGCCCCGATACATTTTCGGCGCAGCGTCACTCGACCAGTGAGCTATTACGCACTCTTTAAATGATGGCTGCTTCTAAGCCAACATCCTGGTTGTCTAAGCAACGCCACATCCTTTTCCACTTAACGATTACTTGGGGACCTTAGCTGGTGGTCTGGGCTGTTTCCCTCTTGACTACGGATCTTATCACTCGCAGTCTGACTCCCGTGTATAAATATCCGGCATTCGGAGTTTGTCTGAATTCGGTAAAGCGAGATGCCCCCCTAGTCCAAACAGTGCTCTACCTCCGGTATTCTCAATCACGAGGCTAGCCCTAAAGCTATTTCGGAGAGAACCAGCTATCTCCAGGTTCGATTGGAATTTCTCCGCTACCCACACCTCATCCCCGCACTTTTCAACGTGCGTGGGTTCGGGCCTCCAGTGAGTGTTACCTCACCTTCACCCTGGACATGGGTAGATCACCTGGTTTCGGGTCTACGACCACGTACTAATTCGCCCTATTCAGACTCGCTTTCGCTGCGGCTCCGTCTTCTCAACTTAACCTCGCACGTAATCGTAACTCGCCGGTTCATTCTACAAAAGGCACGCTATCACCCATTAACGGGCTCTAACTACTTGTAGGCACACGGTTTCAGGATCTATTTCACTCCCCTTCCGGGGTGCTTTTCACCTTTCCCTCACGGTACTGGTTCACTATCGGTCACTAGGTAGTATTTAGCCTTGGGAGATGGTCCTCCCGGATTCCGACGGAATTTCACGTGTTCCGCCGTACTCAGGATACACTCTGGAGGGAATGAACTTTTGACTACAGGGCTTTTACCTCGTTTCGCGGACCTTTCCAAGTCGCTTCGTCTAATCCATTCTTTTGTAACTCCGTATAGAGTGTCCTACAACCCCAAAGAGCAAGCTCTTTGGTTTGGGCTCTTCCCGTTTCGCTCGCCGCTACTCAGGGAATCGAATT